>LBOM01000006.1 GCA_000989515.1 Candidatus Nomurabacteria bacterium GW2011_GWE1_32_28 | reverse complement strand
TCACTTTCTTATGCTCCTCTTGTACCATATCTCGTTCAAGCAATTCAAGAACTTGATATAAAAATTTCAAATCTAGAAAAAGGCACAATAGCTTCCCCTGCTGATACAATAAATGATTATGGAGAATACGCTAGTTTGTTCTTTAGTGATATTTTAGTAAAAGTTGAAAATGGTATAGCATATATAAAAAATTTAGTTGTTGATACTTTAAAAATAGGAAGTCCGGATAAACGCACAGGTATCACCTTCTATGATGAAGTAAATGGTAACCCTTATTGTTTCTCTGTCTCAAATGGGACAACAAAAACTCTATTAGGAGAATGTGCAGTAATAACTCCACCAGAAGTAATAGTAGCTTCTGGTGATGATACAATATCTTTGCCAGAAGATATAAATACACCAATCACTACACTTAATGGAGAAAGTGTAGTAAGTCTAGATCTCGGAGCAACATATAATGAATTAGGTGCATTAGCAATAGATGAAATTGAGGGTGAGATAGCTGTAGTAATAAGTGGTGATGTAGATACATCAATAGCTGGTATCTATACTATTACATACAGTGCAACAAATTCTTCAGGAGGAACATCTTCAACTACAAGAACTGTAAGAGTCGGAGACGAAGATATTCCTATTATTATTACAAATACAGAACCACAACCAGAAGCTGATCAGCCCTTGGAAGAAATACAAGAGTCTACCATAACAGAAACTACAACTGTTGAAGAAATCACAGAACCTACACCAGAACCAGAAGTCGACCAGCCTTCTGGAGAGGTATCAGTATAAAAAGAAATAAATAGTTTAGACTAAATAAAACATAAAAAAGAACGATTCAATATATTGAATCGTTCTTTTTTATGTTTTATAAATAATTTTAATTATTTATTTAATAATTCTTCAAATACTTCTGGCTGAAAACCAACGATTATTTCACCGTCAATATCTATAACAGGAACACCCATCTGTCCACTCTTTTTTACCATTTCCTCCCCTGCTGATCTATCAATACCAACATTTTTATCTTCAAAAGAAACACCTTTATTTTTAAAATATTCTTTTGCATAAACACAATAAGGACAAGTTGTCGTAGAATAAACTATTACTTTATGATTTTTCATATATTTTTAATTTTTGCCATAAGCTTATTTGCCTTTGGCGTAAGTTACTAATAATTATAATATTACCTGTATTTACAAATAAGACGCTTTAAATCATTTGTAAAACTATTCTTATTTATTTTATACGATATTTTTTTACCTTCTCTTTCTGAAACCAAGATACCCTCTTTCGCCAAAACCTGAAGATGATGAGAAACAATAGCTATATTCGACCCGAGATCTTTTGTGATATCTGAAACACAGACCTTTTTATGTTCCATAATACAACAAAGAATCTTAATGCGATGTACATCCCCTACTAAATATAAACGTTTTGCTAAGATATCTATCTTATCTTTTTTTTTGTCTTTTATCATACACATTCAAACCTACATTAGAATGATATACTATTAGTTTTTTCTTGTCAAGCAATCAAATGAAAGAAAAATAGTATCTGGATTGTAATAATAGTATAAGGTCGATTTAGTATTAAAAATTAAACGAATAAATAAAATGAATAAAACAAAGAAAATGATTTTAGGTTTAGGAACATTAGCATTGATTTTAGGTGTTTCTGGAGCTATTACAAGTCAAGCAAGTGCATACAAGGGAGATCCAGCTGTAAAAGGCCCTAATTACTCAATAGAACGTCATACTGCTATGGAAAAAGCCTTTGAAACAAATGATTACACAGCATGGAAAAGTCTTATGAATGGTCAAGGTAGAGTATCACAAGTTGTTAATCAAGATAACTTTGCAAAATTTGCAGAAGCTCATAAATTAGCAGAAAATGGTGATCTCGCTGGTGCAAAGAAAGTCAGAGAAGAGCTTGGTCTAGGATTAAAAAATGGTTCTGGTCAAGCTATGGGAAATAAATTAGGACGAGGAATGAATAGAAACAATATTACAAATCGTTAATCTATTACCAATACATCACCCCGAATAAAATCGGGGTTTGGTGTATTTAATATTAAAATACTGTTAATATATAAATATGATAGAAAATGAAGAATTATCAGATGAAGAAATAGTAGAAAAAGTCAGAACATCTGACAAGAATCTTTATACTATAATAATTAAACGCTATGAAGATAAATTGATACGCTATGCAAATAATCTAATTAAAGATAAAAATAAAGCTAAAGATGTAGTGCAGGAGTCTTTTATAAAAGCTTTTATTGATTTAAATAATTTTGATATTAAAAAAAAGTTTTCTAGTTGGATTTATCGTATTGTACACAATGAAGTTATAAACATAATTAAAAAATACAAAAAAGAAACCTCATTACAAGAAGATTGGGATTTTGAAAGTGAGGAAAATATAGAAGAAAATTTTGAAATAAATGAAATAAAAGAAAAGGTAGAAAAATGTTTAGAAAATATATCTTTTATATACTCAGAGCCTATTTCTTTATATTATATTGATGAGAAATCATACGAGGAAATAAGTTATATATTAAAAATTCCAATGGGTACGGTCGCAACTCGTATTAATAGAGCTAAAAAAATAATGAAAAAAATATGTCAGAAGAATTAAAAAATATTACAAATAGAGTAATGGGGCAAATAAATGAAGGTAAAATAAAAATGAAACCTAAAATATATTTTGTTATAGGATCTATTTTTACTTTTTTAGGATTGGTATCTTCAATAATTGTATCTACATTTCTAATAGGGTTAATAAGATTTTCTTTACGTTCAAACGGTAGAATGGCACAATATAAATTTGATCAATTATTATCAAATTTTCCATGGTGGACAGCAGTACTGGCTATTCTATCTTTAATAATAGGTATATGGCTCATTCGCAAATATGACTTTTCGTATAAAATAAAATCTATAGTAATAATCTCAGCTTTCATTCTATCTATTCTCTTGGCTGGATATGTGACAGATAAGATAGGGCTTAATGATACATTGTTATTTCACAATGGACCAATGAAAGGAATGATGCAAAATTATATCAGAGGAGGTGAATTACAAAATAATATCTACAAAAAATAACTAAAAACTGGTAAATCTTTCAGATTCTCTTTAAAATAGAAAATATAAACTACACCTAGTATTAATAGTAATAATATTAAAATAATAAAAAGATATTTTTTACTAAAACTAAACTTTATTTTAGTTTTAGTTTGTGTATCATTATTAATCAAAGAAGAATCCTGACCAGTGTCTACATCAACTTCTGAAATTGGACTAAAATGTAAACTTGGATTTAATTTTTGATTTAATGCAATGATTGAATCTACCTTATTTAAACTAGTTTTTGGTGTTCCAGCTAGTGCTGTGTTTGAATCTATCGTTAAAGTTGGAGTTGGTATAGAAACTGAGATTTTGTCACCTATCTCATTTGAAACGGATGCCTGTTTTATGGCTGATGTAGGAACTTTAGACAAAGACTGATCAGCTACTAGCTCTGATTTGGGAGCTGAAGGAACGGGTATGTCAACAATAGCTTCAAATCCTTCTTTTATGTCTTGGTCACTCCAATCACCAGACAAAAGATCTTTAGTTATTTTTTCTTTTGTTGAACCTGCATTTAATTGTTGTCTTATAAAATTAGTTAATTGTTGATTAATCATAATATATATTATATCAGTATTTTAATAATTTTTATACTTTTTAATATTTTACTAAATAAATTAACAAACGACACTATTTATAATCTCTATTAAGTATTATTCTATTTTTTTTCTTCTTCTATTACTCCATCTTTAAGAAAGATGACTCTATCCACATATTTTCTATCTTCTGGCTCATGGGTCACCATTAAAATAGTCTGTTTTAATTCTTTATTTAATTTTTGAAAAAGTTTATAAATAACCTCCGATGATACAGTATCCAAATTAGCAGTAGCTTCATCCGCAAAAAGAACTTTTGGATTATTTATTAAAGATCTAGCAATAGCAACTCTCTGTTGTTCGCCTCCTGACATCTCACTTGGGTAATGATTCATTCTATCCCCTAATCCAACTAAGGTCAAAAGCTCGGTCGCCCTTTCTATTGCAATATTATCTCCAAAAGCCATTGCTGGGAAATATACATTTTCTAAAGCTGTAAATTCAGCAATAAGAGCATATTCTTGAAAAACATAACCCAGATATTGAAGTCTAAATTTGGTTCTTTCTGGGTCTGATAGAGATAACACATCTATGTTGTTTATAGCAACACTCCCACTTGTCGGTGTATCAAGCAGGCCTAACTGATGCAAAAGTGTTGATTTACCAGATCCACTTCTACCCATAAGTGCGACAAACTCTCCTTCTTTTATATGAAGTGTAATATCTTTTAATGCTAATGTTGGAATCTCTCCAGAATATGTTTTTACAAGATTTTTTACTTTAATCATAATATTTCTATATTAACCCCAGATAGATTTTAAAATATTTTCTCTTGCCACAATTTTAGCAGGTAAATATCCAGCCAAAATCCCAGCAATTATAAGACTCACAATATTAATAGTAATTCCAAAAGATGTATAAACCAAGACTGCATTTCCAAACGGCATAGCAATAGGTTTGACAGCCATTATCGGAATAACTATTAAAAAAATCACTAATAATCCCCCAACAATACCCAAAATAGAATAAAAAATTGACTGAAAAATATATGATACTTCTATAATGTTTTCTTTTATTCCAATAGCCTTAAGAATACCAATTTGTCTTCTTTTGCTAAGAGCATTAATATAAATCATCACAAATATAGTTATAGCTGAGACAATAATACTAATGATACTTACAATAACTGCAATAAGATTAAAAGCTGTAATCAAAATACCTACAGTAGATAATCTTGTTGTATATTTTTCAAGCTTAAGATTAGGAAATAATCCTTGAATTCTTGCCATATATTGCTCGAGAGTATTCTTTTCTAAGTCCACTCTTATTAAAATTTCTGACGCATTATTGTATGTACCAAGAACTTTTTCTGCTTCAGAATCAGAAATAAATGCAGTACTAGCAACTGAACCAACCATAGAAAGTGAAAAAATCCCTACGATAGTATATGTTCTCGTAGTACCATTTGAATAATTTATTTGTAATTTACTTCCAACTGTTGCACCACCTAAATCTTTGGTTTGTTTTGTACCAAAACCTCCAGATAGATTGGCTCCTAACACTATTTCATCATTCTTTAAATCATCTGGAAACTCACCTGATACTATGGCCTTATTTAATGATATAATCTTTTTTTCTTCGGCTTGATTAATTCCTATTATCTGTGCTGAAGAATATTTAAAATTTCCATCATTGTTTTTGTCATAAACCAATGTACCACCAAGCTGATAATGTCTAACAGCACCTACAACACCAGGAATTGAAGATATCTCTGCTATAACCGCATCTTGATCAAAGATAAAACTTTTTGAAGTCGGTACTTCTTGAGGCATAAGTATAATATGAGCAGTCGCATTATCAATCATTGATTTCATTATTCCATCTGAAAACCCATAAAGAAAACCCGAAACAAACATCAAATTAAAAAAGGAAAGTGAAAGAATAAAAACTATCAAAGCAACAGTAGATTTATGTCCTTTGACAATAGTCTTATATGCGATAAAAAATGCTGTTTTGATGTCTATCCTATTCATAATAATTATTTCTTAGGAACAGAAATATTAGATAAAACTATTTGTTCACCTTCGGAAAGTCCCGATTTAATTTCTGTCATTCCAATAGAATTTTTTATTCCAGGATCTACTTCTTTAATTACTATTTTTTTATTTTCTAAAACTTGAACTATTTTTTTTCCATCTTTATTTTGTATAGCCACTGTTGGGATATAAAGAACATCTTCTGAAATATCTGTAGTTATCAAAACATTGGCTGTCATTCCTGATTTAATACGTTCATCGGGTTTTTCACAGATAATAGTTGTTTGATAATAGACAGAACCTCCCGAAATAGTTTCTACGAGATCAATTGAAACCACCTTAGCAATAAATTTTTCATTCGGAATTGCATCAAATGTAATTTTTGCTTCTTGTCCAATTTTAATATCAACAATTTTATCTTCTATAATATTCAACTTTAATTGAAGTGAACCCTCTGGTATAAATGAAACAATCGTCATATCTGGACTTACTGTCTCTCCAACATCACCATTGATCTTTGTTACAAAACCTGAAGAAGGAGCAAAAATCATTAACTCATTTCTCTGAGCTTCAATTTTTTGAAGTAATGATTCTGCCTGGTCTACTTGTGCTTCATAGACTGAAATATCATAATTCCTCGCTGGTGCCTTTTTTAAAGCTAATTCAGCAGTCTTTTGATCAATCAAAGACTGAGCTGAAGAAAGCGCAGAAGCTTGTGTTTTAAGTGCTGCTTCATAAGCGTTATTGTTCGTTATGTAATTAGATGCTTTTTTATTTGGTATATCTATAGTCCATTCAGTAACATTTGTAGAGCTAGTGCTTGGGAATTTTATATACAAACCTGAATCTCCAATGGGTTGAGGAGTCGTTGTGGTTACAATTCCATTACCATTTACTATACCACTGGTAGTAAAGCTAGGACCATTGCCAGTATAATAAACAGAAATAGTTATTCTACCTTCTATATTTTTTTCA
>LBOM01000005.1:658-84623 GCA_000989515.1 Candidatus Nomurabacteria bacterium GW2011_GWE1_32_28 | reverse complement strand
ATTTCCACTTATTGTAGGAGCTGTATAATCACTTTGTCCTCCTGAAGGTAATGCTTCTGGAGTAGAATTTAATAAATTCTTATAAGCGTTTGACACTAGCGTTTCTTGTTGAGTTTTAATGTTAATATAATCTTTTTTTACATTTTCTAATGCTATTTCTGATAGGGTTATTTCTTCATTTGAATATCCACCAATTAATTGGTCCAATTTTGCTTTTTGTAATTCTATCCCTGCTTTCATTTCCAAAACCTGAGCATCTAAATAAGAAGTATCCTGCTTTGCTAGAAGTTGACCTTTTGAAACATTCTGTCCATCTTTTACATTCACCAAAACTAGCCTACCACTATTTTTAAAACGTAAATCAATCTTAGTTGGGAATTCAACATTTCCAGTCGCTGAAACTTCTTCTACGAGACTACCTTTTTTAACCTCAACCAAATTATAAGTAGAATTATTAAATTGCAATAAGAAAACTGATGATATAATTACAACAATAATCCCAAAAAGATATAAATATTTCTTTTTTATATTTAAGATTGAATTATATAAATTTATTATTTTTTCTTTAATCATATCTAAATAGTATATCATCTTTTATTGATAATAATTAGTAATCTATAAGCGAAATCTCTATACTCATATATAATACAATCGAACACTGTATTTTCTTTCATTTATCTTGATGACTAAAGAATTAAATTAAAAAAATATCCAGTAAAGATGATTCCAACCCCTACAATTCCAGAAAAAATAAATATAAGCTTTATCTTCATAACTTTTTTTAGAATCATAAATTCTGGTAAAGATAAAGCTGTTATGGACATCATAAAAGCAAGTGTGGTCCCTATAGACACCCCTTTTTCAGTTAAAGCAGATACAAGTGGCACGACGCCAGCAGCATTTGAATATAAAGGAATACCAATAAGTACCGCAAGAGGTACTGCGTACCATTTATCTTTTCCTGCATATTGTGCTAAAAAATCAGCAGGAACATAGCCGTGTATCAACGCACCAAATCCAACACCAATTAAAATATATATCCAAACTTTTTTAAAAATATCTTTTGTATAATCTAATGCGTAAATAATTCTTTCCTTTTTGGACATACTTGGTAAATCAATATTACCATCTATAGAATTTTCATAAACAAATGGCTCTACTAGATTTTCTAACTTTAAGTTACCTATTACAATTCCTGAAAGTATAGAAATAATCAATCCGCTGACAATATAAATAAGAGCTATTTTCCACCCAAAAAGTCCAAGAAGTAAAACTAACGCTACTTCATTTATCATCGGTGAAGCTACTAAAAAAGAAAATGTCGTACCAAGTGGAACACCCGCCTGAATAAAACCTAAAAAAAGAGGTATCGCGGAACAAGAACAAAACGGAGTGATTATACCGAGTAGTGATGCTAAAATATTTCCAAGATACTTATTTTTGCGAGACAAAATTGCTCTTATCTTCTCTGGTGGCAAGTATGAACGAACAATTGAAACAACAAAAATTATAACAGACAAAAGAATAAAAATCTTTATTGTGTCAAAAATAAAAAAATTTACAGATGAAGCCAATATTGTTTTTGGATCAATATTAAAAACTGTATAAGTTAAATAATCAGCCAAAGATTGTACAAGATAAAATGTATTCATTATATTTTATTTATAATTCTGTATTTTCTGAAACATTGTGATGATTTATCAAATTTTTAATCTTTTCTAAATTAGAAGAAAAACCAACCATAACTGGCTTGTCATTTATCAACAAAACAGGACTTTGCATCAACCCCATTGTTACGATCTTTTGAACATCAGCAATATATTCAACTTCTATATCTAATCCAAGTTCTAAAACAGCTTTTTTTGTAAGTTCAAATAATTTCTCACAAGTTGTACACCCTGAACCCAATACTTGTATTTTCATATCTAAATAATACCATAATTTTACATCTAATCAGTCCATAGAAAAAACTCTGATTTCTCAGAGTTTTTTTCTGCGCGACCGACCGGATTTGAACCGGCAACCTCCCGCGTGACAGGCGGGTGCTCTAACCAGTTGAGCTACGATCGCATACTTCCAATTATACATAAATTCGTATAATTTCAAAGTATTTTATTTATTTTGTGCCGGTAAATGGAATTGAACCATTTTTTGTGCTTTATGAGTGCACTGTTCTACCATTGAACTATACCGGCAAAATATCTTCCTTAATTGCCTTAATTAAACCAAGCATTCTATATTTCAAGTTCATTCCCCTTCTTATCGCTAGTCTACATATACCATAATAATTTTCATAATTATCATATACTTTACTAACCTTAGTATTTACATAATAAGGCTTTCTAAACTGACTATTATGCAAGTGTAGCAGTTTTTTCCAAAAACTCAAGACCTTTTCTATCCTTTTTTCATGAATTCTATTGATTTGAATTGAACAAACAATATCTTTAGAAGGTATCTTTAAAACTTCAATCAAAAATAATTTCATCACTAATATCATTTCTGGGTCTGAATTCACAAATATAAAACCTGAAGTTCGACCACTCTTTGAACCCTCGCTCCAATACAAAGCAGTAGCAATTAACAACAACTCTCTTTTGGAAATTTTCTTAACTATCTTTTCTCCCCAAATATTAGCTAGATTAATAGCGTCAAGTCTTTTATTTTTATTCATTTGAGCACCAATAAGTCTACCCTTTTGTGTTCTTAAAATATGCTCTTTTTTTATTTTTTTATATTGAACTTCTGTTAGAATTATTTCTCTACACCAAAAACAAACCGTACTTTTAGAAATCCCAAGTCGATCTTTAATTTCATTAACTGAAATTCCTTCTCTTCTCAATGCTTGAACTTTTGCTTTTAACTCATATTTAGACATATATGATAATATATCATAGGTATAATAATTATACAAGTACAAAAACAAGTTGCAAATTATATAGATTTAATATAAAATAGCTTATATAGCGGGGTAGAGAAGAGGTATCTCGTAAGGCTCGACATAATGGGCCCCTCAAAGAGAAATCTTTGAGTGTGTATTCACCAAATTCGGGGAAATCCTACTCCGTCAAAAGACGGAACGACAATCCCGAGCTAAATTCTTTAATTTAATTAGAGATAAATGTGTAGAGACTAGATGGTGAACTCCTTAATTTTTTTCAAAAAAGGAGATGGTATAGTCCAGACCCCAAATCCATTAAATGATGGAGTAGCGAAAGCTATAGTGGTAAGCATAACCTTAAGACTCACGTTCGATTCGTGACCCCGCAACAATTTTAAATATACCCAAATTCTCGAAAAATTTGTTCATAAAGAGCAATTACTCTTTTTGCTTCATGTGATGAAATCTCAAAAGAAGAACCTTCGTGGGCTATCTTGTTTCTTATGTTGTGTACTTCCCAAGCAATATTAAGACTAGGAAAACTATTCAAATTTGCTTCTTTTAACTTATCCCCTAAACTTTCTCCATTAAATTCTAATTTAACAAGTAAATCAAAAAGCATCAAATCAGCCTCAATGATAGCCAATTTCCAATCATTTTCATTTATTGAGACAAGATAATCTAAAACTTTCTTCCATCGTGGATTTTTAAAAACTTCATTAGATTGAGATTCTTTTTCTCTTAAAGCTTGATTGTGAGCATATTCAGCAATTTCATGATGAAGATATTCGTGTTCTTTTTTTCTTATTTCAAACATTCTTATTGTCACATAAATAATAACAGCCAAAAAAAATATAGCCAAAAGAGAAAGAATTATATATAAATATTCTAAATTTTTCTCTGTCAAAAGAAACCTTAAAAAAGCATTTTCCTGATCAAATAAATAATCTGGATTGAAAAATTTAGAACCAAGAACAGAATCTTTTATAAGAGGGTTGCTACTATTATATGTATCTGCTGCATTCATATTATTTATTATCTCTTAAATCTTTTTCAATGGCAAATAAAGATTGGTCTGAAAAAGATGGACCAATAAACTGAATACCAATAGGAAGCAGAACAGAAGATTTTCCAAAAGGAATAGAAATAGCAGGGATACCTGCAATATTTGCTGACACAGTAAAAATATCTTCTAAATACATCTGTAATGGATCTTTTTTATCACCAAATTTAAAAGCTGTAGTAGGAGATGTGGGTGTAATAACAAAATCCACTTCTTTAAAGACACTTTCATA
Organism: Candidatus Nomurabacteria bacterium GW2011_GWE1_32_28; assembly: GCA_000989515.1. Classification (GTDB taxonomy): domain Bacteria; phylum Patescibacteriota; class Minisyncoccia; order Phycocordibacterales; family UBA9973; genus UBA9973. The sequence continues at coordinate 80,447 of LBOM01000005.1, read as the reverse complement.
CTCTTTTATGATAGCTCTACGAACTTCCCATGCTTTATTGTAGTAAGCGTCATAATATCCATGAGACAAAACATAAGTACCAAGAATTATTCTTCTTTTAGTTTCAGAACCAAAACCAATAGATCTACTTTTTTTATAATCATCAAAAATATTACCAACTTCTTTTCTTAACCCATACCTAACACCATCCAACCGTGAAAGATTTGTAGAAACTTCTGCTGGCATTATTATATAATAGACAGGTAAAGAATATTTCAAAAGTGGCATATTAACATCTTTTATTTTATATCCTTTACTTTTTAATTTCTCCAATGATTCTTCGAAGCTCTTCAACACTTCTTTATCAACACCTTCTTTTAAGAAATCACGAGGTACACCAATAACCTTCCCTTTTTCTTCCCCTATCCCAGGGATAAGGGAACTTCCCTTATCCCTGGGATAAGGGAAAGAATTCAAATCAATGGAAGTAGAATCCATCTCATCTTTACCAACAATACAATTAAAAATCAACTCTGCATCTTGGCTAGTCTTAGCAAAAGGCCCTATTTGATCAAGAGAAGAAGACATAGCTGTAAGGCCAGAACGTGAAATAACACCATAAGTAGGCTTCATTCCTACAAGCCCACAAAATGAAGCTGGTTGGCGTATAGACCCTCCTGTGTCAGACCCTAAAGCTCCTAAGGCCATTCCAGAAGCGACAGCTGCAGCAGAACCACCAGAAGAACCACCAGGTACCCTAGATGGATCAATAGGGTTTTTAACTGGACCATAAGCAGAATTTTCAGTAGAAGAACCCATAGCAAATTCATCCATATTTGTCCTTCCAATCAAAACTGCTCCTGCTTCTTTTAATTTTTTGATAACAAACGCATCATAACTTGCTGTATAATTTTCAAGCATCTTAGATCCGGAACTCACCTTTCTACCCATTATTAAAATATTATCTTTTATTGCAATTGGTATACCTGTAAGCTTTGTCCCCTTTCCATCTTTTATCATCTCATCAGACTTTTTTGCTTGTTCTATGGCATCACTAAAAACTTCAAGAAAAATATTTAATTCTTTATTATTCTCTTCTATGTTTTTTAAGCAAGCAGATACTAGATCTACAGAAGTCAATTCTCCTTTTTTTATCATTTCTGCTGCTTTTTCTATTGTAAGTTCTTTTATATTTAACATACCATTTTACTGTTAGATTTTTCAAAAATCATATTATAGAATCTTTTTCACTTTCAAAAACCCATCTTGTGAATCTGGAAATTGGTCAATTATTAAATCTTTAGAAAAAACTCGATTCTTTATCTCATCTTCTCTCCAAACATTTTTCAAATTATATTCTGGTAAGATGTTCTCTACTTCTACACTTTCTATCTGTTTAACATAAGACAAAATACCATCTAAGTCTTTTATAAGACTAGTCTTTTCATTATCAGATAGCTCAATTTTTGCCAATTCAGCAAGCTTTTCTATATCCTTAATCTCCATATATAAACAGTATACCTCAATATTACTTACCAATCAAAGCTTTTATTCTATCTTCTACTTTTGGGTGTGTACTAAAAAGACTAGAGATTTCTTTTTTTAATTGTCTTCCACTACCAAAAGGATTAACAATAAAAAGATGTGCTGTAGCCTTGTTTGCATACTGCATTTTGTTTGAATGACTTGAAATTTTTTGTAAAGCACTAGCAAGCCCTTCTGGATAACGAGTAATAAGTGCACCAGAAGCATCTGCCAAGAATTCCCTTTTACGAGATATCGCAAACTGTAAAAGCATAGCAAAAATAGGAACTAAAATTGAAATTACAATTCCAACAATTATCATTATTCCACCATTGCTATTCTCACTATCTCTATTTCTTCCCAAACCAAAAAAAGTAGATCGCAAAAACATATCAGCAATTATAGACACAAAACCCACAAGCACTACGACAACTGTAGAAAGTAAAATATCTCTATTTCCTATATGTGAAAGTTCGTGTGCAACAACTCCCTCAAGTTCTGTTTTATCTAAAATAGAAAGTAGGCCTGTCGTTACGCAGACAACGGCATGATTCTTGTCACGTCCTGTCGCAAAAGCATTTGGTGATGGATCGTCCATAATACAAACCTTAGGCATTGGAAGACCTGCTGTAATAGAAAGATTCTCAACAGTATTCCAAAGTTCTATATTGTCTTCCCTTTTTATCTGTTTAGCATGATTTAATTTAAGTGCAACCTTGTCTGAATACCAATAACTTGCAATATTCATCAAAATACTAAAAATAATAAAGATATAAAGAATATTTGGATTCCCATAATACTGTGAAAAGAAAAATCCAATACCAATAACTATTACTAAAAATACGCTCATCAAAAGCCATGTTTTTGTAATATTTTTTGATTGTTGTGTGTAAAGTGTCGCCATATATTATTCAATAATAATAGGTATCAAAACACTTTTTCCAATTCCTTCATCTGGTGCTCCTGGATTGTCATTATGAATTTCAAAATAAGCTGAACCCTTTGGAAGTGTTCTAAAATCAATATTACCTTCAAAGTCTACTGGTTCTATTGTCATCCAATCTGTAGTAGCAATAGCATTACTAGATTTTAATACTTTTTTATTTACATCAAGAATATTAATTAAAATATTACCTTCAAAAAAATATCCTCCTTTTATAACACCCCTGTATGATAGAATCCCATGTACTTTCGTATAAGGTAAAATAGAAAAAGAAACCAAATCATCTTTATTACCTAAAATTCCATCTCTTGTTTGTATTGGCTCTTGTATTTTGTCTACAACATTCTCAATCGGAACTTCTTTTTGAAATACATTTAAATATACTTCTTTGTTTTGAAGCATAATATAAATGGCTCCACTGACTAAAATAATAAGAACTAGAAGCAAAATGCTATTTAATTTTGACCCAAAAAAATTATCTTGCATATATTTTAAAATTTAACTTCTACAGGATTTTGAGCAGCATCATCATCAGCAACATCAAATAATTCCATCTTTGCAAATTTAAAGATACCTGCAATAACATTATTAGGAAAACTTTCAATCGCAATATTCAAATCACGAACATTACCATTGTAGAATCTGCGAGCAGCTTGTATTTTATTTTCTGTATCAGAAAGTTCACCTTGCAATGCTAAAAAATTCTGATTAGCTTTAAGTTCTGGATAAGCTTCTGATATCGCAAATAATGATTTTAAGGTACCAGAAAGCATATTTTCTGCTTTGGCATGATCTTCAGTAGGTCCTTGTGCCCCCATAGCTAAACTACGAGCTTTTGTAACATTCTCAAACGCAGAAGATTCATGAGTAGCATAACCTTTAACTGTATTTACTAAGTTAGGAATCAAGTCATATCTTCTTTTTAATTGAACTTCTATGTCAGCCCATGCTTCTTTGGTACGATTAATTAACCTTACAAAACTATTGTAAGCAAAAATAATCCACAAAATCTTAATCCCTAAAACTATCAAAATAATTGTTAATATATCCATATTTTTATCGCAAAAGCGAGACTAAAATTAATAAATAGTAGACCAGTTATTATTATATCACAAAAAACTATTTATTTTTAGATTGCAATTCTTCGATTAGTACAAGTAGTGGTGATGCAAGAAAAATAGAAGAATATGTTCCAAAAAACATTCCAGCTGTAAGCATTAATGCAAAATATTTAGTAGATTCTGGACCAAAAAAGAAAAGAGACAACAAAACTATTATAACAGTGACTGAAGTGAAGACTGATCGCATATATGATTGATCCAAACTCCTTCCTACTGTATCACTAAAATTAGTTTCTATTTTATCTTTTAGATTCTCTCGTATTCTATCAAATATAACAATAGTATCAGAAACTGACAACCCTAAAATTGTAAGAATAGCAACGACAAAAAGTGTATCTACTTCAGCTCCATAAAAATGACTCAAATATGTAAACAATCCTATCGGAATAATAACATCATGCAAAAGTGAAACAATTGCCATTAGACCATATTTCCAAGAAGAAACAGGTTTTGAAACTTTTCTGAAGGCAAATGCTATAAAAAGAATTATTGCGATTGAAACTAAAATTATAGCGATAATTGCTTTTCTGGTTAATTCACGTCCGACAGAAGGTCCGATGGAATTAAAATCTTTTTCTTCAAGAGGACTTTTACCATCTTCCGAAAGTGTTTTTAAAAGTAAGGAATGTTGTGCCTCATTTAAATCAATAGATTTAACGATATAACCCAATTCACCTGTTGGTTGGATAAGAACAGAGCCTAAGTCTAATGTTTTAAATGCATTATCTAAATCAGACTGCAATGGCCTATTATTTTGATATACAACTTCAGTTAGTGCTCCACCCTTAAAATCTATACCAATTTGAAACCCAAATACAAAAAGTGAAACCAAAGAAGATAGAACTAAAATTACTGATATACTAAGAAATATTTTTTTGTATTTAACAATAAACATATAATAAATTATGAATTATCAATTACGAATAAAAAACTACTTTGATATTCCTGAACCAAATAAAAATCTTGCGACCTTGCCTTCTCCTATAAAAATAAATCCAGAAAGAAAAATCCTTGAAATCATAACAGCAGAAAACATTGATACCAAAACTCCCATACCAAGTGTTAATGCAAATCCTTTAATCAAAGAAGTTCCAAACCAAAAGAGAATGGTGGCCGAAATAATTGTAGAAATATTAGAATCACGAATAGAAGACCATGCTCTAGAAAAACCAGCAGAGACTGCATCAGCAATAGTTCTACCAGAACGTAATTCTTCTTTTAATCTTTCAAAAATAAGTATATTGGCATCAACGGCTATCCCAATAGAAATAATAAACCCAGCTATCCCAGCTGCTGTAAGAGTGACCGGAAGTAATTTAAATAAAGATAACATTATCGTTACATATATAGAAAGAGCAAAAACAGCAATGAGTCCTGGTAAGCGATACCAAAAAATTAAGAATAATGCAATAAGCAAAAATCCAACAATCGTAGCTTTCACACCAGCAGTTACAGCATTTCCCCCCAAAGATGCACCAATAGTTTGTCTAGATAAAAGAGAAATAGGTACTGGAAGTGCACCAGAATTTAATCTACCGACTAATTGTTTTCCTTCTGTGGGAGTAAAACTACCAGATATAACTGCTTGTCCATTTGGAATTTCTTCACGAACAACAGGAACAGAAATAGGAGCTCCATCTAAATAAATAGCCACCATTTTACCTACATTGTCTTTTGTAATCTGTGCAAATAATTTTGTACCAGTATCATCAAATTGTAAGCTTACTTGTGGTTCACGAGTGGTCTCGTCAAATTGTAAAGTAGCTTTTTCTAAATATCTACCAGTAAGCTCTGTAGAAACAAATTGAGGTGAGGTGTCTAATGTAACCTTTCCATCTTTATCTACTATTGCATTTTGAGGTGTATCTTTAGGTGCTTCAATTTTAAATTCCAAAAGAGGTGTCTGCCCTATCATGGCTGTTGCCTTTTCTACATCTGTTACTCCAGGAAGATCAACTATTAATTTCTCATCTTCGCCAGATACAAAACCACTGTTCTGTACTTGAACTACTGGCTCAGAAACACCAAAAAGATTAACCCTACGTTCTATAACATCACGCAAGGAATCCATAGAAACAGAAACTTCTCCAGTTTTAACAGCACTAATATCAGCCTTATAAATCAAATGACTTCCTCCAGACAAATCTAAACCAAGACGAAAAGGAAAATTCTTTAAAAAAGAGGCTTCATTTTCAAAGTTAGAATTTAGTTTAGGTTCTGATTTAAAAACAAAAAAAGCAAGACCAAATCCCAAAATAAGTATTATTAATATATAAAGTATTCTTTTCCACATAAATATATAGCTATTCTATACATTTTTCAAAAAAAATGCAATTAAAAAACCTAGAATGAATCCACCAAATATATCTACAGGAAAATGAACACCAGACATAATTCGAGCTATTCCTATCAATAAAGCAAAAAAAATAAAAATATAACCAACTTTTTTACTATAAAAAAATAAAGCTACGGCTAGCGCCATAAAAAAAGTCGCATGCCCTGAAGGAAAAGCATAACCTGTTTCAGAAAAAAGAGATGTAACACTTGAAAACACATCAAAAGGTCTTTCTGTGTGAAATAAATATTTTAAAATATAAGCTAAAATCCACGCTAAGAACGCTGAAAAAAATACAAAAGTAATTTCTTTCCATCTTATACAAACAACGGAAATTATTTGTTTAAGTGTTTTTTTTTCCTTTTCTTTATATATTATTAAAGATATGACAGCTAAAATTACGACAATATATGGAAAAATATCTGCTATAAAAATAATCAATTGATCAAAAAAAACTGATCTGTGTGCTAAGTTATAAAAAAAGAAAAATATTTGATTATTCATACTCCTATAAATTCGTGACTAATATCATCTCTGTGCGCTGACCTTAAATATTTGCGCATATTCATTAATATTCCCAAACTCGCAAACTCAATAACTAAATGTGATCCACCATAACTCATGAAAGGTAACGGGATACCAGTAATTGGCATTAATCCAATATTCATACCAATATTAACAAATATATGGCTCATAAAAAAGATAGCGATCCCCATGCCAAAAAGCATCTCAAAATTAGTAACTCCAAGAGATGCAATATGAAGAATCCTCCATATAACTAGACCATAAAGTAAAAGAATAAGTGCTGAGCCGATAAAACCCCATTCCTCTGAAAATGCAGCAAAAATAAAATCTGACTGCGGTTCTGGTAAGAATTTTAATCGTGACTGTGTTCCAAACCCTAAACCTTTACCTAAAACTTGGCCAGAACCAACAGCGATAGTCGACTGAGATGCATTATAGCCAGAGCCACGTATATCTGTAAGTGGATTTATAAAACTAATAATACGAGCTTTTTGGTAAGGAGCAAAAACAAAAATCCATAAAGAAGCAAAAATTACAACGCATGAAGAAAAAACAAAAAATAAATGTGTTTTAGAAATTCCAGACACGAGAACCATTCCAAACCATATAAGAAATATAACCATTGCAGAACCAAAATCAGGTTGTAACAAAACCAAAACAAAAGGAACAAATGCATAAAATCCAGAAATAAAAATATGTTTTATGTTTCTAATTTCTACATGTCTACGAGAAAAGTATTTAGATAAAATAAGTATAAGAACAAGCTTCATTATGTCTGCTGGTTGGAAAGAAAAAATACCTAGAGAAAACCAACTCTGGGCTCCTTTTATGATATTTCCAATAAACAACAACACAATCAATAGTGTACTAGATAATAAAAACAATGTGACCAATACATCTGTGCGACGTAAAAATCTAAAATCAATAAAAGAAAAAATAAAAAAAACTAAAAAAGCCAAAAAAATCCAAATTATTTGTTTTTCAAAAAAATTAATTGAATTTCCTTGTGGCGTAAATGATTTCATTGTAAAAAGACCACCTAAAAGGATAGGAACAATAAAAAAAACTAAGAGCCAGTCTATTTTTTTTATAAATTTTTCTAACATTTTTTATTTTAATTTAACAAGAAAAATATTATACATTGGAATTATCTCTTTTGAAATTATATTTCCTTGTATCGGCTCTGGCCAAGTAAAACTAATATCTCTACTCTCTTCACCCGACAACATATCTAGATAAGTACGACTAGAAGAAACTACATTTCCTTTTTCATTATACAAAAGAGCAACAATACTAACTTCTGGAATATTAAAAAGAGAATCATTTTTAATTGTAGCAGATAAACGTGGGCTAGAATTCTGATTTTCTAATTTTATATCAGAAACAAATACTTTTAATTGATCTAACTTATCTTCTGAAACATTATTCCAAACTGGTGTTTCGGTAAACTCAAAAGAAGTGTAAACAGGAATAGAATTTCCAACACCAATACCTGCTTCAAAAATAGCAAAATTCCCAGAAGCAGGAATAAATGTCTCTCCTTCTCTCTTACCTATATAAATATTATTTTCATCAGAAAAACGGAATTTATATTTTATTTTATAAATAGCTGCATCTTTATTATGATTTTCAAGATAAGCTACTGCATTATAACGTCCAGAAACAACCTTGAAGGTACGAGCCCACAGAACAGAAACTTTATCTACTTCAAAAATACAAGCCTTAATACAAGAACCACCACAATCTATTCCTTTTTCATCTCCATTTTGTTTGTTATCTGTACAGCTTGGTATTTCTTTCATAAAAGGAAAAACTATCAAAAACCCCAGTACTCCTAAAAATATAACCAAAACACTCACATAAAAAAGTTGTCTCTTAAGAGCCCACGTCATAAAGATATTATAGCAAGAAAAAGATATGGAGGGAAGAATGCAAAACCTATTTAAGCCACATTTAATTCTACAAAAAAAGTAGAACCACTCCCTTCTTTATTTGATTCCATCCAAACTTTTCCTTTGTGTGCTTCAACTATTAATTTAACTGAAAAAAGTCCATAGCCAGTACTATCTACATTTACCCTTACAGAATCTTTCCCCCTTCCTCCTTCAGTAAATAAATTCTTTTTATCTTCTTCTGTTATTCCTATTCCTGTATCTTTTACATAAAATAGAATCTTGTCTTCACTCTTATTGAGCCCAACTATTATTTTACCTTCTTTTGTATATTTTATGGAATTCTCTAAAAGATTGTTTACTACTTCCTTTAACCAAAATGAGTCACCTAATAAATTATAATTATCTTCTTTAAAATTCTTCTCCAATTTTAAACCCTTAGCTTCAACAGAAAGTTCTTTTTCAGATATTACTCTTTCAACTTCTTCCTTAAAATTAAAATCCTTCATTTCATATTTAACTGCACCTTTTTGTAAGTTATCAGCATTTAAAACTAAATCTACAGTGTCTATACCACCATTGTCAGAATCAAGACCCTGCTGAGCTCTTCTTTTTACTTCTTCATTTATATCACCAAATGTTCCATCTAAAATTCCAGCAAAAATATATTTTGAACGAGTAAACGAACCCTTGACTTTATGGGTGACAAGATGAACAAGACTTTCTCTTTGTTTAAGTAAATCATTTAATTCAAGATTAAGTTCTGCTAATTCTTCTCTTTGTTTCACTTCTTTTTTAACAGATTTTATTAAAAAATATCCTAAAATTATTGAAGAAGCAAAAGTAATAGCATTTAAAAGCATATTTAAAGGAACATCAATAAAGAAGAATTGTGAGCCAATAAGTATCGCAAGTCCCCACACCAATGCTTCCGTTGCAAGAAGTTTAATATTAAAAGTTTTAAAACGAACTACTAAAATACTTATATATGTCATAAATATAACCATGCCAAACATCCCATATAACTCAAGTTCTGAATCTTGGAATAAACCTATTTTTGTAAAATAAGTTGCAAAAAATTCCATTCCAAAAAAAGAAAAGAGAAATAATTCTATCCCGGCTCCCATTAAAACTATCTGTTTTTTAAAAGCAAATTCTGATATACGATACCATTTAACTAAAAGAATAAATATCCAAATCATAGCTACTGCACCAAGCAAGGAATAGTATATTCTAAATGGAAGCCATTCAAAATTAAAAGCATCACAATCGGCTATGTTAAATCCACTCAAATTTAAAGAAGTTGGTGCAAAAAAAAGAAGAGGACTAAGTAATGTAAGGAAAAAAAGTCTAAGTCTGACAGAGACATCTTTCTTGCTTAAAAATACATACATAAAATAAATACAAAATATAGAAATTGAGCCCAGAATTAAACCAGAAAAACTCCAAACAAACATCATAAAATCACTATGAATATTGGTCCATAAAATAAGAGTCGATAATGTCCATAATGAGAAAAAAATAGAAATTACAAACAAAAGTCGATTAAGTAAAAATTGTTTACCATTCCAAAAAACATAAAAACCAACAAAAAGTGCGATCAAGGTAGCTGGTATGTGTGTATAGTACAACAATGCTGGCACATCAGAAGAAAATAAAAAATATATAGGTTCAGAAAATAAATAACAAATCATATATCGATATCATTATCTTGTAATAAGTCCTCTTCTCCAACATCAACATTGATATCATTTTGTAAATTATCTAATCCATTAGTAGGTATACTACACAGAGCACCATCAACTTCTACGTCACAATAGACTATAGAACATTCTCGATCATCTGGAAGACAAATATTAGCTTCCTCACAATCTGTTACATCATTACCACATTCTTTATATAAATCATGGGCATATTTTTGAATTAAAGTATAATAATATTCAGTCGTACATGCATCATCTTCACACCCTATAAAACATTTGTCTACAAGTGGATCACAAACACCTTCATATTCAACAATATAATCACGATAAACCATAAAACGAAAATATGAAATAACACAAATTATAATAATAAGTGGTGTTAAAATTAAAGAAAAAATATGTTCACGAAAATTAATTTTCATAATGCTATAAACAGTATAACAAAAGTTAGATAATGTGTTAAGTTAATCGTATTCTATTTTTTATGAAATAAATAGCAAATATGTACCTATACCAGTTATTAAAATTGCAATAACTTTCTGTATCACATGTTTTGCTTGAATTTTCTCTTTAGTTATCATTGGGAAAAAAATAGTTAAAAATACACCGATAATTAAAACAAAGATAGGCTGAAAAGATTCTGTCAAAAGGACTAAACCTAAAGGTGCAAGCATATATGCGTATGCTACTACTATATTTCCTACCATAAACAAAGATTCATTTAAAACATTCAATGATAATATGGTTTTAGAATTATTCTTTATTGCAGCCAAAAATTTAACACGATGAGAACGCATAAATATAAATATAAAAATACCTATAACTACAAGCATTAAATGCTCATAAAAAAGTGATTTCCATATATCTTCCTCTAGTGCAACAGCTTTGAATATGACCGAACCTATGGCCCAAAAAGAAGCTGCTGCCAACATAGGTAATATAACCTTCTTACGAAGTTTAAATTTATTTTCTACATCAATCTCAAAAGAGATAATAGTAGTACCTAATATGACAGTAGCCATAGAGAGAATCTGCATATTATTTAAAACTTCTCCTAAGAAAAAATAACCTAATATTCCACCAATGACAGGAACCAATTGATAAAATATCACTGTCACAGATGCTTCATCATTTTTTAAAGCAATGAGATAACACAACAAAACTAAAGCATTAAGAATGCCAACTATTGCAAGGGCTATCATACTTATGACACTAATATTAAACACAGTCATATCTGCTAAGAAAAGAAACGGTAATGCTAAAGCAGAAAGAAGCGAAGAAAAAAGTACCAAAGTACCTATACCATCAATTTTAAAATATTTTTCTAAAAGAAGCTTATCTATGTGGTTGGTCAAAGCATAAAGAAATGGGCCAACTAAAGCTATAAAAAACCATATCATAAAAATATTATAAAATTAAATTAAACTACTAATAGTAAACTTCTTTAAAAAGAAACTAGATTTATATTTTTCTTTAGTATATCTCAAACCTTTCATACCTAAATCTTGTTCCCAATTAAAATACTTAATTCCTTTTTTATTTAATAATTTTGCTTCTTCCCAATTCAAAACATCATATATAGCTTTGTAATGTTTAATATCAGCTTTTGCAAAATGAGAAGTAACAAAATTATTTGATAAAATCTCATATACTGTAAACCCGATCAAAACATCATCTACAAAAAGAGCTAAAAATTTTATATCTGAATTTTCTATTTTTAACAATCTTTCAAAAGCCTTATATTCATTAAGTTCAAAATGATCATCTACATTTCTGTTTTCTGCCCATTTTTTAAATAATTTTTTAAATTCTTCTTTAGGTGCGTCATCTAAAGAAAATCGTTTTACAAAATAATTAGGATTTGATTTAATAAACCTTCTTATTCCCTTTCCAGAAGTATTTTGTGACCAATTATTCATATTGGAAAGATTTGCTAAAGAATATATATAATCATAAGAATCTCTATCCGTCTCTATTTTAAATTCTGATTTTGAAATAACATTCACAATCTCTTCAGGAATTAATCTGATAGAATCCACATTATATTTTTTCTTAGAAAAAGCAATTAATTCTGAAACAGTCTCTGAAATCTTATTTTCTCCAACAAAAGACAAAAAATGCTTTCCTGACATGTAATCATTAAAAACTACAATTAAATTCTTATTCAATTGAGATATTAGAATACCATTATGTATATTCCATATCCACATACTAAAAAAATTGAAATCAGAATATGGTGGAAACTTAGAGGTAAATTTCTCTATGTCTTTCTTGTCAGTTAATTCAATTTTTTTAAAATCAGGAAATAATGGAATCATAAACCAGATTGGAACACAATTAAAGCAAAAACGATTTATTATATTAATTATACAATAAAATATATAAATACCAAAATTAATAACAAGGAAAAATGACCTTTTGTATAAAATCCTTTTTTTGTGTTTATACTATTCTAGAATAGCTTATTTATTAATTTAAAATTTTTTTCTTTTTTAATTACTTCTTCGTAGTATTTACCAGCTTTCCAGTAAACCTTATAAGCATTGGCTGATGATTTAGAACTTATAATTCTGTATTCATCATCAATAACTTCTATAGCACAGCAATTCTCTATAGCTATCGCTATACCTGGGGTTTTTTTCATCATCTTTTTTAAATCAGATTTCCTGTCTTTTTCTACATCATAATGTGGACAATGAAGTGCCTTAATTAAACCCAAGCCAGAAACTTTAATCATGTCTGCATCTGGGTTCTTAAATTTTGCTGAATCTGAATTTCCCCATTTAAACCAACATATTGATCCAGCACTTAATCCAGATAAAACAATTCCTTTTTTGTAAGCTTCTTTTAAAATTTTATCTACACCATTTTTCTTCCATATTTTCATCATTTTCAAAGTATCACCTCCTCCGACATAAACAATGTCTGATTTTAGAATTTTATCTTTTATTTCTTTTTTAATTAGTTTACCTTTTATCAGATATAAAACATCAGTTTTGCAACCTAAACTTTTACCAAAATGTTTTTTCACAGTTTCAAAGTAAGATTCAGAATCTGAGCTAGCAGTAGGAATAAAAAGTAATTTTGGATTTTTCTTTCCTGTTATTTTTATTATTTCTTTATCTATTTTAGTGGTTTCTATAGGGAATCCTGGTCTACCTATCTCTCCACCACCAATTGCAATAATCTTTTTCATATAAGATAGTATATCAAAAATTAAAAAAACTAACACATAGTATTGACAAAAATTTTAAGTTTAGTATTATTTTAAATAAATAAACTTCTTTGACAAGAAATAATTTTAGTAAATTATATAAAATAATAATAACTTAATAGGAGGTATCCCATGTTTCATAATAATAAAAAAGTTTATCTTGACTACAGTCTTTGTTTAAAGGCAGAAGAAATTGATCTTATAAAATCCTTTACTGAATGGTTGCCTGATAAAATTATTGATTGTCATGTGCATTGTAACCTTCCAGAACATGTTATTAGTATGGAAGAAAAGATATATAAGCATATGGGTTCGACGTTCTCTAGTTTTAGTTTAGAAGAATCACAATTTTTAAAAAATATTTTTTTTCCTGGTAAAACAGTAAGATCATTAAGATTTGCTCAAGTATTTCGTGGAATCAACCACTATAAAGCAAATCAATATTTACTTGAAAGTAGTAAACAAGAAGATCGCGTTGCACTATTTGGTTTACCAGAAGACGAAGAATATACAATATCAATGTTAAGTAATCCAAGAGTTTCAGCTTTGAAAATGTATTACTCTTATGTAGAACCTACAGCTACAAAAATCTATGAGTTTTTCAAACCAAAAATATTAGAAGAAGCTCAAACACTTGGTATTCCAATTATTCTTCATTTACCAAAAATTATAACCGAAAGTAAGGGAGACTTAAAACAAGTTTTAAAAGATTTTCCAAACTTGAAAATTTCAATTGCACACCTCGGATCTTTAAAAGTTTTGATTCCTCAACTCAAAAGTGTCTTTAAAGAGTTTACAACGTATGAAAATATTTTTTTAGATACCGCCCTTAATCCGTCTCCAGAAATAGTTAAACTAGCACTAGATATATTTGGTGAAGATAGAATAATGTTTGGTAGTGATGAACCATTATATCTTATTAGGTCTCAAGTATTTATACATCCTAAAAAAGGTCAATGGCTTATTACAGAATATTTATACCACTGGGTTGACGAAGAAAATCATCGTTTATATTCTCATTTAGCTAGTGGGGTAATACATTCTCATTGGTTATCAATGAATGCTATTAGATCAGCCATAAATACATTTACAGCTCCAGAGAGAGAAAGAATAAAAGAGAAAGTTTTTTATAAAAATGCTAAAACATTTTTTAAATTTTAATCCAAAAGAGTATTTACAACTTCAATGTAGTGAATACTCTTTTTATTTAATAAATTACAAAATAATATTTACACAAAACTACTTATCGTCTTAAAAAACTTATAAAAATAAAAATTTACCATTTTTGTCACGAACGACATCTATTATCTGAAAAGATTCTTTTAGTAATTTTCCCCAGATGTGGTGGTAAATATTATTTTCAAAGATTGAATAGGTCACCTTGCTGTTAATTTTTCTTGTGTCTATTTTTAATAATAAAAAATTCTTTTTTATTGGATATTTTGACCAATTAACATCAGCGACTCTTTTTTTTAATTGCTTTTTTGTGGGTGTAGTATGTATAAAAGGAGAATTATTTCCCCATACTTTTTTATATCTACAATCATAATCACCATTTTTATTAATAAACTTATTAAATAGTTCTTCAGGAACTAAATGAAAAATATTCTTAGGTAAAAGTGATAAGTTTTTAATTTCTATTTCTTGTTCTTTTTTATACATAAATATTTAACTAGGGAACTCATTTATATTACAATTATTAAAATAAATTTACAATGATGTAAAATAATAAAAGGGATAGAAAAATTAATTTTTCTATCCCTTGATGTGCCAGAATAACTGGCTTGAATTTAATCGTCACAAGAAGCAACGCGACCTTGTTTAACGATAATTCCTTTTGGAATTATAAGTTTATAAGTCTTCATCTTTTATCACCTCCTTCTTATTCATTTTAATCTATTTAACTGCTTTGGTCAAAAAGATCAAAGATAAATGGTAAAATTGATTTAATAACCTGACAACGAAAAAGATCTACTTTATTTTGATCACCTGTCATGTGATAGTTACGAATTGGACATCCGCCACCACAAATGTAAATAGCGAAACAATCCTTACAGCAAGAATTTTGACTAGTAATTGGATTACTGCAAATTTTTAGCTGCTTTAAAGAACTAATATCTATATCACCTGTTTCTTTATTATAAGCACCGATAATAAAATTATCAGCTGTTGGATGACAACCACCTTGTACTTCAAGACAAGTAGTTACTTCACCGGTATAAGAAACAGAAATTCTATTTCCTCCCACACCATCACAGAAATGCACTGATGGTTGAAGAAGATTCATGTAAGATGAGTTTAAAATTCCCATTCCTAGTTTACCAGCTTCTAAGATAGAAGCTTTAAGATTTTCTATAAAATCATCTACTGCCGGACGTTTCATTGGTTGTCCTTTAGTTTTAATTATGGCTCTACCAGCAAGATTTATAACTTCACAGTGAAATTGAGTCACTCCAAGATTATCTAAATACTGAATTGTTTGCACAAGATATTTTACAGAAAAATCAGTAACTGTAGCTCTGATCATAAATTCATGCTTTTTAGCAACTAACGTTTTAACTGTTCTTTCCAAAATTGGAGAAGAGTCAAAGCTTCCTTTTGATGGATATCTTAGTGGTCTTTGATGGTTTTGAACAATAGGTAATCCATCCATTGAAATTGTAAGAAAAAAATCATTATCAATTAAAAAGTTTAAGAAAGACTTACTCATTACTCCATTAGTGGTAATATTAAAACGTACTTTTTTAACTTCAGTACCGATTATTGATTGCTTTGCATAAGCAACAACTTTTTTAATCAATGACTGGGTTAAAGAAGGTTCACCACCAAAGAATGAAATTAATAAATCTCTGCTTTTTGCTTTTTTAACAGAATAACGAACCGCAGCAAAAGCCACATTCTCTTCCATAACAATCTTAGTTTCTCCAGCGTTAGCAAAACAATAACTACATTTTAAATTGCAATCACTGTTTGTAATTAAGGTCAACTGAAGGTAATCACTTAAAGCACCAGGTCCTTTTTCTGATGGATGTCCAAAGAATCCTTTCTTTTCTAGCTCTATTTTTGTTTCCTGACTATCAAATTTATCATCATCAATACGAACCAGTTCTCCAGCGTAAGGAGATATTACTACCCAATGGTTATTGCAAAAAACTGCAGGCAAACCATGGAAAAGCCTTGTTTTATATTCTGAGTTTTTCATGGTGTTATCCTATTTATAGTTCTTGGAAATAGACAAGCTTCTTTAATACTTGAAAGATTAAGAAGTTGCATTGTTAGTCTCTCTAAACCCAAACCAAATCCACCGTGAGGTGGCATACCATATTTATGGATTTGAAGATAAGATACAAAATCATCTGGATTATAACCAAGACGTTTCATTTTTTCAACTTGCATCTTGTAGTCATGGATTCTTTGCCCTCCAGTCGTGATTTCTAATCCACGAAAAAGTAGATCAAAGCTTAATGTAACTTCATTATTTTCAGGATCTTCCATTGCATATACAGGACGTTTAATTGTCGGATAGTGAGTAACAAAAACAAATTCGCTACCAGTTTCTTTAAAAATGTATTGGCAAATAATCTGTTCTCCTTGAGGATCAAGATCACTCCTATCTTTTATTTTACGATTTTTACTAATGATTTCCAATGCTTCAGACATTTTAATAATAGGAATATTATTAATCTGTGGCATGGAAACCTCTAATAATTTTAATTCTGCTGAACAGAATTTTGGAAGTTCTTCAAAAATATATCTAAGAAGATAAGTTTCAATTTCCATTATATCTTCGAAACTTTTGATTGGTCCTACCTCGAGATCCATTGAAGTATATTCATTTAGGTGTCGAGAAGTTTCATGTGGTTCCGCTCTAAATACTGGACCCACCTCCATTACCTTACCAAAAACTCCAACCATCATTTGTTTATAAAACTGAGGTGATTGGGCCAAAAAAAGTTCTCTTTCAAAGTATTTTACCTTGAATACATTGGCTCCACCTTCGGCGCCAGCAAAAACTAATTTTGGAGTGTGAATTTCTGTAAAATCAATCAAGCTTAATCCCTGCCTGAAAAGCATTGAAATTGCTGATTGAATAGCAAAAATTGCACGCTGTTTTGGATGTCGTAAACTAATTGGACGAAAGTTAAGATTACTATCTAGACCAACTTCAAAGAGCTTTTGATTTATAGAAAAAGGCATCTCTTCTGTTGATTTTGATAAAATTTCTATACTTTGAACTTTAATTTCAGCTCCATGTGGAGCACGATTTTCTTTTTGACAAATACCCGTAATAGAAACATAATCTCCTTCAGAATATTCTTCTATAGAAATTATACTCTCGTTTGATTCAAGTTTACATTGAATCAAAGATTCTCCGTCGCGAATAACGATAAAAAATAACCCTCCTCCTAACTTGCGAATTCTGTAAATCGCTCCGCTTATGGTTATTTTTTGTCTATCGTATTCATTTAAAGAACAAGCATGGACATTGAGATGTTGATTTGCAGAAACAGTTTTCATGATGATTCTCCTTTTAACCTTGCTTCATTAGCATGGCTTAATTTAAGTGAAAAAATGACAGAATTATACTCTTGCGGAAAGTCTCGCTTTAAAACAGCAAGCCATCGTCCCGCCTTTGCTAATTCTTTACTATTAGTTTCAGAAAAAATAATAGTATAAGCAGCTGTAGGACTACCACTTTGTTGAACAAACTCAACTAGTGGTAATTGACCTAAGAGTGGTTTACACCGTGCTTTGACTTCAACTACTGATCTTTCTGTAGCCATAACGTGGTACCTCCTTTTATTAAGTTATCAAAGCCAAAAATATTTTGGCGCACATACTTAATTTGATACTACAAGTTAAAAATGAATATGTCAAGTATCAAAATAATATATAAAACAGCGTTTTCTATAAAATCCTTTCTTTTGTGTTTTTCCACATTTCCTATTGATTAATCTAAAATTTGATGTATCATTTATATGAATCTAGTTTGTTCTTAAGATATATTCCCCCTAAATTCTTAGGGAAAGATAAATTCAAAGATGATCAATTAATTTGGAGGTTAGCATGGAAACACTGATGGTTCGCAACCATTCATCACCCTTAAATTTAAATTCGAGAAGCTTCAAAATTGTTCTTTAAAATCTTGGAATCAACAGTCAAAAGACTGAATTAATCAAATTGAAAAATTTGATAATTAATGCAAAACAGCAACAAATGGCCAAAGCCATTGCATGATGTATTGTAAGTAATATCTTTTTTTTAACTCTTTTAAAAACCCAAAAAACCCTTGAATATTCAAGGGTTTTATTTTTTAAACAAATAAATATATAAAAAACCTAATATTAATTTATTAGGTTTTTAAAAGAATCAAATACTCAGTGTTGGCGACAGCCTACTTTCCCCTAAAGAGTATCATCGGCTCAATAGGGCTTAACTTCTCTGTTCGGAATGGGAAGAGGTGAGCTTTGGTTTGGGACCCAAGTGCAAGAGCTTTTGAGAATTTTTCAGAACAACGTGAATGAAAAAATCCAAAAGGTGTACTGTGCCTGTAAGACGGGGCATCCTGCGACAAATTTAAATAAAAAAATTCATTACTATGTCTTGGCGACAGCCTACTTTCCCCTAAAGAGTATCATCGGCTCAATAGGGCTTAACTTCTCTGTTCGGAATGGGAAGAGGTGTGGCCCCTACGACAAATCACCAAGACATAATAATGAATATTAATATGAATTTTTTTATTTTTTTAATTGTGATTTACAAATTTCTTAACAGGAATCGAAACATTAGTACTTCTCGCTTACACTTAAAGCCTATCAACGTGATCATCTCTCACGGTTCTTAACGATTCCTAATCTTGAAGCTGGCTTCCCTCTTAGATGCTTTCAGAGGTTATCCAATCCCGACATAGCTACCGAGCAGTCCATTTGGCAATAGAGCTCGTACACCAGAGGTCAGTTCACTCCGGTCCTCTCGTCACATATCTCCCCTATTTCTAGGAGTGCAGACTATATCTTCGCCTTTCTTTAATTAAAGTTAAGGCGTTGGCGTATTACAAACATAAACCTGTTCTCATATATTAAATATATTAGAACTTTCCAGTGTTATGTAAGTCCGTTCCGACATAAAGTCGGAAACAAGTCGTTACGGGGTCAAATTTAAAATTTTAAACAATTCATTTTTGGTTTTTTTCTTTTTAGTAACATAGTTTTCACCTTGAATAACTAAAATTAAATCAACGAGCTTAATTAATTGTTTTTCCGAGAGATTACTAAACTTTGTTTTAGATAAAAGATTACAAGCTTTGTATAAAATATTAGCTTGTATTTTTTTGAATTTTACAAAAGGCAATAAATCTTTAAGAATTTTTGCAATCTGCACATATCCATTTATTCTAAGTTCAGTCATTCCATCATTTCTTCTGGAAATATAACCAATACCTAAAATCTTTTTCATCCAATATAAAGTCTTTTCATGTCTAGTGTCTTGATAGAAACAAATGGTTGTCATAAAACGAATTCCTCGTTTACTATCACTTCTTTTTTTAATTTGAAGCATTAGACTACCATCTCCATCAAGAAAACCAGCAATATAAGCTTTCTCAATTTCTTTCATAATTTTAAATCGACTTCCCACGGTATTATCTTATCATATTTCTGGTCCTCAAGCGAATCATAATATCAAGGATCGAATGATATTATTTTTCTCAAATCAGAAACATCAATGAAGACTTCACCGTTATTAGCCACTTTTTCATCACAAATTTCTTCGTGAAGTAGCAAAGCCCTTCCGGGCCTACTAGGAGCAAATCTTCTCAAGAATCAACGAGTGCAGTAGATAGGAGACCAACCTGTCTCACGCATCTACATGCTAGGCTTTAGGCATTAGGCCTTAGGCTTTAGCAATTTCCATAATTACTTATGGGATTGGACTATACATTCCCCAATTTAAGGGGGTCGGTTTGTAGTCTCTACAAAGAAAAAATAAATTTTCTTCTCGGTATTGTCCTCACATAAATGTGATAGGATTCCACCGAAAACCCCGACTTCATCGCGTGATTTGTTAATATAAATTTAACGCGACCGCCGTGATATTGCAAACAGCAATATGGTTAATTTCGATTAAAACAGTAGTTCACTTTCGTTCACTATTCCTCTGAGGATCCAGACTGTTCTGAAGTCAATTTAATAATTGACTGAAGAACGGTCTGAAACGCTTGGCAGCTTCTCCACCGCCGCGCTAAGGTGAGCCGACATCGAGGTGCCGAACTCCGCCGTCGATATGAACTCTTAGGCGGAACTAGCCTGTTATCCCTAGAGTAGCTTTTATCCGTTGAGCTTCCACCGCGTCTAATGCGTATGGTCGGATCACTATGTTCTGGTTTCCCACCTGCTTGAGATGTACCTCTTACAGTCAAGCTAGCTTGTGCCATTACACTATCGGCACGGTTTCCATTCGCGCCTAGCTAACCTTTAAACCCCTCCTTTACTTTTTAGGAGGGTACAGCCCCAGTAAAACTATCCACCAGATACTGTCTCAATACGTTTTTGCCGTATTGGTTAGAACATGCCTTCAAAAAGAATGGTATTTCACTGACGAGTAGAATACAGCCGAAACCGTACACTTCAAACCTCTCCCATCTATTCTACGCAGTTTAAAAACATGCTCAATATCAAGTTATAGTAAAGCTTCTAGGGTCTTTTCGTCTAACTGCACTTAGCCGGCATCTTCACCGGCATTGTATTTTCACCGAGCTGGTCCCCGAGACAGTTCTCCAGTCATTACACCATTCGTGCGCGTCGGAACTTACCCGACAAGGTATTTCGCTACCTTAGGACCGTTATAGTTACGGCCGACATTCACCAGGGCTTATATCAGTCTGCATACATCTTGCGACATACACCGCCGATATTTGACCTTCTGGCATTGGTCAGGTGTCACCCCCTATACATCCTCTTACGAGTTCGCAGGGAGCTGTGTTTTTGGTAAACAGTTGCCAGAGAAACTTTCGCTGCGGCCCCCACCACTTTAGATACTTCACAAAAAAATTCTGTGAAATAAAAAATGATGAAGAGCTTTAATTTAATTCCTCATTGTCTCTTTTTGCTCGATACTTAAATCTTACTCTCCCAACACTCTCAAATATTTAGAAATATCCAAAGTGGTGGGGGCAAGCCTTATCCCGAAGTTACGGCTGCTTTTTTGCCGAGTTCCTTGGGGACCACTCACTCGTTCGTCTTGGTCTACTCGACCTGATCACCTGTGTCGGTTTGCGGTACGGATTCTATATTTTTAAGTTTAGAGATTTTTCTTGGAAGCGTGCTTTGTATTATTGTCCTAAACCGAGGCTTAAGACTTTTCATTTACCTTAGATTTGCCATTGAAAGCAGTGTGCGGATTTTCCTACACCTCATCTTTAGTAAACAAACTTCAAATCCAATAATGAGCAATACATACTACACTCCGTCGTCCCATCACAAAATACAGAAGTCAGGGAATATTAACCCTATGTCCATCGAGTACGGATTTCTCCATTCCCTTAGGCCCGACTAACCCTTGGCTGATTGACATTACCAAGGAAACCTTGATCTTTCGACGTGAGGGGATCTCACCCTCATTGCGGTTACTTGTGCCAACATTCTTACTTCCAAACGCTCCATAGGCTCTCACGAGTCCTACTTCACAGCAGATTGGAACACTCTCCTACCACTCCGTTCTTCCGAAGAAAAACGAAATCCTCAAATTCGGTACTATGTCGACGCAAAATCTCTAGATGAGTGAGCTGTTACGCTATCTTTAAAGGATGGCTGCTTCTAAGCCAACCTCCTCATTGTCAGAGAAATTCCACCTTCTTATCTTACACTTAGCATAAATTTAGGGACCTTATTTTGAGATCTGGGCTGTTTCCCTTTTGGCCAATGGAGCTTCGCCCCCATGGCCTAACTGCCAAGCTATGGTTTCTGGTATTCGGAGTTTGATAGGTTTCGCGAGATTGCTCCCTGTCGAAACCTTCCAGTGACGCTAGCCCTAAAGCTATTTCGGAGAGAACCAGCTATTACCAGGTTCGATTAGCTTTTCACTCCTTACCACAAGTCATCCGAAGACGTTGTACGATCTACCGGTTCGGTCCTCCATTTGTCTTTCGACAAACTTCAACCTGCTCATGGCAAGCTCACCTGGCTTCGGGTCTTATGCATACTACTCATTCGCGCTATTAACACTCGGTTTCCCTTCGGCTCTGCTGTTTTAGCCAGCTTAGCCTTGCAGTATGAATAAACTCGTTGGCTCATTCTTCAATAGGCACGCCGTTGCAGATATAAATACCTGCTCCGACTCCTTGTAGACATATGGTTTCAGGTCTATTTCACCGCCCTAATCGGGCTGCTTTTCACCTTTCCCTCACGGTACTTGTTCACTATCGATCTTTAAGAGTATTTAGCCTTAGCGGTTAGTTCCGCTAGATTCCCCCCGGCCATTCATGTCCTGGGGTACTCAAGAATAACAATAAAAGAGATAAATTATTTTCGTTTACGGGACTATCACCCCCTACGGTGTCGCTTTCCAGCAACTTCAACTAATAATTTATTTTTTAACTCTCCTAGTAAACTACATTGTCATCTTACAACCCCGCCCTCTTGCGAGAACGGTTTGGGCTTCTTCCTTTTCGCTCGCCGCTACTAAGGAAATACATATTTGTCTCTATTCCTCCTGGTACTGAGATGTTTCACTTCCCAGGGTATGCTCTTTTATCATAAAGATAAAAGTTATCAAGGTTTACTTGATAGGGTTTCCCCATTCGGAAATCTCCGGATCAAAGGTAGCTAAGCACCTCCCCGAAGCTTATCGCAGCAACGCCACGTCCTTCATCGCCTCTTAAAGTCAAGGCATCCACCATACGCCCTTAAATTTCCTGTTAAGAAATTTATAAATCACAATCCTTACATTACATAAGGATAAAACAATGCTTATAATAAAATCTAGTCCGACCGCTCGGCATTCAAAATTATTTAAACAATTTCCTATCTCTAGCTTTGAAAAGACCCTAAGCATACAGGCTGCATGCCGGACACACTTTTGCAAGTTGTCCAAGAATACTAGGATAGGATTTAAGTTGTCAATTTTCAAGCCATACTTACCAAATAAAAAACCGCTTTTTAAGCGGTCAACAGACAAAAGAAAGTCTGCTTAAAACCGCCTTTTAAACTTGTTTCTTAATGTAATCATACTGATTGAAAGAGTATATATTAAACGAAAAAAGATGTCAACCTAAGCCCCAATGGGGAAAGTGTGGACATCTTTTTTCTATTTCTATAAAGTATTTATTATTCTTTGTGAGACATTTCTTCTCCAAGTTTTGAAATCAATCTTCCTGCTGCATCTTTAGCACCCAAGCCAAAAGCAAGAGCACCACCAAGAGCAAGCATTCCAACTATTCCAGCGAAAAGAGTATTCATATACCCTTCTGCTACTCCAAGCTGACCTAATGCAATAATAAATGCAAAGGCCCAAACTGTATATTTTACAAGTGAACTCAACATATGTGCAGATTTAAGATTCATTGCACGAGCTGAAGCATAAGCTGTTTTTGAAAGAAATTCTGCCAAGATTGTCGCAATTATTAATACAAAAGCAGCAATTATAACCTTAGGCAAAAATCCAAGCACATCATCTTTTAAGAAATATGCAATTGAATCCAACCCAATCAAATTAAGTGAAGGGAGCAAGAAAATAATAATTATAAACCATTTCATTACTTCTCCAACGAAATGACCAGAATTAAGATTCATTCCTGCCTTTCTAAAAAAATCATCTACACCAATAGATTTAAAAATATTATCAATTTTTAAAGTACCAAAAACTTGTTCAAATGCTTTAGCAACAAGAGAACCCAATACCCAACCAACAACAAATAAAATAATCGCTAAAATAAGTCTTGGAGCAAATTGAATAAAAGCCCACCACAAACTTTGCAATGAAACATTAAAAACATCACCCCATGTCATCCAAATATTACTCATAAATTTATAATTTCCGCTAAAAACGGATCAGCATTAAGCTAAAAAATTAACTAATAAAAACTTATAAAGTTTCGACCTTGTAAAGTTCTATATTTTATTATAACAATTTTTAGGATTTTTTTAAAGCTTGTGTGGATAACTCTTTAGCTTGAAAAATAATCTTGTGAGGAAAATCAAGTATGTCCCGTACGAGTTTATCATACATATTTAATCTATATATAAACTCTTTTGTATCAAAAATAGCATAAACGAGTTCAGTACCTATTTCAGCTTCTAACTTATGTATCCCTTCTTCAATTTTATTTTTTTTCATTTTATCTCCAACAATGAGAAGATCAATTCTAGTGTCTTTATTTTTAATAAAAATACCAGAAACTAATAGAAGTTTTACTCGTCCAACTTTTTTAAAAGTATCAGCAATTATCTTGTTGTCTAATGTCTCAGACCCTATTAAAAGTCTCTCAAATTCTTTCCCGTATTTAAAAAGTGGATTAAAAAACCAATTTATATTATGTTTTTTAATAAAATCCAAAGAAGATAAAAGTTTTATTTCTTTACCTGCGATACTAGAACTTACACGACTTCTTTTTACTATATCTTTTTTACTAAATCCACTCTTAGAATTCAACAAAAAAAGACGCATTATTTTTACCCGAGCTCCACTCCCTAATATTTTTCCCAGAATTTCCATATATATATAATACCACCCTTTTTATAAAAAACAATAAAAAAGAGCGAATACAAAAGTTTTCGCCTGCGGGCACTTTGTTCTTTTGTCCGCCAGAAAACTTTTGTATTCGCTCTTTCTTCTATTATTTTAATTCTACTTTTCCACCTGCTTCTTCAATCTTTTTCTTAAGTTCATCAGCTTCAGCTTTCTTCATACCTTCTTTTAATGTAGAAGGGACAGCATCGACTAGATCTTTAGCCTCTTTAAGTCCAAGACTCAAAACTTCTTTTACAACTTTCATGATAGCTATTTTTTGTTCACCAGCAGATGTAAGTACTAATGTAAATGAATCTTTTTCTTCAGCGGCTTCTGCAGCACCTGCAGCAGGACCGGCAGCTGCGACAGCGGCGGCGGAAACTCCAAACTTTTCTTCTATTGCCTTTACGAGATCATTCAATTCTAAAACTGATGCGCTCTCAAGGTCTTTCATAAATGAATCAAATTTTGACATAATATTTTTTATTATTTAATAATTATTTCTTTTTTGCAACTTCATTGACTGTAATAGCCAAACGTTGTATTGGAGATTTAAGCAAAAATGCAATTTTGGAGAGAAGTACCTCTCTAGAAGGTATTACAGCTATCTCCATCATTCTTTCCTTGCCTATAAATTTACCTTCAAAAATTCCACCTAAAATATTCAAGACACCTTTATGGGTTTTTTGAAAATTATAAATTTCACGAGAAGAAGCAACTTCATCTTTTGAATATGCTATAGCAACTTCGCCTGAAAGCTCAGGAATATCCCCTTCTGCTTTTTTGGTCAATGCTCTCTTTAATAAAGTTTTTCTAGATACTTTATAATCTACTCCTTTGTCTCTAAGTTCTCTACGAAGAACAGTCTCATCGCCAACGTTCATACCATGAAAATTAACAAATACAACAGATAAAGATTCTTTGATTGCTTTTTCAAGACTCTTTATTATTTCTTCTTTTTTTGATTTTTGTAACATAATTTTATTACCTTTTTATTTTTTAAAAACAAAAAAAACGGCTTTCGCCGCAAATCTTTTTCGCCTGTTTGGCAAATATCGACCCACTAAATAGGACTTACATTCAATTACGAATTTTTAATTACGAATTTCAAATTGTTAACTCGTAATTCTTAATTGTTAATTGATTACGCCTATTTTCTTTGCGGTATTTGTATAATATCACAACTTTTAAACTAAAGCAATATATTTTATATCCTTATATTGCTACTTCCGCTTGATTATTTAAAACATTAGCTGATTCTTCATTATTATCAAAATAACCTACTAGATAAACTCCTATGAGTCCTAAAATTATCATAAAAATAAAAATAGATAAAGTCTTTAAAAAATGTTTCACCATAATTTTATTATAACATAAAAAAAGAGGCAAGTAGATTATTTATAAATAATCTACTTGCCCTGTAAAGATAGCTCTTCCATTTTTATTTGATCTCCTTCTGAATACTTATGATTTTTATGATTAAGAGAAATTCTATCTAAAATCTTTTCTCTTCCACAGTTCATACAAACATAAAAAAATTCTTTATAATGACCGTCTATACGAGAAAGAATTTTAAAGTCACATTGACCCAAATAAGCAACACAACAATTTTGTTCCATAACAATACCTCTAAGATTTGTTAAAGAATTATTCCTTACTAATAATACTACTCCTAATAATAATAACAACCTTCAAACAACTCAATCTCCCCCTTCCCCCACAAGTTGAACTTGTGGAAAATTATAGAGAAGTATCTACTGTAATTTTATATAAATGGGAAAAATCATATTCTTCTAGGCTAATCAGATCTCGAATACGAACCCTTATCTTATATACACCGATTGGTGCTATTGAATCTCCCGCTAATAAACCATTCCATGATTTAGTACAAGCATCCTGCCCATCACAATCAATCCCTGGATAAAAATATTTGTAAACAGTTTCATCGTCTTCTTTCTCAATTTTTATAGAAACCCAATCTACATTTTCATTTGCAATAAAAGCAATAGAAACAAGGTCTACGACAGGATTGGTCGCCACATCACTAGCAATTCCATTTAATGAAGAGCTTAATATTGAAGGTATCGTATCATCAGGTAGAGGATTTGGATCAGAAGCGACCAAAACTGTGACAATATAATCCTGAGTAGAACCATTCTCTGCAGTCACTGTGTAAGTAACAGCATTTGTAAAATCTTGAGCTACATTAGTATCTGGACTAATTATCGCTTTTTCTGAAATTGTAATAGTTGAGACGAGAGCTGTCACAGCAGTACCAAAAGGAACAGTTAGAGAAACAGCATGATTAACTTCATCAATCATTCCAACAACGTTTGGTGTCAAACTCATAAAATCAAATGTCGTAATTTGTTTTACTGAACTCTTTGTAGTATCAATCATTTTTACTGTTCCATCTTTTGCACAGACTCTAGAATATCCATCATAACTTCCACATCCACCTTTTGCTTCCACTGTTCCAGTAAAAAGATTACTCTCATAATAAATTGCATTTCTACCACCTCCACCAGAACCAAATATAACAGAAGAAGAATAAAGCCCTCCTCCGTTTGCACTAAATTTTCCACTTCCAGATAAATTCTTTACTGTTATATATATACTTCCACCACTCGATGTGCTGTTTCCATTTGAAGAAACAATACCATTGTTTATGAAAGTATCTGTGACGACAAGACGAATAGCTCCACCACCACGTAGATCACCATTTCCACCACTTCCAAAATCTACAGGTTCCAAAACTGAACCATAAGTTAATGCATCATCGCTTCCCTCGCCTGCTCCTCCATAGCTTGCACCAGCCCTGTATACCAAAGGAGCACCCGGACCACCAAAATACCCTTTTGTATCAGCTGAAATAGAAGATCCACTTTCAATATTAATGTTCGGAATAGTTAAAGAAAATATTTTCTCTATAACTATAGTGACATCAGAATTGCCACTAATAATTAAATTGTCAGCAGTTATCATTTCACTTCCAGAAAGTGTTAATCTAGAATTTTCATTTAACCTAATTGACGAAATATTTATAATCTGATCTTCGTTTAATGTAAAATTAGAAATCTTATCTAAAAGAAGATCGTCTGCTGTTATATTAACTTCTTTTTCTGATCTTATTGTCGAACCATTTGTTAAAATAATTTTATTATAATTAAATGGACTATCTACTTTTAAAAATTGCCATGAATTATATACAGAAAGATCATTATTTATTGTATCAAAATATCCAACTGTTCCATCCATCGCACAAGTTCTAGAATATCCATCATAACTTCCACATCCACCTTTTGCTTCTACTATTCCAGAAAAAGAATTAACTTCATAATATATAGCAATTCTACCTCCACTACCAGAACCGTGAATAACGGAAGTAGAGTATAATCCTCCACCATTTGCACTAAATGAACCACTTCCAGTCAAATTTTTTGTTGTTACATAAATACTTCCACCACTCGATGTACTATCTCCATTCGAAGAAACAATACCATTATTTATGAGAGTATCTGTGACGACAAGACGAATAGCTCCACCATCACGAAAATAATTATATCCCCCACTACCTAAATCAATAGGCTTGGTCGCACTACCATATATCGATGTTGAAATATTTTTATCACCTGTTCCACCATAACTCGCACCAGGACTATTCTCTGCATAAGTTCCTGGACCATTCGCGTATCCTTTACTTTGAGCAGAAATAGATGAACCATTTTCAATAGTTATATTTACTGCATTTATTTTTACACCCTTAAATGGGTCTAGTGAATCACGATTGCTATCTAAGGTAAGTACCGCATTATTTGTAATAATTAAATTATCATAATTATATTCACCAGCAACTAATGTAGTATCAGAGTCAATTGTAAAAGTAGCAAGTGGTGGGGGTGGAGGCAAAACAACGTTGATAGTACGTATCATTGTCGCAATATTATTAGAAAGATCTGTCGCAGTATAAGTAATAATATAAACACCAACGACACTAATATCCACAACACCAGTGACAACTACTTCTATCACACCATCAACATCGTCCAAAGCTGTCGCACCTGCATCAAGATAAATAGAATCTTTTGTAATTGTCTCAGGATTATTTCCAAGAATTGTAATAACTGGAGCAACTATATCTGTAGGTGTACTACTTCCGCCACCTCCACCATAATATGTGGTATTAGATACGATAGGATCAATCTTCTCTGGTACAACATCCACAACTTCTTCTTTTTCAGGAACTGGCTCAACTAAAATAGGTTCAGGTTCAGTAGGAATAGTTACTTCATCTTTTATCTCAGGTATCTCTTGTGGAAGGACGGTCTCTTTCTCTACAGACGAAGCAGGCGGAGGCAATTCCTCCGCCCCAGCTTCTATATTTTCAGAATCTAATACACCAAAAGGAACAGCAGCTATAACACCAGCATCAGGCAAACTTCCAATAGCATTTGCCAACAATCCTGAAACCATATTATTTATTTTTAAGCTAGTATCATGTATCCCGTTTCCTACTGCTAATCCAGCATTATGCACACCATCAGCGATATAAGAACCTGCATTATAAGAACTAATTAATCCGACTTTCACTACTCCTGCAGTCGGGTCAGCTACAGCAAACAAAACACCCTGAACTTTATGAAGTAAAGAAAGTTCTGGTGGAGAAATACAAGGCTCCCCTATTTCCTGTTCATCATTTTCTTTTAAATTATTTAGCAATGATTTAATATCAGAAACAATTCTATCACCCTAGTATTTCAAATATACATCTGAGAAACTATGCCCATTGCCATCACTTGCTTGCAACGGTATATGAATATTGGGTGATAAGACATCAATTGTATTTTTTTCTCTAACAAAATTTATAACCTCATCTGTATTTGAAGTTAAATATTTTCCTCCACCATCCACATAACCCGCTGGGCTTGCTACACCATACACACTGATAGATCTCCCAGGAATCCCACCAGGACGTGATGAAACTTTGTCATAAAAATTATTTGTATAAAAATTACCTTGAGAATGACCCACTAAAAGAAGTTTCTGGGTTCCAATCTTCTGACTTGCATCATTTAGCATTTCTGTAAGGTCATAGTCCGATCTTTGAAAGAAAGCCCCCTGTGCAATAGCATCAAAAACATCACCTAGCCCAGCAAGATGCGTTGGGTTATATAGATAGTCTACTGTAAGTGGTTGGTTGTTATAAGTTAGAGGTAAACCTTTTTTTAAATTATTTCTATTTTCTTTTGCACCATCTTCATTAGTAAATATTCCATTAATAGTTGCGATAGTGTAGCCATTCTGAGAACATAATCCACTTGCAAAAACCCTAGAACTTAATGAAAATAATGAGATCAAGATAAAAATAAACAATATTCTATTTTTCATATAAAAAATTAAAAACTTTAATCTGTTAACTTCAAAATATCTATGTCACAAATTTCATTAGTTGATTCTCCAAAACTTCTAAGATTTTTCATAAAATTTTGATGATTTGATTTTCTTACCTCTGTATTAAATTGTTTACCTTCAATAGATTTAATAAAAGTGTTAATTTTTTCCACATCAGAATAATGTCTTGAAGATTCAGGACTTTCTCTGGGTACAAGAGTATCGGCAACACAAGTATCTGCCCTGCTTTGTTCTGTTATAATTTCTGTCACAGTAACTGTATTCTCAATAGGTTGAATTACTTCCATCTGCAAAGCTAAAGCATACTGCAAAAGGACTGCGCGAGTTTTTGCAGAATTGGGATATTCTTTAAATATAGCTATCTCCACATCATCACGAATACCATTTTCATTAGCATCGATACCTTGCACAGTTTTATCAGCTTCAACACCAGGATCAGAAGGAAGATTTACACCCATCACATCATCTATAGAAAGTTTTGTATTATGAATCTTTTCTACTTGTGCATTTGTCTTATCTAAATTAAAAAGATTAACAACACGAAAAGCAACCAAAATAATATACAATCCAAGTAGAATTAAAAAAGCCCACATAAATATTTTCAAAATTTTGTGAGCACCAAAAAATATTTTTATTTTATCCATTGTTCAAGTATATGCTAATGAAAACATTACACAACAAAAATAAAGCAAAAAGGTGTATAACTTTCCATTTCGGGTGTCCAACACCCGATAAGGGATAATTTTTATGGTAATAATTCTTCTTCAAACAAAGAAGTTAATCCTCTTTCTTCTCGAATAAAAGAAATTACATCTAAGCATTCTTTTTTATAATTTAGATTACCATTATAAAAATCCAAAAGTTCTTTTGCTTCTTTTTTTGAAACAATAGTAAATTTATTAGTATCATATTCTTTCTTGCTTGATGATATTAAATACTTTTTTTCTTTTGGAATATCATGTACTAAATAATTTAAATGCACATAAGGACGAATTTTTAAAAAATATTCTTCATCGTCAACCAAATTAGACTTAAATCTTCCTTGAAATAATGCCCCATTTCTCTTGTGTATTAAATTAAAATAATTTGTATATCCACCAAGTAAACGCTTAAAAAATTCTGAAATTCCACCATCTACTTCTTGTTTTAAAATAAAATGAAAATGATTTGGATTAAAACAATAACAGACAATAGAAACAAGCCCCGTCGGGTGTCCAACACCCGACGGGGCTTTTAATTCTATTAATCGCTCTTTAATACTACCTATAGGTTTAACTATATTAAATTCCTTTACACTCAAAATAAATCTATCTAAATCAGATTTATTCATAAAAATATCTCTTTTATCGACTCCTCTATTATAAATATGATAATACTGATTAGTTACAAGAGGATTTTTTCTCATAAAAAATTAAGATCTACAGAAATCCAATAACTGGAAATCTTTTAAAAATCTTTATTAAAATAAAATTATAAATACAACCATAACTATTATCTCATAACACAAAATAAAACACCCGTAAAATATGAGTGTTTTATAAAAACTCCTTATCTTGTCGGGTGTCCAACACCCGACAAGATAATAAAGTAAAATTATAAATAATTTTCTACAGTAAATATAAATACAAAGAATAATACAAGTACGGATAAAAAAATAAAAATAATAGATGAAAAATAAACTTTAACAGGAGTTCTTTCCTGAACTATTACAATTTCCGATTTATTAGAATTTAATAATAAAGAAATTACACCAACTAAGAAAGAAGCTAACCAAAAGATAAAAACATATAAACCAGAACCAAAAAGAGAATAAGCCCAAATTTCTCCATTGTCAGATGAAGTAAATATAGTAGCAAGAACCATACCAAATAAAAAAACAATTAAAATACATAAAATAAAATAGAAAGAAATCGAAGATAATAATGATAATATTTTTTTACCACTTTTAAGATATAATCTTTTTCTAAATTTTTCACTTTTTTGAGTAGCAATCAATTGAGGAATAGAAAAATACATACCAAAAAAAGAAACAGTGATTACTAACTCTATGATTAAATAAGGATTTAATCTCAATACAAAAGAATGAATAACTGTAATTAACGTAACAAAGATCGTAATAAAAACTATAATTAAAAGTCTTCCTTTAAAATTTAAAAACAAATTTATAAACCATGGTTGTTTTTGATCCATTATCTAATTATATACTTTTAAAAAGTAAAAAAGTATACAGACCAACAAAAAATCTTCAAATTTATTCAACTGTCGGGTGTTGGACACCCGACGGAAGATATAAGTGGAACTTTTCTATACGTCATTAGTAAAAAAATATTCCCCTTACACTTAATGTATAAAAAAATATTTAAATTAAATTATAAAAATACAACTTACTCATTATCTCATAATATAATAAAAAACACCCACATTTTGTGAGTGTTTTGAAAAAACTTTCTTTCTGTCGGGTGTCCAACACCCGATAAGATTTATTAAATTTTATTCTTGGACTAGAATGGTTGCTACGTTTTGAGATTTATCACAATCTACTAGGATAGTTTTTGATTGAAGATAAATATTTGGTAGAACAACAATTTTAAAACTCCAAGGTTTAACTGTGTAATTGGTTCCTACTTTAATAGTTCTAGATATTGATGAACGATTGTCAAGCATGATACCAGTATTATCTTTATATGTGACAGTATTTGGAAATGTCTGACATGCTGTATCAAATTGAATTCTTTTGTCTGCATATTTTATCAATGCATCTGCATAAGAAATCGTAGAAACACTAGCACCAACATTTATACTCCCCTCACTAGTATCTTCTGAGATTTTTGTGATATCCTCAGCCGTTAGATCAGACTCGAGTGCCGTCTCATCATCTGTATTTGGAGTAATTGTTTCATTAGAAGTTTGCATATTCAAAACAACTAAAAGAATTAAAACAACAACGATAACTACACCTATAACATAATAGACAACCTTATTGTTTTTATTTTCATTTTCCATAAAATTTTTAGAAATTATTATAATAATGCGTATAAATATAAAAAGAGATTTTGTATCGACCAAAAGAGTATAAATATTACGTATTGTTATTATACCATAAAATAAACACTAAAACCACCATCAGGTGGTTTTAGTGTTTCCACAAGTTGAACTTGTGGGGACCACTTATTCAGTTAATCTATCTATCTCTTTCTGATAAATTTCTTTATTTTCTGGATAGAGTTCTTGTGCATAAGTCCAAAGTGATATGGCCTCCTCTTTTTGATTAAACCTCTCCGTAATATTTGCAAAGAAAGTGACTAAATTTACTTTAGTTCTATAATCTACTTTGGTTAAACCATCTTCATAAATCTTTTTTAAATCAGCAAAAGATGCACTCGTCTTTTCTTCTAAGATGATTAGTTTCCAATTCCAATATTCAGTATATGCAGGATTTAATTTGATAGCTTTATCTAACATTTCCACTGCTTTTGCTGTCTCCCCCTTTGCAGAATACACTGAAAACATTCCAGCATAACTTATATCAGAATTTTTATATTTTAGTGATTCGTTATAATAATCTAAAGATTTTTGATATTCTTTTTTTACAAAAGCTTCACGTGCATTTTTTAATGCTTCGTTAAATTTAGCTTTCAAATCTACATTTTCTTTTGTCTCCTCTACTCCTACTTCTATTTCTGAAGGAGCTTCAGTATTATTATTTTCTTCATCTTCTAATAAAACCTTGTCTTCAACAATAGGTTCTTGGGTTGAAAACTTCTTTTGTATGTCAGTTTTAAAATAAAAACCTAATCCTAATAAAATAACAACAACAGCTATAATAACCCAAACTTTTATATATTTTTTATCTATATTCATCATAATGTTCATTATAATATAATGAACAACAAAAACAAACCCACCTTCTCCTTCCCCGAAACCTGGTTTCGGGGAAAGCTAATTGTGGATAACTATGAAAAGAAGGCCCTTATTTAATTAAGATTTAATTTCCCACAAGTTCAACTTGTGGGACTTGTGGGAAATTAGGTGAAGTGGAAGAATTGGAGGTGGTTAGGTTTGGATAAAAAAATTGGCAAACAAAAAACCACCCAATTAAGGGTGGTTTTTTGTTGATGATTTAAGTCAATCAGACTTCCAATTTATAGTTTAGGAAAACTTACTTAACTGAAACTTTAGTTTAATCTTTTAAAAGACTCGACTAGATTTCATAAACTAAGTACTAGAGTGATCTAGTCAAAGTTTGTGCATCAAGAGGAAGAATTTTTACAAGATATCCATTGTTCCAATCAAGAACAGTCTCACTTGTAATGTCATGACCAATACCAGTCATATCTGACCATACAAATGTAGCTGCTGTTGCAGCAACTGCTGTGTAATCATCAGCTGCTACAAAACTTGAAGGTTGAGCTATAGAAGTAGAGAAGTAATCTCCATCAGTAAGTGTACCAGAGACTGAACCCTTTAATGAGTATGTCTTTGAAGTACTTACTTGCTGTTCTGTAGTTGCAACAAATGTAACTGTACATGAAGTATCAAGAGCATCAGCACAATCGTTATCTGCTGTACCTGCATCGGTTAGAGTTGCTGTACCTGCTACTTGGGTATTGTTTTCATCCCAAAGAGTAAAGGTATTTGCAACTGCTGCACCTGTTGTTGCACGAGCAATAGTAAAGATTGTTTTTTCCCATGCTGTAGGACCTCCATTTGAAGTAACTTTGTATTTAGCAAATACATTTGTACCTGCAGTAACATTAGTAGAAGACAAAGATACATTTTCAAGAGAAGGAACTGCTGCATAAACGTATGCTACATTTCCTGCTCCACTTGTGATAGTACCCGCTGCTGAAACACCTGTTGATGTTGAAGTTGCAGTAAAGGATGTCAATGTTGTTAACAATGCAGCACCGTTTGTACTACCAGCACCTGAATCAGAAACTTCACCTAATACTAATTTAACAGTAAGGACTTTATTTGTATTAGCTGGAATGTTCCATGCCAATCCTGAGAAAGTCAATGGAGATACTCCACCTGCTTGTGATGCTAACAAAGTAGAACCATCATAAAGATTGACTGTATTAGCTACTGTTGTAGAATCAACTGTAAATGTAAGATCTGTTACGTTGTAACCTGAAGTGACAGCTGCAAATTTCAATGCTGCTGTTGTTACTTCTTGGTTGTCATAAACGATAGCTGCAACTGGTGTTGAAGCATCTTTTGTGACAGTGATTGAAGCTGAACCATAAGCAATTGTTTGACCATCTGTATCAGCTGAAGTAGCTGTGACAGATTGACCAGAAACAAGAGAAGTACCTGTTATAGTAAGATCTGTTTTGAATGAATCAGCTGCATCAATAGCAGAATCAAGACCATCATCAGAAAGATTAGCAAACAATTCAATTGTTACACTTCCATTTTTAGGAAGAGTGTAATTGATTGAGAAATTGTTGTCGGCTGCTGACACTGTACCTAGTGGTGAAGGTTGAGCAACTGTTGTTGAACCACTCTTTACTACTACATACATATTTGTCATATCACCTTCGTCAAATTCTGTACCAACTACCTCATCAGCATCAAATGACAATGTTGTCAAAAGAACATCTTCTACTGAACTACCAGTCAAATTCCATGAACCAATTTTGAAATTAGTTGCTGGAAGAACTGTTGTTTGGTTAGCATATGTTCCATTCTTTGATAATGTGATAGATGTTGTAGCTACTGTCAATGTATTTCCTGAGACATCTGCACTAGGAACATTGAACGAACCCATTGAATCTACACGTGTAGCATTTGAAGAACCTGTCTTAAGTGTTGCAACAATTGTATCTGCAGCTTCGATTGCTAGAGTACCATCATTGTCATAAACATCTGCATGTACTTCTACTAGTACTGGTGTACCAGGAACTACTGTGTAGTTTGTTGTAAATGAAGTTCCAGCAGCTAATATTGTAGCTGTAGAGCCATATTGAACACCGTTAATCAAAAGACGTCCGTTTCTCAATGTAGCTGTGTTACCACCAGCTGAAGTATCTGTATAGGTAAATCCAGCTGTAAGTGTTTCAACCTTGATTGATTCACCATAAGCTGTTAATTTGAATGTTCCAAGATTTACATCAGTTCCAGACAAAGTTAAGTTTGTTGAAGGAGATGTAACATCCTTTTCAACTGTCAATGATCCACCTGAAGTACCAGAAATTGTACTTGCTGATCCTGTCCATGGAGTTGAAGTTGGGGTAATGTTTACACCGAAGCTTGAATCTACGAAATCAACATCTGCTGCTTGACGTAGAGAAAGTTGAACTGTGCGTGAAGCACCAGATACAACATCTGCATCTACTCTAACAACTCTTGATCCTGCTACTAATGTAGCTGGAGCAGAAGTTAAATCAAATGTGACATATCCGTTGATATCAAGACCTGTAGCTGTTCCTACTTGTACTCCATTTACATAGAGCTTAAAGTTTTGGAAAGCTGAAGCTGGAGCTGAACCTACTTGACGTAGAGCTAATCTTTTCATCAACACATCTCTTTGTGAGACTGTTAATGTTGATTGCCATAGTGTTACAGCAGCAGCTGGGTTGATAGTTGCACCTGATGGTGTAACTGTACCTGCAGAAACTGCAGCCAATGTTGCAGAAGCAATATTGTGTATATTTCCTGAAATGTTAGCAGCTGTAGCTACTCCATCTACTGTGTAAGATACTAATTTCATTCCAAGAGTTTGACCTGATGTATTTGTCAAGATATCTGACTTTACAGAAATGGTCTTGCCACCTACAAACAAACCAGCTGGGTTTGCAAAAGTAACTAAACCAGTATTTGTGACAGAAGCTGCGTCTGTAAGACGTGTTGCTCCATCAAAAAGATAGATATTTGAAGGTGTTGTGTCAGCGGAAACTCCGATTCTTTGTAATGTAAGAGCTGTGACTGTTCCTGTTCCTGTGAAATTAAAGTGTGCAAGGTCAGCTGTTGCTTGACCTGTAACTAATGTTCCAGGAGCTGGATTTGTATAAGCAAGAGAAACTGCGATAGGACCAGTTGAAGTTGAATTTCCAGCTGGAGCAACTGAACAGTTACTTGCTAATGTCATGCCATTTGGACAAAGAGTTTCTGTTGTACTACTTGGTAGAGTAGTACAGTTACTTGCCATTGTCATGCCATTTGGACAAAGATCACCAACTGTAGATGAACTATCTAAAGCTGCACGTGACTTTGCACCAAATATACCATCAGCTACTAAACTCTTAGCAGCTTGAAAAGCTTTTACTGCATTTACAGTAGCAGGACCAAAGTATGTTGTTTCAGAACCAGCTGAACCAGCACCTGTTGATGATACTGTAAAACCTTTTTCGTTAAGAGTCTGTTGAAGATATTGAACTTGAACATCTTTCATTCCCTTCTTAAGAGTTTTTGTGATAACACCATCTGCTGCCATAGCTGAAGCTGTGACAACGAATGCAAGTGCGAACACTGCTACTCCAAGAAAAAATTTTGATTTTAATAATTTACTCATAATTTTTTTCTACGCCATTAAGTTAGTTTCGACAAAACCAAAAGCGTATTTTTTCTATCATTATTTTTTCTTCGTCTATAACTTATAAAAATTAATAATGCGACGAAAAAATTTAATAATGAACAGATTTCTTTAAACATCAATTGATGATAAAAAATGTTTTTAATATTTTTTATTTTTCAATTGAGATTAAAAACTTGAACAAAATCTCTTACAAAAAATTTACTTTTTATAAGATATTTTTTATTCAGTTTTCAATGACCTTTCTTTTACCCAAACAAATTTTTGACCTTTGTTGGGCTTGCCTTTATTCAAAATTTTTTCGACGAAATTATGAACAAAAACAAATATAAATTGTGAACACAGAACACACTCAATAAAAGCGCAATCTCTGAACACTTTAGATAGTATAATATATAGCTATAAGATAGAGCAATATATTATGTGGATAACTCGTCTAATAAAAGAACAATAGCTTTTGAGGCCAAATATCCACAACTCTATTTTCGCATATTTTTGGGTAAAAAGCAACTATAGAATCAATTAAAAATTACGAATTACGAATTACGAATTTAAAGGCTCAAAAGAAGACTAATCAATTACGAATTAACAATTATGAATTACGAATTTAAAGGCTCAAAAGAAGACTAATCAATTACGAATTACAAAAATTAAGGGCCCACTTTCATTACTATGAAGGCGGGCCCTTTTAAAGGTCAATTGAATCCAATTCGTAATTCGTAATTTCTAATTGTTAATTGAGTATTTACTCCATCTCTTCTCTCCAGTTTTCTTAAGGACATTGTCCTTTACCATAGATACCAATTCTCTTTGTATTGTCTTCTCTCCATACTTTTTTCCAGTGTTATCTAATCTTGTAACAATGTCCTTTATACTCACCCCATTTGGTATACTTTTTGTAATTTTTATTATTGATTCTCTTCTGTCTTTTTTAAGCATTTCAAAGCCCTCTGAACTAGCATTTTTGTTAATGGAATTTCCCTTAACATTACTCAAGGCCTTGAGTAATGTACTTCCTTTTTGAACTCCTATTCTCACACTTTGTCCTTTAGCAAAAGACACATCTTTTTTATCATTTAATTTAGAGTGTCCGATAGAAAAATCTATCTTAGAAACTAAAGGACTTGAAACAGAATCATTTAATTCTTCTTTTGAATTATCACTCATAAATTCTTCAAACCAAAGATTGTTTTTATTTGTAAATTCTTCTATTGATTGCTTAAGTCCAGTAAACTCTTTCTTTAAAATAGTACTGTTCATTCCTGATATCATTCCTAAATCAGAAGCAATATTTAAAAAGGACAAAATTGAAATAACCTTGTCCTTTATATTACCAAAAGTCCCTTTTTCTAGAAATGCAATGTCTGATAGAATTTCTACTCCTAGAGTTCTTAATTTTAAACGAATAGGTTCTCCTTTTTCCATTATGTCCGTTACCATATATAAAGCGGTAACCAACTTATTTGTTTTAGTATATGAACCAGAATAATTTTGCCAAGAAGAAACCAAAGAGACAGATTGCTCTTGTTTATTAGATGTTGAGATAGGAACAGAAAAGGTGTCTT
Source organism: Candidatus Nomurabacteria bacterium GW2011_GWE1_32_28 (assembly GCA_000989515.1). Taxonomy (GTDB): domain Bacteria; phylum Patescibacteriota; class Minisyncoccia; order Phycocordibacterales; family UBA9973; genus UBA9973. The sequence goes on along the minus strand of LBOM01000005.1, from coordinate 40,976 downwards.
TAAAAGAATCCTTAGAGGTGTCTTTTAGGTTTTTATTTTCACCTAAGATCATGTTGTCCATTATATATAGGACAGAGAAAAATGCAAGGGGGAATCAATTACGAATTAACAATTACGAATTACGAATTAAGATAAATTAAAAGTCTCAAATTATTACTTTTAAAAACCGCACATATTTTCTTGCTAGAAAATTGCTATGCTCAGCTCGACAGCCTGCGCAATGCTTTTTAAAAGCAACAATTCAAGACTTTAGTAATTTAAGATTTTAGTAAGAATAGTTTTTAGAAAGCCTTGCGCAGGAGCTTAGAAAATAAAAATGGTATTCCATTTATTATTTTCTTGAGTGACGAGCAGAACGCTCCCGAAGCTTCGCCAGATAGATTGCTTTATAAAAATTGATTCTTACTAAAATCTTTTTGATAATTTGAGACTTTTAATTTATGATTTTATCTATATAGTTTTTAAAAATTGTTCCTATAAAAATCCTTAATAAGTGGATTTAACTAAAATGAAAAAAAGTGATAAAATGTACTATATGGCAAAAAATAATAAACAGAAAAACAACAGAGAATCTTCCAACAATAATTCTTATTCCATGAGCAAATTAAAAACAGAAACGATACACAGCATCTGGGCAATCTTATTTTTTGTTTTAGCGCTTTTTCTTTTGATGTCTATATTTGATATTGCTGGAGTAGCTGGTCAATTTATTTATGAAATTTTAAATTATTTACTCGGTATAGGATACATACTTCTCCCTCTTCTTTTTATATTACTCGGCTCATCATTTTTGAAATCAGAAACTCCAAATGTCGGACTCACTCGTGCATTGAGTGGAACCATGTTTTTGCTCTCTAGTCTCGGCATCATAGACGTCGTCTCTCTCGAACATAGAGGAGGGTTCTTGGGAAGAATTCTTTCGACTCCCCTCGTATCTTTATTTGATGTCTATGCCAGTATAATATTCCTCGGTGCATTACTATTGATATCTATCGTAGTGATGTTTGACGTGAAGCTAAACATCATTTTAACTTTCAAAAATTTATGGGCATCGATTTCAAGAAAAAAAGAACAACCAGTCTCCACATTGAACGAAAAAGAAGAAAACATGATAGACAAAAATCCTGCCTCAGAAAAAGCAACAAAGGAAGTAGAAGAACAAAGTTCTACTGTAGAGAAAATTAAAAAAGCTCTAGATATAAAACACGGACAAGAAGAGGAAGAAGAGATGCCTATTAGAAAAAGAAAAGGTGGCCTCGTCTCTACTTATGTCCCTCCCCCACTCTCATTGCTCGAAGAAGATCAAGGTAAGCCAAATACTGGAGACATAAAAGCAAATGCAAATATAATCAAACGCACACTTGCAAACTTCGGCATTGAAGTCGAAATGGATGAGATAACAGTCGGACCTACCGTCACACGTTATGCATTGAAGCCAGCCGAAGGTGTAAAACTCTCACGCATAGTCGGTCTACAAAACGACCTCGCACTTTCTCTAGCTGCACACCCTATCCGTATAGAAGCTCCTATCCCAGGTAAATCTCTCGTAGGTATTGAGATCCCAAATAAATCAAAATCAATAGTAGGCCTCGCAACACTTCTCTCAGATAGTAAGTTCCAAAATTCTCCAAAACCTCTCACCATAGCTCTAGGACGAGGAATATCAGGAAAAGCTATGTTTGGAAACTTAGCAAAAATGCCACATGCACTTGTCGCAGGTACTACAGGCTCTGGAAAATCTGTGACAATACATTCTATTATCACTTCCCTATTATATAGAAATGGACCAGATGATTTAAAACTTATCTTGATAGATCCAAAACGCGTAGAGCTAACTCTTTATAACAACATTCCACACCTACTTACCCCTGTCATAACTGAAGCAAAAAAGACAATATTAGCATTAAAATGGGCAGCAAAAGAAATGGATCGCCGTTATGATATACTCGAAGCAGAATCTGTGAGAGATATAGAGTCTTACCACACTAATGTATTTGGTAAAAATCCAAAGAAAACAAAGACAGGCGAAGATGGAACAAAAACAGAAGTAGATGCTGATCGCCTACCTTATATAGTCATCATCATAGACGAATTAGCAGATATCATGAGCTCTTACCCTAGAGAACTAGAATCTGCAATCGTCCGCCTAGCTCAAATGTCTAGAGCTGTCGGAATACATTTGATATTGTCCACGCAACGCCCTGAAGTAAATGTCATTACTGGACTTATCAAAGCAAATATTCCTGCTCGCGTGGCACTCAAAGTATCTTCACAAATAGATTCGCGTACTATCCTCGATGCAGGTGGGGCAGAGAAACTCTTAGGAGCTGGTGATATGCTATATTCCTCAGGAGAAGCTCAGCCAGAACGTCTACAGAGTGCATTTATTTCAGAAACAGAAGTTAAAAAAGTTGTTAAATATTTAGTAGATGCATACAAAGATGAATTAACCGATGAAATATCACTAACTAGTGGTTCAATCTCTGCAGATAAAAGCATATTTGAAAGTACATTGGATGATAAAGACGATGATGAAGATGAAATGTATGAAGAAGCAAGACAATGTGTGATAGAAGCAGGAAAAGCTTCAACGTCATATCTTCAAAGAAAATTAAAACTCGGATATGCTCGTGCAGCACGACTGATGGATACATTACAAGAACGTGGAGTCATAAGTGCTGGTGATGGTGCAAAACCAAGAGAAGTTTTGGAGAAAATAGAACATACAGAGAGTGGAGAGAACATAGTCAATTAACAATTTAAAAAATAAAAATATGACATAGTTCACTTTTTCTCGGGTCCTCGGTTCCCTGGGGCCCCGACCCCCAGCCAGACCAGCTCAAAAAAGCAAACTATATAATATTTTAATAAACTATGACAAACACAGATGCAAAAAAAATAGTAAAAATGGGTTCTATTATTTTTCTTTTACTTTTTATAATTGTTTTTGGATTTTTTACATCTAAAGATGTAATATTCGGTGTTAAAATAAAAGATGTAAATATGTCGGTAGATGGATTGCCAATCCAAGAAGGTACAAAGGTCGTAAACAACATCATAAAAATAACAGGAAATGCTAGAAATGCTATTAACTTAATATTAAATAATCGTGAAATATCAGTAGACCAAAAAGGAAATTTTAATGAAACGATAGCTTTGCTACCAGGATATAATACAATCAATATAGAAGCTAAAGATGAATTTGGAAATGCTGATGAGAAAATTTATAAATTAATGTATTAAAGAACTTAAAAATCAAAAATTTCTGAGCCTTCGCCATCGGAGACATAAGGACAGGGAACCAACACGACTCTTGAAATTTTTATTTATAAGTTCTTTAAAAAAAACTTAAAAAACTAAGAATAAAAGCCTCAAAATCCCTTAAAAACATTATTCTTATTTTTTTAAAGAAAATTTATGCAAAAGAAAAAAATTAAAAAAGAAGACAAAACAATGGGAATATCGTTACTCAATGATACAGTAAAAGCCATCCAAGCAAAATTTGGAGAAGGATCTATCATGAAACTAGGAGACTCCCCAAAGGTAGATGTAAACACAATACCAACAGGATCTATCGGGCTCGACATGGCACTCGGTGTAGGAGGAATACCTCGTGGAAGAATCATTGAGATATTTGGACCAGAATCTTCTGGAAAGACTACCCTCTCGTTACATATAGTAGCAGAAGCACAAAAACTCGGAGGAGTATGTGCATATATAGATGCTGAACATGCGATGGACCCTGACTATACTAAAAAACTCGGAGTAAATATCGACAACTTACTCATCTCTCAACCAGACACTGGAGAACAAGCACTTGAAATAGTCGAGAGTCTTGTGCGAACTGGTAAAATCGATGTGATAGTGATAGATTCTGTAGCAGCACTCACACCAAAAGATGAAATAGAGGGAGACATGGGAGCTTATCATGTAGGAAAACAAGCAAGACTAATGTCTCAAGCACTCCGTAAACTCACAGCCATCGTAGCAAGAAGTAAGACTGTCGTAATATTCATAAATCAAATCAGAATGCAGATAGGTGTGATGTTTGGTAATCCTGAGACAACCACAGGAGGAAAAGCACTCAAATTCTATACTTCTGTAAGACTTGATATAAGAAAAATAGCACAGATTAAAAAAGGAGAAGACATAGTCGGCTCTCGTACTCGTGTAAAAGTAGTAAAGAATAAAGTCGCTGCACCATTTAAACAAACAGAATTTGATATTATTTACAATGAAGGAATATCTAAAGAAGGTGAAATAATAGCATTAGGCGAGAAATTTAAAATTGTAGAAAAGGCTGGTAACTCTTATTTTTATACATCGGGTGTCGCAGGTGCAGAAAAGATGAAATTAGGTGTGGGTTATGATTCTACTCGAACATTCTTGAAGGAAAATAAAAAAATAGCTGAACAGATACTAAAAGAAATCCGTAAAAAGTTTACAGAAGAAGTTTAAAAGGTATAAGAAAACCCCCTTCCTCCGAAGGGGGTTTTTATTATTTTATAAGAATCATTTTTTTAATTTTAGAAAAATCACCAGTGGTAATTCTATAAAAATAAACCCCACTAGACAAATTGGAACCATCAAATCTAATTTGATAAATCCCAGCTTTTTTTTCTTCGTTAACTAATTCTGAAACTTCCCTACCGACAATATCGTAAATTTTTAAGTTTACAAAATCATCTATGGGAAGTTGATAACTAATTACAGTTTCTGGATTAAAAGGATTTGGATAGTTTTGGGAAAAAACAAAATTAATTGGTATTTTTATAATTACTTCTAAGATAGAAGAATATTCAAATTTACCATTGTTATCAATTTGCTTTAATCTATATGAATAGACACCATTAGTTACATCTGCATCAAAAAATAAATATTCTTTGGGCGAATTACTATTACCATGTCCTTCAACAAAACCAATAGTCTCCCAACCAGAATCTAAAGTTTTTCTTTCTACTTCAAATCCATAATTGTTTACTTCTGTTGCTGTTTTCCAATTTAACTCAACAAAATTTTCATCAACAAAAGCTGAGAAAAATATCAATTCAACTGGAAGAGCTGCTGGTTCCCCACTACAAAACAATGCATTAGAATTTAATGGATCTAAATAAGGAGCTAATAAATTCCAATCAGCTCCTATATTTTTAGCTGTAATATATGATTGTACATCACTATTACATCCATATACTGAACCAGCACTTGCTAATCCATATACACGAATCCCATCGTCATCTTTTCCCAACAATGGAGCCCCAGAATATCCTACTTCAACAGTACCATTGCCTTTTATTACTTTAGTCCAAGTATTCCAAGAGTTACTCCCCGTAACTGTCGGGTATGCAATTTTCTTGATATCTGCTTGAGGGTGACCCATAAAAGCCATCTCAATAGACGATGTTCTTGTATAGCGAGTATCCCAACCAAGTAATGTAATATTCATTGGAGGCAAAGACCCATCATCAACAATCTCACAGAGAACTTGATCATAAGAAGTTCTTACAAGCAATCTAACTGTTAAATTTAATGAAAAAACTCCATCAGATGGTTCAATTATTGGGTTTGAACATGAAGAAGATTGATAATTAAATTTTATAGCTATTGTTGTCGTCCCCCCTATTGCTACATTCGATGGGAAAACGTGATTGACTGTCATAAACAACAAACGCCCATCACCTGATGTGTTTGCTAAAAAGAAAGCCGTACATCCATTAAACCAGAAGACCCCATCTGAAACAGGAAGGAAACCATTATCACATGTAATATTGATTTCACATGCAAGAGATCCACCAAATCCTGTTGTTTTTTTCAAAACGTTTGGACTATCAGGTCCAAAATTATAAAGAAACTGTGCAGATATAGGAATAGCTAACAAAACAAACAAAACAAGTAATTTTTTCATTTCTTCCACCTTTTTTTATTAAAGAATATTCCAGCCAAACAATATCACAAATTATAAATAAGTCAATATAGAAATATTATTAAAAATCTGTAAGATAAGAATATATGTCACAATTACAATATAGCGAAATAAGAGAAAAGAAAATAATCATTTATAGTGGTGAACCTTGTGAAGTAATAGATTCTCATGTAGCACGTACACAACAAAGAAAACCTCAAAATCAAGTAAAATTAAGAAGTTTGATTTCTGGTAAGACAATCTCTGCGACTTTTCATGTTTCTGACTCTGCGATGGAGGCAGATATAGAAAAAAAAGATATAAAATTTCTTTATCAAAATAAAGGAGAATATTGGTTTTGTGATCCCGAAGATCCCAAAAATAGATTTGAATTAAATTCATCTCTTGTAGGTGATTCTGGTAAATTCTTTAAAGAAAATGGTCTTGTCACTGCCCTAGTCTGGGATGACGACGATGAAGAAAAGATAATTAAAATAACTCTTCCAATAAAAATGGAATTCAAGGTAAAAGAAGCTCCTCCTGCAGTAAAAGGAAATACAGCACAAGGTGGAAATAAAATAATTACATTAGAAAATGGAACAACATTAACTACTCCTATGTTTATAGAAGAGGGAGATATAATACGTGTAAATACTGAAACTGGATTGTATGTAGAAAGAGTATAAAAAAGGTAGCAAACTCTGCTATCGCTGAGTTTGCTACCTTTTTTGTTTTTTAATTTAACTTTAATATTTAATTTTATTTAGCTACAAAAGGAAGTAATCCTAAGAATCTAGCATTCTTAACTGCACCAGCTAAGGCGCGTTGATTCTTTGCTGTTACTCCAGTACGTTTATGATTCATAATCTTGCCATTAGGATTTAAGAATTTCCTTAGAATTTCAACATCCTTATAGTCGATATGTTTTATATTGTTTGCTGAAAAATAATCTTGTTTCATGTTTATTAATTCGTAATTCGCCTGCCTACCGGTAGGCAGGTAATTGTTAATTCATAATTGATTCTCCCTTCTTTTGTATTTTAATTCGTAATTCGTAATTTATAATTCGTAATTGAATTAAAATGGAATATCTTCTGGATTAATATCCTCTTCTGGATATTCTATAGTATCTATTTCTTCTTTTGTGCCTGATACTTTTTCAGAATCCGCACTTGGTGTAGATGCTCCAGAACTTCCACCCTTAGGACCAAATTGCGTACGATCTGCGACTATTTCTGTACGATATTTTTTCTCTCCACTTGTTTTATCTTCCCAACTTCTTGTTTGCATTCTACCTTCAATTAAAATAGAACTACCTTTCTTCATATATTGTGCTACTGTTTCTGCTTGTCGTCCAAAGACTACAACATTGTGATAGTCTGTAGATTCTTGTCGTGCATTATTTTTATCTTTCCAGACACGATTTGTGGCCAAAGAAAATGAACAAACTTTTATTCCAGAAGGAAGAGAGCGTATTTCTGGATCACGAGTAAGATTTCCTATTACAATTGCTTTATTTAGGTACATAGTTTTTTTATCTATTATTTAACTTTATAAACTTTTCGACTTTATAAACTCTATAACTAATTTAATCTGCGATCATAGCTTCTATCTCTTTATCTATTTCCTCTTTATCGATTGGAAGAGCTTCTTCGTTTTCACCATCTTTTTTAGTAGAAGTTTTTCTCTTAAAATCTTTACGTGTAAATCTTTTAGCGGCAATGGTGTTTTCTTTAACTGTTTTTAGTATCAAGAATCTAATAAAATTTGGATCTAGATCTACTTTTTTCTTCAACTCTAAAATTTTATCCGAACCCATTTCAAACTTTATCCAACCAAAATAAGCTGTATTAAACTTACTTCGTACATTTTGTGTAACTTTAAGCATTTGATAAGCAAGAGAAATCATCTTAGGCATTTCATCTGAAATTATTTCTCCACCCAAATTAGAAACAAGCTCTTTTAAATTACCATAAACAACTGGTATATTCTCTTCTGAAATAGTAGGTATCAAAAGATAACCAAGCTCATAAACCCTTAAATTCACTTCTGATTCTTCACCAGGAGCCACTTCTACCTCTTCATTAGTATTTTCCATTTATCTAACTATATATTAATTATTTTTAATAAATCTCACTATGGACCTTTGTATTACGAATTCATAGTCGTAATAAATGAGATGTATACACAATAGCAATTATATCTCTAAATGTCAAAAAGTCTTTCAGTATTTTCTACAATAGCTTTTGCTACTTCTACTTCTTGTAAATTTTTAATTAAAGCTATTTTTTTAACAATTTCTTTTACATAAGATGGCTCATTGCGTTTACCACGATAAGGAACTGGGGCCACATAAGGGCTATCTGTGTCTGTCAATATCATATTAAGTGGAGTTTCTAGTATTACGGCCTCATAATCACAAATCTCTGGTTTGGGTTTATAGGTGATAGGTCCTGCAAAAGAAATATAAATACCTTGATTTACAAACCTTTTCATGTCTTCCACGTTGCCTGCAAAGAAATGAGAAACACCTCTAACTTTTGGAAATTTCTTTAATAATTCGCAAGTATCAAAATATGCATTATGTGTTTTATCTTGCGGATTATTACGAATATGAAGCATTAATGGTTTCCCTACTTCATCTGCAAGTTCAATCTGTTCAATAAATGCTTTCTTTTGTTTTTCTATAGATTCAACATTTAGATGATAATAATCCAAACCACATTCACCTATGGCTACAACTTTTGGGTCTTTCAAAAGTTTTCTATAAACATTTTTATCAAAAATTTCTTCACGAGAAATAAATTCTTTTACACCTTCCCCTAATTCATCTTCATCATGTGGTGAAGAGCTCGTATGAATAGGATGCAAACCAATAACAGCAAAAACTCCCTCTTGATATCTATGGGCTAATTTAATCGCAGCACGAGAGGTATCTAACTGAGTACCAACATTAAAAAACCAAGTATCATTATCAAGTGCTCTACGAATGACAGCATTATGATCTCTATCAAAGATTTTAAAATTTACATGAGCATGTATGTCTATATATTTTGGTCTCATTTTGTTATTCTTTTCTTAAAAATAAAGGTGCGTCTGGCTTTTTATTTTCTTTAATTAGTTGTTGAATCTTTTTTGAAGTTTCAGGTAATATCGGCTCAAGAAGTTTAGCTATATAATATAAACCTAAAATTAATTCTTCAATTTGTTTTTTACCCTTTTCACTGTCTTCTAGATTCTCACTTTTGACTAACTTAAAAGGCTGAGATTTTTGTATAATTCCATCAAGTAACTGAACCTGAAACCAAACTAAATCAATTGCTTTTTTTATATCAAATTTTTCTATATATTTATGAAATTGAATTTCTTCATCTTCTGAAAAAATTTCTAAAACATCTTCAAATGAAGGAAATTCACTAATAGTGATATTGTTAGAAACAGCCATAGTCATTATTCTAGAAGATAAATTACCTAAACCATTTGCTAGACCAGAATTATATGCATCTTTAAATCTCTCTAAAGTAAATGGACTATCTTCAAAACTACCAACTTCTCTCAAAAGAAAATATCGTAATGCGTCTGTACCATATTCAGATACGATTTCTCTAGGATCAACGACATTACCCAATGTTTTTGACATTCTTACACCTCCTTCCCCGGTGATAAACCCATCGACTACTACTTGATGAGAATTCGGCAAATCTGCTGCTATGAGCATAGCTTGCCACATCGCCCCCTGAAAACGTGTGTTATCTTTCCCGCAATATTGTGTAGGGTTTCCATTTTCCCAATATTTTTTAAATTGTTCTGTATCTTCTGGCCAACCTAATGTAGAAATATAGTTTGTTAGTGCATCAAACCAAACATACATAACATGATCTTCATCCCCTGGTACTGCTATACCCCAAGGCATTTTTGATTTTAATCTTGAAATAGAAAAATCTTGTAATCCTTTTTTTACAAAAGCCTTTATTTCATTAAAACGAAAATCTGGAACTATAAAATCTGGATTCTTTTCATAAAAACCTAAAAGCTTATCTCCAAATGCTGAGTATTTGAAGAAATAATTCTCTTCATTAATTATAGAAACTTTTATACCAGGATGGTCTCTACATTCATCATCTTCTAGCTCAGAATCAGTCTTTTCGCTTTCACAACCAATACAGTATTTTGTCTCATAATTTTTCTTATAAATATAGCCATTATCATTTACTTTTTTCCAAAATTCTTGTGCAGCAGCTTCGTGGTGTTTGTCTGTAGTACGGACAAAATGAATATCATCACTCATTCCAAACATTTTTAATTGTTTTTTGAATGTATCAAAACCTTGGTCAACAAAATCTTGTATTTCTATCTCATTTTCTTTAGCTTTTTGATATATTTTAATACCATGTTCATCTGTACCAGTATTAAAAAATACATCATATCCAATAAGTTTCTTGTAACGTGCGATAGCATCTGCACGAACGAGCTCAAGAGCATGCCCCATATGAAGAGGTGCATTTACATAAGGTAGCGTGGTCGTAATATAAAAACTTTCTTTTTTCATCGTTTATTGTTTATTTATCCTAAAAGAAATCTTTTTTTTCTCAAGATCACTCATTAATTCCATAATAAAGACAGCAACTGGAATAGCTAAAACTAATCCCCAAAATCCACCTAATTCAAAACCCACCACTGCAGCAAGTATCACCACAAGAGGTGAAAGACCCACAACACTTTTTATAATGAGAGGAGCAAAAAGAAAAACCTCAAATTGATGTAATATTGTATAAGCTCCAGTAACCATCAAAGCACTTGAAAGCCCACCAGACATATAAGAAAAAGATATAGCGGGAATAAGAGCAACAAGAATACCATATGGAACAAGTTCCATTATTCCTGCAATTATTGCCAAAAGAAGAGCGTATTGAATTCCCAAAAGGGATAATAAAAGATAAGTCAAAATACCAATCAAAATACCCAAAAGCATTTGTCCTTTCATCCACAGAGCTATTTTCCTTTGTGAACGTACCCACAAATCTACTGCATACTCTTCGTGTTCTATTGGTAAAATAATTCTCAAGAAATTCTCAATCCCTTTTTCTTGTATTGAAAGATAAAAAGAAATAAGAACAATAAGAATAACGTTAAAAATACTTCCAAATGCCACAGAAAGTACCTGAAAGAAACCACCTGAAAGATTTGTAATAAAAGCACTAGATGAAGACAAAAGAGTCGTCAGTGATAAACTATGAGAAAGATTTCCTAAAATATCTTTAGCACCAGAAAAAGCATCATTTTTAAAATAATTCACGATTGAAGAATCTGGCATATATGTAGACAAGAATACAGAGAAATTATAAAGTTCAGTTATTAAAAGTGGTGCGAAAAGATAAAATAAAAGAGCCAAAGATGATATTGAAAAAAAATATATAATAACTACTCCAAAAACTCGATTAATTTTAAACTTTTTAAAATAAGGAATAGCTGATTCTACAAAAGAAGCAAGAATGATAGCAGTCAATAAAACTAGAAGTATATCCCTCAAAAACCAGACCAAAAAAAATCCTAACGCAACTAAGAAAAACCGGATTATTGTCCCAGTTGATATATAGATAGAAGAAATATTATTTTTCTCTAACATATAGATATAATAGCACAAAGCACCAAACTTTTAAAATACTTAAAATTTTAATATTTTAGAAAATTTAGACTTATCTTTAAAGGGTCCAATAAGTGCTAAGTTAAGTTTATCATTTGTAAAAATAATATTTGCTACATCTTTAATTTGTTTTGCTGTGACTTTGCGTATTTCACTAGCTTTCTCTTCTGCACTTTTCATTTCACGTTTTAGAAGTTCCTGTCCACCATAGAAATTAGCAATATCATCACTAGGTTCTAAAGAAAGCTTCATATTCCCTATCAAACATTCTTTTACTTTATTTAATTCATCTTCTTCAACTAAATTCTCTTTTAACTTTTTACACTCTTCTAGTACAGCAACAATAACTTCATCTATTCTTTTATTATCAACACCAGCTGAAACTTGAAAAAATCCATGATCTGTAAATGTGTCATTATAAGCACGGACATAATATCCAACACCCATCTCTTCACGTAATTTTTGAAAAAGTCTCGAGCTCATTCCCCCACCTAAAACTCCTCCTAAAACAGCAAGTATGGAACTCTTTTTATTAAATAAATCGAAGCTACGCATGCCTAAAACAAAATGTGTCTGATCTGTCTTTTTAAACTTAACTAATATTTCTGGTTTTGTTTGTACTTCTTTTACTTTCAACTTTTTTTCTTTTTTACCAGATAAAACTTTTCCAAAAATTTTATTAACTTCTTTCATCACATCTTTTTCATTTATTTTTCCTGAAACAACAAGAGTAGTAGCCTCTGGTAGATAATGCGCTTTTTTATATTTTATAAAATCATCACGTTTCATGTTTAAAATATTTTTCTTTTGACCAGCGATATTCCATCCCGCAGGTTGATCGCCGTATAAAAGCTCCATCATCAAATCTTGAACATGCCTATTTGGCATGTCTTCATACATATTTATTTCTTCTATTATCACACCTTTTTCTCTGTGCATTTCAATTTCAGGAAAAGTAGAATTCAAATAAATATCTGATACAACATCAAAAATCTTTTTAAAATGCTTAGCACCTGACTTTGCATAATATCCTGTATATTCTTGCCCAGTAAAAGCATTATATTGAGAACCAATAGCGTCTAATTCTTTCGAAATATCAATAGCTTTAGGTCTTTTTGTTGTTCCTTTAAAACACATATGCTCTAAAAAATGAGATAGACCATTTATATCCTTCGTTTCATATTTAGAACCAGCTTCTACTAATACTAAAACAGTAACCGTAGGATTATCTTTCATGGGTACTGTAATAACACGTAAACCATTCTCTAAAACTTTTTTTGTAAATTTCATTTATATTTAATTAATTTTTTCTTGTATATATTCTTTTAAATTTTCAACTTTTACTCTCTCCTGCTCTCCTGTATCTCTATCTCGTACTGTGACAGTATCGTCTGTCAAAGTATCAAAATCTATTACGATGCAATATGGTGTACCTATCTCGTCCTGACGACGATAACGCTTACCTATGTTACCATTGTCATCCCAAATTACACGCCCAAACTCTGCTTTTAATGGAGCAAATACTTTTGTATTCGCATATTCTACAAGTTCTGGTTTATTCTTAAGCAATGGTGAAACTGCACAAATAACTGGAGCAATACTTGGATTAAATTTAAAAAATGGACGTTCTATGTCGTCTTCATTATAAGCAGAAAGCAACAAAGAAAGAACTGCACGATCAACACCAAATGTAGGCTCTATGACATGTGGAACTATTTTTTCTCCTTTTTCCTCATCAATGTAATCCAGCTTATGGTTCTTTAAATCAAAATCTGTTCTATAAGCTAAACCAAAAAGTTCTTTCCTGCCAAAAGGATAATCAAATTCAAAATCTACTGTTCTTTTAGAATAATGTGCACGATCTCCATCTTCTACTTCAAGCTCATGAACTTTGCTCATATCGAGACCAATACTTTCCATCCATTCAATCATTTCATCTTTCCAATATTTGAAATATTTTTCCCAATCTCCTTCTCTAACAAAATATTCTATCTCCATCTGTTCAAATTCACGAACACGAAAAATAAAATCTCTAGGAGTAATCTCATTCCTAAAAGCTTTACCTATCTGAGCCATACCAAAAGGAAGCTTTGGGTGAAAAGCGTCTACTGTATTTTTAAAATTTACAAACATTCCTTGCGCTGTTTCTGGGCGTAGATATGATATAGCGGAAGAATCGTCAGATGCTCCAACTTTTGTTTGAAACATCATATTAAATTGTTTTGCCTCACCTAACCTTCCACAACATACAGAACATTTATTTTTATCTTCAATCTGATCAGTACGAAACTTTTCTTTACATTTCTCACATTCAACCATGGGATCTGCAAAATTTGCTACGTGTCCTGCATTTTGCCAAACTTCTTGACGCATCAAGATAGCAGCATCTATGCCATACATATCATGTCTATTGTCTACAAATTTCTTCCACCAATTTTGCTTAATATTATTTTTAAGAGCTAAACCAAAATGGCCATAATCATAAGTACCAGCAAGTCCGCCATAAATTTCTGAACCTTGAAATATAAAACCTCTTCTTTTGCAAAGTGAAACTATCTTTTCCATTAAATTATCTTCTTTTTTCTGCATTTTTATTCTTTTGCTTAAATTTATAATTAATTACTCTATAACCCTACCCATAGAGTAAGAAAAACCAGTATCACTCAAAAGATGAGTACCTAATGCTGGCTTGGTAACTCTTATGTCTACATTAGCAAAATCATCATGTCCAGTCAAAATTGCACTATTTATGATAATAGGTGTCGTGTTAATCTGAGAAAGTGAAGGAATAAATTCTATTTGAAAAGAAACTTCTTTATCTTCACCAGTAATTCCAGCACCTTTTGGAAGAGTACCAATATCCCAAGTCACTTCTCTAGTGTTGGTATTATAAACCAAATCTTCAGTGTCTGGATACGAAGTACCAACAAATTTAACCCAATCTGGTAAAATAGAACTTATCTTTGTTTTTGAAATATTGTTTGATGTATTAGAAAGAGACCAAACAATAGTATAGGTTGTCTTTTGTCCTACTTTTGGTGGTATCGGTCCAGTATTTGTAAAATGACCAGAACTATAGAAACCTTTAGCAAGAAACCCTACATCAGAAATAATTTTTATAGTTTTAGATTCTGAGTTACTTAATTCTAAAATAGCAGATCCATTTTGTATTTGTCTTCCTGAAATATAAACATCTACATTGATAGTAGGAGAAATTATTATTCCAGATGAAGCAGAAAACAGAGAAAGCGGAGAAAGCGAAAAAGACAAAGAACCAGAGTCACCAGGATTAATCTCTAAAAATTTTTGATCTGAATTTTTATTCCAAATAATTAAATCTTGTGCTGAATCATAAAAACCCTTACTACTTGATATTGTTTTACGATTAACGGCATTACCAGAAATTTTTGCACGAACTTCCAAATCATTTATTTTTGTGTCTAGATTGTTTACCCATTGTATTTCTCCTTGAATAGATGTCTTGGTGTCTACAGCAAATTCTCTTTCATACACACCATTTATCAAAAGCTTGGCTTGAATAGAAGACTTCTTTATTAAAACAAGATGTTCTGAGGAATTAAAGATAACTCCTATCACAGTTTTATCTGTAGTAGACTGAGAACCGCTCCACACTCTGAATATCTTTTCTTCACCATCATAAACGTCCAGCATTTTACCAAATATGGAAATATTACGTTCTGCACCGGGGGCAATATCCCCAATATCCCAAACATTATTACCAGAAGATGGTGCTGGTGTCGCTTTTATGAATTGAAAACCAATCGGATAATCAACCTTGATGAGCATCTTTGAAACTGATTTAGTAGAATTCAATATCGCCTTTACATCAAGAGTAATATCCTGATTTTGACTTATTTCTACAGGGGCATTTATAGAAAGATCTATTGGAGTAGAATTAATATAAACTTCACTTAATTTATCTTTTATAAAGATAGCATTTGATCCCTCTACTCTATATTCAAGAGAAATTTTTATTTGACGAGTACTTCCTTGTTCTCCAAACAATACAATTTTTATATTTTCATTTTTTATTCCACCAGCAGGAATAGTGCCAAGTGATATACGAATATGTTCATTGTCTTGTGACAAACTGTCTTGAGAACTTTTTGGATATTCTACTATAAGATCAACTAATTCAAGTGGTAGATTATTTCTATTAACTATTTCAAGTAAAAGAGGATATTCCTCTCCACCAGCAGTAAAAGCATTACTGAGCAAAGAAATATCTATATTATCATTAGAAACAGTATTACCTTTAACAAAGTAAATGTAAGAAGCATAACCTAAAGATAAAACAAAAAAGATTATTGAAAATATAAAAAATTTTTTAAAAAAAGATGTTTCCATAGAAAATTTATTACTAGAATTATGTTCTTTTTCTTCTTTGTTTTCCCAAGAATCTACTACATCTCTTTGTTGGAAATGTGGGAAGCTCTCATGGTGTTCAACTCTTATTTTATAATTTTTATTAAAAAGTTTACTTTTTAATTCTTCTATCCTATTTAGTTTATCTTTATCATCAAGTCCCATCTTTTAATTATAACATTCCAAACAAAATTTAGGAATCTCTCGCTAAAATAGAATTTATTATAAATCTGTCTCTTTTATTGCCTTATTTATCTGATGTAATATTTTTACTCTATTTTTAGAAATTTTAAATATCAAATCTTCTTCAAATGGTGACTTAATAAAATCTTTCAAAATTTCATTACCACCAATATATCCTAAATTATTAAGGATACGTAAAACAATAACAGCTTCGATGTTTCGTAATTCTTCTTCTGTTTTAGATTTTTCTAAAATATACAATCCATTCAACAAATCAACAAACAAACCCTCATTTGGATCTTCTCCAGCAAGCAAACGTTTCAAAAGTCTTAAAATATTTACAAAAACTTGAAAAATTTCTGGTTTAGATAATTCTTCAAGCTTATTTGTCTTTGAAGCACTTGTAACTCTCCAAAAATCTTTCCCTTTTACTAAATCAATTTTTATATAAGAAAAATCTTGTAAAACAAAACGTAATTTTGAAGACATTTTTCGTACACCTTGAGCAGAAGCAAAAATAACTCCCAAATCACGAGTAAAAATAGAATAATATTTAGCTGTTTCCTTGAGGTCTCCACTACTCAATATTATTCCCTCTGTGTGATAAATATGGTGCATTTTAAAAAATAATTTTTTATAAAGAATCTAAAATCTGTGGAGCTTAATAAAAACGACTAGAACCATTTAAATATTTTCCTCCAGGAACAAATACCAATTCACAATTTAAATTTTTCGAAATCTCTCTTAATTTCCCTGAAGAAACTATTTGATCATCTGATCCATAAATAATAAATACTTTCTTCATAATTTAATTATACTATACAATTTTAATTAAAAAAAAAGTACCACTTTCTGCGATAGCAGAAATAGGTACCTTTTTTATTTAATAATTTTTGATATTTTCAACATTTTTAAATTATCATAAATTTTTATTTTTTTGATGTAATTTAAAAACTCTTTAGGTAAAGGAGAAGGACCCCGCCAAACACTTTTTTGAATCATTTCATAATTAAATTTCTTTAAATGCCAACGAAGCCATTCCCTTTCTGCTTTTTTATTTTCTGGAATATCAAACATCACAAGTAAATTTTTAGAATCATTTTTTTTGAACGGAGACTCAAATTGAACCAAAGAATCATGTTTCTTGGAAATATATTCTTTACCCTTTGAGGTTAACAACCAACCGGATTCATCTTTTATAATTAATTGTCTCTTCTTTAATTTACTAACCCCAGATTTAAGAGAACCATATTTATAATGAGAAAATTTTGGTATCCCAAGCAAACTAACACATCCTCCTTTATAATTAATCGTCGTATTGTTTAATTCCTTTAAAATATCAAATACAATGGACATAGGTCTATTGTATAGAAAAAGACAAAAGGTAGCAAACTCTGCTATAGCAGAGTTTGCTACCTTTATTAAAATACTTATATCGTATTATCTTTTTTCTATTTGAATTTTAAACACTAACTCATCAATCTCTAAAGATTCCCCTTCATTTTCTTTAAATTCTACTTTTAAGGCTAGAACTACTTTAAGTAAATCAATCTCAAACTTTTGAATTAATTTTTTACCTTTATCATTCGTTTCAATAAAAAGAGAGATAACATCGCTGGGAGTAAGACCAATATTTTTTCGCATATCCTGCACGCTTCTTACAAATTCACGATAGCATCCTTCTTCTTTTAATTCTTCTGTAATCTCTATATCAAGCAGAACACCTCTTTCAATATTTTTATTTTCTTTTATTTCTTTTATATTTAATTCATCTTTTATTAATTCATCATACTCTTTATCAAGAGTATGATTTTTGATTTGAATCTTCGCTAATGGTTGACGAACCTTTATACCTGCTTTTTGTCGAGCTTCAAATCCTAATGTAACAATCTCACGAACTTTTTTCATTTCTTCTAAAATTTTATTTTTACCATTACTAAAAATATCAAAAACTGTTTTTGATGATTTGGGCCATTCTGCTAAATGAATACTTTCTATGTCTTTTTCATTTTTAAGTTTTAACCATATATCATCAGCGGCAAAAGGTGTAAATGGTGCCATTATCTTTGAAAGATTTTTTAAAACAAAATATAAGGTCTGCTTTGCTTCTTTGTCTCCATCTTTTATCCTATCTCTTGAGCGACGCAAATACCAGGTAGAAAGATCTCCAATAAAATCTCTTATCGCCCTAGTCGGTTCAAGTAATTTATAATCATCTAGATGTTTAGTCGTAAAATCTATTAACTCATCAAGTCTAGCTAAAATCCATTTATCTAAAATATTTTCTGACTTTTTATACTCAATAGTTTCTAGTTGTATATCTCTATAAAGTTCGTAAAAAGCTAAAACATTATAAAGTAAACCAAAAACTTGTCTATGAAGTTCTATAACGGTTTTTTCATCAAAATTCTTTGATTCACCAGGCTGATTTACAGAATACATCCAAAGTCGCAATGTATCTACTCCATATTTTTCGATCATAGACCAAGGATCTACAATGTTACCAAGAGATTTAGACATCTTTTTACCCTTTGAATCAAGTAAATGACCTAAACATATAACGTTTTTATAGGCCTTACCACGTCCCATCAATACACCAACAGCGTGTAATGTATAAAACCATCCACGAGTCTGATCTATTGCCTCAGAGATAAAATCTGCAGGATAACCTTTTTTATCTACCCATTCTTTGTTTTCAAACGGATAATGATCTTGAGCAAAAGGCATCGCACCAGAATCAAACCAAACATCCATGACTTCTTTTGTTCTTATTAGATCTCCACCACATTCACATTCAATTTCTATATCATCAATATATGGTCTATGTAAATCAAGCTCATAACTCTCATTATGTGGAATAGAAACAAAGTCTAGTTCTTTAATTTCAGCATTATCAAATTTTACAATATTATCTTTTAAATATTCTATAGTATTAATATCATTAAAACCTTTTAACCCAGCAATAAGAAGACGTGCTGGTCCTTCATGAGTTATGATTAAAATATTCTTATCTTTGTATTTTTTTTCTAAATCATATAAAAAACTAATAACTCTCAACTTGAGATCTTTGTGTGATTCACCACCCTCTGGTTTGTAAAAATAACCTTCTCCGTTCTCACGGACTTCCCAAAAATTATCCCATGTATTACCATCAAATATCCCAGCAGATAATTCCCAAATTCTTTTATCAAAAATTAAATTATTATTAGAAATCCCTAGTCCTTTTTTTATAATCTCTGCTGTTTCTTTTGTTCTCATAAAATCAGAAGAGATTATAAAATCAATTTTTTTATTTTTTAACTCAGACAAAGAATCAAAAACTTGTTTTTTCCCTTTTTCAGTTAAATGATCAACATCTTCAACTTTAGAACTTATTGTATTTTTTAAATTACTTTCTGCTTGACCGTGTCTCATTACAAAATATTTATTTCCAGATTTTTTTGTTCTTTCTTTTATTTCGTCTAAACTTCCAAGAACTTCTCTTTTTTTACAAGAAACACATTCCCAAACAGGAAGAGGTGTCCCCCAATAACGTTCACGAGAAATTGCCCAATCTTTAATATCTTTTAACCATTCACCAAAACGTCCATCACGAATATGAGATGGTTCCCAATTTATACTTTTATTTTCTTGTATCATTTTATCCTTTATTTTTTTATCAGACATTTTGATATACCAAGAGTCACGAGCATAATATATAAGAGCTGTTTTACAACGCCAACAATGAGGATACGAGTGCTCATATTTTTCTTTTTTAAATAAAAGTGGATCAGTTGAACGATTCGCCAAATCTTTAATAATATCAATAGCAACTTCTTCGTCTTTAACAAATCTACCTTCTAGAAATCCTGTACCCTTTAAAAAGACACCATCAAGACCAACTAAATGATGTTTTGGTAACCCAATCTCTGTACCCAATACAAAATCATCTTGTCCATACATGACAGCAGTGTGTACTACACCTGTACCATCTTCTGTCGTCACAAAATCTGCTCCATAAATCTTAAAAG
The DNA here is from genome assembly GCA_000989515.1 of Candidatus Nomurabacteria bacterium GW2011_GWE1_32_28. GTDB lineage: Bacteria > Patescibacteriota > Minisyncoccia > Phycocordibacterales > UBA9973 > UBA9973. The sequence goes on along the minus strand of LBOM01000005.1, from coordinate 20,854 downwards.
CTTTATTTAATTTAGGTTTTTCGCTCTCAGAAATTGTATCTTTTAAAAAAGGATAGAGTGGTTCATATTCTAATCCAATTAAGTCTTTACCTTTAATCTCTTCTATTATTTTAAATTCTCCTTCTATTATAGATAAACGTGCTTTTGCTAAAATTAAAAAAACTCCATTTAAACTAACTTTTACATAATCAATCTTCTCTCCTACTGCCAAAGCAACATTTCCAGGCAATGTCCAAGGTGTCGTCGTCCAAGCGAGAATATAAGTATTTTCTTGTCCTTTTATTTTAAATTTTACTGTCACTGATAAATCTTTTACATCTTCATATCCTTGAGCAAGCTCATGAGAAGAAAGAACTGTACCACATCTTGGACACCAAGGTACGACTTTATAATCTTTATAAAGTAAATTTTGTTCATCTATTTTTTTAAGAACACCCCAGACAGACTCGATATAAGAATTATGATATGTTACATAAGCATTTTCTTGATCAACAAAATAACCAATACGTTCTGTAAATTTACTCCAAAGATCTGTATATTCCCAAACACTTTCTTTGCAACCTTGATTAAACTTTGCAATTCCATATTTTTCAATTGCAATTTTTGAATCTAAATTTAGTTTCTTTTCTACCTGAAGCTCCACAGGCAAACCATGTGTATCCCATCCGCCTTTTCTGCGAACATGATACCCTCGCATTGTTTTATATCTAGGTATCGCATCTTTAAATGCTCTTGCTTCAAGATGATGAATTCCAGGTTTACCATTTGCAGTTGGTGGACCTTCATAAAAAATAAATTCACCTTTTGGTGCTTCTTTTTCTAGAGACTTTTGAAAAATCTTACTTTCTTTCCAAAATTCTAAAACAGCCTCTTCTCGAAGCGCTGCTTCTGATTTACTTATATCTTTATCCATATAGAGACTATATTATCAAAAAATTTACTTTTTTCCTACATTCTTTCGGGGGACTTAATTCCCAATAGATAAAGTCCATTTTTAATAACATAAGAAAAAGCTAATGTAAGAGCTACTTTATAAGACGACATTGAATCATCTTTGTCTATAATTTTATTATTCCCATAAAAAGCATTAAACGCACGAGCAATATCTACTAAATAATTTGCAATATAATGTGGCTCAAATTCTTGTGCTCCACGTAATACTATTTCAGGAAACCTATATAATAATTTTTCTATTTCAAAAACATTAACATCAATCTCTGAAAATACAAAACTTGGTAAAATATTTTCTACTTTAGCTTTTTCTAAAATAGAGAAAGCTCTAGCATATGAATATTGTAAATATGGCCCAGAATCTCCTTCAAATGAAATAGATTTATCTGCGTCATAAATAATATTTCCACTAATATCTTGTCTTAAAATAGAATATTTAAGCGCGGCCACACCGACATCATTACTTATTTGTTTTTTTTCTTCATCTGTAAAATCTCTATCTTTTATTTTTTCTAAAATTTTATCACAAGATTCTATTATCAGAGACTCTCCTGTTATAACATTACCCTTTCGAGAAGACATCTTTCCAGAAGAAAGACGCATCATGCCATGCACTATATGTTTCATCTTATGAACAATACCTGGATTTATTATTTCTAATGCCTTACTGACAACTTTCATATATTCTTCTTGTTCATTTGCTGTTATTACAACAGATAAATCTAATTTTTCTTTTTCAAATTTCATTTGAGTAAGCCCCAGCTCCTTAGTCTCATATGTAGGCAAACCCTTAGAATTAATAAAAACTCTTGTGTGAAGCCTTGAATCATATTTTTCTGCATGAAAAACTATTGCTCCATCACTCTTCTCAAAAATATTATCAGACTTATTTTCATCACAATTTTCGTGTACTATCTTAAGACCGATAGGCGCTACTATACTTTCAAAAAAATAATAATTAAAATTAGTACCTAATTTTTTATAAATCTCTTCAAATGCTTCCAGTGTAAGAACTCTTCCCCAATCATAAATCTCATTTATTTTTTTATCACTTCTTTCGTAAATTTTTTTATTTATTTCATCAATTTCTTTTTTACACTCTTCTTTATTTTCATAAACATCATTTCCTTTTGAATAAGAACTTCCAATATAATTAATCTTTTCAGTCAAAGAAACATTATCCATCATTAGAGATTTTGTATCATCTATATTTTCCAACATTTGATAAACAGCTTTTGCTACATGAGGACCGACATCTCCTTGATAATTTGCACGAACTACCTTTGCTCCAGAAAATTCAAAAATACGAGAAATAGATTCTCCTATTGCATTACTCATCAAATGTCCAATATGAAAAGGCTTAAAAGGATTTGGATCTGTGTATTCAATCATTACCTTCTTACCATCAAAATAATTATTTTTCCCAAAATTTTTATTTTCTAAAATTTCTTTAATAGAATCAATCAAAAAATTCTTAGACAAATAAAAATTAATAAATCCATTTTTTGCCTCTACTCTATCAACATCCAACCTTAAATCTAGAGAAATAGCGATCATTTTATTTATTTCTCCAGCTATCTTTTCCGCCAATTCTTTAGGACTAGTTTTATTTTCTTTAGCAAGAACCATCGCTACATTCGTAGAATAATCTCCCATCTTTATATCTGCAGGATGTTCTAAAAAAATATTGTTAGTCTCTATATCAAATTCTTTTAAAGAATTTTTTATTAAATTTTCTATTTTCTCTTTCATAATTATTCTATCTTGTATCTCCATCGCCTTTTAACGTTCCTCTTTCTTTTCTCAATTGCAATTTATCTAAATTATATTTAGCAATATCTTCAAGAGATAGATCTAAATCGTGAGCCAATACTGCTAAATACCACAACACATCACCCAATTCTCCTTTTATTGCTTCTTTCCTGTCTTCGCTCATGGTCTCTCCATTATCATCACCACGCAACCATTTTTTTATCTTCCCCATTACTTCTCCAGATTCGTTGCCAAGCCCTAAGGCTGGATAAATAATTTTATATTTTTCTGGATGAAATGCTGTTAATAATGCTTTTTTTTGATATTCTTTTAATTCCATATATTTATTAAATTATCTAGTAATTTTTTTAACTTTTTCATAAACTTCTTCATGAATATCTTCTCTAGTTCGTAATATATTTTTATTTACACATTTTATTTGCACGAATTCTGATTGTGTTTTTGCTAACCAAACAGCGCTCTTTTGAGAATTTGTAAGATATTTTATATCACCTTCTACAATATCTTTCTTTTTACCAACATAAGAACGATTACTCTTTTTATTTCTTTCTTTTATAAGACTTAATATAAAAGGGATAGAAAGATTTAGATAAATTACAACATTTGGCCTTGGAATTTTAAAAACTTTATATTCCATTTCATCTAGCCATTTAATAAAAGCTTGTCTTTTTTTTATATTAGCTATCTTACCACCTTGATGAATCTGGTTTGCAGAAACATATCTATTTGCTATTACTATATACCCTCTCTTAAGCCAATCTTCTGTTTTTATTTTTGATTCAAATCTATCTGCTGCATACAAGACTGAAGCTATTTTAGGATGAACTTTAACAAAATTATAATATTGTTCTGTTAGACAATGCCCAATAAATTTACCAAAGAAATTAGAATAATAATCAGGAAAATCTATTATTTTAACTGTCTTGCCTTCTTTTTTTAATCTTTTAGCTAAAAGCTCAACCTGTGTTGCTTTTCCACTTCCGTCTGTTCCATCTATTACTATTAGTTTTCCTTTTTTAGACATATAGAAAATATAGCAAAAAAAGCCACAAATTGAAAATCTATTTCATGTTTATTCTACTACTAAAATCTTTTTTCATCTTATCTTTTTCGTCCATAGAATTATTTAATTTTTAAACAAAACTTTTGGGTATTGGAAACTTTTTTGCTAATTTTTTAATTTCTTTATGTACCGATTCTTTTAACTTCTTATCATCTTTATTTTTTAAAACTTTTATAATAAGTCCTGCCACATAAGCACATTCTTTTTCCTTAAAACCACGTGTAGTGATAGCTGGAGTGCCAAACCTTATACCAGAAGGGTCTAATGGCTTCCTTGTATCTCCTGCAATAGAATTCATATTTAAAGTAATACCTACTTCATCGAGTACAGTCTGAGCTTCTTTGCCTGTCACACCCAAAGAACCAAAAACATCAGCCAAAATAAGATGATTGTCTGTACCACCACCTATCATACGAATATTATTTTTATGTAAAACTTTTTCCATAGCTTTTGCATTTTTTAAAATTTGTTTAACATATCTTTTATATTTTGGAGTCATTGCTTCACCAAAAGCCACTGCTTTAGCAGCGATAGTATGCATATGAGGACCACCTTGTATCCCTGGAAAAATTGCTTTATCAATCTTCTTTGCTATTTCTTCATTTTCACGAGTTAAGATTATTCCACCCCTAGGTCCTCGTAGAGTTTTGTGAGTAGTGGAAGTTATAATATCAAAACCATCATCAAAAGGATTTCGAAGTGCGCCACCAGCTATCATTCCAGCAATATGTGCCATGTCTGCCATAGTAACAGCACCAACTTCCTTTGCAATTTCCACAAATTTTTTATAATCAAGAGTTCGTGAATATGCAGAAAATCCAGCAAGAATTATTTTAGGTTTAAATTCTATGGCTTGCCTTCTTAAGTCTTCATAATCAATCTCTCCTGTTTCAGGATCTTTCATTTTATAAGTAACAAACTTATAAATCTTCGCAGGAAGAGTCATTGGATGACCATGGGTTAAATGTCCACCATGAGACAAATCCATACCAAGGACAGTATCTCCAGGATTCAAAAGTGCAGCATAAACGGCCAGATTTGCAGGAGCGCCAGAATGTGGTTGAACATTTGCAAACTTACAATTAAACAATTTACACACACGTTCTATCGCCAAAAGCTCTACTTTATCAGTAAATTCCTGTCCACCATAATATCTACGTCCTGGGTATCCTTCAGAATATTTATTAGTAAAAATAGAGCCATTTGCCTTTAAAACATCTTCTGAGACATAATTTTCGGATGGAATAAGCTCCAAGCCTTCAGCTTGTCTTTTCTTTTCTAAATTTATTAATTTTTCTATTTGTTTATCTCGCATTTGTCTATTTTAGCACATTTCATAATTATTGTTCCAAGTATATCAGTGCGTAGTATTTTAGTACCAAATTGACTCAATTCGTCTAATATTTCTTTGTGTGGATGACCATATTTGTTGTCTTTTCCATCTGAAATAAATGCATAAGATGGATTTATAGCTTTTAAAAATTCAGTGGACGTAGAAGTACGTGAACCGTGGTGTCCAATCTTTAAAATATTACTTTCTAATTGTTCTTGAGGATTTTCTTCAAGAATTATTTTTTCTGTCTTTACTGATGCATCTCCAGTAAGCATTATTTTGTTATTTCCATAAGTGAGTCTAGCTACCAAAGATCCATCATTTGTAGACCAAGAGGATACATCACGATCTGGAAATAAAATATCAACAAACACACCAGCACCCATGTTTAATCTCATTCCCTTTTTTGCTAAAATATTCTGAATACCATCTTTTTTTATTTCATCTTTTAAATTTTGATAGACCTTAGAATCAGTCAACGTACCTGGTTCAAACATTTTATCTACTTTATAAACTTTTAAAACATCTAAAAAACCAGCAATATGATCTTGGTCTGGGTTAGTTACAAAAATAGCATCTATACTTCTATCAAATGGAGACATTATGCTAGAAAGCTGACTCAGTATCTTTTTTGGAGGACCTCCATCTATTAACATTTGTGTACCAGTTGGAGATTCTATAAAAAGTGCATCTCCTTGTCCTACATCTAACATCGCAAATATAAAACTTTTATGAGAACTTTTCCAATCAAAATAAAAAATAAAAATATTAGCTATTAAAAGTAAAAATGTAAGTAAAAATAACCAATATTTCTTGTAGTCCAAAAGCATGTTATAATATTAACACGATAAACCTCTCTTAGATAATTATTAATTTAATATAAAATTATACTTCTTTTCATCTCAAACAAGATCTAAAGAAATATAATTTAAAAACAAAATGAAAAAATTCGAAGAACTAAAATTTAATATACCTCCATTAAAAGATCTCTCAACTAAAAACGTAGAAGAGCATTTAAAACTCTATTCAGGATATGTAAAACACACAAATCTTATTTTAGAAAAGATAGAAGAATATATGAGTGATCCTGAGAAGAACACATACATAATAAGTGAATTACGAAGAAGGTTGGGTTTTGAATTTAATGGTGTAAGAAATCATGAGTATTATTTTCAATCTTTAGAAGGTGGAGCAAAACCTCTTCCAGAAAATTCTAAACTAAAAGAAGAAATAGAAAAACAAATATCTTCTTTTGATGTATGGCTATCTAATTTTAAAACTCTCGCCATGACACGAGGAATAGGTTGGGCTGTGTTAGGCTATGACAAACAAACAAAACAACTCTTAAATATTTGGATAGATGAACAACACATAGGACAATTAAATGGTTTTGAATGGATCTTGTGTATTGATATGTGGGAACATTCTTTTATATACGACTATGCAACTTCAGAAAAGAAAAAATACGTTGATGCTTATTTTGAAAATCTAAATTGGGAAGTGATAGAAGAAAACTTCAAAAAGGTAAAATAAAAAGAAGCTTTAGAATGGTGCCTTTTTCAGCATACGCAATATTAGATTCGTAAACCACATTCAGGTTCGAGTGCGGGCTGTGAAAAGGCAGCTATTCTAAAGCTTCTTTAAAAAAACTTTTGATGCTCCTTCCAAAAAGTCTATAAATAAAATAGATATAAATTAAAAGTGTAAGAATAAATGGAAAATTTGGCACAGACAATGCAGCAAATGGCAAATTTGAAAAGAAACTTATTACAGAGAGTTCATAATGAAGAAGAACAAAAGAAAGTGAACCAAAAGGAATTGCAAAAACATACCAAATAATTCCTGTAAAACCAGTCAGAAAACCTAAAATCATAGTAAAAGGAATAAATGGTAATATCAAAACATTCGCAGGCAATGCCACCAATGAAAGATTGCCCATCTTATAAAGTATAAAAGGTAAAACAAAAATATAAGCTGCACATGTTACAGAAATAATATCTCGTAATTCAAAACGAGTAGTGACCCATAAAAAATATTTCTCAATTTTAGGTGCAAAGAATATCACAGCGACAGTCGCTATGAAAGAAAGTTGAAAAGAAACATCGAAAACGAGAACAAATGGATTTATTAAAACCATTACAATACCAGCAAGTATTAGTGCCCGTGCAACATCATAATTTCTTCCTATAAGACGTGCAAAAAGTGCAAGACTCGCCATTATTCCAGCTCGTACTGCAGTAGAAGACCCACCAGTCATCAAAACAAAAAGAAGAATAGAAAATATACCAGCACCAAGACCTATGTTTTTAGGAAATGAAGAAAATATTTTCATTATCCACTCAGCAACGATAGTCACATTGTACCCAGAAAGTGCAACAATATGTATCGTACCAGTATCTACAAAACTTTGCCTTAAACTTTCATCAAATGAAGCTTTCTCTCCTAAAATAAGTCCACCCATGAGCAATGATTCTGGTTCTCTTATAGCCAAATTCATTTTATTTAAAAACATTTCTTTAACATAAAAAAGAGCATTTTTTATAAAATTACCATTCCCATGAGATACAATTTCAATCGTAGGATATCTCATAACATAAAATATGCCATCTTTCCGTAAATAATTTATATAGTCAAATTCTTTTCCTTGATCTGTGATAAAATTTTCTGGTTTCTCTAGTGTTCCTTCAAAATTTATTTCATCACCATATTTTAAATATTCATTTAAATTTACAGACAACAAAACTTTTGTTTTATCTTTATTATTCTTAATTTCTACACTAAATTTCTGATTAGTATCTCCTATACTCGGTTCGTCTATTATTTCTCCAGAGAAAAATGCTTTTTGTCCAAGACTTGATTCAAAAACTGCAGGAGCAGAAACATCAACCATATTAAATCTAAAAATCCCTAAAGAGAAAACTAAAATAAAAATTCCTACAAATATTCCCCATTTATTTTTTGAAATTAAGGAATAAAACAAAATAATTGCCAAAGCAATTAACATAAATAAAATAACTAAATATAAATCTACAAAAACAAAAGAGCGCAACAGCACTCCAAATATAAAACCAAAACAAGATGCATAAAAAACTTTATCTTGCATTTATATTTTAAGGTTAAAATTATAAAAAATTATCTTTCGTTTTTTAATTCTATTTTATTGCCATCAGCAAAATTTGTAGCTATTTCATCTGCTCTTTCATTATATTTATCACCACTATGACCTTCTACATAAGTCCATTTAATCTTAAATTCTCTAGAAAGCTCATAAAGCTCCACCCAAAGCTCTTTATTCAAAACTGATTTTTTGGCTGCATTTCTCCAATTATTCTTCTGCCAATTAAAAATCCATTCTGTAATACCCAATATAACGTATTTTGAATCAGAAAAAATTTCTACATCATGCGCTAGGCCTTGCCTAGCGGAATTTAAATGTAGATATTTTAATGCTCCTATTGGCCCAGAAAGCTCCATTTGGTTATTTGTGGCATAACTAGATGAACCACCAAGCTCTATTATTTTTGGATTCGTAATTCGTAATTCGTAATTGATTATAATAGCTGCCCATCCAGCCTTACCTGGGTTTCCTCTCGCAGCACCATCTGTATAAATTATTATTTTATCTTTTTTCATTTTTTATATTATATCAATTATTCTTAATCTTAGCTCTTCTCTTCCTCTAAACCTAGAAAGATCAAAGGTTGCCAATAAATCAGCTTTGTCACCTTCATTGATGGTCTTTTTAAAAGAATCATTATCTGAAAAAAAAGAAATTGCTTTAATCTTATTTTTACCAATATTAGAAAAAGTAATTTCTAAATGTTCTAGAGAACCATTCTTTCCAAACTTTTTTATATTTTCTATATTTATATTTTTAAATAAAAAAATAGGTTTTGGATTATCAAAACCAAATGGAGCAAGTTTTTCTAGTTCACGCCAGCTTTTCATGTTTACAATACTCAAATCAGATTCAACATCATAGATTAATTTTTCTTCTATCTTATCACGAGCAACCTTAACAAAAGACAAAGAAAGAACATCCTCTAAAGAGTGAATCTTTTCATTATCAACAGTAAAACCACCAGCAAATTCATGTCCACCAAATTCCAAGAAAGATTCATTAGCTTCTGTCATAAGTTCAACAAGAGATACTGAACCATCTGACCTACAAGATCCTTTTATTAAATCATTTTCATCTTTACCCCAAACAAAAACAGGTCTTTTGTATTGATCTACAATCTTACTAGCCACAAGTCCAAGGACACCGACGCGCCATTTAGGATTACCTACAACTATAACTTCTCTAATCTCGCGTTTTTCAAATTTCTTATTTACTTCACGCATTATGCTCGCAACCATTGTTTTTCTATCATCATTAATTTTTGATAAATGATCTGCGAGAATACCAGCATTAACTTCATCCTCCGTAGAAAGAATTTCGTAAGCTCTCATCGGATCATCCATTCGTGATGCTGCATTTAGTCTTGGTGCTATCATAAAACCAACATCATCTTCATTTAAATATTTCTGGTCAATTTTCATTTTAGAAAGAAGTTTTTGTAAACCAACACGAGGTGATTTTTTAAGAACCTTCATTCCAAAATATGATAAAGCTCTATTCTCTCCTAAAAGAGGAACGAGGTCTGAAAGTGTAGCAATACCAACCATATCTAATAACCATTTTTCCCAACCAGTATTTATCTTATAAAATTCACCATACTTTTTTACAAATCCTTGTACTAATTTAAAAACAACTCCAGCTCCACACAATGTTTTTTCTGGATAATCATCTACTTTTGGATTTAATATGGCATACGCGCGAGGCAAAGTAGTGTGTGGTAAATGATGATCTGTCACAATGACATCAATCCCTTGTACTTCTGCTTGAGCAATTTCAGAAACTGCAGTAATTCCAAGATCAATAGTAATTAAAAGTTTCACTTTTTTTTCGACAAATTGTTCTATGGCAGAAGAATTCAAACCATAACCTTCAGAATTTCTACCAGGAATATAAACCTTATAATTCTCATAACCTATTTTTTTAAATAAATCCTCTAAAACGACTGCCCCAGGAATACCGTCACAATCATAATCAGCATAAATAATAGTTTTTTCTTTATTTTCTATTACCTCAAAAAGTTTAACACAAGCTTTTTCCATATCTTTCATTTTAAATGGATCATGTAAATCTCTTTCATAGTCTGGATTTAAAAAAATTTCAGCTAAAGCTTGATCTTTTATTCCCCTTTTTTGTAAAATTGTCCTTAATAATTCAGAATATTTCTGCATAAATGCAATTTTAACATAATTTGATATAATAATCGCATGGTAAATTGTATCTTCTGTAAAATAATTAAAAAAGAAATATCATGTGAAAAGATTTATGAAGATGAAGAATTTTTATCTTTTGTAGATATTGAACCAGTAGCATTTGGTCATATCTTAGTAATCCCCAAAAAACATATCATTTGGATGCAAGATGCTGATGATAATACAATATCTGGAATATTCAAATTGTCTAAGAAGCTAATGCTGGCTATAAAGAAAGCTTTCAACTGCGACTATGTACAGCTCGCAATAAGTGGAAAAGATATACCACATTTTCATATACATCTAATACCACGTTATTTTAACGATGGACTTTCAAACTGGCCAACAAAAAAATATAATGAAATAAAAATAGAAGAAGTAACAAAAAAAATAATAAAAGAAATTATTTAAGTGCTTTTATTCCCGGGAGGGTTCCATTAGACAAAAAATCTAAGGTAGCTCCTCCTCCTGTAGAAACAAAAGTGAACTTCTTTTCCAATTTTAATTTAGAAATCAAAGAGACGATATCTCCTCCCCCTATTATACTTTCTGTATTAGTTTTTGAAATTATTTTCAATATCTTTTTTGTTGCCTCTCCCCCATCTTTCTCATATTCACCCAATGGTCCATTCCAAAGAATTAATTTAGATTTCTTAATTAAACTAGTTAAATCTTTAACTGTATTTTCTCCAATATCTATTATATTGTCTCCTTTTTCTATTTTTTCTAAATTTTTCTCAATCAATTTATTATTTGAACTTACTAAAACATCCTTAGGTAAGATTATCTTTTTACTTTTTAAAATATTTTTAAAATCATAATTTTCAGAATCTACTAACGAAATTCCAGTCTCGCATCCTTTCTTTTTCAAAAGAGTATTCCCTAATGCACCACCTACAAATACATAATCTGCTGTTTTAATATATCTTTTTATCAAAGGTAATTTCGTTGAAAATTTGGCCCCACCTGTTATATAAAGAAATGGATGTTTTATGTTTTTTATAACTCTTGATAAGCTTTTTACTTCTTCTTCCAATTGAAAACCAGCGTAGCTTGGTAAATACTTCGGCAAAGATAATATAGATGCATGATTTCTATGAGAAACAGAAAAAGCATCATTTACATATATATCTCCTAATTTTGAAATCTCTTTTGCAAAATTTTTATCATTTTTTGTTTCTCCTTCAAATTTTCTTATGTTTTCAAAAAAAGAAACTCTATTTTTAGAGATTTTTGAAATTTTAAAAAAATGTTTTATTATTGGCTCTAAACTTTCACTACCATCCTTGCCTAAATGTGTCATGAGTAAGACGTTTGCACCTTTATTTATTAAGAATTTAATAGTCGGTAAAGATTTTTTGATTCTAAAATCATCTAAAATGATCCCATTTTTTATAGGTACATTAAAATCTACACGAACTAATACTTTTTTATTTTTTAAATTTTTTATTTGTTTAATGCTTCGCATATTTTTATAATTTTAGAAAACTTTTTTGGATCTAGGCTTGCTCTTCCTAGAAGAAAGCCATCTGCATGACCATTTTTAATAAATTCTTCAGTATTTTTTTCGTCAACTGATCCTCCGTAAATAATCCTAATATTTTTAATATCCTTAACTCCAAATTTATCACTTAAAACTTTCCTAATAAAAATATTCATTTCTCTAAACTCTTCTGGGGTTGCAGGTAATGCCCCTTTGCCTATAGCCCAAACTGGCTCATAAGCAATAACAATCTTCGAGATAGAATTTCTGGAAACTTTATCCAGAGACTCTTCTATCTGTGTCTTTATAAAATTTAAATATTCATGATTTTCATCTCTCATATTTTCTCCAACACAAACAACAGGAACAAGTCCAGAAGAAAGCGTGGATTTTATTTTTTTATTTATATCATTATTATTTTCTCCTAATGTGCGTCTTTCTGAGTGACCCAAAATAACATATTTACAACCAATACTACAAAGCATTTCAGGTGAGATCTCTCCAGTATAAGCACCAATATTTCCAATAAAGGCATCTTGTGCACCCAATGTTATCTTTTTAGAAATTTTTCTAAATTTTTCTAAATATAAAAAAGGAGGACAAATAACTACATCAGTTTTTTTAATACTTGGAAGTTCTTTTATGATTTCAAGAAATAATTTCTCTGCTTCTACTGAAGAACGCGGATTCATCTTCCAATTACCACATACTATTTTTTTTGTAATTTTATTTACAGTATTTTTAGACATAAAACAATTGTATCATATTATATAGATTTTATTTCTCCATCCATTCTTCTACTACCCATGAACCAGAAGGTCCACTAGAAAAATTATTATTAGTCAAACCAGATTCATAAGTAATACTAGATCCACCAGAGACAATTATTCTATATCCTGTAGCTTCTTTTAGAGAAGCACCACCAGAGATAGTGATAGTGCCAAAAGGAGCGTATGCAATAACAGCACCAGCTCCACCAGAAATCAACATTGCATCACTCTCAGTAGAAGTAGAAAACATCATAATATAACTTCCTTCAGTACCAGATCCGCTTGCATGACCTCCTCCAGAAATAGAAACTTCATCATCAGAAATAATTACCTCATCATTTGAGCCATAACTTGAATCAAGTTTAATCGTTCCACCACCATTAAGAGTAATCTCTCCTGTAACCCATAGTCTACCAGTAACATTTAAGATACCTCCACCTGAGACTGTCAAATTTCCAATTATCTTTTTAGGACCCAGGGTTGCACCAGCCCAACCCACCGAATAATTACCATTATAAACTCCACCTGCCTCTGCTTCTGTTTTCCATTGTAAAATATTTGCTTCTGAAACAGGAAAATCTATATAAGTCGGATCAGTCTGCAAGATACAAGGCTTGTTGTTACCAGTCCCTGTTTGACAATATATATTTCCAGTAGCGTTCGTATAATTTACAGTATGAGCCTGAGCAGAACCAGATATAGTACCAACATGAAGCTGATTCCACTGACTAAGAGAATTACCTTGTATAAGTCCATTAAAACCACCAAGGTAAATACCAAAATAATAATCAAGTCCTTCTGGTGTTGTATTGTTCCAGATCCCACTTGATTGACCAATCTTTCCAACACCATTTAAATATCCATTATTTGATGCACCAATAACATAATATTTACTACTAGAAGTACTTGCATCAAGAATTAACCAATAAGTCGTGGCAACATCAAGTAACGGGTTAGACGAGAAAGTAATATTTAACCATCCATATGAAGTAGTAACAGCAGAAGCAGAAAGTGTTCCACTAGCATATATTGTAGTACCAGGATTTCCATTTACATCATTGACTATCTTAACAGTAGCATTACTTGGATTACCAACTTTTTTAACATAAATTTGAATTTTATTTAATGGACTTTCTGTTCCAACTTTAAAACTTTGAGCAATATCTTGAGTACTATTTGTATTTCCAAATGTAACATTGTAGTCTGGAATTCCAACTCCATTTTCTTGGTCTGCAGCTAGAGCAGGACTATTAGCTGAAATTGCTGTACCAGTGATGATAGCAGAACCATCTCCAGTAATTGGACCATTTGCATATATATTTCCGTTTACGGTACCACTACCAACTAAATTAATACCACCTTGTCCTACCTGTACTCCATAATTGAAAGAAACACCACTGCCAGTAGAAAGTTTTAAACCTATTTGTCTTTCATAATTTGAAACATCACCAAGTGACATAATCTGCTTTTCACCACCTTCCAGAGTTGTAATAGTAGTCGTGGTCGAATTAGAATCGAGCGTAATATTTTCATTTGTTCCTATCATTTTATTTTTTAATATTCTATAAAATGCATCTTCAATACCTGATTCAGCTAAGAAAAATGATCTCTTTGAACTTAAATCAACATTAGCATTTTTAAATTCACGAATAGATGGTGAAACAAGACCAGAAATTATAGCAAGAGAAATAAAAAGAAAAAAAACAATAGACACCAACATTGCAGCACCTGACTGATTATTAACTTTTTTTTGTTTTTGTTTTTGCATTTTTAAAATTTATAATTCGTGATTTGCTTAATAATCACCACGAAGAACTACTGTATTATAAAAATCTTCAGTACGATCTTGTAAATCATGACCAGACTTGACAGTTAAAACTATTTTTATCGCCGTACTTTTAGTTGTATTTATTTGTGTAAAGACAATGTTGTTTACTACAATATTTGATGTATTCAAATTTCCAATAAATATATCATTCTCCAACAGCCTAATATTAGAATCAAGCAATGAAAATTCTATGGTTTTATTTACCCCTTCTGCATCTTTTGTATTAAGTTTTAAACTGTTTGAAGTTATTGAATTTATACTATAAGCACCTCTTATTTCTCGAGAGATTCTTTCTAGTGTACTACCTCCCTGCATTAATTCTGCTTGTATTGTGGTTTCACTAAAAGCTTTTGTCATAGTAATCATAGAGTTAATCACAGCAATAGAAAGAATAGCAAAAAGAAGAATATAAAAAATAGTTTCCAAAAGAGCATATCCGCTATTTCGTTTACTCTTAAAACAGAATGATTTATTTACTTTTTTTGTTGTATAAAAATTTTTCATAAGATTTTATTCTGAAAAAATATCCATAATATAAAAAGATAAAGTCTTACTTAGTGTTTCTCCTCCATCAATCCAAGATACAGTAATAGTAATTAATTTAGTTCCAGGATCGTCTATACCCAGGCTTTCTATATCATCGGTAGACACATTACGATTAACATTTGATATATTTACTTTTCTAACAAAGATCCCAGTAGTAGACGGTATATTAGATAATGTCCATGTTCCACCTGAAAAAGTAAAATAATAATCAGTACCAATATTTAATGTAGAAATATTATTCCATGAATTATCCCGAATAATCCGCATTGACTCAGCACCCTCTTCTAGTAAGAATGAAGCCTCTTTTACATGAAGTGCTTGACGAGAAACAAAAATAGATTTTTGGGTAACAGACATTGCAGCCAAAACAGAAACAACAATAATAGATATTGCCACTATTACTTCTACCATCATAAATCCGCCTGAAATTTTTTTAAAATTCTTCATTTTTTTATTTCGTATTTTCTAATCTAATTTTTTCATTCGTAATTCGTAATTGTTGATTCGTAATTGACTTTAATCTACACCAACTGCTCCAGTGGAATAAATCGTAATAATCTTCGAGGTAGAAGGAACAGAAACAGTTATGGTGCCTACCTTGTTTGGCACACCAGAAAGACGTTCAAAATAAACATCCCCAGAACTAGAACTGACACCTCCCAATGTAACATTAGAAATATTGGCTGGAGAAATTATTTTTATAATTTTATTATCTAAAGCACTTTCAGAAAAAATATTTCCTTTAAAAATTATTATTTCATCAGATTCAAAATGTACACCATACTCGAAGGAATCAACAGATGCCAAACTTTGAGACTGGGCACTATGCAAAGTAGACACGACATCTTCTATTGTATTTTTAAATATTTGATTTTCTTTTATTTTTGAAAATTGAGGAAATACAATCAAAGATAAAATACCTATTATCGCTACAACTAATAATATTTCTATAACACTTATTCCTTTTTGATAAAATTTTTTCATATTTTTTATTGAATATTGTCCAGCACTGAATACAAAGGTGAAATCATAGATATAGCAAAGAATCCGACAGCAGCACCAATAAAAATCATAAGTAGAGGCTCAATAACCACAGAAAGATTTTTAGTTTTATTTTCTATCTCTGCTTCATAAAAAGAAGAAACCTGAAGCAACATATCCGACAACTTACCAGTCTCCTCTCCTACTTCTATCATTTCTGTCATCATAACTGGATAAAGATCTAAGTTTTCTTCAAAAGCTTTTGAAAATGGAGCACCTTTTTCTATTTCCTCCTTGGCTTGCATTAACACTTTTTTATAATAAACATTTTGAACAACATCTTTTGTTATATCTAATGCCCTAATAATAGAAACTCCTGATAATAAAAGGGAAGACATTGTACGCGTAGTACGTGCAGTATTTAATTCTTTCGATAAATTACCAACAAAAGGAAGCCTTAAAATCACAAAATCAACATACTTAGTCATAAACGGAGCACGCAAAAAAGAGACAATACTAAAGACAGATCCTATTATTAAAACAAATGATAATAATAAATATTCAGAGAAAAAATTACCTAACAAAATTATAAATTTTGTAGATGTGGGCAACTCTACACCAAGCTCTTGAAATGTTCTAGCAAGAGTAGGTACAACAAAAGCAAACATTAATACACCTATCAAAATCATAGCAGATAAAATAACACCAGGGTAAATAAGAGCACCTTTAACTTTTTTACTCAAAGACTGTGCTTTTTCTAAATTCATACCGACTTCGGTCAGAGCACCAGCAAGATCACCAGATTCTTCCCCTGCACGTGTCATAGATATAAAAAGTTTAGAAAAAACATTAGGGAATTTTACAAGACCAGAAGAAAGAGTTCCACCAGCATTTATTTCCTCACTCAATGATGTTAATATTTTATTTAACTCAGTATTTTTTGTTTGTTTTTTTAGAACTGATAATGCTCTAAACAAGGAAAGTCCTGCTTTAAGCATCCCACTCAAATTTTTAGTAAAAATAATTAATTCTTCATTTTTTATTCTTGAAAATAAACGCTGAAATAAAGACAAAAAATAAGAGGAATTATTGTCATGTTCTGATATAGATATTGGAATATTTCCACGAGATTTTAACTCACGAGAAAGAGAAAGACGGTCTGTCGCTTCCATCATCCCTTCAAAAATTTCTCCATTTTTTAATTTTGCTTTATAAGTAAAAAGCATAGATATATTCTGATCAACTATTCACTAACAACCCTAAACACTTCCTCTAGACTTGTTTGACCCAAAACAGCATTAAAAACACCATCTTCTAAAATGGTTATCATGCCCTCTTTTTTTGCTTGTTCTTCTATCTCGTCCTGAGAACTTCCACGTATAATTAATTCTTTTATAGAAGAAGAAACTTTTAATACTTCGTGTATTCCAATACGACCTGCATATCCATCTACAGATTCATTATTTTTTACTGGTTTATAAAATGGAACTTCTTTCCATTCATCCTCAGGTCCTATTATTTTTTCATTTTTAAGTATTAAAAGCATGCGATCTAAATCAACAAGCTTACCTAAATTTTTTATTTCATTAGTAGATAAAAAATATTTTTCTTTACTATCTACAAGTTTTCTTACCAACCTTTGTGCAATAATAGTTTTAACAGTTGAAATTATTAAAAAGGGCAAGACTCCTATATCTATCAATCTTGGAATAGCTCCTGATGCAGAATTGGTATGTATTGTAGACAAAACAAGATGTCCTGTGAGAGAAGCATTGATTGCAAGTCCTGCTGTCTCGTTATCACGAATCTCTCCTACCATTAGAATATCAGGGTCTTGTCGCAAAAGAGAACGAAGCCCATTTGCAAAAGTAAGACCAATCTCTGGCTTTACTTGAGTCTGATTTACACGTTGTATTTGATATTCAATAGGATCTTCTACTGTAGAAATATTAACTTCTGGCCTATTTAAAATATCAAGCATCGTATAAAGTGTCGTTGTCTTTCCAGAACCAGTAGGTCCAGTAGCCAACACCATTCCTATTCTTTGTTTTAAAGAATCATGAATTCGTTCTAGCCCTTCACCGTGAAACCCTAAAGATTCTAAAGAAAAACCATGAGTGTTTTCTTTAAGAATTCTTATTACTGTCTTCTCACCATAAAAAGTAGGTAATGTAGAAACACGAAAAGAAACTTTTTCTCCGTTTTGTTCTATTTTAAATCTTCCATCTTGTGGTAATCTTTTTTCATCAAGTTTTAAATTAGCCAATACTTTTATACGAGTAGTTATTCCCGGTGCAGCGTTTTTGTCTAATATCATTGCATCATGCAATATTCCATCTATTCTATATCTCACAACCAATTCCTTTTCTCCTGGCTCTACATGTACGTCAGAAGCATTTTGTAAAATTGCATGAAAAATAAGAGAGTCTACGATCTTAACTATTGGCAGATCTTCTGCTAAGGCTTTCAACTCTTCTTCTGTTTTTTCAAATTCTTTTTTATAAGGATCAACATCTATAGAAGCAGATTCTTTCTGAATAATATTATCAAAGTCAGCTTGCAAACTTTTTCTATATTGAATAAGTGCAGTCTTGATCGAATCAGTATCAGTAATTCTAGGCAAAATCCTTTCACCAGAACGTTTTTTGATAAAGTCAATCATCGGTAAGTCATCTACATCAAGCATAGCTACTTCAAGACCAATTTCACTTTTATTATAAGCAATAATATTATGATTCCTTGCAATAGGCTCAGGAACAAGAGAAAGAATAGAGAAATCAATTTTTTTATTAATCAAACTAATAAAAGGTATTTCTAAAACGAAAGCTTCCATACGTCTCAAGTCAGTTTCTGATATTTTTCCATCTGACAACAAAATATTACCAAGCTTTTGATTCTTTGCTTTAGCTTTGTCTATTGATTCATTAAGTACAGAACGTGTGACAAGTCCAGATTCTAAAATAACTTTTTCCAATTGTTTTTCATTAATCTGCATTCATATATTATAGCAACAAACTAATAAAAAATCCCCTTACTTTTAAGTAAAGGGATTTTTTTATAAAGAAAATTTTAAATCACACTTAAAATTAATTTAAATATTAATTTTCTTTCCATCCTGGATTATCTATTTTTAATTGTGAACAAGAATCAGTCGTTCCACCATTTAAACCTTCACAATTCCACTTAAAAGAATCAACAGTCTCAGTAAGTGGTATTGATGTTCCAGAGATACAAGAATAAGCTATTTGTGGATTACTACAGACTCCATCTACTGGTATCTTATTTTCTACACAAGAAGCATCGCTACCACCACCAGTACCAGGACAAGTCCAAGCATAAGAAGTAGGATTCTCGTGTTGGTCAGTTGAAAGGGCAGAAGAAAGACAATAATAAGGCGTAGTCGAACATTTCCCATCTTCAAATGGAACAACTACAGCATTCTCACAAATTCCTAAAGTAGGATTCCAAACATCTCCTGAACTGGTGGAGTCACAAGAGAAACCGAATTGTTATAAAGATAAAATGTTCTAGAGTTATAAGGAACAACTACAGATGCTATTCCTGATTGAGGAGAAACTAAAGTAGTAGTTACATTTTGATCAGTCATACCAGAAGCAGTAATAGCAGTTGGTGTTCCTGTTGGATTTAATATTTCCCAATCAAGTTATAACACAAGAAGAACTTTCAGGAACAAGAGTACCTGACATTGTTTCAACAACAGGAGTTTCACATTTTCCTAAAGTAGGATTCCAAACATCTCCTGTTTTTGTATTACAAAAAGCAGAAACAGTAACCCCAGAACCAGTTGGCGATTCAGAAGTAGGAACAAGTGATTTGGCATTATTATAAAGATAAAATGTTCTAGAACTATATGGGACAGTCAAGAGCTTAGTACCTGATGTTCCAGTTAAATTTATATCTGACATTCCACTTGCTGTAATAGCAGAAGTCGCTCCTTCTGGATTAGTTACACTCCAAGAAGAATTTACAGTACAACTAGATAATCCTGTTTCAATAACACAATAAGAACTTGCTGGGACAAGAGTACCTGACATTACGGGTGTAAATGTAGCCGTAACATTCTTAGCTGTCGTCATAGTTACTGAACATTTCCCAGTAGTGTTAGTACATGCTCCTGACCAGCCAGTGAATGTGTAG
>LBOM01000005.1:0-640 GCA_000989515.1 Candidatus Nomurabacteria bacterium GW2011_GWE1_32_28 | reverse complement strand
ACAATCAGATCCACAACTAATTCCAGTAGGATCTGAAGAGACTGTACCTGTGCCTGATTTTGTTACAGTAAGTAAATATTTATTTAATGTAAATGTAGCAGTACAACTTTTATTAGATGTCATTACAACTGAACCATCATAACAATCTGAATCTCCACTCCAACCAGAAAATACTGAACCTGTAGATGGTGTAGGTGTAAGAACAACCGAGGTATTATAATTAAATGAAAGCGTACAATTAGTTCCACAATTAATTCCTGATGGATTTGAAATTACGGTTCCTGCTCCTGTTCCTGCTTTTGTTACAGTAAGTGAGTATTTATTTAATGTAAATGTAGCAGAAACAGTACAACTACTTGTAATTGCTCCTGTAGTATATGTACTTCCATTTAATGTACCATTACAACCTGAAACTGAACCTATCGAATATCCTTCATTTGATGTAACTGTAAATGTCGCAGTACTACCATAGTTTACACTTTTTGAAGAAGGAAAAATGGTTCCACCAGTTCCAGCTGTTGCTGTTACTGTATATGTATTTGGTGTAAATGTAGCCGTAACATTCTTAGCTGTCGTCATAGTTACTGAACATTTCCCAGTAGTGTTAGTACATGCTCCTGACCAGCCAGTGAATGTGTAG
>LBOM01000004.1 GCA_000989515.1 Candidatus Nomurabacteria bacterium GW2011_GWE1_32_28 | reverse complement strand
TATGAGATTTTTTCTCAAAAGCCGATAATTTCTCTTTTAAAAGTTGTTTTTGATTCACTAACTTATTTTTAGAATCACGATATTCTTCCAAAGACAAAATATTTTCTAAATATAAGTTCATCAACTTTTCAACTTTTGAATCCAAAAGAGAAATTTCATCTTTTGTTTTTTGAGAAAAAATCTCACTCGATTGATTTTCTGATTGCCGATCTTTTGCATTTTCGGCAATCATCCAATTTGTCCAATCGAGTGGCAAAGAAACTTTATGTAATTCCGTTCTAATTTGAGAAGTGATGATTTCCTCACGAACATATTTTTGTTCACAAGGATTTTTCCGTTTGGTACACCGCAAATAGTTATGACCTTTTTGTGTCTCGGTAGTTATAAAACATCCACATTCTCCACAACGGAAAAATCCTCTATACAAAAATGGTTTTAAATCTTTGCTATGAGGTTTAGATTTTCTAATCATCACTTCTTGAACGGAATCAAAAAGTTTCTTTGTGATAATCGGTTCGTGTTTACCCTCATATATTTCGCCATTGTATTTTATCAATCCAACAAAAATCTGATTTTTCAAAAGTTTTTGATAATTTGATACAGCAAGTTCTCCCTCGCTTTTTCCTTTCAATCCAAGAGAGTTAAACTTATCTCTAATTTGTCGCAAAGTGAAATTCCCAGTTGCATAGGCCTCAAATGCTTTCTTGATAAGTGGTGATAATTCTGGGTTTGGTATTATTCCACCACCTTTCACATTTAAATAACCTAGTGGAGCATTTTGAGGCCATATTCCGTCTTTCACTTTGTTGCGATGACCTCGTTTAATATTTTCAGATAAGTTATCAACATAATACTTGGATTGGGAAAAAGCGATTGAAAGCATGAACTTTCCTTGTGGAGTTGTATCACACCAGAAAGTCGGAAATTTTAGCTCGGTAATTTTACCAGTATCTAGTAAATATATTATTTTTCCACCATCAACACTATTTCTCGCTAACCTATCGGGATGCCAAGCTAAAATTCCCGAAGCTTCGTTATTCTCGATTCTTTGAAGCATTTCATTAAAGACTGGCCGACCTGGAGTTTTAGCGGTTTGTTTTTCTACAAATATATCTATAACATCAATATTTTCTTTTATTACTAACTCTTTGAGTTCGGCCAGTTGGTCCGAAATGCTTCTAACTTGCCGATCTTCTGTGTCGGTGCTTTTTCTTGTATAGATAAAAAATTTTCTGGTGTGATTATTCATATTTTTGTATTAGCAAACGATGAGCCCAATTCTCTTTGGCGAACCCTTTTGGATTCAGGGTTTCTTGGCGGGAATTCATTAGTGTCGGCACTTCGTGCCGACCCATTTTCTGCTTCTGTTTTGAATCCCGAACATTTGCGGTATCTATTGGACAAAGTTCGAAACTATTTCGAGCAGAATCCAGAAGAACAAATCTAATAAATGGGGTTTCGGATTCGCCCTGCCGAGACTGATTCCCGTGCGGAGGAGGGGTCTGGGGAGGAATCCGCACGGGTCTGAATTCATTTGGCGGGATTGGGGCGGAAACCTTTAAATACATAATATCACAATATCTAAACTTTGGATATTGAATATTTAGATAGACAATGGTAGTATATGACTAGGTCAATACGAACAAAAGAATATGCTTATTTTGTCGAGCGATTAAGAAAAGCTCGAGAAGAAGCAGGACTGACTCAGGTTCAGGTTGCTAAGAAATTAAAGCGACCTCAATCTCACATTTCTAATATTGAATCAGGACAGCAAAGGGTTGATGTTGTCGAACTCCAAATCTTTGCGAAGATTTATAATAAAGATATTAAGTATTTTGTTAAATAACGAGTATATGAATTGTAAAAAATGTAAAGAACGATTAGCAGAAACAGATTTATTTTGTACACATTGTGGTTTTTTTATTGATAAAAAATCAAAACTTAATAAAATAAACTTTTTTAAATTTTTAAAAAAAATAGATTTAAGTAATTTTATAAAATCTATTTCAAAAAATTGGTTTAAATTTAGTCTTATTTTATGCCTCATAATCCTAATTATTGTAGGATTTTTTATTTTTAAAAATGGTCAAGAAAGAAAACACCAAATGGAAATTGATAAGATTAATTATCAAAAACAAACTGATTGTAGGAATATTGTTTCAAAGATAAAAGATAACCTTAAAGAAGAAAAAGAAAATGATTATATACTTTTCTGGGACTATAGATATAATAAAACAACACAAAGATGTATTCTGGGTTATCAAATAACTAATATTTTTTTCGATACAAACTTGGGAACATCTTATGTTATAGAAGATGCCTTTACTAATGAAGAACTATTCAAAAATCCAGGAAGAGTGTCTACAGCTAAAAATTCTGATAAGGTAGATAAAGATTTTTACGAAGAAATAGATTTTTATTTTAATGAAAAATAATTATTTTTAAAATTTAAAACAATATGAACTGCTCAAAATGTAATAATATAATAAACAAGGATTCAAAGTTTTGTGGAAAATGTGGAAATAAAATTGAAGAAGAAAATTTAGCAACAGAGATAGCAAAAGAAGAAATAAATGATTCTGATCAAATTAAAATAATTAATGATATTAAAAATACAGGACTTATTTTATTAATATGTGGATTTTTACCTATTTTAGTTTTAGTTTTTATATTAATTTTTAAGTTTAGTTATTTTAATCAAATTGGATATTTGGTTACTATTTTAGCTTTGATTATTAGTATATTATTTATACTTTTTGGTTTTTATATTAAAAACAAAGTTGATACAAGAGCAAAGACTTATTTAAAAATAATATATTTTTATTTAATTTTTGTTTTAATTTTCAATTTTATATCAGGTGTAATAATTGGTGCTATTGAAAATTCTCATTATTATCCAGGTATTTCTTTCTTTATAATCTTATCTTTAATTGGAATGGTTCATAATTCTTTGAAAAAGATAAAGAAAATGGAGAAACTACAATTAGCTACTAAGTTAAAAAAACAATATATTTTATTATTTATAGTATTTTCGATAATTTTTATTACATTAGGATTATTTTTAGATAGCAAAAAGACGATTAATGATTCTCCTAGCCTTTTATCTGTAGATAAGAGTTCCCAATATTCAGAAATTACAGAAAATATGTATAGAAATACAAAATATGGTTTTCGTATTAAATTTCCAGAAGGTTGGAATATTGAAACTGGAGATGGTATCCATATTGTCCAGAAGGCTAGTTCAGAAGATGGGACTATTAGTGTAATTATTCAACAATTTGATTTAGGTAAGAATGAAGGCTTTTCTTCTATAAGAGATGCTGGTTCTGCAAAAGAATTTATTGATAGTGGAATGGAGGAAATAAAATTAAAATTTTCTGATGCAAAAATGATAGATTATGGTGAGACAAAAATTGATAATGAACCTGCTTATTGGGTTGAGTATTCAGCAACTTATAAAGTTTTAGATTACGATTTAGAAATGACAAATATAACTTATTTTCTTGCTAAAGATGATATCATGTATTCTATATCTTCTGGGACAGAAACAAGTAAATATTCTGAAATCAAACCAATCTTTAATCAATCGGTATCCACTTTTGTTTTGGAAGTAAATTAATTTTTTATCTTTATAATGAATACAGAATATAAATTTTATTGTAAAAAGTGTAATAATCTAACACATCAGATAGGATTTTATGGGTTTTTAAAAAAAGAGGGAGATTCTGTGTCTAAAGGTAATCTAGTTAGTTTTGATTGTACAAATAGGCGATGTGAACACTTTGGTAAAATAATCAAAGTAAAGTTATCAGAATTAATATCATCAATAGATAAATAATGGATAATCATTACTTACCAAATTTTGATAAAGAAAAATCAAAAGCATATACCCCTATCGGGGTAAGAAATTTATTTCAAAATGCGGTTGATAGTGAAAACGGAAATATTGAAGCAGTATTTAAAAATAAGCATAAAAACAAAAATTTAATAGAGTTATATCATGCAAGTTTTTTAGCATTATCTATTAAAAAATGGTTGGGTAAAGAATATACTTTATATCCTGATGATTCTCCAGATGTTTATTTTCTAGATAATAAAAACAATGAGGCTTTTCCTGTTGAGATAATGGAGTTATATTTTCATGAAAATAATTCTTCTAAAATTGATTATAAAAAACTAGCACAACATATTTTTGATAAAAAAGGACTTATAAATTTTCCTCAATGTCATTTATTGATAGCTTCAAGAATTGTTGAAAAAAATTTTAATATATCAGAATTATATAGAGAGATAAAAAAGTTTAGTTGGTATTTTGAAAGAATATGGTTTTCTGTTTATACAGAAAACATACAACAATGGACATTTTTTGAAATATATCCAGCAGAAAATTTCAACGAACAAAGTTCTATAAATTTTAATTTAACAAAAGATAGAGATATTTTTTATTAATGTTCCGCCCCAATCCCGCCAAATGAATTCAGACCCGTGCGGATTCCTCCCCAGACCCCGCGAATCCGAAACCCAGAGAATATTGTTTCGCCCTGCCGAGCCCATTTATTAGATTTGTTCTTCTGGATTCTGCTCGAAATAGTTTCGAACTTTGTCCAGCAAACACCGCCAAAACACAAAAAAGTATACATTTATGTTATACTCTTTTTGTGAATAAAGAGGTAAAGAAGTAAATCTATATGGAAAAACAAAGAAAAAAAGTAGGATTAGTTTTGGGTAGTGGAGGTGTACGTGGTTTTGCACATATTGGTGTGATTAAGAAATTACTAGAACACAACATACCTATTGATTATATTGCAGGGTCTAGTATCGGTGCTTGGGTTGGTGCTTATTATTCTCTTTTTAAAGATGTAAAAAATTTAGAAGAGTATACCCTAGAAAAGAAAAGGGAAAAATTTATGTCTTTTTTAGAACCAACTTTTAGTGGTGGCTTAATAAAAGGTGATAAATTAGAAAAATTATTGAATGGATGGTTAAATGATGCTGATTTTAAAGATCTCAAAATTCCTTTAGCTATAGTTGCTACAGATCTAGTTACGGGTGAGGCTGTTGTTTTTAAAAAAGGAAAATTAGCTACTGCAGTGCGTGCTAGTATTTCTGTTCCAACATTGTTTACTCCAGTAAGAATAGATAATAAAATTTTAGTAGATGGAGGTTTGAGTAACCCAGTTCCAGATGATGTTGTAAGAAAAATGGGAGCAGATATAGTAATATCTGTTAATTTAGATAACTATGTAAAAAACGAGGAATTCTTGACAGATAAAAACAAAAGTTTAAGTAATACTGCAATAAGGAGTATTAATATATTACGTTATCATTTATCACGATATTCTACTTCATCTTCTGATTTTGTGATTGAACCCTACACACCCAATATTGGTATAAAAAGTTTTAGAGATTACTTTAGAAGCAACATCGCTACAGACTTAGTCAAGAATGGAGAAATTGAAACAGAAAAAATAATTAAAGAGTTAAAAGCAGTGCTTTAATGAAAAAAGTAATTAGATTAAATAAAAAAGAAGGAGAAACTCCCTTAGAAGCTTTGGAGAATTTTCGTATAAAAAATAAAGAGTATAAAGATATAAAAATGACTTATGCTGGAAGACTTGACCCAATGGCTAGTGGTATTTTATTAGTACTTACGGGAGATGAAACAAAAAATAAAGAAAAATATTTAGCACTAGAGAAGGAATATGATTTTGAAGTTTTGTTTGGTTTTAATACAGATACATATGATATTTTAGGAAAAGTAATTAACAATTACGAATTAACAATTACGAATTATGAATTAGAAAGAGAAATAAAGAAAAATTTAAAAAGTTTTATTGGTGAAAGTGTACAACTGTATCCTATGTATTCTTCGAAGACAGTAAAAGGTAAGCCATTGTTTGTTTATGCAAGAAAAGGAGAAGATGTTGAAGTACCAGAAAGAAAGATTTTTATAAAAAAATTAAAATTAGAAAAAATTAGAAAAATAAATAATCAAAAATTATTTAAGAATATAGAAAAAAGAGTAAAAAAAGTTAAGGGGGATTTTAGACAAGATAAAATTTTAAAAATATGGAAAGAAAAATTAGTAGTTTCAGAAAAGAACGTCTATTTAGTAGCTAGTTTTAAAATAAAATGTAGTAGTGGAACTTATGTCAGAACTATTGCAAATAGTCTTGGAAACAAGCTTAAAATTCCAGCTTTAGCTTTTTCAATAAAAAGAACAAAAATATGTTAAAATTAAGATAGGTCATAAATATTACCAATAAATTATATAATAAATGTTATGAAAGGATTTAATACAAACATAGAAAAAGAGACATTAGAAAATGCAAATTTTCGTAAAGTTTTATACACAGGCAAACATAGTCAATTAGTTTTAATGAGTTTGAAACCAAACGAAGACATAGGAATGGAAATTCATGCTGATAATGATCAATTTTTCCGTTTCGAAAAAGGAGAAGGGAAATGTCTCATAAATGGTAATGAATATATTGTTGTAGATGGTTCAGCTATTGTTGTTCCTGCTGGCGCAGAGCATAATATTATTAATACATCTAATACCGAAGATTTAAAACTTTACACCATTTATTCTCCTGCTCATCATAAAGATGCTATTGTCAGAGCTACAAAAGAAGAAGCGATAGCTAGTGAAGAAGAATTTGATGGGATAACTACAGAATAATATTTAATTAATCAGTATGAAATTAACCAAAACTGATTATCTTATATATAGAGATTGTGAAAAGAATGCTTGGTTGAAAGTACATAAACCAGACATATATTTTGATAAACCTTTATCTGCATTTGATCAAAGTATAATAGAAACTGGTAATGAAGTTGATACGTTAGCTAGGGAATTATTTCCAAATGGTGTTTTGGTTTCTGATAGAAATGAGACAGAAGAAACAATAAAGCTTTTAAAATCCAAAACTCCTGTAATATATCAACCTGTATTTGAAACAGATTTATATAAAACAATCTGTGATATTTTAGTTTGGAATAAAGACTTTAATGTCTACGACCTATATGAAGTTAAGGCTTCTAATAGTGGAGAAGATAAAAGTGCTAAAGATAAACTTTATAGTTATGACATAGCTTTCCAATATTTAGTTTTAAAAGAATTAAATATTCCATTAGGTAAATTATTTGTTATAAGATTTAATAATCAATATGTGAGAGGAGCTGAGCTTGATATAGACCAACTTTTTTTAAAAGAAGATTTTACAGAAAAAGTTATGAATGTAGTTGATGGTGTATCTTTAGAAATGAAAACTGCTTATGATCTTCTATCTTCCAATAAAGAACCATTTGGTTCTTGTAAATGTATTACGAGAGGTAGAAGCTCTCATTGTACGACTTTTTCTTATTCAAACCCGCAAGTTCCTGATTATAGTGTCCATGATATTTCTCGTATTGGAATGTCAAAAAGTAAACTTACAGAATTAATTGATAGCAATATTCTTCTTATTGAAGACGTACCGGAAGATTTTCCTTTAAGTGAAAAACAGAGGAATCAGGTATTAGCTACACAATTGGATAAAATTTTTATAAAAAAAGAAGAGATTAAAAGTTTTCTCAATACTATGGTTATGCCACTATCTTTTTTAGATTATGAAACTTTTGCAGCTGGCGTCCCAAGGTTTGTTGGCTTTAGTCCTTTTAATCAAATAACATTTCAGTTTTCTTTACATGTACTTTCGGATAAAAATAAAGAGCCAGAACATTCTGAATTTATTTTTACTAAAAACGAAAATGGAGATGAAGAATTTATTTCAGCTCTTATAGAGAAATTACCTAAGAGTGGGTCTATTATTGTTTGGAATAAAAGTTTTGAGATGGGAAGAAATAAAGATTTAGCCAAAAGAAATCCTGAATATAAAATAGCATTAGAAGATATAAATTCTCGGATGATTGATCTTATGGATATTTTTTCTAATCAATATTTTGTTCATCCTAAATTTAAAGGCAAAACATCAATTAAATATATATTGCCTATACTTGCTCCAGAGTTGTCTTACAAGGTTCTTGATATACAAGAAGGTGCTTCTGCTTCAGATACATGGAATAAAATCGTTAGTGATGTATATTCAAAAGAAGAGAAGCTGGAAAAGATTCAACATTTAAAGACTTATTGTAAGCTTGATACATATGCTATGTATGCTATCTGGAAGCACTTAAATGAATTAGATTAAAAACTATTGCCATTATCTAACCAACCAAAATAAAGACCTATTAAGGCAAATAAAATTATTAAGATGATTAAAATCCACTCAGTTTTTTTCATATATTTATTATAGCAAATATTGGGAAAAAGCTATTTTTTGTGATATATTTTCTAAATGGAAAACGAAGAGAAAAAAGGCAGGGAACATCCACTTTCAATAATCATAAATGAAGCAGTAAAGATTTTTACTGAACTCGGTTTTGAAATTGCCACTGGTCCAGAGTTAGAAGATATATGGCATAATTTTGATGCATTGAATATTCCTAAAGATCATCCAGCTCGTGAAATGCAAGACACTTTTTATATTAAAGGAGAGAAAGGGAAAGTTTTAAGAACTCATACTTCAAATGTTCAAATTAGATACATGGAAGATTTAGTCAAATCTGGTGGTAATCCACCTTTTGCAATCATAGCTCCTGGAAAATGTTTTAGAAATGAAGCTACTGACGCGACACATGAAATGCAATTTTATCAAATCGAAGGACTTATGATAGGGGAAGACATAGATATGGCTCATTTAAAGGGAGTTCTTTCTTATTTTTATAAAAAAATGTTAGGTGAAGAGATTGAATTACGATTTCGTCCCAGTTTTTTTCCTTTTACTGAACCTTCAATTGAATTTGATTTAAAGTTTAATGGTAAATGGCTTGAGATGGGTGGTGCTGGTATGGTACATCCAAATGTATTGAAAAATTGTGGGATCGATTCTCTAAAATATCAAGGTTTTGCATTTGGTCCAGGTCTTGAGAGACTTATGGTAATTAAATATGGGATGCCAGATATTCGTCCAGCTTATCAAGGAGATTTAAGGTTTAATCAATTTTAGATATGAAAATTAGTTATAATTGGTTACAAAATTATTTTGAAGAAAAATTACCAGATCCAGAAAAATTATCTGAGGGTATTATTTTTCATTCTTTTGAAGTAGAAAGTTTAGGTAAAATAGGCGACGATATTGTCTTTGATGTAAAAGTTTTACCAGATAGAGCACATGATTGTCTTTCACATTGGGGAATAGCAAAAGAAATAAGTGCTATTTTTAATTTGAAATTAAAAGAAAAAAAATACAAGGATTTTAAAACAGCTTCAACTAATTTAAATATTAAAATTGAGTCAGAAAAATGCCTTCGTTATATGGGTAGAGTTGTTAAAGATGTAAAGATAGATAAAAGTCCTGTTTGGTTAAAAAATAGACTAGAAACGATAGGTCAAAAATCAATAAATAATATTGTAGACGCTGCTAATTTTGTGATGTTTGATATAGGTCAACCTATTCATTGTTTTGATCTAGATAAATTAGAGAGTGAAGAAATAATTATTCGGAATGGAAAATCTGAGGAGAGAATCACCACTTTAGACAAAAAAGAAATTAATTTAGATGAATCTATTTTAGTAATCGCAGACAAGAGAGATATATTAGCTATAGCTGGTATAAAAGGTGGAATGAAGGCTGAGGTAGATAATAATACAAAGAATATAATAATAGAAGTTGCTAATTTTGATGCTATTTCTACTAGAAAAGCTTCAAAGAAGATTGGAATTTTGACTGATGCTGTTAAAAGATATGAAAATGAAATATCTCCAGAGCTTTGCACTCAGACCATGGACAAGATAACAAATTTGATTCTTGATATAGCTGGTGGTAATGCGGAGGAGATTGTTGATATTTATCCTAAAAAATTAAAACAAAATATTGTTTTTGTATCAGTAGAATATATAAATAAAAGACTAGGCACTTATTTCTTAAAAGAGGAGATTGAAAGTGTTTGGGAAAAACTTGGTTTTGAATACGAAGAAGAGAATGGTGAATTTAAAATTTTAGTTCCATTATTGCGTATGGACATAATTGGTCAACATGATTTAGTTGAGGATGTAATTAAAATTTTGGGATATGAAAGAATAGAAGGTAAATTGCCTAAAATAGAATGGGTCCCTAAGATAAATGAAAAATTTTATAATATTTCTGTAGCAAGAAATAAACTTTTAAATGATGGATATAGTGAAGTTATGACATATTCATTTAGAAATGAAGGAAAAGTAGAAGTACTTGCCTCAGCTTCAGATAAGAATTTTTTAAGAACAAATTTATCTGATGGATTAAAAGAAAGTTTAAAATTAAATCAATTGAATGCACCATTGCTTGAGATGAAGGAAATAAAGATTTTTGAAATTGGAACTATTTTTAACAAAAATGGAGAGGAAATACATGTTGCTTATAATGAAAAGAAGGAAATAAAAGAAATAAGTTTGGAAGAATTTTGTAAAGATATTAATTCTGATTTTAAATTAGAAACTAAAAATTATGAGTCTAAATCTGCTTTTAAACCATGGTCAGTTTATCCATTTATCTCTCGTGATGTTGCTGTATGGATGCCAGAAGGAGAGAATGGAGATAAGTTGAAACAAATACTTATAGAAAATGGCACAGATTTGTTAATAAAAGAACCTTATTTATTTGATTCTTTCACAAAAGATAGGAAAACATCATATGCTTTTAGGCTTGTTTTTCAATCTTTTGAAAGAACACTAAAAGCCGAAGAAGTAGAAGAAATTATGGTTAAAATAAGCAACAATATAAGCAAAAATTCAAGTTGGCAGATACGTTAAATTTGTGTTTCTTTTTAAGACTAAAAAATGCTAGAATAACTAAATGAGTCAATCTGTAATTTCTATATTAAATAAAATAAAAATTGATAAATCTTGGTCATTTTCTGATAAAACAAGAAAAGAAACTTCTTACATTACACATGGGTATCATCGTTATCCTGCAAAATTTATTCCACAAATAGTTTCTCGTTTGGCAGAAAAATATACAAAGAAGGGTGATTTTATAGTTGATCCATTTGGTGGTTGTGGCACAACTATTATTGAATCTAAAATTATGGGAAGATATTCAATAGCGGTTGATATTAATCCTGTAGCTGTCTTGATAACAAAAGCTAAAATTACCCCAATAAATCCAATTAAAATTGAAAAAGAATTTGAAATATTAAAAAAGAAATTAGAAAAATATAACAAAGACATAAAAGTAAAAGTTCCCACTCATGAAAGAATTGATTATTGGTTTAAAGCAGAAGAAAAAAGGAGGTTAGCGTTTATTTTTTCTAAAATAATAAAAGTTAAAGATCAGGATGTTCAAGATTTTTTCTTTTGTGGATTTTCAAATATTCTTAAAAATTGTTCAATCTGGCTACAAAAGAGTAATAAACCAACAAGAGATTTTGGGAAAGAACCATCAGAACCAATTAAAACATTTTTGAGACAAACAAAAATGATGTTACGTGGTAACGCTGAACTGTTTGAATTATTATCAAAAAAAGGTTATTTAAAAATTTCTAGTAAGGTGGTTTGTACAGATGCAAGAACTATTCCAGTAAAAAATGGAAGTGTAGATTTAATTGTTACATCTCCACCATATGTTACTTCTTATGAATATGCAGACTTGCATCAATTAACAGCATTATGGCTGGAACACACAAAGGATTTAAGTGATTTTCGTAAAAGATTTATTGGGACTTCATATCATAGTAAAAAAGATTTAGTTTTAAATAGTAAGCTTGCTGAAAAAATAAGAAGTGATCTTTTAATAAAACATAAAAAAACTGCTGAAGAAGTTTCAACTTATTTTAGCGAAATGAATCAAGTTTTTGTTGAAATGAAAAGAGTATTAAAAAAGGGTGGTAAAACTTGTATTGTTGTGGGAAATACAAGTTTAATCGGTGTTGATATTCTTAATGCAGAAGTTTTTGTTGAACAATTACAAAATTTAGGATTAAAAGTGGTTGATATTATTAAAAGAGAAATACCATCAAAAAATTTACCTTCTGTTCGAGATGAGAAAACAGGAAAATTTGCTCGGATAACCGATAAAAATAAGGTTTTTGCTTATCCTACAGAATATATTTTAGTAATGGAAAAATAAAATTATGACAATAAATGATCTTATAAAAATTTATGAAATAAAAAAGAAAAAGTATGGAATAGAAACATATAGGCATATTTCTAATTTATTAAAAGAAGCAAAAGAACAACATGGTAAAGATTTTGTTGGTAATGACCATGAACAATCTTGGCGTGCTTTTAAGGGTAAAAATTTAGAAAAGTTAATTGAACATATTATAAATGATGAAGTTCAAGCACTTGGACTTATTGTTATAAATGGTAATAGTTTAGAACGGACGAATAGTGTTAATTTGTCAAAAGAATTAAGTTTAGTAAAAAGAAATTTAATCGTTGATTATGGAGAATTTGGTTCTCATTTACCTGATGTTGATTTGATTATTTATAATCCAAAAACAAGTAAGGTTGTTGCAGTTTTGTCGAGTAAGGTTACATTAAGAGAGAGAATTGCTCAAACTGGTTATTGGAAAATGAAACTTGCTTCTGATGAGGCGACTAAACATATAAAAGTTTATTTTGTAACCCCTGACGAAGATGGAACATTGACTATTAAAAAACCAACAAAGAAAGGTAGAGCGATTGTTGAGACAGATACTGATGGAAGTTATGTTTTAAGTGAAACTAATATAGAAGAAAGTAATAAAGTAAAAATGTTTGATAAATTTATTGTTGATTTAAAAAAACTTTTAAAGTAATCTATGAATGATTTAAAAATTGAATCAACAACGCTTTGGGATTTTCCTACACAAAATTATGGCAATAAGTCTCATGGAAATAACAAATACAATGGAGTTACTCCAGCATTAGTAATTTGGAATTTACTTCAACGATATACAAAAGAAGGGGATTTAGTTGTTGATCCAATGTGTGGAAGTGGAACGACTATTGATGTTGCAAATGAATTAAAGAGAAGAGTTGTTGGTTATGATATAAATGTCACAAGACCAGAAATAATAAAAAATGATTCTCGTAAAATTCCACTTGAAGATAATTCTGTTGATTTTGTTTTTATTGATTCACCTTATTCTGATAATATAAATTATTCTGATAATAAAGAATGTATTGGTAAAATTTCTTGCGAAAAAACTGAATTTTATGATGAGTTAGAAAAAACAGCTAGTGAAATTGCAAGAGTTTTAAAACAAGGTAAAGTAGTAGGTTGGGTTATTGCTGATCAGTGGGTTAAAAAGAAATTTACACCTGTTGGTTTTTTAATGTGGCAAAGGTTAGAAAAATATTTTGAAACTATTGATATGATTTGTTTAACTCGGCATAATCAAACATCAAACACAGGAATTTGGCACGAAAGAGCAAGACAATATAATTTCTATCTAAGAGGATTTAAATATCTTTTTATAATGAAAAAGGTAAAATAAGCAACAATATAAGCAAAAATTCAAGTTGGCAGATACGATAATTAACTAGTTTTTTATGTTACTTTTTGCTATAATATATCAAGCAAAATTTGTTTTTTGCTTTTATTTTTTAAGTTAAATTAAATATCAAATGGCTAAAGAAAAGGACATAAAAAAAGCACAAGTAGCTGCGCATCATTATGATGCTTCTGATATCTCGGTTTTGGAGGGTCTAGAACCAGTAAGACGTCGTCCTGGTATGTATATTGGTACTACAGGACCTGAAGGTCTCCATCATCTGATTTGGGAGATTTTTGATAATTCACGTGATGAAGCCATGGGGGGGTTTTGTAATGATATTGAAATTGTATTATTACCCAATAATCGCATACGTGTTGCAGACAACGGGCGAGGTATACCTGTAGATATACACAAAAAAACAAAAGTATCAGCATTGGAAACTGTAATGACGACACTTCATGCTGGAGGAAAGTTTGGAGGTGAAGGTTATAAAGTTTCTGGAGGGTTGCATGGTGTCGGTGCTTCTGTTGTTAATGCACTTTCTGTTTTTTGTAAAGCGGAAGTTCATAAAGATGGCGGTAAATATTCTCAGGAATATTCTCAAGGTAAGAAAAAAACTGCTGTCAAAAAAAATGGCTCTTCTAAATTAAACGGAACAATAATTACTTTTGAACCAGATATAGAAATCTTTAAAGATATCAAGTTTGATTGGACTACAGTTGTGAATCATATTCGTCAGCAAGCGTATTTAGTCAAAGGACTTAAAATTTTAATTATTGATGCACGTAAATATGAAGATAAAATAGATGATTCTGATATTTTTTATTTTAGAGAGTTAGAGCTTGAATTGCCATCTACTTCTTTTTATTTTGAAGGCGGACTTACTTCTTTGGTAAAATATTATAATAGATTTCAAAAACCAATTCATAGTCATATTTTTTATGTTGAAAAAGAGTTAGATAATGTTGGAGTAGAGATAGCTCTTCAATATATAGATGATATGGTTGATCATATTGTTCCTTTTGCAAACAATATTTACACAGGAGAAGGTGGCACACATGTCACTGGTTTTAAAACTGCACTTACAAGAACTCTTAATACTTATTGTAAAAAGAATGAATTAATGAAAGAGTCTGAGGGGGGTTTTACAGGAGACGATGTATTAGAAGGTTTAACTTGCGTAATATCTGTAAAACTTCAAGAAATTCAATTTGAAGGTCAAACAAAAGCAAAATTAGGTTCTGTCGAAGCACAAAGTGCTGTTAGTTCTGTATTTGCAGAAGCTTTTGCGGCTTTCTTAGAAGAGAATCCAGATGAGGCAAAAGCTATAATCAATAAATCTATTCTTGCGCTTAAGGCCCGTAAGGCGGCTAAAGCAGCAAAAGATTCTGTACTTCGAAAAGGTGCTCTTGAGGGTATGACACTTCCTGGTAAGTTGGCAGATTGTCAAAGTAAAAGTGCAGAAGAATCTGAATTATTTTTAGTTGAGGGAGATTCTGCTGGTGGTTCAGCAAAACAAGGTAGAGATAGACGTACACAAGCTATTCTTCCATTAAAAGGAAAAATTTTAAATGTTGAAAGAGCAAGAATTGATAAAATGCTTGCTTCAAAAGAGATAAGATCTTTAGTCATTGCATTAGGTACTTCTATTGGAGACACTTTTGATCTTTCAAAAATGCGTTATCATAAAATAATTATTGCTACAGATGCTGATGTTGATGGAGCACATATTCGTACACTTTTGCTTACTCTTTTTTATCGATATTTTAGACAAGTTATTGATGCTGGATATGTTTATATTGCTCAACCACCACTTTATAAAATAAAAAAAGGTAAAGAAGTTAGTTATGCTTATACTGACGAAGAGAAAGATAAATTAATTGGTAAAGATATAGATATAAATGAAATACAGACTGTTGAAACAGATGTTGAGAATGAAGAAGAAAAAGAAGAAGAAGAAAAAGAAACAAAGACTAAAAAAATTCACATTCAACGTTATAAAGGTCTCGGAGAAATGAACCCTGAAGAACTTTGGGAGACTACAATGGATCCTAGTCATAGGGTGTTAAAGAAGGTAAATATAGATGATGCGGAAGAAGCCAATAAAGTATTTGAAATTTTAATGGGCTCTGAAGTTCCTCCACGAAAATCATTTATTCAATCAAATGCAAAACTCGCTGAGATTGATATTTAAAAAATAAAATAAAAAAACTTCCTTAAATAAGGAAGTTTTTTTATTTTATTTTTTGTCTTTTATCTCTTGTGTAAGTTTTTCTAAAAAATCTTTAGTAGAAATTCCTTCAGTTTTTGTACCATCTCTATTTTCTATTGTTAGTGTACTAGATGAGGCTTCTTTGTCTCCTAATATTATTACATAAGGAGTTTTCATGTCTTTTGCTAGGTGAATTCTTTTTCCTAAACTATTATCAGCTGGAAAGATTTCAGTACGAATAGAGAATTCTTTTAAAATTTTTGAAAGTTTTTTTGCTTCTTCTTCATGATTTTCTTTTACGGGTATGATAGATACTTGAACAGGGGAAAGCCACAATGGGAAACTTCCAGCATAATGTTCAATTAATACACCCATAAATCTTTCAAATGAACCAAGGATAGCAACATGTAATACGACTACTCTGTGTTTTTTGCCATCATCTCCTATATAATCCATTTCAAAATTTTCTGGTTGATTAAAGTCAAGTTGTATTGTTGTGAGTTGCCATTCTCTACCTATAGAATCTTTTACTTTTATATCAATTTTAGGTCCGTAAAAAGCTGCTTCTCCTTCCTCGATTGTATATTTAAGATTTAATTTTTTTGCAGATTCTATTAAAATATTTTCAGCTTTTTCCCATATTTCATCACTACCAAAATATTTTTCTTTATTTGAATAATCTCTAACAGATATTTCAACTTTGTAATCATTAAAATTAAAAACCTCATAAATTTCACGCATTAGATTAAAAATCATTTCTATCTCTGTTCTTATTTGGTTTTGGGTAACAAAATGATGAGTATCGTCTTGAGTTATGTTTTTTACTCTTAAAAGTCCAGCAAGTTCACCACTTTTTTCATTTCTATATACTGTTGTATTTTCTGCAATCCTTAGAGGAAGATCTTTATAAGTATGTGGTTCTGAATTGTATATTTCAAAATGATGAGGACAATTCATTGCTTTCATTACGAATTCATCACCATTTTCGTCTGTCATTGTTGGCATCATAGCGTCATATTTCCCCATATGACCACTTTTTATATAGAGTTCCTTTTTTGCAATATGTGGAATTGTTACAAAAGAATATTCTAGATTTTCTTTTTTTGCACGAATAAATTTCTCAAGTTCTGTTTTGATTATATTACCTTTTGGTAGAAGCATTGGTAATCCTTTACCGACTAATTCTGAAATTGTAAATAATTTTAATTCTTTACCTAGTTTTTTATGATCTCTTTTTTTTGCTTCTTCTCTTTGGTTTATGTAAGTTTCAAGCTCTTCTTTTGTTTCAAATGCTAGACCATAGATACGAGTAAGCATTTTATTTTTTTCATCTCCTCTCCAGTATGCTCCAGCTACACGATCAAGCTTAAAAGAATCTGGGCTTATTTCTTTTGATGGATTTTCTAAATGTCCACCTCTACAAAGATCTGTAAAATTACCACAAGTATAAAAAGTTATTTTTTCTCCTTTTTCGTCAATTTCTTCGATGAGTTCTATTTTATATTGATTCTCAGAAAAATATTCTTTTGCCTGTTCTAGGTTTTTTTCTTCACCCTTGAATTCTTTCCAAGACTTTAAAATATCTCTCATTTTCTTTTCTATTTTGGGTAAATCTTTTTCAGAAACAGGGGACGAGAACTCAAAGTCGTAATAAAAACCATCTTCTATTGAAGGTCCTATTGTATTTTTTGTATCTGGGTACATTTCTAGTACTGCCGCTGATAAAAGATGAGCTAGAGAATGTCTTAAATTATGTAATTTATTATTTTCCATATATTTTTTTATTTTTAATTAAAATTAAAATCACCCCGACAAAAATGAAAAAATTCTCATTTTTGTCGGGGCGAGTCTATTTCGCGGTTCCACCCAACTTTGTTCTTTTTATATTTTATAGATTAGCCGGTTGGTCTTGTTTATAACAAGATTATGGTTGGTAGCCATAACAATCTCTATTGGTTTAATAATATACTATATTTTTTAAAAAACAAGGTAGTTTGCAATCTGTCTTTAATATGCTAGTATAATATATATTATGGTAGTACGAATGAGACATACAAAATCACATACAGCAAATAGACGTTCACATCATGCATTGGTGAGTACGGGTCTTACTAAATGTGCCAATTGTCAAAGTTTTAAGAAACGTCACACAGTTTGTGCATCTTGCGGTTTTTATCGTGGGAAAAAAGTCCTAGATTTGATTAAAAAGATAGAGAGAAAACAAAAGAAAGAAAAAGCAAAAAAAGCGGAAGCAAAATAAATAGAATACTTAGGCTATAAATCCTAGGCAATATTTAAGTTAATTAAGGCCTAAAATTTGAAGCCTAAAGTCCAAAATTATGGCAAATAGGCACCTTTCAAGATCAATAGTATTACAGACACTTTTTGAGTGGGATTTTATTACTACGTCAGAACAAGATAATGCTTGGACTGATGATAAAAAAAAAGAAGCTTTAAATAGAAATCTTAAAGAATTTGCTCCTGGCCTCGAGGATGATTTTTTTGTGTCTACATTAATAAAAGAAGTTTTTAAAAATTGTAAAGTAATTGATGAAATAATAGAAAAAGCAGCACCAGATTGGCCATTAGATAAAATTTCTATTGTTGATAGAAATATTTTAAGGATTGGTTTAACAGAGCTTCTTTTTGGTGATAGAAATCAAGTACCTCCAAAGGTTGCTATAAATGAAGCAATTGAATTAGCAAAAACTTTTGGTGGAGAAAATTCTAGTAAATTTGTAAATGGTGTACTTGGTGCAGTTTATAAAGAAATAGGAGAACCAGGAAAAGAGCAAATAAGTAAAAAGAAAGAAAATGAAGAACCTCTAGATGTTTCAAAATTACCAGTTGAAAAACTTGGTGGGGCATTGATATATGCTAAAAAAGATGGTGCTTTCTTTTTTGCATTAGTACATGATGTTTTTGGTTACTGGACTTTGTCTAAGGGTAGAATAGAAGAAAATGAAGAGACAGAAGATGGAACAATAAGGGAAATAAAAGAAGAAGTTGGTCTTGATATCACAATAAAAGAAAAAATTGGTGAAAATGAATATGTAGCCTCACATCCAGAAAAAGGTAAGATTTTAAAAAAAGTTGTGTATTTCTTGGCAGAAAGTGAATATACTGAACTTAAATTAGGAGATTCTGGTGGGTTAGATAATGCTCGTTGGTTTCAACTTAAAGAATTACCAGAACTTCGTGTTTATAATGACATTATTCCACTTATAACTCGTGCGATTGAAATATTAACTAAAAAATAAAATGATTAAATTTTCAGATTTTGAAAAAAATACAGGAATATTTTTTAAAGATAAAAACTTGCTTAAACAGGCTTTTATTCATCGTTCATATATCAATGAAAATCCAGGATCTAATATTTCGCATAATGAACGTTTAGAATTTTTAGGTGATGCAGTATTAGAACTCATTGTTACTGATTTTCTTTATAAAAAATACCCAAATTATACAGAAGGTGAATTGACTGCAGTTCGTTCTGCTCTTGTTAACGCTATTATAATTTCTGAAATTGCATTAAAGGTTGGGATGAATGATTTTTTGCTTTTATCTAAAGGTGAAGCTAAAGATAACGGGAGGGCTAGGCAATATATTTTAGCTAATACGTACGAAGCATACATCGGTGCTGTTTATTTAGATCAAGGCTATGAAGTTGTTAATAAATTTATTGAAACTTCTCTTTTACCTCATACAGAAGAAATTGTCTCTAAAAAACTTTGGCGTGATGCAAAAAGTTTAGTACAAGAAAAAGCTCAAGAATTTGTTGGTGTTACTCCTTTTTATAAAGTTTTACATGAGTCAGGACCTGACCATGATAAACATTTTACTGTTGGTATTTTGTTTGGTCTTGACTTGATTGCTGAAGGCAAAGGTAAATCAAAACAAGAGGCAGAACAGAAAGCGGCTGAATCAGCATTAAAAATAAGAGACTGGATGGAATAATATGCGACTAAAGAATCTTGAATTAAATGGTTTTAAATCTTTTTCTAAAAAAACAGTTTTAGAGTTTCAAAATTCCATTGTTTCTATTGTTGGCCCTAATGGATCTGGTAAATCAAACGTAGTAGAAGCATTACGTTTTGTTTTAGGAGAACAGTCAATCAAATCCATGCGTGGATCATCTGGTTCTGACTTGATTTTTAAAGGATCTAAAAATTTACCTAAAAGTTCACGCGCAAGTGTAACAATTTATTTTAATAACTCTGATAAGGTTTTTAAACTTATAAATGGGGCAGGTGAAAATATTAATTTAAATTATGAGACTATTTCAATTTCTCGTGAAGTTTATTCTGATGGATTAAATAAATATATTTTAAATGGTTCAGAAGTTAGGCTGAGAGATATTAATAATCTTTTATCTTCTGTAAACATAGGTTCATCTCACCATCATATTATTTCACAAGGAGAAGCAGATAGAATCCTTAATGCATCATCAAAAGATAGAAGAGAAATGGTAGAAGATGCACTTGGGCTTAAAATTTTTCAATATAAAATAAAAGAAGCACAGCGTAAATTGGAAAGAACTACAGACAATATGAAAGAGGTATCACTTTTACGTAGAGAAAATGCACCTCATTTAAATTTTCTCAAAAAACAGGTAGATAAATTTGAAAAGGCAAAAGAGATGCAAATTACATTGTTGTCTTTTTATCAAGAATATCTTAAAAAAGAGAGTGTCTATTTAGAAAAAGAACAGTTTTTTCTTTTAAAGGAAAAAGAAAAAATTTCTTCAGAATTAGAAAATATAAAAGAAAAAATTTCTTCTGTTGAAGAAGTTAGTACAAGAGAAGAAAGTGAAAAAGAAAAAGAATTAAAAATACTTGAAAAGAAGGTATACGAAATTAGAGGAATTAAGAGTGAGATAGAACGTAAGTTGGGAAGAATAGAGGGAATGATGGAAGTGGAAGAAAAGAGAAAAGAAACAAAAATACCAGAATCTGTTGTACTAATTTCAGAAGAGAAAGTAAAAACAATATTTAATGAAATAAATGATTTTATAAATGAAGCTATAAATAAGGAAGATTTGTCAGATATTAAAAATATTCTTTTACATATAAAAGATATTTTAAAAGAACTTTTGCCAAAAGTTTCCATAGAAGATTCTTCACAAAATTTAAATTCAATTTTAAATCCTGAGTTAGAATTATTAAAGAAAAATCAGCAGGAGATTTTAACAGAAATGCAGAACATCAAAGAAGAGGAAAATAAGATTATTGAAAATATAGATATATTAAAAAGAGAGATTAATCAAGACAATGAAGACATATATTTAAAAGAAAAAGAAAGATTTAATCTTAGGGTCAAGTATCAAGAATTAACTTCTGCATTAGAGCTTATTTTAATAAAAGAAAGGAATTTATTAAAAGAAATGGAATCTTTTGAAAATGAGATAAAAGAAGGCTCAGTGCTTATTGGTATTGAAATATTGTCTTATAAAGATTTTGTTATAGAGGAAAATATAGATAGAAGTATACAAGAAGAATTAAAACGTAAAATTGAACGTATTAAAATAAAATTAGAAGATGTTGGCCTAGGTGGTGGGGCTGAAGTTATTAAAGAGTTTCAAGAAGTTTCAGAAAGAGATAACTTTTTAGCTAAAGAAATGGAAGACTTATCCAAAAGCATAGAAGCACTTCGTGTATTAATGGCAGATTTAAAAGAAAAAATTGATATAGAGTTTAAAGAAGGTATTAAAAAAATAAATATAGAATTTAGTAATTTTTTCTCATTAATGTTTGGTGGTGGAGAGGGTTATCTTTCCATAGTAACTGAAAATAAAAGGAAGAAGAATGATGATGAATCAAATACAGAAGAAGGAGAAAATATTGTTTTTGAACAGGGTATTGAGATAAATGTTTCGCTTCCTCATAAAAAAGTAAAAGAACTTAATGCACTTTCAGGTGGTGAGAGATCACTTACTTCTATTGCTCTTCTTTTTGCTATGTCGCAAGTAAATCCACCACCATTTTTAGTTTTAGATGAGACAGATGCAGCACTCGATGAGGCAAATTCTCGTAAATACGGAGATATGTTGGAAAAGCTTTCTCATCATTCTCAGCTTATTGTTGTTACACACAACAGAGAGACTATGTCTCGTGCTGGTATTCTTTATGGTGTCACAGTGGGTTCTGATGGTGCCTCAAAACTTCTTTCAGTAAAACTTGACGAAGCCGCAGCTATTGCTAAATAAAAATTATTGAAATAATTAATAGTTTGGAATCACTTTGTTAATAATTGACTTGATGTTTTTAAATTAATTTCCACGTTTAGTCTTTGATAATTATAGTATCTCAAACATTTTTTAAGTTTGTAATTAATTTAAAAAGCATCTGCTGATATTTTTTTAGACATTTTTCTTGCAAGGTTTGATTAAATTTTTCAATATGTGAATTATAATTTAATTTTTTAATTCATGTAAATCTATGAGTTGACAAAAAGATTGAATATGATATACTAATATCTAGTAAACGATACCCGACCTCTATTTAACACATGGAACTTGGGTGTCGGGACCCAGTTCTTTAAATCTAAAAAGGATAAGACAATGACAACAGAAAAGTTGATCACGTTTGCTCAAACAGACAAAGTCGCATATCTTGGCAGAGAAGCTGTAAAAGCTATCATTCTGGATATGACAACACCACCAAACAAGTACGCCGATGAGGTAGTTAGCTCAAGCTATACTTATCCAAATAAGTACAAACTGAAGCCAATTGATGAGCAGGTAAAAACCATTGCAACTATTTTTGGAGTTGATTCAAAAGAAGCATTGGAATTTATTAAAATGTTACCCGCATTACCTGAAGGTGCCGAAGGATGGTTCGCCATTCCAAAAGTATCATCAGTTGCAAAAAAACATTTTTCTGCGATTACCGATTCTGCCGAACAGTATTGTGAAGCTACAAAATTGGTTCACAGCAAACTTGCTGAAAGCCGTAGCTTCTACAATTACCTTAAAGGTCAGATTACCACTGCACAGATTCGCGAACATCCCCGTACCCTCAGTTTCCTAGAACAATTGGAATCTGAACAACAGGGTGATATTCTGATTCTCGCCGTTCAATACGGAATGAGACATCGTGGCAAATCAGTTCGCCGTGCAAGAGAAACTTTCTTAGACAACGAATTTGGTTTAACATCCTTTGCTCTTGGCTGTATGGCATTGGTTCACCCTGACCGTCACGTCTGCTCCAAAGAACTTGATACCGATTGTGCAGGTGACGAATTTGCTCCTGCTCCTGGTGGTGATGGTGTCTTCTCGAGGGCTCCTTTCTTCCGCTTCTTTGGCGGCGAGTTGGAGTTCGGCACCAGCGGTGTGTCCGGTGCCGGCGGTCGCTATGGCTCGGTGTCGGGGTTTGTTCCACAGAATTGATCCTTGTAATTTGAATTCTTGAATCTTTTGTTTCTTTGATTCTTGATTTCAAAAATTTTTTT
Source organism: Candidatus Nomurabacteria bacterium GW2011_GWE1_32_28 (assembly GCA_000989515.1). Lineage (GTDB taxonomy): Bacteria > Patescibacteriota > Minisyncoccia > Phycocordibacterales > UBA9973 > UBA9973. Next base: position 99,184 of record LBOM01000004.1, on the reverse strand, counting down.
GAATAGGGTTATCCACATGGATGACCCTATTTTTGCGTTTAATTTAAAAATTGATATAGTAATTGTGAGTCTAGGTTAGTGTATAGTCGTTTAAGGATGACTATTACCGAACTCTTTCTCTTATGAAAAATCTCCGACCAGAATTATAGTGATTATGGTTACTATAAGAGTGTCGCTGTAACAAGGGATACTGCTTATTACTTTTTAAGGCAAGTAAGTAATTGTGTTGCCAGATAAAATAGAGAATTGTGATTCATGTGTAATATCATGTTTTGTGGTTTGTGACTTGGATGGAAAGTAGTAAAACTCCTGATGCTGATGGCGTGTTCTCGCTGGTTCCGCTCTTCTACTTCAGCGTTGACAGGCTTAAGTTCGGCACGAGCGATGTGTCCCGTGCCGGCGATCTCTATGGTTCGGCTTCGGCGTTTGCTCCGAAGTATCTCATATATACAAAAGGTATCCTGTTAAGGATACCTTTTGCTTTTATCTTTCAATAGAACGAATCCATCCACCAAGCATTCTACCGATTTCATCGGTAATATTTTGGATGATAGTGTATTTCTTTACATCAGACATATTTCTTTTCCATATCATGTATTGATAAGAAAAAGAACCTTAGAAAGAGCAACAAGAAGAATTAGTAAGAAAATTGTTTTATATAAAGCAAGGTCTCTTTCAAAGGAGAAACTTGAAGCTACTTTATATTCATACCTTGGAGTTCTTTCTCACGCTAATGCTTATAGGTTTGGAGAGGTACTAAAGAATGATTATTTTCTTTCGGTGAATAATCCTGACTAATAAGGTTCGAATAAGTTTCAGTAGTCAGATTTTTCTTTAAATTTTATTTTTTCTTCTTTTCCTATAATTATATTGTTTGGTTGAAAAAGTCTGTTTAATTGAACTACGTTTTTCTTTGTGGACATACTACCATCTCTGTTTAATTTAATTTCAAGAAGCATACCCTCCATTGTATTTACAGAAAAACCTTGATCAAAAATAAAATTACCTAATGAATATGCTATAAATCCCATACATGAAATTTGAGTGCAAGATTTTGGACTATAAACTTCTGTATCTTCTATTACATGAGGATGAGTTCCTATTACAATTTTAGCACCAGCATCTATTGCTTTATGTGCTAAGTATTCTTGTCTTGCATTATGTTTGGTTTTATATTCATCTCCAAAATGAAATGTTACAACTAAATAATCAACTTTTTTTGAAGCATTTTGTATTATTTCAGTAAAATTTGGGTTATTAGCAAGTAGTAAACCGGCTTTATTTGTCGTTGCTTTCATAGAATCTGGTCCTACATCTGAGAATCCTAGGTATCCTATTTTCATTCCATATTTTTCAATGATAGTTGGTTGTTCTGCTTCTTGTTCTGTTAGTCCTCCTCCTGTATATAAAATTTCATTTTCTTTTAAACGTCCTAATGAATCAATATATGCATCACGTCCCCAGTCTCCAGCGTGATTGTTTGCAACCGAGACTATAGATATACCTGCTCCTTTTAGTGCTGGTGCGACAGAAGGGTTCATCCTAAATGAGTATAGATTTTTTATGTCTTTTCCAGTATCAGATATTGGACCTTCCAAGTTTATAAAAGTAATGTTAGATTTTTTTAATATTGATAATTTATCAAAAAGTGCTGAATAATCTCCTTTAAAATTTTTGTTTACAGAGTTTTTTACTCCACGGTCGAGCATAGCATCTCCACCAAATAGAAGAGTCACAAAATCTTGATCAAATATCGGTGGTAAATCTGTTCTTTCTTTTACCCAAGATGTATTTGCATCTGCTTCTCCACCATAATATATATTTTTATTTAAATAATTTAAAATATTTTCTACATCCTTAAAACGATCTTTGCTTTGTAGTAATGTAATAGCAATATTACGTTTTCCAACTTCTCCCAAGGGGAGTGAAAAGAGAGAGATGACTGTTTGCATTGCGGGATCTGTGTATCCACTTTTTCCTCCTAAATATCCTTCTTCTGATAGGAATTGGTTAGTGCTAAACCAGCTATGATTTTTATTAGTATAACTTTTTTTCATTGTTATTTCTAATAAATCTGGTTTTTTTTTATTTATATATCCAGCTAGTTTAAACATATCAAAAACAGTTGATTGGTTTTTTGAAGAAAGTCCGCTCGGATCTTCGAATGTTGTTTGAGATAGATCCAGTTTTAGAGCTTCTTGGTTCATTTTTTTAAGAAAAATATTTCTATCAAAATATTCAGCTATTATTTCGGCAGCATCATTACTTGATTCTAGTAGTAGTGGATAAATGAGATCTGTAACTTTTATTTTTTCTGCTAATTTTAATCCACCATTTTGTCCATAAGTAGCTAACGCTTTTTTGGAAACCTTGGCTATATCATCTTCCTTTGCTAATTCTATAGCGACTGTCGCAGTCATCAATTTTGATACTGAAGCTATTGGAAATTGTTTTTCTTTGTTTTTTGAGAGAATTATTTCTCCTGTATCTAAATCACCAATTAAGTATGCACCAGCTGAAACTTTTGGTTGTTGATTTACATCTTTGGTAAAGTAGAAATACTGAGGGACAATATCAGCTGATGAGAAAGATTCTATTGCTATTGCTGTTTTTTCTTTTGAATTTATTAGTTTTGTTATTTTTTGATAATTAACATTATTAAAAATAAAAGATGAAAAGAATACACCTATAATAATTATAGATATTGACCAAAACCATAGTTTAATTTTCTGACTGGAGCTATGTTTTATACTCATTATATTATCAATATATAGTCTATTGTCTTTTTTTCTAAATCAACACTTTTTACTTTTATTGTGACACTATCACCAAGGCGGTACCTTTTTTTCTTTTTTTGACCAACTAGTTCTAATTTCTTTTCATTAAAAACATAAAAATCATCTCCCATGTCTCTTACTCGCACAAGTCCTTCACATTTTGTTTCTTTTTCTTCTACATAGATACCCCATTCTGTTAATCCACTCACTATTCCTTTGAATGTCTCTGAAATACGAGAAGACATATATTCAACTTGTTTATATTTTATTGAAGCTCTCTCAGCATCAGAGGCATATTTTTCTCGTTCTGATGCATGTCTTGATATCTCTTCATATATATTTAATTTTTCTTTACCAACTTTTAATTTATTTAGATAATCTGTTAAAAGTCTGTGTACTACTATATCAGGATATCGTCTAATGGGTGAAGTAAAGTGAGCGTAATACTCAAATGCTAAACCATAATGTCCCACATTTTTTGTAGAATAAATTGCTTTTGCCATAGAGCGTATTACTGCACGATTAACTGTACTTTCTTCACTTTTACCCTCTAGTTTTTTTAAAAGATTATTTATTTCTTTTGTTGGAATGATTCCATCTACTAAAGATATTTTATGTCCTAAGCTTCGCAAGAAGAATGCTAGGTCTGTCATCTTTTCTTTGTTTGGGTTATCGTGTATACGATATACAAACACTCCACCTTCTTTTTTTGTGCCTTTTGAAATAGTTTCAGCTATTTTTTTATTTGCTAAAAGCATAAATTCTTCTATTAATTTATTAGAATCACCTCGTTCTTTTTTGATTACTTTTATAGGTGTTCCATTTTTATCTAAGATAAATTTTACTTCTTCTTGTTCTAGCGATATAGCACCATTTGTAAATCTTTCTTTTGTTAATTTTTTTGCTAGATTATTTAAAATAGAAAGTTCTTTATGAAATGGTAATTCTGTTTTTTTTATAGATTTCTCTGCATCTTCATAAGAAAATCTTTTTTGAGAATGTATTATTGTGTGTCCATACCATTCTTTTAAAACATCTGCATTTTTATTTAAAACAAAAACAGCGCTCATGGTTAGTCTATCCTTATTTGGCATAAGAGAGCATAAGTCATTTGAGAGAATCTCTGGCAGCATTGGTATCGTTCTATCTACTAAATATACAGAGGTTCCTCTTTTTCTTGCTTCACGGTCGAGCTCACTTTCTATTTTTACATAATGAGAGACGTCTGCTATATGTATCCCTATTTCGTATTCATTGTTTCCAATTTCTTTAAAAGAAATAGCATCATCAAAATCTTTTGCATCTTCTGGATCAATCGTGAATGTGAGAGTTTTTCTAAAATCACGTCTATCTTTATAATCTTCATTACTGATACCAAGATTTTTTATTTTTCTCGCTTCTTCTTCTACTTTTTGAGGGAAATCACTGTTGAAACCTTTTTCTATCGCAATGGCATACATCTCTGCATTATTTTCTCCTGGTTGTCCTAAAACTTTTACTATTTTTCCTTCTGGCATTTTTGTTGAATCTTTCCAAAGGGTTATTTCTACATAAACTTTTTGTCCGATCTTCGCACCATTTAACATTTTTTCTGATATTAAAATATAAGTGTACATTTTTGTATCATCTGGTTTTAGTAAATATTTATTATCTTTTTTTTCTAAAACTCCAGAAAAACCAATCTTTGCACGTGAGATTATTTTGGATACTTTTGCAGTAATACGTCCATGTCCTTTTGGGTTTAGTATAATTTCAACTACATCACCATGAAGTGCTGTGTTTAAATCTTTGAAGTTAATCTCAGGATCTTCTTTATAATCAGGGACTCTTAGGTATCCTGTGCCTTTTGCAGAAACAGATATGATTCCTTGTATTACTTTACTTACTCTTTTTTCTTCCTTTTTGTATTCTTTTTTCACTCTTTTAATATAGCATATTATTTGCTCTTTTATATAAAGAGTCCATAATTAAGTTATGAAAAATAATAAAGGTTTTGTGGGGGTAAGTTTGATATTATCTATGATTGCAGTGTTAGCGGTTGGTAGTGGTATATATTATTGGTGGATGAAAAATAGCTTGATTTCTCAGAATTTAGAAATAAAAAATTCTAAATTAGTGGAAAATAGTGATAAGGTGGACACAGAAGAATCACTTATTGAATTTTTTCATAATCAGCCGGGTGATATAAAATCAATCACAAAAGATAACAATAAGTGGATTTTAGAAGTTGATTTACTAACCAGAAATTTAAATTGGCTTCCAGGTATTGATAGTACTGGAGAATTTTTTATTAATCAAAATCTAAAGATTAGAGATCTTTATGTTACAGAAAATACAAAAACCTATGATTGCAATCAAGAGGTAGAAGCAAATTTTTTAATGGATACATTAATATTTATATCTAATTTACAGAAGGCTACTTATAAGACAGTATATTTTGATATTGATGGAGAAAATATTACAGCCATGTATCAACAATGTTTGCCATAGAAGTAGGTTTAATTGATTTGCCTTTTTTATAAGTTATGGTAGACTGTCTTTATGTTAAAAATTAGATTACAAAGAGTGGGCAGAAAAAATGATCCAGCATTTCGGGCAGTTTTAACTGATTCTAAAAACAGCACTAAGAGTGGAAGATTTTTAGAAATAGTTGGTACTTACAATCCAAAAGCAGGAGAGACAAATTTCAAAACTGATAGGATAAAATATTGGGTTTCAAAAGGTGCACAACTTTCTGACACAATGCATAATTTTATGGTGCATCAAAAAGTCGTAGAAGGAAAGAAAAAAAATGTATTACCTAAAAAGAAACCAACACTAAAGAAAAAAGAGTTGAAAGCTAAAAAATAGTTGTGTATAATTGTAGACAAGCAGTGATAGTAATTTCTTAAGGTCGTAACGCTGCAGAATGACAAAAGATTAAAAAGTAAAATATTAAAAACATTATGGAAGAAGCAGATAAAATATTTCTAGAATACGTAGTAAAGGCTTTAGTGGACAATCCAAACGATGTAAAGCTTGATCGTACTGTTGATGAAATGGGTGTACTTATTAGTCTAACAGTAAATCCTGCCGATATGGGTAAGATTATTGGAAGAATGGGTAATACAGCAAAAGCTATTCGTACATTGTTACGAATAATAGGAATGAAAAATAATGCTCGTGTTAATTTGAAAATTAACGAACCAGAAGGAAGCGTAAGACCAGAACCAAGATCTACTGAAACAGTACGTCAGAATGTTCCAAGTCCAACAAAGACTATCGATCAGGCTATGGAAGATTTGAAAGGAATCTAAACTTTTCGATATGAAACAAAATAAAAACCGTGGTATAGTAATACTACGGTTTTTATTTTATGCGTTTTCATATAATTACAATTTTCCCAGACATCTTTGATTCATATTTAAATGAATCTATTATTGGACGAGCTATAAAAAATAAGCTTATTTCTGTTGGATTTTATAATCCAAGAGATTTTATTAAGGCGCCAAAGAATAATTATAAACCCGTAGATCATAAACCTTATGGAGGAGGCCCTGGAATGGTGATGAGAGCAGAGCCTATTTTAAAAGCTGTCGAAGCAGTTTTTAAGAAAATTACGAATTACGAATTACGAATTACAAATAAGAAAAACAGAAAAAGTAAAATTTTGATTATAAATTTTATACCAAATGCAGAAAAATTTACTACTACTTATGCTAAAACAATTTCTAAAAAATATACAGATGTTGTTTTGATTTGTGGAAGATATGAAGGGATAGATGCGAGAGTAGATAAAATTTTAAAAACTAAAAAGCTTTCAATAGGGGATTATGTACTGACAGGCGGAGAAATTCCAGCGATGATACTTGTTGATTGTGTTTCTCGTCAGATAGAAGGTGTTCTTGGTAATTATGATTCACGAGAAGAAGAAAGAGTATCTTCAAGTGAAGTTTATACAAGGCCAGAAGTTTTAAAATATCCCTTCAATTCTGTTCAGGGTAAAAAAAGTAAAAATTATAAAGTTCCCAAAGTTCTTTTGTCAGGGAACCATAAGGATATAGAAGAGTGGAGAAAAAGAGATAAATAATAAAAGTCAATTTGACAAAAAAGTGAAAATAAGTATACTAGTAAACAAGAGATTTGATTGAGTTTCGGATGTATCTCAGTTTATATTAATAGGCTTATTATTAGGCATTAAGTTAATCACTATCCGAAATAAATAATTTTGTTTTAAAAATAAAAAGAAGCGTTTTTTGCTCTTACTTTTCTTTTTGTTTTTAATCTATTTTATGTTTATTTTGGGGATTTTATAAACCCATGCAAAGAGAAAAACGTCCAAAGAAGTATTTTTCAAGATACAAGAATCCATTAATAGTATTTCCAAATTTGATAGAAGCTCAAACTAAGTCTTATAAATGGCTTATTGAAGAAGGTATAAAAGAAGTTTTTAAAGAATTTTCTCCAATAATAGATTATTCTGGAAAAAAGTTTGAACTTGAATTTACCTCTTTTTCTCTTGGAGAAGCTAACTCTGGAGAAAATGAAGCTAAAATAAATAAACTTTCTTACCAAGGACTTCTTAAAACTCGTGTAAAATTAACAAATAAAATTTTAGGTACTGTTAAAGAGCAGGAGATTTTCTTGTCGGAATTTCCTTTGATGACCTCTCATGGAACTTTTATAATAAATGGAGTAGAACGTATCATTGTGCCACAACTTGCACGATCTTTTGGAGTTTTTTTTACAGAATCTGAGAATAAAGGAAAAAGATATTTTGGTGCAAAAATTATCCCAGCTCGTGGAGTTTGGATTGAGCTAGAATCAGAATCTGATGGAGCAATTTATATAAGAATAGATAAAAAAAGAAAGTTTCCAGCTACTGCTCTTTTGCGTGTTATGGGATATAACACAGATGAGATGATGCTAGAAGCATTTAAAAAGACTCCTGTTTGTAAGGATGTAATTGAAGCTTGTTTGGCAAAAGATGTAGCAAAGACATTGAATGATTCATATATTGAAATATATAAACGATTAAGAGACGGAGATATGGCTACACCAGATAATGCTAAGGAATTTATTAACTCTTTGTTTACTTCTGAAAGATATGATCTTTCTCCTGTTGGGCGATATAGATTTAATCAACGTTTTGAAAAAGGATTAGATAAAGAAGAACTTGCTCGTCGTACTATTTCTAAAGAAGATTTGATAACAGTAATTACAAATATTATTGTTTTAAATAATACTGCAGGTGCTAAATCTGACGACATAGACCACCTGGGACAGAGACGTGTTCGTTTCGTTGGAGAAATGCTTCAACAAAAAGTACGAACAGGTATGATGCAGATTAAGAGAAATATTCAAGATAGAATGTCTATCATAGATGTTGAAACTGCATTACCAATTCATATTATAAATCAACGTCCACTTCAAGCTCGTATAAAAGAATTTTTCACCACAAACCAACTTTCACAGTTTATGAGTCAAGAAAATATTCTAGCAGAAATGGAGCATATTCGTTTATTGTCAGCGCTTGGACCAGGTGGGCTTACACGTGAACGTGCAGGATTAGAAGTTCGAGACGTGCATCCTTCTCATTATGGAAGAGTTTGTCCCATACATACACCAGAAGGTCCCAACATTGGACTTATTTTACATCTTTCAACCTATGCCAAAATAAATGATTTTGGAATAATAGAGACACCTTATATAAAAGTAAAAAATGGAAAAATTACTGATGAAATACAATATTTAAATGCGCTTGAAGAAGAAAGATATAACATTGCTCATGCAGCTATTGATTATGATGAAAATGGAAATATCACAGACGAGAGAGTTGCTGCTAGAGTAAAAACTAATCCTGGTATGATAAACCGTGATGAAGTTGATTTTATTGATGTTGCTGCAAACCAAGCTTTTTCTATTGCTACTTCTATGATTCCTTTCTTGGAACATAATGATGCAAATCGTTCTCTCATGGGATCTAACATGCAGAAACAGGCAGTACCTTGCGTACTTCCTGAAGCACCGTTAGTAGCTACTGGTGTTGAGGCGTTGGCTTCTCGTGATTCTGGTAGGATAATAATTGCATTAGAAGATGGTATCGTATCTTATCTTGATGCAAGAAAAATAGTAGTAAAAGGTAAAACAGAAAAAATCTATCCTCTTGTTAACTTTTTAAGAAATAATAACTTTTCTTCATTTCATCAGCGTCCTGCAGTTGATGTTGGTCAAAAAATCAATAAAGGAGATGTCTTAGCAGATACAACAAGTACAGTAGATGGACAAATTTCAATTGGACAAAATATTTTTGTAGCATTTTTATCTTGGTCTGGTTCAAACTATGAAGATGCTATTATAATATCTGAGCGCCTCGTAAAGAAAAGTAAATTTACAAGTATTTATGTAGAAGAATTTGTTTGTGTCGTTCGTGATACAAAACTTGGACCTGAAATTACTACTCGTGATATACCAAATGTTGGAGAACTAAAACTTAAAGATTTGGATGAAGATGGTATAGTCCGAATTGGAGCTGAAGTTAGAGAAAATGATATTTTGATTGGTAAAATTACACCAAAAGGTGAGACAGAACTTACTCCAGAAGAAAGACTTTTGCGTTCAATCTTTGCTGAAAAAGCTCGTGATGTTAAAGATACTTCTCTTAGAATGGAGCATGGCAAAAGAGGACGCATCATTGGTATTAAAATATTCTCTCGTGAATTAGGACATACACTTGAAGCAGGGATTATTAAAAAAATAATAATTGAAGTTGCTCAAGTTAGAAATATATCAGTTGGAGATAAACTTTCTGGACGTCATGGAAACAAGGGAGTTATTTCTAAAATTCTTCCAGAAGAAGATATGCCATATACCAAAGATGGTACACCTATAGATATAATACTTTCTCCACTTGGTGTTCCTTCTCGTATGAATTTGGGACAGATTTTAGAGATGCATCTTGGAATGGCTGCTAATACTCTAGGTTATCAAGCGATAGTTCCACCATTTTTAGGGGCACGTCATAAAGAAATAGGTGAAGAATTAAAGAAAGCTGGACTTCCCGAGAATGGTAAATTAAAACTTTTTGATGGACGTACTGGAGAAGCATTTGATCAGGATATTGCTGTTGGTTATATGTATATGTTAAAGCTTCACCATATGGTAGAAGACAAGATTCATATGCGTTCTATTGGGCCTTATTCACTTATTACTCAACAACCTCTAGGAGGAAAAGCCCAAGGTGGAGGACAAAGATTTGGAGAAATGGAAGTCTGGGCACTAGAAGGATATGGTGCAGCTTATACTTTAAGAGAAATGCTTACTATCAAGTCTGATGATATATTAGGTCGATCTGCTACATTTGATTCTATTATTAAAAATGAGACTATTAAACCACCAAATTCTCCTGCTTCGTTTAATGTTTTGCTTAATTATTTACGAGGATTAGCTCTCGATGTTAACTTGAAAAAATATGAAAACACTAAATAAAACTGATTTTGATTATATTTCGCTCAAGCTTGCATCACCTGAGCAAATAAAAGACTGGTCTTATGGAGAGGTTACCAAACCCGAGACGATAAATTATCGTACTGGCAGATCTGAGCGAGGAGGTCTTTTTGACGAGAAAATATTTGGACCAGAAAAAGATTATGAATGTTACTGTGGAAAATATCGTCGTATCCGTTATAAAGATATAATTTGTGAGAAGTGTGGAGTTGAAGTGACTCGTTCTATTGTAAGACGAGAAAGAATGGGGCATATAGAACTTGCGACACCAGTAGCACACATTTGGTTTTTAAGAGGAGTACCTTCTAGAATGAGTATTCTTCTTAATATATCTGTATCTGACCTTGAGAAGGTTATATATTTTGCTGGATATATAATTACCAAAGTTCATGAAAATGAAAAAGAAATAATCCTTGAAGGCTTAGAAAAAGAATATAAAGCTAAATTAAAAAATTCTGCTGATGACGAGACTCGTGAAAAATTAAAGGGTTTATTTACTACTACTAAAAAAGAAATTTTAGAAATTTATGAAGGAAAAGTTTTAAATGAAATTTCTTTTCATCATTATTCTTTAAAATACGGTACTTGTTTTGAAGCAAATATAGGCGCTGAAGCTATTTATTCTATTTTTAAGAATCTTGATTTAAATAAATTAAAAACTCATACAGAAAAAATGCTTGAAAAAGCAAGTATTATTGAGAAAGAAAAATTACAAAAAAGACTTTCACTTATTCGTGCTATGACATATGCGGAGATTAGACCAGAATGGATGTTTTTGACTATAATTCCAGTTATTCCTCCAGTATTACGCCCAATGGTGGCACTCGATGGTGGACGTCATGCTACATCAGACTTGAATGATCTTTATCGTAGAGTAATAAACAGAAATAATCGTTTAAAGAAACTAAAGGAAATAAATGCTCCAGATGTAATTTTAAGAAACGAAAAGAGAATTATACAAGAAGCTGTGGATGCTCTTATTGATAACTCGATTGCAAAACAAAATGATAGTGTTGCAATGAGTCAATCTCAAAAACGCCCACTAAAATCTCTGTCTGATAATTTGAAGTCCAAGCAAGGTTTGTTTAGGCAAAACTTACTTGGTAAACGCGTAGATTATTCTGGTCGTTCTGTTATCGTTGTTGGTCCGGAGCTTAAATTAAATCAATGTGGATTACCAAAACACATGGCACTTGAACTCTTTAGACCATTTGTCATTTCTAAAATTTTACAAGCCGAACTAGCATTTAATATTCGTGGTGCAAACAAACTCATAGAAGAAAGAACTCCAGAAGTTTGGGCAATGCTAGAAGAAGTAATCCAGGGAAAATATGTTCTCTTAAACCGTGCACCGACACTTCATCGTTTGGGTATTCAAGCTTTTAATCCTATTCTTATTGAAGGGAATGCTATTCAAGTACATCCGCTTGTTTGTCAGGCTTTTAATGCTGACTTTGATGGAGACCAGATGGCTGTATATGTTCCTCTTTTAGAAGAAGCTCAATCAGAAGCTAGGGAATTAATGGCTGCAAACAAAAACTTACTTAAACCACAAAATGGTGACCCTATTGTTCATCCTAGTAAAGATATCGTGCTCGGTTCTTATTGGATGACAAAATCTGTTGATGGAGAGCATGGAGAAGGTAAATATTTTTCAAGTCCTAATACTGCTATAACTGCTTATGAATACGGGGTTGTGTCTCTTAGAGCTAAAATAAAAGTTTTAGCAACAGATAGTCATAAATATAAAAAATATGGTGGAGAATTTTTTGATACCACTGTTGGTAAGCTTCTTTTTAATAGTGTTTTACCAAATGATTTTTTCTATGTTAGTGATGAAATGAATCAAAAAAGATTATCTTCACTTGTTGATGAGCTTATTATGTATTATGGAGTAGATAAAACTCCTCCTATACTTGATAAAATAAAAAGTTTTGGTTTTAAATATTCAACTTTTTCTGGTACAACATGGGGTTTAGACAATGTTAAGGTTCCACCAGAGAAAGGAAAAATTATAGAAGAAGGAAGAAAAGCAGAAGAAAAAATAATTTCAGAATGGAATGACGGTCTTCTTTCAGAAGAAGAAAGATATCAAAAAATTATTGAAATTTGGACATATGCTAAAAAAGAATTAGAAAAAGTTCTTCCTAATACGCTGGACAAAAATGGTTCTACTTTTGATTTATTTACTTCAGGAGCTAGAGGTACGATGACTTCTTTGATACAGATGGCTGGAATGAAAGGACTTATTCAAAATAACCAAGGTAATACATTAGAATTTCCTATTATTCCTAGTTATTTTGAGGGGCTTTCTCCAATAGAATATTTCGTTACCACACACGGTGCTCGTAAGGGTGCATCTGATACTGCTCTTAATACTGCTAAGGCTGGTTATCTTACACGTCGTTTGGTTGATGTTGCACAAGATGTTGTTATTACTGAGGAAGATTGTGGAACAAAGGAAGGAAAGATGGTGACAAAAGAAAATATATCTGGAATTGAAATTCCTCTTTCAAAAAATATTCGTGGACGCATATTAGCAGGTGACTTGAAAGATAAAGATGGAAAAGTTTTATACAAGAAAGGATTTTTGGTTACAAAAGAAGAAGCATACAACATAGAGGGTGCTGGTTTTAAAGAAGTATTCGTTCGTTCACCACTTACATGTCGTACAACCCATGGTCTTTGTCAGATGTGTTATGGTTTGGATTTGGGACGAAATCATCTTGTTGATTTAGGAGAAGCAGTTGGTATTATCGCAGCTCAAGCAATCGGAGAACCAGGTACCCAGCTTACACTTCGTACATTCCACGCTGGAGGTGTTGCAGGTACAGATATAACTACAGGTTTGCCTCGTATTGAAGAGATTTTTGAGAGAAGGATTCCTAAAAATCCAGCAATAATATCTCAAACAGATGGAGAAGTTTTTGAAATAAAGAATAAAGAAGGAGAAGATGGTTTACCAAGCCGAAATGGTGAGAAAATAATCAAAGTACTTTCTGACGATAAAGATAGTAAAGTAAAGGAAATAGAATATTTGATACCATTCCGTAGGATGCCAATAGTAAAAGTTGGACAACAAATTAAAAAGGGAGAACTTCTTACTGATGGATCAGCAGATATAGGAGAAATATTTAAATTTGGAGGCAAGGAATTAGTTGAAGAGTACATAATTAGAGAAATTAATAAAGTCTATGAACTTCAAAGTGCTTCAATTTCTAGAAAACATACTGAAATAATCATTCGTCAAATGTTTTCACGAAGAAAAATAAAAGATTCAGGTGAGACTAATTTCTCTTCTGGTGATATTGTTGAGAATACTGCATTTATAGAAGAGAATGAAAGAGTTGCTAAAATAAACCAACAAGAAGCAAAAGCAGAAATAATTGTTCTTGGTATTACTGAAGTATCTTTACGTACTAAGAGTTGGCTTTCAGCTGCTTCTTTCCAAAATACTAATCGTGTTCTAATTGAGAATGCTATCAAGGGGGGAATTGATTCACTTAGAGGACTAAAAGAAAATGTTATTATTGGACGATTAATTCCAGCAGGAACTGGATTTAATAGTAAAAAATCTTCTTCTAAGGAAGAGGAATAAAAAAATATGAACTCTCCCGTTCAACAAATCAAGGAGAGGCTTTCAATTGAAGAAGTAGTCTCTTCCTATATAAAATTAGAGCGATCTGGTGTAAATTTTAAAGCCAGATGTCCATTTCATAATGAAAAAACGCCGTCTTTTTTTATATCAACAGAACGTAATAATTATTATTGTTTTGGTTGTGGTGCAAAGGGAGATATATTTACTTTTGTTCAAGAATTCGAAGGGCTTGATTTTAAAAGTACTTTGAAAATTTTAGCTGAAAAAGCTGGTGTTGTTTTATCAGAATTTAATAAAGAAAAAGAAGGAGAGAAGGATAAACTTTATAGAATTATTGAAGAAGCTACCAGATTTTTTGAAAAAAATTTAATAGTAGAAAGTGATGTATTAGAGTATCTAAAATCTCGTGGATTGCATGAAAAAACGATAAAAGATTTTAGAATTGGTTTTATAAAAAATGACTGGCATTTATTGCATTCTTATCTTAGTAATCTTGGTTTTTCTAATATAGAAATGGAAAAAGCTGGATTAGTAAAAAAAACTGATAAAGGATTTTATGATAGATTTCGTGCTAGAATTATTTTTCCAATTGCTGATTCAAGTGGTCGCATTATTGCTTTTTCTGGTAGAATTTTTGTGGATGATGGAAAATCTGCAAAATATTTAAATAGTCCAGAAACTCCGATATTTAATAAATCTTCTGTGCTTTTTGGTATAGACAAAGCAAAAGATTCAATTAGAAAAAATAATTTTTCTATTCTTGTTGAGGGTCAAATGGATTTGATTTTATCTCATCAGGCGGGATTTAAAAATACAGTAGCATCTTCTGGTACAGCTATGACTGACTCACTTGTGTCAAAAGAAAATATTATAAATAATTTAGGATTAATTACTAGATTATCAAAAAATATTGTTCTAGCTTATGACGCAGATAAAGCAGGGATAAGTGCTTCAAATCGTTTTGCTAAAATCGCTTTGTATTTAGGAATGGATGTCAAAGTTGCTAGTATGCCAGAAGGTATGGATCCAGCAGATTTAATTTCAAAAGTTGGTGTAGATTCCTGGCGTTTAGCTATAAAGAATTCTAAACATTTTATTGAATTTATGCTTGATAGGATCTTGAGCAATATATCTGACAATAGAAAAACAGATAAGGAAATTAGAGAAAGATTGCTTCCTTTTATAAATGACATAGAAAGTTCTATTGAGAAATCACGATTTATTCAATTAATTAGTAGTAAATCTTCTATTGCTACTAGTGATTTGATAGAAGATTTAAAGAAGGTTGAGCTTGCATTAAAATACGAAAAGGAAGAGATAAAAATTGCAAAAGAAAATGTAGAAAAAAAATTAAGAAAAGATCCAATTGAACGTAAACTTTTTGGGATAGCTTTTTGGCAAGAAAGTGTAAAAAATAGAAAAATAGATCCAGAATTAATTTTTAAAAAATTAGTAAAAGTATATGAAAAATATCAAAATATAAAAGAAGACTTGGTCTCTGAAGCAGAAGAGTTTTATTCAAATAATGAAAATTTACAAAAAGATGTAGACGAGATGTTGTTAAATATAGAAGAGGAATATTTAAAAGAAGAGTTGTCAAAAAATATGGTTGATTTATATAATATAAAAGGAAAAGAGGGAGAAATAGAAATTTTAAAAAAAGTAGATGAAATTAATAAAAAAATACAAGGTATTAAAAATGGTCGTCTTAAAAATAAACCACAAGTTTAAAATTGCATAAAATTATATGAAGAAAAAAATGAAAAATAAAAAAGTTTTAAAGTCTAAGGTAAAGAAAGTTTCTAAAAAGATAATAAAAAAGATTACAAAAAAAATAGTTAAAAAAAATAAAATAATAAATAAAGTTTCTAAAAAGATAATAAAACCAGTAAAGATTGTAAAAAAAACAACAGCCAAAGAAAAAAAGGCAGACGCTTTTGTTCGTATTTCTAATGAGCTTATAGAAAAGGGAAGAAAGAGGGGTTTTATTACTTATGATGAGATATTAAAAACTTTTCCTGATATTGAAAATAATATTTTCTTTTTAGATGAACTTTATGAGAAATTTTCAGTTGCTGGTATTGATGTATTAGAAGGTGGAAATTTACTCAACCTTGATAACGATCTTTCTGATAAAGATTTAAATAAATCTACGATTCATGATTCTATTCAAATGTATTTAAAGGAGATAGGGCAATATTCTCTTATACGTGCAATTGATGAAAAAGATCTTGCTAAGCGAATAGAAGGAGGAGATGAAGAAGCAAAAAATTTGCTAGCACGTGCTAATCTACGTTTGGTTGTTTCAATAGCAAAAAAATATGTAGGAAGAAGTGCAAATTTGAGTCTGCTTGATTTGATTCAAGAAGGTAATTTAGGATTATTTAAAGCAGTTGAAAAATTTGATTGGACAAAGGGATATAAATTTTCAACTTATGCAACATGGTGGATTCGTCAATCTATAACTCGAGCACTCGCTGATCAGAGTAGAACTATTCGTATACCAGTACATATGGTAGAAACTATTTCAAAATATAAACAAACATATAGAAGACTTAGTCAGGATCTAGGGCGTGAACCATTGGCCGAAGAAATTGCAACAGAAATGGGTATTCCTGTTGAGAAAATTCATGTGATTGAAAATATTAGTCAAGAAACTATTTCTCTTGAACAACCAGTAGGGGATGATGATGATAAATCAACACTAGAAAACTTTATTCCAGATGATAAGATTTTGCGACCAGACCAAGAATCTTCTAGGCGTATTTTATCTGATCAAATTCGCGAAGTTTTAAATGAACTTAATCCAAAGGAGTGTAAGATACTTGAGATGCGTTATGGTCTGGTTGATGGTATTCAGCATACTCTAGAGAGAGTAGGAGAAGAGTTTGGAGTAACTCGTGAACGTATTCGTCAAATTGAAGCTAAGGTTCATGAGAAGCTTCGACAAAATGAAAAAATAGTTAGACTTAAAAATTATTTTGATTAATTATTCTAAATTAGAATATGGTATAATTATTTAGTGTTATTAAAAATCACTTAAATTGTCGTTTTAGTGAAAAAACATTATAAAATAATTTGATTAATATTATGTATAAAGATTGTTGTAAAAAAGGTGTTTGTACTATGTCTGCCATAGTTAAAGTATTGGTTCTTATAGGAGGAATAAATTGGGGTTTGGTTGGGTTGGGAATGCTTTTAGGAGCTACGGGTGGATGGAATGTTGTTAATATAGCTCTTGGTTCTATGCCTATTCTTGAGGCAATTATATATACGATTGTTGGTGTAGCATCTATAATGATTATTTTTGATTGTAAATGTGAAAAGTGTGTAAATGGAGTTTGTACTCCTTGTTCAACAACTACTACAGAAACAGTAGAAGTTTCAAAAATTGATGGGAATGTCTAAATTTAAGGGCTATTTTTTTGATAAAACCCCACCTCGATTTAAATCTAGGTGGGGTTTGTGTTTTTTGTCAAAATGTTATATTATATCAATATAATATGGCTTTATTTTTAAGTTCAATTTTTTATATTTTTTCCTTTTTGTCTGTTTATGTGCAGGTATTTTTTTTAATAACCTTCTTAGACAATAAAAAAGAAATAACCAACAGAAATGGTTCCACTAAACTTTATAAATATCCTAAGGTAACTATTATGGTTCCTGCATGGAATGAAGAGAATACAATTTATAAGACAGTACGGTCATTGTTAAATTTAAATTATCCTAAAAACAAAATTCAGATATTTCTAATAGATGATGGTTCTACTGATAAAACTTGGGATTTTATGCAAAAATTTTCTAAATTTTCAAATATAAAAATTTTTCATAAAGATAATGGTGGTAAACATACTGCACTTAATGTAGGCCTTGAGAACCTAGAGACTGATTATGTGGGTTGTTTAGATGCTGATTCTATTGCTGATCCTGAATCTCTCGTGCGTATAATGAGTTATTTTGAAAAAGATTCTAGCGTCATGGCTGTTTCTCCATCTATTTTAGTAATTAATTCTAAAAACATTATTCAACATGCACAAAAAGCTGAATATGATATGTCTATTTATGTTAAAAAAATGCTTAGTTTTTTAGGGGCTATTCATGTTACTCCAGGACCTCTTACTATTTTTAATAGGAAGGTGTTTGATGATTTAGGACCATATCGTCATGCACATAATACAGAAGACATGGAAATTGCATATCGTATGCAAAAGAATAACTATAAAATAAAACAATGTAATGATGCTTATGTTTATACCAATACTCCGGGAACCATAAAAAAACTTTATAAACAAAGATTACGTTGGATTTATGGATTTATAAATAATACGATCGATTATCGTAGTATGATTTTTAAAAAAAAATATGGCAATTTTTCACTTTTTTCATTGCCTTTTAATATTATGTCTGTAGTTGCAGTTACTTTTATTTTTGGAAAAACAGTCTATAGTTTTGGTAAATTTTTATTTTTGAAAGTTTTAGAATTTAAAGATGTTGGTTTTAATTTTAATTACAATATAAGTCATTTTGATCCATTTTTTATAAACACTCAATCTTTATCTTTTATTGGTATTCTATTATTTTTATTAATTATTTTCTCTATAATGATAGGTAAAAAAATGTCCGAAGGAAAATGGAATCTTTCTTTTAATATGATTCTTTATATTTTAATTTTCAGTATAGTTGGCCCATTTTGGCTTTTAAAGGCAATTTTTAATACGATTCTATCCAGAAAACCAGCCTGGAGGTAGTTTAATTATAAATTATGAATTAAAAAATATGGAACAAAATCATCACATAGATTGGAAAAAATATTTAATAGTCTTTTTATTTACTTTGGGTATTTTTTTAAGTGCTAGTTATATTAGTAATTATTTCGGAAATAAAAAGATTGATCAATTGAAATTAATTCAAGATAAAATATCTATTGATATTCTTTCTTCTGAGACTCAATTTTCATTACTTTCAGAACTTTCTTGCAAAAATATTTCTGATTCTATTATTTCAGGTGAACTTGGCGAGCTAGGTCGCAAATTAGAATGGGGGCAAGATAATTTAGGTACGACTGATACAGTTTCATATCTAAAAAAATATTACTCACTTTTACAAATCAAAGATTATCTTTTAACAAAAAAGATTTCCGAGAGATGTAAAACAAAAGCTGCTTTTATTCTCTATTTTTACACAACAGCAGAAAACTGTAGTGAGTGTGAAAGAGAGGGTGTGGTACTTTCCAACCTAAGAGATAAATATCCAGAACTTCGTGTTTATTCTTTTGATTATAGTATTGATCTTTCGGCTGTAAAATCTATGCTTCAAATTTATAAAATAGAAGATACAAAACTACCTGCTCTTGTTATTGATGGAGACGTATTAACTGGTTTTCATAGCATAGAAGAGCTAGAATCTCGTGTGAAAGAATCTTTTAAGCTTCAAGACATAAAACTAGAAGAAACAATTCCTATAAAAAACTAGAAAATATAAACTAGCTGCTTTTAGTTTTTAAGAGTTTTACTTGAGCCGCTTCTCAGATTCGAACTGAGGACCTTCACTTTACAAAAGTGTTGCTCTACCAACTGAGCTAAAGCGGCTTATTTTCTATTTTGATATATTATTCTATTCCTTCTTCTTCTTTTATTATATGTTTAATTTTTTTTATCTTTTGTCTGTATTCTGAAATTATCTCTAGATATTTTGCTACTTCTTTTTTTTGTATTGTTTCATTGTTGGATATACTATTTTTTTTACTAATTTTATCTTTTATTTTTTTTATATATATTATACTTTTTGTTTTTATAAAATTTGAAGATTTGATGAAAAATCTAAGTGTTATAAAAAGAATAATATAGCCAATTTCCTTACTTTTTTTAAATGTTAAGTTTTTTATTCTTTGCAGGTCTGGAACAAAAGGGTGAGAATGTTCTACCGCACTTACTTGACCATTTCTAACTAATACCAATTCACGCGCTATCATTAAGATAATACCAATAAGTGAAAGAAATAAAAAAGTAAAAGGTAAATACATAATATATACTTAAATTGAATAACGTTTGACTTCTATTATTTTTGCCTTGTTTTTATCTAAAAGTTGTTCTATTGTCTCATCTCCATTCTTTATAAATGTCTGGCTGAGTAATGTTTTTTCTTTAAAGTAAGTATTTATTTTCCCTTCTAACATTTTCTTTTTGATGTCTTCTGGTTTGTTTATTTCAGAAACTTCTTTTTCAAAAATTTCTGTAATTGTTTTTTTGACATCTTCCGTTATTTCATCTTTTGATATATATTCTGGTTTCATTGCTGTTATGTGCATAGCAATATCACGAGCTAATTCTTCATTTCCATTTTCTAATGATACCACAACAGCAACCTTATGATTGTGTACATAATTTCCTAGTATTTCTCCTTTTATCTCATATATATCACCAAGCTCTATCTTTTCTCCTGTTTTTTGTATTACAGGATTAATCATCTCTGTGGCTTCTTCTTTTGTTTTTTCAATACCTTCATTGGACACTTTATTTGCTAAGTTTGAAAGTAGATTTATAAAATCTTCATTTTTAGATACAAAATCAGTTTCACAATGAAGAGCAATTAATATAGATTTTTTATTTTCTGATTTAATATAAACTCTTCCGTCTTTTGCATCTCTTCCTGCTTTTTTTAAAGCAATATCAGAACTTGTTTTTTTTAAGATTGCGAGAGCTTTTTCCATGTCTCCTTCGGCTTCTTCTAGTGCATTTTTACATTGCATAACAGAGATACCTGTCGTATCTCTAAGTTCTTTTATTAAAGAGAGTGTTACATCTATAGACATATTATTTATTTTTCTTTTACAGCTAAAGATTTTGAACCTTCATTGTAAGCATTAATGATATAAGTGGTAAAAAGTTTTATTGATGGTATTCCAGAATCATTGGCAACGATAGGGTAGTCTATACCTTTTATATTTGAATCAGAATTTGCTAATGCAACAACAGGGACGTTTGATTTTCTTGCTTCTGTTGCAGCTATATGTTCTGCTTTTGAATCAATAATAAATAAAGCATCTGGTGTTTTTTTAAGACCAATTAACCCTCCATAAAATTTTGTAAGTTTTTCCATTTTTTTTGCCATGACTACTCTTTCTTTTTTAGTATATTTTTCAAGTCCACCTTCTGTATTTTCTTTATTATATTTTTCAAGTTCAGCAATTCTTTTTTTGATTTCTGTAAAATTACTTAACGTTCCCCCGATCCAACGTATATCAACATAAGGCATATCTAAACTTAATGCTGAATTTTTGATTATATCTCTAGCTTCAGGCTTTGAACCAACAAAAAGAATAGTTTTGCCCTGAGCACCTAAATTCTTAACAAATTCTAAAGCATCTTTAAGCATTGTGCTTGTTTTTTCAAGGTCTATAATATCACTGCTGTTTTTGGTGGCATATATATATGAAGAGACAGAAGGATGTCTTCTTGACTTTCCGTATCCATAATGGGCACCTACTTCAAACATTTTTTCAATATTTACAGAAGTATCTTTAATATTATTTTCTTTTTCTTGTGACTTCAAATTCGTAGTTTGCATAAGAGCTATTCTAGCAGAAGAAAGACAATTTTGCAAATGATATAGAATTTTGTAAAAAAGACTCTTTTTAGGCTAAATTTAATAGAAATTAAATCGTCTAAACTTTTTGCAAAGCAAGAAGTTTTAAGGTAATATGAATGAATGAGACAATCTAAGCTTTTTACTAAAACAAAAAAAGAGGCACCAACAGATGAAGTGTCAAAAAATGCAGAGCTTCTTATTCGAGGTGGTTTTATCAATAAAGAAATGGCAGGAGTATACTCATATTTACCTCTTGGTTTACGTGTTCTAAAAAACATAGAAAATATTATTCGTGAAGAGGTGAATGCCATTGGTGGACAAGAAATTGTAATGACCGCACTTCAGAATCCAGAACTTTGGAAAAAAACAGATCGTTTTGATGATGAAAAAGTAGATATATGGTTTAAGACAAAATTAAAAAATGATACTGAGCTTGGTTTGGGTTTTACACATGAAGAACCCCTAACCAACATTATGAAAAATTATATTAGTTCATATCGTGATTTGCCATGTTTTGTGTATCAATTCCAAACAAAATTTCGTAATGAGACTCGTGCAAAAAGTGGAATAATGCGTACTCGAGAATTTGTAATGAAAGATCTTTATTCTTTCTCTAGAGACGAACATGAACATAATGAATTTTATGAAAAAGCAAAAATAGCGTATAAGAATATTTTTAAAAGAGTAGGTATAGGACATTTGACTTATTTGACTTTTGCTTCAGGTGGTTCTTTCTCAAAATTCTCTCATGAATTTCAAACGATTTCTTCTACGGGGGAAGATACTATTTATATTAATGAAGAAAATAATATTGCTATTAATAAAGAAGTTTTTACAGATGAAATTAAAAAAGATTTAGGTCTTGGCGATAATTTTAAAGAAACAAAAGCTGTAGAAGTGGGTAATATATTTACCTTAGGGACTCGTTTTTCAGATGTTCTTGATTTAAAATATCAGACAGAAACAGGAGAATCTAGGCCTGTCTTTATGGGTTCTTATGGTATTGGTCCTGGGCGTCTTATGGGCACTGTTGTTGAGGCTCTTTCTGACGACAAGGGTATAATTTGGCCTGAATCTATCGCTCCATTTAAAGTACATCTTCTTTCTTTGAGTGATAATGAAGATGTTAAAAAAGAAGCGAATTTTGTATATGATGCTTTAATAAAGGAAAACATAGAAGTACTTTTTGATGATAGGAATGATTTATCTCCTGGTGAAAAATTTGCAGATGCAGACTTACTAGGTATTCCTTTTCGTCTAGTTATTTCTTCTAGAAGTATGAAAGAAAAAGGAATAGAAATAAAAAAAAGAAATGAAGAAAAAGGTAAGATTGTTTCTCTTGATGAATTGATTAATATTTTAAAAACTGTAAGTTAATATTTAAAATCTGTAAGCTGTTTTATATTATGTTTGATAAAATTTATAAATTAATATCGAATGACATAGGAATAGATCTGGGTACATCAAATACCTTAGTTTATTTAAAAGGTCATGGTATCGTAATCAATGAACCTTCTGTGGTTGCTGTAAATGTAAAAACAAACCAGATACTTGCTGTTGGAGAGAAAGCAAAAGATATGTTAGGACGTACACCTGGACATATTAGAGCAGTTCGCCCTCTTGTGGATGGTGTTATCTCAGATTTTGAAGTTACAGAAGAAATGCTTTCTTATTTAATAAATAAGGCGGATAAAATTTCTAAGAAATTTATTAAACCAAGAGTTATTGTCGGTGTACCTTCTGGTACAACAAATGTTGAGACACGTGCTGTTTATGATGCTGCTCGTTCAGCTGGAGCAAGAGAAGTATTTTTAGTAGAAGAACCAATGGCCGCTGCTATTGGTATAAGACTTCCAATAAAAGATCCTGTTGGATCTATGATAATAGATATTGGTGGTGGTACGACAGATATTGCTGTTATTTCTTTGGGTGGAATTGTTAAATCAAAAAATTTAAAAATTGCAGGAGATAAATTTAATAATGATATTATCACGTATATGCGTGATGAGTTTAAGATCTTAATAGGAGAGACCACTGCTGAAATGGTTAAAATAGTCGTCGGTTCTGTGCTTCCAGGAGAATATATGGAGACAGAAGTACGTGGACGTGATTTATTAACAGGATTACCTCGTGAAGTGGTTGTTACTGATTCTGATATTCGTGAAGCATTTTCTCAATCCATTAAAGAACTCATAGAAGGTGTAAAAGATGTGCTTGAAACGACACCTCCTGAAATTTTGTCTGATGTAATGCACAAAGGTATTACTCTTTCTGGTGGTGGTGCACTATTACCAGGTCTTGCAGAATTATTGCAAAATGTTCTTAAAATACCTGTATATGTTGTAGATGATCCACTTTCTGCTGTTGCGCGTGGTACTGGTGTCATTTTAGATGACGTAGAGTTTTTTAAAGAAGTTTTAATTGGCAATCAAGATGAGTTACCTCCTAGATAAAAAAACAAAAAGAAATAAGTTAATCAAATATATAATTTCTTTTTTAGTTTTATGTGTTTTGGCTTATTTTAGAAGTCCTGTTTTTAATAGACTTTCTAGTTTTTCTTATTTTGTTTTTCGTCCTGTTTTGGTTTTAGGAAATAATATTGGTCAGATAATATCTGGAACTGGTTCTTATTTTTATTTTAAAAAATCTCTTTTATTAGAAAATGAAAATTTAAAATTTAAATTAGATGAACAAGAAGCAAGAATTTCTAATTATAATTCTATTCTAGAAGAAAATTATAAAATTAAAGAAATCCTAGGACGCAAACATAAAGATAGTGATATGATTTTAGCCACTATTTTATCAAAACAAAATCAATCTATATATAGTACTATTATAATAGATATAGGCGCAAAAGATGGGGTGGTTTCTGGGCAAAGAGTTTTTGCATTTGGAAATATCCCATTAGGACATGTTGCAGAAGTATATTCTAATTATTCGAAAATTAATTTATTTTCTAATCCTGGAGAAAAAGTAGAAGTTGTTATTGTTGGTAATGATGTACTCATGCAGTTGATTGGTCGTGGTAATGGAAATTTCGAAATGATATTACCCAGAGATTTTGTTTTAGAAAAAGGGACAGAAGTTGTTTTACCTGGCATAGATTCCTATGTTATTGGAATAGTTCAGACTATTGTCTCAGATCCACGTGATTCTTTCCAGAAAGTTTTACTTGTTAGTCCAGTAAATATTCAAGAATTGAAGTTTGTGCAAGTTGAGAAATAATTATTTATGATTCAATTTACAGATAAACAATTTAAAGATGTAAAAGAAAAAGGTGAAATGTTTTATAAGTCACTTGATAAAGTTTATTGTCCTTATTTTAAGGAAAAAATTTCTTTTGAAGCACAGGGCTTTGAACATCTAAAATTTAAATCTAGGAATAAAGCCAGATTAGAACAAGATCAGTATATGCGTTTTAAATTATTGCATTTAATACCAGAAATATTAAAAATGTCTTATACCTTACAGGGAATATTTGAAACAAAAAAATTTGAAAGGATTCGTGTTCATAATAGAACGGATTCTATTTTAAAACCCGTGAATTATTATGAATTTATTGCTGTTGTAAAAAGAAATAGAATTCGTATTGTTGTAAAACAAATTAATAAGGGAGAAAAGTTCTTTTGGAGCATAATTCCTTTTTGGGGAATGAATGAAGAAACGAAAGAAAGAATATTGCATGATGGTATACCAGAAGAAGATTAAAACAAAAAATCCGCTTTTAGGGCGGGTTCTTTGTTAGGTGCTTGGTTACAGCTTAATGCCGTGAGAGGGCGAACCCTCCAAACACCTATTTATAGTATTACAAAATGTATTACAAAAGTCAATAGTTATTAACAAGTATAAAAAGTTTATAAAATAAGGTTTAATCAAGAATATGGAATATGGTCTACAAAATGTAATATGTCAAAATTGTAAGCTTAAATTTACTGTCGAGCCGGAAGATTTTAAATTTTATGAGAAAATTGATGTGCTTGTTCCTTCTATTTGTCCAACATGCAGGGCTCAATTGAGACTTTCTTTTCGTAATGAAAGATGTTTTTATAAACGTCCATGTGACAAGTGTAGAAAAGATAAAATTTCAATGTATAGTCCAAATAAACCTTATACTGTTTGGTGTTACGATTGTTGGTTTTCAGATGATTGGAATGCGCTGGATTATGGGCTGATATATGATTCGGGTAAGCCATTTCTTGATCAATATAATAATTTATTAAAAACTGTCCCAAAAATTTCTCTTATTTATGTAAGAAGTCCTGGGTCACAATATACAAATATTTCAGCTGATAACAAAAATTGTTATATGTTAGTTGAATCTTCTAATAATGAAAATTGCTTAAATTGTTACTGGATCCAAGTATCAAAAGATTTAGTTGATTGTTCTTTCACAAATAAAGTTGAGCTCTCTTATGAAGTTGATGATTGTTATGATTGTAATAATTTGAAATTTTCCAAAGGGTGTCATTCCTGCTTAGACAGTGTTTTTCTTCTAGATTGTAGAAATTGCTCGAATTGTTTTGGTTGTGTAAATTTACGAGGACAAAAATATAATATTTTTAATGTTTCACACACAAAAGATGAATATAAAAAATTTATAAAAGAACGGAAGCTTGATACCGAGAGTGGTATAAAAAAAGCTCAAGAAGAGTTTAAAGAATTTATCTCAAAAAACCCAAGGAAATATGCTGAAATTATACAAGGTGTTAATTCGACAGGGAATTATATAAAAAGTTCTAGAAATTGTAAGAATTGTTTTCACTGTTATGATTCTGAAGATTGTAAACATGGGGTACATACATGGCGTGATGCTAAAGAATGTTTTGATGTTGATACAGCTGGAAGAAACGCAGAACTTATTTATAATTCAATTAATTCTGGTATAGAAACTTCTCACCAAATATCCTCGAATCTTTGTTGGTCATCTACTTTTTCATACTATTCAACTTATTGTTTCAACTGTAATAATATTTTAGGTTGTGTTGGTCTTCGCAAAAAAGATTACTGTATTTTAAATAAACAATATACAAAAGAAGAATATGAAAAACTAAAAATTAAAATAATTTCTAAAATGAAAGAAAAAGAAGAGTGGGGAAATTTTTTCCCATCAAGTATAAGTTCTTTTGGTTATAATGAGACAGCAGCTTATGAACAGTTCCCCCTAAAAAAAGAAGAAGCAATTGCTCTAGGTTTTAAGTGGGAAGATACAGAACGGGGAACTTATGGCAAAGAAACAATTGATTGGAAAAGTTTTCCGGATTCAATAAATAACTTACCAAAAGATTTTGATGTTGTTAAAGAAGTTTTTATTTGTTTAGAATGTAGAAAAAATTACCGTATTATTATTGACGAACTTTCTTTTTATAAAAAGTTAGAAATACCAATTCCTAGAATTTGTCCAGAGTGCAGACATGTAAAACGTTTTGAGAATCGTGGACCAAATAAACTTTGGCATCGAAAATGTATGAAGGAAGGCTGTCAGAATGAATTCAAAACTTCTTATGCTCCCGATAGACTGGAGATTGTATATTGCGAGAAATGTTATCAGCGGGAAGTTTATTAAAAAGCTTAGACTAACATATATGATAGGTTAAGGAATTTTTGATTATGGATTTTAAAATTGAGAAAAAATTAAAAAATAGTTTAGGGCGAGTTGGTGTACTCACGACGCCTCATGGGGATATATTGACTCCGGCTTTTGTCGCTGTGGGCACAAAGGCAACTGTAAAATCTTTAAATCCTGAACAAGTGCGTGATGCTGGTACACAAGTTGTTCTAGGCAATACTTATCATTTATATTTACAACCTGGAGATGAGATAGTTCGAGATGCTGGAGGTATTGGTAAATTTATGAATTGGAGTGGCCCGACAATGACTGACTCTGGTGGTTTCCAGGTTTTTTCTTTAGGTGCTGCTTATGGAAAAGATATCTCTAAAATTACAAAAATAGTTGATCCATCTTTATTGATTCCTGAACGTTTTGATGATAGTGATGCACCTCGTTTAGCTAAAATAGGACATGATGGTGTTTCTTTCAAATCTCATTTAGATGGAAGCATACATTACATTACACCTGAAAAATCTATACAAATACAACACAATCTAGGTGCTGATATTATTTTTGCTTTTGATGAATGTACAAGCCCGACTGAAGATATTAAATATCAAGAAGAGGCACTTGAGCGTACTCATCGTTGGGCGGAAAGGTGTTTAGTTGAACATCAAAAATTAAAAAATGCGAAGTTGCTGCTTTCTAGCGCAGGAGAAAATTTCTCTTCTTTGGGGTCGCTGTCTGAGCGTGCTCGCTCAGCGCTGCCTCTCGGCTCGTCAGCCTACGAGACATTACAAAAAAGAGAATTTTCTCCTGCGCTTTTCGGCATCGTACAAGGTGGACGCGAAGAATCTTTACGAAAACAATCTGCAAAGATTATTGCAGAAATAAATGTAAACGGAAAATACTTTGATGGTTTTGGTATCGGTGGATCTTTTGCAAAAGAAGATATGTCTTCTGCTGTGAAATGGGTGAATGAAATACTTCCTGAAGAAAAGCCTCGTCATTTACTTGGAATAGGGGAGCCAGAGGATTTCTTTATGGGAATAGAAAATGGAGTTGATCTTTTTGATTGTGTATTACCAACACGTCTAGGAAGGAATGGGACTATTTATACAAAATTTGGAAAAATAAGTATTACTAATACAAAATATAGAAATGATTTTGGCCCTATAGATGAAGGTTGTGGATGTTATTCTTGCAAGAATTATACACGAGCATACATAGCACATCTTTTTCATGGAAAAGAAATGTTAGCAGGTACTCTTGCCTCTATTCATAATTTATATTTTATAACCCACCTAGTAAATGATATTCGCCAATCTATATTAGATGATAAATTTTTTGAGTTTAAAAAAGAATTTTTAGAAAATTATTTAAAGTTAAAGGGTTAGCTATTTACATTTTTTAAAAAATTGTTATACTATAGCTTAATTAAATGGTCAAGAAAAAAATAAAAAAACAAATAAAAAAAGGAAAAAATTGGAAGAAATTTTGGAAGCTAGGAGCAGAGGAATTTAATACTCAATTTTTGGGTGTGAGTAAAGACAATGAACTTATTGCGACCGAAGGTCATCACATATACAACTTACATGATCTTGCTCGCAAGTATGGAACACCTCTTCAAATAATTCTACCTTCTGTACTAGAAGATAGACTTAAAGATTTAATAGGTTATTTTCAAGCATATATAAAGATTTTAGGATATAAAGGTAAGTTTTTTTATCATTACCCAATGAAAGTAAATCAGAATAAAGAATTTGTATTACCTTTAATTTCAGAAGGTGCAAATTTAGAAGTAACATCAGCAAATGAACTTTGGCTTGTCAAAAAACTTTGGGAAGGAGAGAAATTTAATCCTAAAATTCGTGTACTTTGCAATGGTCCAAAGACTGATCAATATCTAGATTTGATTGAAGAATTACGTGCTAAAGGTATGACCATCATACCTATAATAGAAGGGCCAGAAGAGGTTGAAAGAATTTCAAAATATAAGGGTGACATAGGTGTGCGTGTAGATTTATCTATAAAATCTGACACACGTTGGGATAAGAAATTTGACCGTTTTGGACTTTCAGAAAAAGATATCTGGAGTTTACCTAAAATGAAGAATTTAAAAATCCTTCATTATCATTTAGGTTCACAAATAAAAACACAAAAAAGTATTTTAGAAGGAGTAAAATATGCTTTTGGTATTTATACTCAATTACAAAAATTATATCCCTCACTTGATACATTAGATATTGGTGGTGGATTTGGTATTTCCCATGAAAAAAAGAAATTTTATACTGCGAAAGTTGTTTCAAGTAAAATAATAAAATTATTAAAAAATTTATCAGACAAGGCTGGCATAAGACACCCAAATTTAGCAATAGAATGGGGTTGGTATATTGTTGATCCAGCTCAAATAACTATCTATAAAGTAATCTCTAAAAAATATATTGATAAAGCTAATGCAAAAGCTTGGTATGTTATTGATGGTAGTTTTATGAATGATTTAAAAGATACTTGGGCAGTGCATCAAAAATGGCATACAATACCTGTAAATAATATGGCGAGTCCACTTAAGCGTGTTTGGCTCGCTGGAAGTTCTTGTGATTCTGATGATAAATATACAGCTGGTGGGGATTATATTCTTTTACCAAAAATAAATGGAGAAGATCAATATATTGCTATTTTAGATACGGGTGCTTATCAAGATTCTCTTGCATCACATCATTGTCTACTTTCTCTTCCTGCAAAAATAATTGCGAAGGATGGAGAAGTGAAGATTGTTCGTAAACATGAGACAGCAGAAAGTGTTGGTAAGCTTTTTGGCTGGAATGGAGATCCTAAGTAGATTCAATTACGAATTAACAATTACCTGCTTATGAGTAGGTAGGCGAATTTATAAAAAATGTTTAGTAAAAATAATCTCTCTGTTCTTTTAGTTGTTATTATTTTTATAATAGGGTTTTTTTTAGTTACAGAAAATAACAATTTTACAAAAACAATTGAAATTAAAAATTTAAATTATATAAGGATAGCAGAGAAAACTTTAAAAGTTGAGTTAGCTTTAACTCCTGAAGCTCAAGAGAGAGGTCTTTCGGGCAGGAAAGAATTAAAAGAGGATGAATCTATGCTTTTTGTTTTTGATCATGCAGATAAATATGCTTTTTGGATGAAAGATATGAATTTTCCTATAGATATTATATGGATTTCTGATGATTTTAAAGTAGTTTATATTAAAAAAGACGCGAAGCCAGAGTCATATCCAGAAAGTTTTGCACCAAGCAATGACTCGAAGTATGTTTTAGAGGTGTTTTCTTCATTTTCTGAAAAAAATAATTTAAAAGAAGGAGACATGGTAGAATTTTTGTCCTCTTAGGGCTTGCTATTTCAGCCTCTAAAAAAACAGCTATTTACAGCCTTTTTAAATTGTTTTATTTGTAGTTTTTTTACTAATTTTTGCCAATTTTTGCTAGCATAAATTATTTTTTGGAAGTATAATTGCTCCATGGAAAAAGATTTTATTTTAGGAAAAGAGGAATTAATTAAGATTAAAAATATTAGAAATCGTGAAGGAGAAATAATTCCTTTTAATATAAATAAAATTGCAGATGCAGTCTATAAGGCATTTTTAATAACCAATGAAGGAGAAAAAAAAGAAGCAAAAGATGTAGCGACCAAGGTCTTCCACAAATTAGTTAATCTAAAAATAAAAAGTAAAGAAAAGAAATTTATTCCAACAGTTGAGATAATACAGGACCTTGTAGAAGCTGAACTTATGGATTTAGGCTATCATTCTACTGCAAAATCCTATATTTTATATAGGTCAAAAAGAGCAGAATTGAGACGTGAAGTAGGTACCGTTCCTCCTGAAAATAAGAAAGTTTTTGATGAATCAAGTTCTTATTTTGTCAGTTCTTATGAAGAATTTATTTTTTACAGAACTTATTCAAAATGGCAAGATGGTTTAGGTAGACGAGAAACATGGGTAGAAACGATAGATCGTTTTATGATTTATATGAAAGAAAATCTTGGTAATAAATTATCCTCAAGAGATTATTCTGATGTAAGAGAGGGGATTCTAAACCAAGAGATTTGTCCATCAATGAGATTGCTTTGGTCTGCTGGAGAAGCATGTAAAAAAACAAATGTATGGGCTTACAACTGTTCTTATATTGCTCCTTCTGCTTGGCAAGATTTAGGTGAGACGATGTACATATTGATGTGTGGTGCTGGTTTAGGTTTTTCTATTGAATCAGAAACTGTACAGAAATTTCCCCAGATTAGAAGACAAACAGGGAAAAAGCTTGCTACTCATTTTGTAGAAGATAGCAAAGAAGGCTGGGCAGATGCTTATGTCTTAGGTTGTAAAACTTGGGCTGATGGATATGATATTGATTTTGATTATAGCAAGGTTCGTCCATCTGGTGCGCGCTTGAAGATCGCTGGTGGGCGTGCTTCTGGTCCTCAGCCTTTGATTGATTTAATGAATTTTACAAAAAAGAAGATTTTAGCAAGGCAAGCAAAACGTCTTACTAATTTAGATCTTCACGATATTATTTGTCAGATTGGTCTTATTGTCGTAGCTGGTGGAGTTCGTCGTAGTGCTTTGATATCTCTTTCTGATATTGATGATGAATCAATGCGTAAATCAAAACAGGGGCAATTTTGGATAGATAATGGACAGCGTTCAATGGCAAACAACTCAGCTGTTTATAATCAAAAACCATCAGCTTCAGAATTTTTAAATGAATGGCTGGAATTGATAAAATCAGGAACAGGGGAAAGAGGTATATTTAATAGAGGAGGTCTGATGACACAGCTTCCAAAACGTAGAATTGAAAATTGGAAAGAAGCTGGAATCATCGATGATCAAAATGTAATTGTAGGTTTACCAGGATCAAATCCTTGTGGAGAGATAACTCTTCGCTCTAAACAATTTTGTAATCTTACTTCTATCGTTGTTCGCCCCAAAGATAGTATTGAAGATTTAAAAAGAAAAGTAAGACTTTCTACAATATTAGGTACTTACCAGGCGACGTTAACTCATTTTGGATATTTATCAAAAGAATGGAAAAATAACTGTGATGATGAAGCATTGCTTGGTGTCTCTATTACAGGATATTATGACAATCAAATAATTAGATCAGATGATGTTTTGTCAAAACTTCGAGAAGAATCTATAAAAACAAACAGAGAATATGCTAAAAAGTTTGGTATTAAATATTCTACTTGTATAACGACTATTAAACCTCACGGCAATTCTGGACAGCTTCTTTATGTTGGTTCAGGTATGCATCCATGGTATGCAGAATATTATATTAGACGTGTTCGTATTTCTACAAATGATCCACTCTTCCAGTTAATTAAAGATCAAGGAGTTCCATTTAAAGCTGAAGTTGGATATTCCACTTCTAATTCTACAGTTGCTGTAGTTGAATTCCCGATAAAAGCACCAGAGGGAGCAATAACCCGTGACAAAGTCTCTGCAATTGATTTGCTTAATGAATGGAAAAGATTAAAAGTCAATTATATTGAACACAATCCTTCTGTCACTATATATGTAGGAGAAGATGAATGGATAAAAGTTGCAAACTTTGTGTATGAAAATTGGGATATTGTTGGTGGACTTTCTTTTTTGCCTCGTTCAGAACACGTATATCAACTCGCACCCTATGAAGAAATTTCAAAGGAAGAATACAATAGAAGAATCAAAGAAATAAAACATATTGATTTTTCTAAACTTATTTATTACGAACAGGAAGACAATACTGTCGGTGCAAAAGAATTTGCTTGTGTCTCTGGTGTTTGTTCTGTTGATGATGTGTTAGCTGAGGAGGCTCAAAAAGAAAAAATGGAGGATCCTTTAGATAAATAAAAATAATTAAATAGAAAAATCCTCTCGTAAGAGAGGATTTTTCATATTGTAGTCTTGTGTCTATAAGCCGAATTCTGTTCTCAAACTAAAGTTTGGGTGATAGCTATTTATCTAGGTCTATCATTACTGATAGACTCGAGCGATTCTCTCTAGCCGAAACTAGAGTACGATCTTGCACAAAAATAAGGATTTAGCCGTTTCATCTTCTACATCACTGTAGAGCTTACCACACAGTTGCCTGTATGGCATTCTAGAGCTTTCGCTATAGAACGTCTCTGTTCGCACCTATATATTGCTATATGTGGGCGTTACCCACTATTATTCCCACCCCAAAAGGGGATCATTGTGTTCGGACTTTCCTAACTATAATAAAATTATAGCTTAAACTATCTAACGCAAGACTATTTTAATTATAAAACAAACTTATATAAAAGTAAATGCAAGATGCTCCTAAAAAACTTGCTTTTTTGTTTAATATATGCTATATTTACTTTGTGAGTGTGAGGTCAAATTCACATTTATCGTAAATAACATAAGTGCCGCTAAAAACCCACCGTAAGGTGGGTTTTTGGTTTATATAATTTATTATAACTTGACTTTTTGTTATAAATATGTATTATTAAGGGTAAATTAAAGAAGAGGTTCTTATGAAGAATAATAGGAATTTTGTTCTTTCTTCTACCGTAATAGAAGGAAGAGAATTAACTAATTTGGAAAAATTTTTATTAAAAATTTTTCCAGGTACAAAATTAGTTTGTAAAAATTGCAATAATAATATTGATCCCAAATTGCAGTTTTGTCCAAAATGTGGGACAAAACTTTAAGTTAAAAAGCCGGCGGTTTATACCAAAGGCTTTTTTAATTTTGTTATATTGTTATAATAAATATATGAAATTAAAATATTATATTGGGATACTTGTTTTATTAATTGGTGTTTTGTCGGGGATAATTTACTCCTATCAATTAGATCCTTCTCTTCTGGCGAAGCTTTCTTTTTATTTAGATTTAGCAAATCCAAATGTAAGTATAGTCAGAGTACAAGAAGGTTTGCGTAAAGAAGAGATAGCAGAGATAATGGTGAAGAAACTTGGTTGGGATGAAAAAGAAAAAAATGATTTTATAAATATACATCTCGCTTTAAATACCAAAGATCTAGAAGGACAATATTTTCCTAAAACTTATTTATTTAATAGGAATGAAAATCCACAAGAGGTCGGTGCTACTATGTTTGATGAATTTTCAAAACAAACAGACCAAATTAAAAAAACAAAATCAAAAGAAATAATGAATGAGGATACTGCTTTAAAGATAGCGTCTATCATTCAACGAGAAGCAGCAGGAAAAAGTGATATGAATCTAATATCTGGAATTATTTGGAATCGTATTTTTGATGGAATGAGATTACAGATAGATGCTACCCTGCAGTATGCTAAAGGTAGCGAGGAAGAAGGTTGGTGGAGGAAAGTTAACTCTCAAGATAAAAAAATAGAATCTTCCTACAATACATATTTACACGAAGGACTTCCTCCTGCTCCGATAGCAAACCCTGGTCTTAGTGCTATCACTGCTGCATACAATCCACAGAAAACAAAATGTATGTATTATCTTCATGATAAGAATAGAAAGATTCATTGTTCTGTAACCTATGAAGAGCATAAGAAAAATATTGAGAAATATTATTAGTAAAAAAAGTATATTGTTTTTTTATTCCCTAGAAAGTAAATCTTTTAGATTATAAGTTTTTGTCTTTTCTATATCTTTCTTTCTAGAGGGGGAAGAAGATCCTCTTTTCCTCAAAATAGTGGGTTTTTCACCTGATTCCATTTTATCGAGTATCCCTTTCAAGTCTTCAACTTTGTAGACTCTATAGTTACTTATTGGGTGTCTCAGAGCAGATAGTTTGCCATCTCTATCCCAGTTGCGAAGAGTGAGCTTTGATACACCGAGTATCTCTGATGCTTCTTTTATATTTATATATTGTTTATCCATAACAATAGTATACATTACTAAACATTACTATGCAAATTATTATCGTTTATTAATGTTTGATCATATCTAGCGTATAAAAGTCATATAAAACTATATATTTTAAGATTGTTAATTTTTCATAAATTTTTAATAAATAAGGTAAGAATTTATCAATCCTTTAATGTTATTTCTTCTTTCTACTCTAATTTATTCTATAATTATGATTATAAATTTTTTGAACTTTCTAATACATAAATTCTTCTTTTTAAAATAATTTTTATAAATTTTAAACAAAAATTAAATTTAAATTTTCTTTTTATGAAATAAGGGTTATTAACAGTTTTTGTTTTTAAATTCAGTGTTTTTTTATGATATAATTTAAGTAATTAAGGAGCTAAAAATATTTTGAAAAAAATAAAAAATAAATTAATAAATTCATTTAGAAGAAAAGTGCTCTTACGAGCTCTCTTGTTTTTTAAACAAATAAAATTGCCAGATAAAATTTCTCTAAACAGAAGAAGATTTTTTAGTAGGATAAAATTAAAATTAAAAAATAGATTACGAATAAATAGAAAAGAAGAGAATACAAAAATGCAAAATATTACAAAAAAAATGAATAAGAAAATAAAAAAAAGTTTTTATGTTATACAAAATGCTATTTATTTTTTGAAACAAATAAGAAAAATAAAAATGATGCCAATTGTTGTTTTTGTTTTGATCTTTTCTTTTATTACTGTATCTTTTGATAAGGTGTATGCTACTGATAATCCTACCGTGATATTAACTTCGACAAATTCAGATCCAACGAATGAAAACATAAATGTTACAGCTACATTTAGTGAATCAGTGTCAAATTTCGCAGTAGGAGATATTTTAGTAATAAATGGAACAGTAGGTACATTCTCAGGAAGTGGTACTACATATACTTTTATAGTTACTCCTTCAACGGATGGAGTGGTTGTGGTGGATGTACCAGCAGATGTTGCTACAGATATTGATGGAAATGGAAATTTATCAACAACGTATGAAATTACTGTTTTTGGGTTTGTAAAAAAGATGGGTGGTATTTCTAATGATGTTAGTAATTCTATCGTAGTTGATTCTAGTGGTTATATATATAACAGGATCTTTTAATGGCACAGCAGATTTTGACCCAGGGGCAAGTGTGTATAATTTAACTTCAGCAGGTGGTACTGACATATTTATTAGTAAACTTGATTCATCTGGTAATTTTGTTTGGGCAAAAGGCATAGGTGGTATTTCTAATGATTATAGTAATTCTATTGTAATTGATTCTAGTGGTAATATATATACAACAGGATATTTTAATGACACAGTAGATTTTGATCCAGGAGCAGGTGTATATAATTTAACTTCAGCAGGTGGTACTGACATATTTATTAGTAAACTTGATTCAATTGCAGGAACATTATCTATAACCGCAGATTTTGGTCCAACAGTAGCCCTAACATATAGCTCTAATCCAGCACCAGCAGGAGCAATAACAATTGATTCAAATGGTATTTCTGATTCAACTAAACTTTGGTTAAATGCTGAGGCAGACAATAGTGGTGATAGAATGAGTAGGCATACATTAACATATATTAATGATTCTGGGATATTAGCTGGTGGTAAATATGGTTCATATAAATATTCAGGTAAAGCTGTTAATGGGAGTTACGGATATGTAAATATAACTAATAATTTA
This sequence comes from Candidatus Nomurabacteria bacterium GW2011_GWE1_32_28, assembly GCA_000989515.1. Lineage (GTDB taxonomy): Bacteria > Patescibacteriota > Minisyncoccia > Phycocordibacterales > UBA9973 > UBA9973. The sequence continues at coordinate 62,644 of LBOM01000004.1, read as the reverse complement.
CAGGATTTTGACTGGAGAGCGAATTCTCAGTGGTCTTTAGATTTTTGGCATTTACATAATACTAGCGGGGCCAATTTTAATATGTTTGAAGTAGTTGGATCTATAGGTAGTTTGGTAGTATCTGAGACTTCTGTAGGTCGTGACTTAAACGTAAATTTACCAGGTATTTCTTGGAATGTACCACTTGCTTTTACAAATGGAGTCTGGACACATGTAGCGATACAACGTAGTGGAGATACATGGAGATTGTTTGTAGGGGGTGTACTTAAAGCTACTGCAACTAATGTAATTGGAACAGATACTAATACAATAAGTGCTGTTAAGATGAATTATAGTTATGCAGCAAATCCTCAAGGCATGGATGAAATAAGATGGAATACAAATAATCCATTTCCAACAGATGGATCTAACTTTACACCAAATAGTGTAGCGTATTACTCTACAACTAGTGTAGCACCAATGACAATCACAGCTACATACAACGAAGCTCCAACTACAACACCAAACATTTCTATTAACCAAACTGGAACTACAGATATTACAAATGTAGCTATGACAGGAAGTGGTACAGATGGAAGTACATATGTAGATGGTGTAGCTACAGTTTCTCTTTCTGCTACTACAGATACAGCAGGAAATGCATCTAGTGCTCCGACTAATGCGACATTTACAATAGACTCTGTTGGTCCAACAGTAGCTCTAACCTATAGCTCTGACCCAGCAGGAGCAGGAGCAATGACAGTCACAGCTACATACAGTGAAGCACCTTCCACAACACCAAACATTTCTATTAACCAACCTGGAACTACAGATATTACAAATGTAGCTATGACAGGAAGTGGTACAGATGGAAGTACATATGTAGATGGTGTAGCTACAGTTTCTCTTTCTGCTACTACAGATACAGCAGGAAATGCATCTAGTGCTCCGACTAATGCGACATTTAATATTGATACTTCTGGTCCTACAGTTGTTATGACTTCAGAAACATCAGACCCAACAAATGGAAACATAGATGTCACAGCTACATTTAATGAATCAGTTTCAGATTTTGTAATAGGAGATATAACTATTACAAATGGTACAGCAGGAACTTTTGCAGGAAGTGGTACAACATATACTTTTGTAGTCACTCCTACAGCAGATGGAACAGTGTCAGTAGACATAGCAGGAGGTGTAGCAACAGATGCTTTAGGAAATGTTAATTCTGTAGCAACACAACTAAATAGAACTTATGACAATACTGTCCCTTTATCTTCTACAATCACAGCAATTTGTAGTGTTGCAGGAAATGGGTGTACAACTCCTGGACAATCTGTAAGCCCCCAAGAAACATACAGTGTACAATCGATTTTAGGAACCGCAACAGACAATGTAGGTGGATCTGGAATTGATTCTGTTCAAATTTCTATAAAAGATACTGATGTTTCTGTAGACAAATGGTATAGTGGGACATCTTTTACAGATGCTACAGAAACATATATCACTACTACAGGCACAAACACTTGGAGTTTTGATTCTTCAACAGTACCATTAGTCATAAATCATATTTATTTAATTCATATTAAATCTATAGATAGCGCTCTTAACGAAGAAAGTCCTGTTCAAGCTCTTTCATTTAAATTTGTAAATTCTCCTCCAGTAGTTTCTAACATCACAGCTTCTATGGCATTAAGTGGAGTGGTGACTGTCGGCTATGATGTCACGGATGTTGAATCTTCTCAAACTACAAACTATTTATATTATTTAGTTGACGCTACTTTGAATGAAACTATCACAAGTGGAGCAACAACACTCACAGTTTCTGATGCGACACATTTACCATCTTCTGGAACTATTCTGATAGATGATGAAATGATTTCTTATGCAAGTAAATCAGAAAATGATCTACAAACTCTTACAAGAGGAGCATTGAGTACTATAGCATTTGCACATACTACAGGAGCTTCAATTTATTTATATGCTTCTTCCGCAACAGGTACGGGTATTGGATTATCAAATATTGGTACAGGAAAAGTAATATCTTGGACAGCAGCAACAGACGCAGATGGATACGAGAATGCAACTGAAACAATAAAAGTTGTAGTCAATGATGGATCTACTGGATCTATGATAGGTTCACTCGTTTCTTCTGCATTTATTTTTGACGCAAAAAAACCTACTGCAATTATTACATTTGATGCAGGAAGTGCTGGTGTAGTAGATAGTGCGATTATCACTATTCCGATACCTACAGATATTTCTGCTATAGAATATTTGATTACTGATGGTGCTTCAGAGGCGGATGTTACGACAACAGGATGGACAAGTATTACGAGTAGTACGACAATACCATGGACTTTTGATTCTGATGTAGAAATAAAAACATTAAAATATCAATTTAGAGATGCTTATGGAAATACAACTGATGAAGTTTCAACTTCTACATTATCTCCAATTCTCGCAACTTCATTTCTAGTACAAGATACATCTAATATTACTATTCCATCTTACGATATGTATATAGGTTGGAAGGCATTAGATGATACAACAGGTTTTGCTTCTTATAATTTAGAATATGCAACTTCAACAGACAACGTGACTTATGGATCATATGCTTCAGTTGGAGATGGTATGTCTAACCCTGTTACAAATTATTATGTTCATAGAAATTTAGATTCAACAAAATTTTATAGATATAGATTAGGAGTAGTAGGAACTGATGAGAATACTTCTGTTCGTGCAGGAGCATATACTACAGCAAAACCAGATGGAGTTCAAAACTATGGTGAAGGTGGAGGTGGAAGTGTGGCTACTGCATCAAAAGTAGAAAATGTTGTTCCTACTCAAGAAACTAATAAAGATGTTACTGTTACTTATAGATTAACAGATGCTTCTTTATCTCAGAAAATTAATCCTTCTTATGATGCTCGTATATTTTACAACATTGGAATTACCTTACCATCCAATGCTTATTCTGGAGGAAATCTTACAGTATCAGATGCATCAAAATTACAATCATCTGGTTATATTCAAGTAAATAATGAAGTAATATATTACACAGGAAAAACTGGAAATACTTTGACTGGTCTTACTCGTGGTACATGGCCAATAGCTCCTCGTGCAACAAGACAGAATCTTACTTTCTTTGCTGGTACTCCAGTATGGGTAATTGCAAATACAACGACACCTACTACTATTACAAATAGTACAATATCTTCTGGACAAGATGGATCGATAGGATGGACTATTTATGATGAATCTGCTCTTGTCGGAAGTTCATACTCTAATGTTGGAATAAGAGTTTTGGTTCATGATAATCAAGATCCTGGATCAGGACCTGTTTCAAGTCAAAATGATTATTCTGAAAATGGAATATTAAATACTTTTGATTTGACTGTTCCTGCTATCGCGTTTAATTCTACAGCTTCTTCTGATCTTGAAAGTGTCGCTTCAGCTACATTTGGTATTACTTTAGCTAGAGCATATCCGTTTAATTCTACTGTAGATTATACTATCTCAGGTACAGCAACAGGTGGTGGTTCAGATTATACTCTTGCCTCAGGTACTGCAACTATTACAGCAGGGCAAACAACTGCAAGTGTTTCAGTCACTATCGTTGATGATTCCTTAGAAGAAAATAATGAAACCATTATAATTACTTTATCTAATCCAATAAATTCAATATTAGGATCAAATACGATTTATACATATACAATTACAGATGATGATGATGCTCCAACTATTGCATTTGATACAACTACATCAAGTGGCTTAGAAAGTGTAACTTCAATAGATATTCCAATCACTCTTTCAGCAGTTTCTGGTTCTGATACTACTGTTGATTATACAGTTTCTGGAGGAACAGCAACAAGTGGTGGCACAGACTATACACTAGCTACCAGTGGTACTGTAACAATTTCAACAGGTCAAACAACTGCAAATATTTCAGTAACTGTTGTAGATGATCTTGTTTTTGAATCTAGCGAGACAATAGAGATTACATTATCAAATCCAAATAACTCAATATTGGGGACAAACACAATTCATACATATACAATTACAGATGATGATACTGCTTCAACTATTGCATTTGACACGACTACTTCAAGTGGGCTAGAGAGTGTGACTTCAGTAACTATTCCAGTTTCTCTTTCTATTGCATCATATCAAGATATTGCTGTTGATTATACAGTTTCTGGAGGAACAGCAACAAGTGGTGGCACAGACTATACACTAGCTACCAGTGGTACTGTAACAATTTCAGCAGGTCAAACAACTGCAAATATTTCAGTAACTGTTGTAGATGATTCTTTGGTTGAGTCTAATGAGACAATTATAATTACTTTATCAAATCCAAGTAATTCAACATTGGGTACAAACATAACCCATACATATACAATTACTAATAATGAAAATGATACAACTCCACCAGTCATAACAATTTTGGGTGATAATCCAATGTCAGTAATTAAAGATAATGTATATTCTGAATTAGGTGCAACAGCTTTAGACGAAGTAGATGGAGCAACAGAAGTAACAACATCTGGAGTAGTTGTTACTTCTGTTGTTGATTCTTATGTTGTAACATACTCTTCAACTGATTTAGTAGGTAATACTTCTATTGAAACAAGAACAGTAAATGTAGTTCTTTCGGATACTTATAATATTACTGCTTCAGCCGGTGCAAATGGAACTATTTCTCCACTTGGAATTACAGCCGTTCCATCAACAACCAATCAAATTTATACAATTACTCCAGATGAGGGTTATGGTGTTGATACTCTTACTATAGATGGAGTGCAGATAGCTTCTGCTTTAAGTTATACTTTTAGTAATGTTATCGCTACACACTCTATTGCTGTTACTTTTACAGATAATCCAGATACAACAGTACCAGTTATAACAATATTGGGTGATAATCCGATATCAGTAGTAAAAGGCGAAACATATGTAGATCCTGGTGCAACAGCAACAGATAATATAGATGGAGACATTACTTCTTCAATTACAACAACTGGATCGATTAATACTTCTGCTATAAGTTCTTATTCAATAACTTATAGAGTAGTTGATGTTGCAAAAAATAGCGCTACTGCAACTAGAACTGTTAATATTGTTTATGCTGATACTTATAATGTTACTGCTTCAGCTGGTGCAAATGGAACTATTTCTCCACTTGGAGTTACAGCCGTTCCATCAACAACCAATCAAATTTATACAATTACTCCAGATGAGGGTTATCAAATTTCTTCTTTAATTGTTGATGATGTTTCTTTAATCGTAGCGGAAACATATACATTTACAAATGTTGTAGATGCTCATACTATAAATGTTGCATTTTCTTCTTTGGAATCAAATCCTCCTATTATTACTTTATCAGGAGACAATCCGATGACTGTTGATAAGGGTGATGTTTTTGTAGATCCTGGAGCTACAGCAGTATCATCTATTTCGGGTGATAGCTTGGATGTCACCGTAATAGGTACTATTAGTACTGCTTCAGCTTCTACTGGTAATACAATTACATATCTAGCAACTGATGTAGATGGAAGTACTGCGACAGAAACAAGAACAGTTAATGTTATTGATAGCTCTCCACCAATTATTACAGAAATTTCTGTTCCAGTAATAACTACAAATGCAGCGGCTATTGTGTGGACAACAGATGAACCAGCAACTTCTCAAATTTCATATGGTACTGAAGCAGGTGTTTTGGACCATACAACAGTATTAGATTCAACTTTGTCTATCTATCATGTAGTTACGTTAAGTTCTTCTACTTTAGATGATCAAGGGTTTGATAATACTTTAGTTGAGAATATTCCTTATTTTTTTGTTGTAAAATCTTCAGATTCATCTAACAATCTTGCTCAATCTTCAGAAGAGACATTTTCTACTATACCTGTAGTTACTGTTACAAGAACAAGAGTAATAGTTAATGACTATACTACAAATAATCCAGATAATGATAATGTTTCAATGTTTATCCCTGATACGACAGCTCCTTTGATATCAAATATAGAAATTTCTGATATTACACCGTTTCAAGCTCTTGTTAGTTTTGATACAGATGAAGATACCTTGTCCTTTGTTGAATACGGAAAAGATACTGGCTATGGTGACAATTCGGCAAATAATGTTTGGAGTAAAAAACATACTATTAAGTTAGGAGGATTAAGATTGGGTACAGACTATCATATAAAAGTTACTGTCGTAGATAAGTCAGGTAATGCAACTTTTGCGGAAGACAAGATTTTTAAAACTAAATTTTTTACTGAAGATGTTTCAGATTTAAAAAGTATTGAAAATATTGAACAATTTCAGGAAGAGATAGAAGCAACAATCGAATCAATTTTACCTTCACTTATTCCTCCATTTATTGATAAACCCGTTGTATCTGATATTACTGAGAGTAGTGTCGTAGTGACATTCCGTACAAATATTAAATCTTATCCAGTTCTTAGTTATGCAACTGACAGTAATTATGATCAGACGAGAACTAATCCATATGATGGAGAAATGTCAGATACGTCAGAAAAGAGAGTTTCTCACACAATGTCACTTATTGGATTGAAGCCTAATACAAAATATCATGTAATGGCAAAAGCATACTCTTTACCTCAGGTTGTAGGTAAATCAGAAGACCTTACATTCACAACTGCTGCTTCAAAGATTCAAGGATCAATAATTGATGTTAAAAAAGATATGTTTACGGTTGTGTGGACTACTGATGATCCTACATCATCTATTATTGAGTATAAAAATATGCAAACTGGAAGAGTTTCTCGTATTATTGATGACGTCTTAAATAACTCTCACTCAGTAAGAATTGAGAATCTCTCTCCTGGTACTTTGTATAGAGTTAATATTTCAGGTATTAATGAAAAAAATAATTTAGTAGAAAGTAGTTCACCTTTGAATGTTAAAACTTCGGTTGATAATAACGCACCAGAGATTTCTAATTTAAAGGTTAATAGTACTCTTGTTTCTGGACGAACTGATAAAGTTCAAACTATAATTTCTTGGCAGACCGATGAACCTTCTACGTCTTCTGTTTATTATGAAGAAGGTTCTGGATCTCTAGATAAAGTACTTTCAAACAAGCAAGAAGAGAAAGAATTTACAAAGAATCACGTTGTTATATTATCATCCTTTAAACCAGGAACTGTATACAGATTTACAATAGAATCAATAGATGATGCAAATAATGTATCTAAGCCACCAGTTCGTACTATTATTACACCTAGAAAAATAGAATCGATTGTTGATGTGATACTTAAAAACTTTAATGAAACATTTAATTTTATAAATAATGTTAAATAAAAATTAAATACAAAAAATATCTATTTTAAAGAATTATTACATTATATGTTATAATATAAAATATTTTCATGGTAACTAATCAAAATACAAGAAAAATCTTATTAATTGATAACAATGAAATGTTGCGTATTTATTTTCGTGATATTTTTTGGATACACGGCAATAATGACCTTTATGAAATAGATGTTGTATCTTCTTTTGAAGAAGCAGAAAAAAAATTAGAATACAAAGAGACAAAACCTGATATTATTTTTTTGGATATAGTTATGTCGGTTAATGGCACAGATAATAGTATTGAAAATGAAATAAATAGATCTCTTTCTTTTATTAAAAAAATAAAAGATAATAAAAGTTTATCAGACATAAAGATTATTATTTATTCTGATCAAAAAGAGAAATTAGTAAAAGAAAAAGTTGTTGGTCTAGATATTTCTGGTTATTTAATAAAAGGGGAGTTGTTGCCGAAAGATGTTGTTAAGTTTGTTGATAAAATATATGAGTGAAATAATAAGAACTGAAAATTTAAATTTATGGTATGACAAAGGAAAACCAACAGAAGTTCATTCCTTAAAAGATGTAAATATAAATATAGAAAAAGGTGACTATGTATCTTTTTTTGGTCCGTCTGGTTGTGGAAAGACTAGTATACTTTATGCTATTTCTGGGATTGATCGTTTCCAAGAGGGAAAAGTTTTTATTAATAATCGTGATATATCAGGACTTACCAATCAAGAACTTGCAATCTTTAGACAAACTGGTATAGGTATTGTTTTTCAGCAGTTTAACTTAGTACCGTCATTAACTGTCTTAAAAAACGTTGCATTGCCTATGCTTTTTGTTGGTATTTCATCTGAAAAAGCTGATGCTGAAGCACGTAAACTTATTGAAAGATTAGATATTCTTCAGTATGCTGATCATTACCCATTTGAGCTTTCTGGTGGACAACAACAAAGGGTGGGTATAGCTCGTGCACTTGCAAATGATCCTCCTATTATAATAGCTGATGAGCCGTTAGGAAACCTTGATTCAGTTAATGCAAAAAAGGTATTAAACTTTTTAAAAGAGTTGAATGAAAAAGATGGACGAACTGTAATAATGGTTACCCATGAAGCTTGGAGTTTGCGTGATGTAAAAACTATTTTTCACATGAAAGATGGTTTAGTTAATGATGTTCAAAAAGTAGATAATAGTACCAGTGCTGATTCGATATCTAAACATTTAAATGAACAACTTTCTTTTATGTCTTCATCTAATAATAAAAAAGAAGAACATATTGAGGAAAGAATTTCGGCTCGTGTTTTAGCAAATTTTTTACTTCGTGGATATTCTATGGATGAGATTATGCGTTTTGAATCTTTTGTTAATCAACGGTTCGAGAATAAAATTAATAAAAAAGAATTTTCTAAATTTGTTAATATGCCTTTTAAGGATGGTGGTGTTGGTCTTTGGAAGAAAAAAACAGAAAGAGTTACACAATATTTAGAAGAAATATTGGAAGAGAAAAAGAACATTGAACACATATATAAAGTTTTAGAAGAAAATCCAGAAATGTCTATTTTTGATGAAATTCTTAGTATTCGTAATTGGGTATTAGAAGGGTATACTGGCAAAATAACACCAGTTCAAGCTTCGGCACTTGATCAAATTATTTCTGACAGGATTAGGAATTTTATTTCTGCAGATAAAGTTGTTGAATTATTAGATCTTTCAAAAAATAAATTTGGTGTTGGTTTATCTTTTCGTGCTTCTCAGGTTATATCTGAAAAATTAGAATTATTATTTAATGAAGATAATTTAGAGATTAATAGCGAAAATTCTGAAAAAAAGTTATAATTTTGTTGTAATGACTGATAAAAAATTAAAAATAATTGAATTATTGTCTCTTTCTCTTAGGACTTTTCGTACAAAACCCCAGAGAGCCATGCTAACTATTCTAGGTATGTCTGTCGGTATAGCGACGGTTCTTTTGTTAGTTTCTCTTGGTTATGGTCTTCAATATATATTGATTGGTAAACTTATGACAACAGAAGATTCATTGGTAACAATGGAAATTTCTTATCCATCAGAAAGTAATTCTTTGATCAAGAAGCCATTATTGGATAATATAAAGACTTATCTGAATGTTGCAGAAGTTAGTCCAGTTGCTGAATTTCCTGGAGAAATAAGCCAAGAAGGAGGTTCTGGCCTTTTAGTTAATACGAGTATAGTTGAGCCAGCTTATTTTAGATTATCTGGACTATTGCCTAATATTGGCACCTTGCCTAGTGATGAAGAACAAGGTTTTGTAATATCTAGTCAAACATTGATACCACTTAATCTTGTTGCGGACGTTACTTCATTAGAAAAATCTTTTAATTTTAAAATTTTTTATCAAGATGATAAGAATAATACTTTTGAAGAAACAGATTCTTTAACACCGATAAAAATAAAGGGTATTATTAGTGATGAATCAATGCCACCAACAACTATTGTTTTTGCTAAATCTTTCTCTCAAGAGCCACCTTTCTATAGAAAGGCTCTAGTAAAAGCAAAAAATGTTGATGTATTAGAAGCACTTCGTGACAGATTTTTAGAAGAAGGATTTTTGGTTTCTGCTCGTATCGATCTTGTTACACAAGCTAGAAAGATTACAAATATTATAACTATTATTTTAGGTATTTTTGGTGTTACAGCATTAGTAGTTTCTGCAATTGGAATGTTTAATACAATGCTTGTTGGCTTTTTAGAACGTATATATGAAGTTGGTATATTGAAATCTCTTGGTGCTACAAATCATGATGTACGTAATCTGTTTTTAGTTGAAGCATCAATAATGGGTCTTCTGGGTGGATTTGGGGGTATCCTTATTGGTATTGCAGGAGGTAGAATTTTGAATTTTTTAGTTAGTGTTTTGTCGTCAAATTTTGGTGGTGGACCTATTAGTTTATTTCTTACGCCATGGTGGTTTGTGTTTTTGATTTTAGCTTTTTCTGCTATTATTGGTTTTATTTCTGGTTGGTGGCCAGCACATAGAGCTGCTGGACTCTCTCCAAAGGAAGCGTTTACTAAGAGATAATTAGTTTATATACCTTACAGAAATCTTGGTCACTTTTTCAATTTACTCAGAGCAAAGCTCTTTATAAATATTGAAAAGCTCTTCTTGTCTTGACGCAAGCAAAGCAGTTTGTTTACTTATATTTTATACTTGTGACTACAAATAATTTTTCGTCGTCACTCGAAATTTTCGCAGTCCGCCCCTCGTGGTTTTGCGTGCTCGCAAAACATCACTGCGGTCTCCACAGCTAAAAAACAGCACGCAGGTGCTGTTTTTCTAAACGCTGTGGACCCTACAGGACTCGAACCTGCCACCTCCTCATTGCAAATGAGGCGCTCTAGCCAGATGAGCTAAGGGCCCAATCTAATAAGATAGAACTATTCTATCTTATTTTGTTTAAAATGTAAATATTTTTTAAGGTTATTTATTTTCAAAATAAAAATAATGTGAATAGTTAGAATAAACTGAAATATATGTATATATAATGGTTATTATTATATATGTATAAATAATCATTTCTGGGACAAAATTTGTTACTATTTGTAATATTAAAATTGGTATTAAAAGTATTTGTAATATTATTTTTGTTTTCTCAATATATTTTTTCTGTTTTTTATTACTAGGGGAATAAAGATCCTGAAAAACTAGGATTAATTCTGCGGAAATAATAAAAAATGTAAAAAGATTAAGACCAAATGGAATAAGTAAGAAAATAATTAATACTTTGTTGCTTAAATTACCAAGAATTTCTTCATGAAAATGATCGTAATTTTTTGTTTTTGGTATAGAATTATTAAAAATAGTTTTAACTAAATTAGTTGAAACTATTAGTATATATAGTATTAGAGTAATTATTGTAAGTGTTAGATTTTTATTTAAAAGAATTTGTGAAATAAAAAGAGCCAAGAAGGGAGCTGAAAATATCCTTATATAGCTCAATATGTTAGGAGTTATTCCATGTTTTTTATGTAAAAATAATACAAATTTTTCTAACATCTTTTAATTATAGCATATAAAAAGACCCAAAACTTTTTTGAAGTTTTGGGTCTAGATTACCATAATTTAGTTTGATATTCCTCTCTTTTTTTATTGTTCATACATTCAGTAGGATCATCTTCATTTAGATCTTTTATTATATAGCATGGATCTTTATAATTACAACCAATACATCTAAATTTTTGTTTGGTTTCTTCTTCAGTAGGTATAATTACTGCTATGGCATCCCATGTTACTATTTCCATTATTTTCATTTTGCTACCTATGTTAAAAATGTTTTTAAATTTAGTTAGTTAATTTTTTTATTACATCTCCTTATGTATGTAATATTTATTTCAAAGAATTATTTTTAATTTAATTTAAGCATACTAGAAAAACAAAAAAATGTAAAATATGAGAAAAAGTAATAGTTTTTGCTAATTATCTTGTTTTTTACTCATTTTCTGTTAATATAATAATAGTTCTTTCTTTAATTAAATAAATTCGGGAGTAGCTCAGCGGTAGAGCGGTCGCCTGTTAAGCGATTGGTCGTAGGTTCGATCCCTACCTCCCGAGCCAGTTAAAATCTTAAGTCCACGAAAGTGGGCTTTTGATTTTTTGGGCTCGTGAGAGAAATCCAATTACTTGGCTTTCGTTTAGATATTGAAAAGGTATACTGTTACTGTAAAGAAATATCACCTTACCTCACGAGCAATATTTATAATTTTTATTTTGTTTTGTCTTGAATTTATTGAAGGACTATCTTAATAGAAGTTTTAATCTATGATATAATTTCTTTATGAAAAATACATTTTTAAAAATTTTTTCGGGGGTAGCATATGTCGCCATGGTTGTTGTTAATTTTTTGGCTAATGGTTTGCCCATTAATAATCGTTCTACTGGTACTATATCGGATGCTTATCCAAACCTATTCGCGCCGGCTGGTCCAGCTTTTTCTATTTGGGGTTTGATTTATCTTTTGTTGGGAGTATATGTGATATATCAGTTTGTAAAAAAAGATCAAAAAAAAGTAGAACTCATCCAGAAAATTAATCCGCTTTTTGTTGCCACATCGCTTGCCAATATCTCGTGGATATTTGCTTGGCATTATGATTATATTGCTCTCTCTGTACTCATTATGGTGGTACTACTAATTTTTCTAATCAAAATTGCCGATATTATTCGTGTTGAGCAATTTTCATCATTTGAAAAACTTTTTATATGGGCACCATTTAGTATTTATTTCGGTTGGATAACTGTTGCGGCAATTGCTAATATTGCAGTACTTTTTGTAAGTATCGGCTGGAACGGATTTGGTATTGCAGACTATCTGTGGACAAGTATTGTATTGCTTGTTGGAGCGTTGATTGGAATTTTACGAATGAATAAAGATAAAAATATTGCATATGGTTTAGTACTAGTATGGGCGTATTCTTGGATACTTTTTAAACATTTGTCTGTTGTCGGTTTTGGTGGACAGTATCCGAGTATTATAGCAATAGTGATTATATGCTTGTTTTTGGTTTTGTCTTTTATTGGGAGGATTATTTATAAAAAATAAATTATTATTATGTTTCTAAAACTTTATCTTATTACACTTCCAGTTTTCTTTATCATTGATATGATTTGGCTTGGATTGGTTGCTAAAAATTTCTATGCTAAACATATTGGGTTTTTAATGAAAACCAATATCAATTGGACGGCGGCAATTGTTTTTTATTTAATATTTATTGTTGGTTTAATTATTTTTGTAATTATGCCAGCTCTAGAGAAGAATTCTTGGGTGACAGCTCTATTACTTGGAGCACTGTTCGGGTTTATTACTTATGCTACATATGACCTAACTAATCTTGCAACAATTAAAGATTGGCCACTTGTGGTAACTATTATAGATTTAATTTGGGGCACAGTATTGGCTGCCTCTGTGTCAGTTGTGAGTTTTTTCATTGCTTCTAAAATTGGTTTATGAACTATTTTTTAACCCTTGGAATTATATTATTTTTCTACATGAGTATTTGGTTTATTATTTCTATTTTTAGAAAAAGAAATGATGTTGCCGATGTGGCTTGGGGATTTGGGTTTATACTTCTTTCTTGGGCATCTTATCTAATTTCTATTAATTTTAATTTAAAGGGACTACTTGTAGGATTTTTGGTAAGTATTTGGGGTTTGCGTTTAGCCTGGCATATATATTTTAGGAATAAGGGAAAGACAGAGGATTATAGATATATAGTTTGGAGGAAAGAATGGGGTAAATGGTTTTACCTTCGTTCTTATTTTCAAGTTTATATTTTACAAGGAATATTTTTATTTTTAATTGTTTTGCCCGTATTGATTATTAATAAAAGCGCTGGACAAGGAATTGGTATTATCGAGATTGTTGGTGTTTTAGTTTGGATTGTTGGTTTTTTCTTTGAAACTGTTGGCGATGCACAACTATCTCGTTTTATTAAAAACCCGGAAAATAAAGGAAAAATCATGCAAAGTGGCCTTTGGCAATATACTCGTCACCCAAATTATTTTGGTGAAGTAACAGGATGGTGGGGGATTTGGCTTATTGCATTTAGTGTTCCTTTTGGATGGCTTAGTGTTATAGGTCCTTTAACAATAACAATTTTAATTTTGAAAGTTTCTGGAATTTCACTACTTGAAAAGAAAATGGAAGAAAATCCAGATTTTATAGAATACAAAAAAAGAACTAGTATTTTTATTCCATTACCATCTAATAAGAAAGTTTATTAAATTATGAACTCTATAGTGAGATATCGTGAGTAGTATTATAAAGTGTATTATCTATCTAGAATAGCTATTTGAAAATCATCCCAAGTTTGGAGTAAAATTTTAAACCGTATTTTGTAAGTTAGTAGAAGCTTGAATCTGTGATAAGATATAAAAATGAGAATAGCTACAAACATCACACGAGAATATATTGGAGGAATAACCAGATCCAATGTTAATTTTATGGATTCGCTAAATGAAAAAGATAAAGGAATAATTGGTATTGAATTAAATAGTAAAAGATACATACAAAGCCCAATAATTTTTAGACACCTTTCTCCTGATTGGTTTAATCATCATATTATTAATATACATGATATTCCAATTTCTAAGGCAATATATTCTTCTAAAAATTTGAAGGATCTTGAAAGAAAATATAGACCTATTATTAAAATAATAAAAGAAATTCTTTCAAAAGACAAACCAGATGTTGTTTTTCTTAATGGAACATATTATATACCATGGATTATTTCGATAGCTGCTCATGAATTAAAGATTCCAATTGTATTAAGATATGCAGGTGTTTATTCAAAAGAGACAGAAAGTTTTAAACCCAAATTAAAAAAGTTTTTTAATGAAATAGAAAAGTCATTTCAAAAAAGAGTTAGTCACTTTATCTTTCCATCACGCTTGTGTTTAGATGTGGTAGAGAAAGAGATTATAAAAAAAGAAATTAAAAATGCTTTTATTGTTCCGAATTCTTTTAAGGTTCCAGAAGACAAATTAGTTTTTAGGAGTACAGAGAGAAGAATCGCTGCGGTAGGTAGATGGGATAAAATAAAAAACTTTAAAAGTTTTTTTGAAATTCATAATATGCTTAAAAAAGATGAGTGGGAGCACGAAGCTTCTTTTGTAACTGGTGACTCAAAAATTAAAAACATTCCAAAAACAATAAATAGATTTACTTCTATGACACATGATGAATTACTAAAATTTTATTCTTCCCATGGTTTAATTATTTGCCCTTCATTATTTGAAACCTTTGGGAATGTTCCAATGGAAGCGGTTTGTATGGGTATACCTGTTTTGGTCAGCGATAATATGGGATGTGCAGAAGTTTTAAAAACGGCAGGATTAAGTAATATGGTAATATCTTTTAAGGATAATAAAAAAGTTGTACAGAGGGTAAAAGAATTATGTGGACAGCAGATATTGCCAAGACAGATTAATAATTTAAGAAAAATATTAGACCCGGTGGTTATAAATGCTGAAATAATGTCTGTTTTAAGAGATGCTATTGGTAAGTATAGGTAATTATTAATTATTTTTTTATTATTTCTATTTGAATATTATCTGTTCATAAAAAATTTAGAGCCATATTTTATTAGGGCTATATTGACATTTTAGTAATTATGCTATAATTCATGTTATGAATATAAATAATTTAATTCCTGATTTTGAAGTTGAAGCGTATCAGAATAATAATATTAAAAAAATAAAATTTTCAGATTATAGAGGTAAATGGGTAGTTTTAATTTTCTATCCAGCTGATTTTACTTTTGTATGTCCCACAGAATTAGAAGATGCTCAAAAATATTATGAAGAAATAAAAAAACTTGGAGGTGAAATTATGAGTATTAGTACAGACACAGTCTTTGTTCATAAAGCATGGCATGACAATTCACCTGCGATTAGTAAAATTCAATATCCGATGTTGGCCGATCCAACTGGGAATATTTCAAAAATGTTTGGTACGTATGTTGAAAATGAAGGTGTATCTTTGCGTGGTACTTTTGTTATTAATCCAGAGGGTATTTTAAAAACAATAGAAATTCATGATAATAATATTGGACGAAGCGCAAAAGAAATGCTTCGTAAATTAGAAGCTGCAAAATTTGTTGAAGAGCATGATGGAAATGTCTGTCCAGCAAGTTGGGAACCTGGAGAAGAAACTCTTAAACCAGGAATCGATTTAATCGGCAAAATATAGTTTTTAAATCAACTCTACTTATTTTAATAATTTAATTTTATTCTCTATTGACTTTTTATCATAAAGTTGTTATTCTAGTTAAAGTTTTTTGATCTTTGAAAACTAATTCCATTGATTATTTGTTGGGTTATTTTTGTTTCTAAATTATTCTAGAGATAGAAATAACTCAATAATTAATATCAAACAATTTAAGGAATTACAAATGAAAATCAAAAAAAGTATTGATTCTTATTTAAATGGTTTTGATTTAAGCTCTTATAGCTGTAAAAGTTGTGGTACGTCAGGGGTTAAAATCTGGCGTAATTTTTTCCCTGAGGATAAAAATCTTCTCTGTAACAAGTGCAAAGAAAAAGAAATCAAACTAATTGGCTCTTGGATTCCTGCTATTCCTGTTAAAACTTCGAATAATGAAGGTGGATATCTTTTTTATAGTTTTGACTCTGCTCCTTCCTTAGCAAAGAAATGGTGGAAAGGATTACCAAATTCACCTAATGGCACCACATAAAGCTTAAATTAAAATTAATTACCCCCCCTACAGAAGAGAACTTAACTCTAGTAGGGGGTTTTCTTTTTGTTTTTTATTTTGTTTAATATTTTTAAGTTTCGGTTTATTTATTTAATATTGATGATATTTTTCTTGAGTTATATAAGTATTTAAAGTATAATATAGTTAAGTTGTTTTATTATTAATAAATAAGAATTACCGTTTAAACGGTCAAATATATGGCAAAAAGAAGTACAACACTTAGTCCTAAGAATAAATCAAGACGTTCTCATAAAACAAAGAAAAGAATTGAGATAAAGAAGCTTATGCTCGCGGGAAAATCTACAGGAAAGAAACGTGGATAATCTTAAAAGATATTTTTATCTTAAAAGATTTTAAGAATTTTTATTAATTAAAAATGTATTTAAGGAGTCTATGTTAAATTTTTTTGATAAATTAGAAGATAAAATAAGAGGTAGGTTGAGTCATTATCCTATACTTTATGCCTTTATTGGTGGCGTCGGTATAGTTATGTTTTGGCGTGGTATTTGGCATACAGCTGATTTTTTTACACAAATTATTTTTTCTTATCAATTAAATGGGTCTATAAGTTTGGGTGATCTTCCTTGGTGGGATGGTCCATTATCTTTAGTGATAGGTAGTATTTTACTTTTATCAACAGGTTTATTTGTTTTTGATTTTATTGGTACCCAAGCGATAATTTCTGGAATTAAAGGAGAAAAAAGATTGGAAGAGAAAACAGAAGCAGAAATAAAAGCAGAAACAGAAGTAATAAAAGAAATAGGAGAAGAAGTAAAGGAAATATCACGTCATTTAGATAAAATAGAGGAAGAGTTTAATAACAAGAATAGTGTATAACTTATTTATTATTAGATTTGTTTTATGTTATAATATATAAATTATGGAAAATACAAAAAATTACACTATTTTAGCTCTAGGTTTAATATTATTAATTTTTTCAGCTGTTTTTTTCTTTTCTGCTAAAGATTTTTCTAAACAAGGATCTTATGTAGAAGTAAAAGGATTATCAGAAAAAATAGTGAAGGCAGATGTTGCTATATGGTCAATTAGTTTTGATACTAAATCAAACAATGTAGATTCTCTATATTCCGATATTGATAAAAATATTAATACTATAAAAGTTTTCTTAAAAGAAAAAGGTTTTGAAGATGGAGAAATAAATGTAGCTCCTGTAAATATATATCAAGATACATATAGAGATGCTTTATTTAGATATAACTCAACTACTCAACTTTCTGTATATACCAAAAAAGTTGATTTGATTAAGACTGCTTCTAAAGATACTTTAATCTTAGTTAAAAATGGTATAGTAATGAATCAGAATTATATTTCATTTGAATTTTCAGATATAAATAGTATAAAGCCAGAAATGTTGGCTGAAGCATTAAAAAATGCTAAAGATACAGCACAACAAATTGCAAAAGAATCTGGTTCTGTTTTAGGAGGCCTTCATCGCGGAAATCAAGGAGCATTTGATATTACTGATAAAGATCCAGGTTCACCTGAATATAAAAAGATACGTTTGGTTTCTACTCTAAGCTTTTTAGTTAAATAATATAAAAAGAGTAAATATCAAAAATTTTCTGGCGAACAAAACGAAGTCAGTGTCCGCAGGCGAAAACTTTTATATTTACTCTTTTTTCTAGAAAAGTTTTTGGATTTTCTCCCAAGGAATAGCGACTAGTAGTGTTCCTAACACAACAAGTGTAAGACCTATACCTGCTTGTAATGTGATACCTTCCGCTAAGACGACTACCGCAAGAATCGCAGTAAATGTGATAGATAATTTATCGATGACAGTCACAGCTACCGTAGGACCGACAGATAGTGCTTGATAGAAAAAAATCCAAGATAAAGCTCCACCAAGCCCTGAAAGAACTACAAAGACCCATTGTTTAGTAGAAAGAGAAGATAACGTAGTCGCTGTGAGTTTTCCTAACGATAAAGCAGCAATAGAAACGATAAGAGCCATCACAATTCCACGAATTGCTGTTAATAAATTTGCATCAACTCCTTTAAGTCCTAATTTTGCAAAGATTGTTCCAGCACTCGCCATAACTGCACCCAACAAAGCATATACTATATACATAGTATAAAGTATATCAGAAAGATATAAATTACCCAATTATTTCTTCTTTTTTGGTATAATAATAATATGAAAAAGAAAGTTTTCAAAAAAAAATCAAAAAAAATAGTAGCAGTTAGTGGGGGATTTGACCCACTTCATATAGGGCATATTCGTTATATGCAGGAAGCAAAAAAACTAGGAGATAAATTAGTAGTTATTTTAAATAATGATAATTGGTTTGATGTTAAAGGTAAGCCAGTATTTATGTCTCATAAAGAAAGGAAAGAAATAATAGAAGCCCTTCATTGTGTGGATGAAGTAGTGGTGTCTAGTCATAAGAAGAATACGAAAGATATTAGTGTTTGCAAAGAATTGTTAAAGATTAAACCTCACATTTTTGCTAATGGCGGAGATAGGAAACCTGATGATAATGATTTGCCATCTTCAGAATATGAAGTTTGTGAAAGACTTGGCATAGAAATGGTATTTAATATTGGGAAAGGTGGCAAGATAAAGAGTTCTTCAAAGCTTTTAAAAGAATACTCAAATAAATTAAAAAAGTAGTATGCCCCGTAATAGAACTTTAAAAAAGTTTCACTACGGGGTATAATGTCTATAACATGGTAAAAATTCTAAAGAAAAAAACAAAAAAGTTAGTTAGAAAAATTCCCAAAAAAGTTATTAAAAAAACAGTTAAAAAAAGCGTTATTAAAATTAAAACAAAAAAAACAACAAAGAAAGTTGTAAAAAAATCTTCTAAAAAAATAGTTAAAAAAACAAAAGGAATAAAACTTGAAAGATCACTATATAACCCAATTATTGAACCACGATTGTATTCTTGGGAATCAAAAGCAACCTTTAATCCAGCAGCATTTATGGCTGATGGTAAGATTCATCTTATTTATAGAGCAATTGGCGATAATGATGTCTCTGTGTTAGGGTATGCCTCTAGTATAAATGGTCATAATTTTAGAGATAGACCGACACATTCTATTTATCATAAATTTGGTAAATTTATAAAATCAGGTGATCCTATAGATTATGTGTCGGGTGGAGGTTGGAATGGTGGATGCGAAGATCCACGTGTCACATTGATTGACTATACAGTATACATGCTCTATACAGCTTTTGATGGTTGGGGATCACTTCGTATAGCCTTAACATCAATAAAATTAGATGATTTTAAGAAAAAAAGATGGAATTGGGAAAAACCAATTTTAATTTCCCCACCAGGAGAGATTCACAAGAATTGGGTTTTATTTCCTGAAAAAATAAATGGTAAATTTGCTATTTTGCACAGTATCTCTCCAAAGATCTTGATAGATTACATAGAAGATTTTAAAGAGTTTGATGATACTAAATTTATTAATAGTTTACATAGTAGTAGTCCTTCGTGGAAAAGCTCTTGGGATAATATGGTAAGAGGAGTTGGTCCTACTCCAATTAAAACTGAAATTGGTTGGCTTGTTCTGTATCATGCAATGGATAAAAAAGATCCTAATAGATATAAGCTTGGTGCCATGATACTTGATTTTAAGGATCCAACAAAAATTTTATATAAATCACAAAATCCAATATTAGAACCTGATGAATATTATGAGAATGAAGGATTTAAAGCAGGTGTTATATATTCGTGTGGTGCTGTGGTAAAAGATGGGGAATTATTTGTATATTATGGTGGTGCTGATAGTGTCGTTTGTGTTGCTTCTCTTAAGCTTTCATTACTAATTGAAGATCTAAAGAAAAATAAGGTTGTTAAATTAAAAAATAAAAAATTATTAGAGATTGAATAAATTATATGTTTGTTGTAAAAAAATCAGAACACAATCCAATATTGATTCCCGACAGAGACCATTATTGGGAAGAATTTGCAACTTTTAATCTTTGTCCAATTAGATATAATAAAAAAATTTATGGACTTTATCGTGCTATCTCCGCAGTAGATCCATTACAGAACCCTCGACAAATTTCAGTCATAGGTATCGGAGAAAGTAAGGATGGGATACATTTTAAAGATAGAAAACCTTTTATTATACCAGAAGAAGAGTGGGAAAGATTTGGTTGTGAAGACCCTAGAATAACTTTTTTTGAAGGAAAGTTTTATACTTTTTATACTGCACTTTCAAAATTTCCATTTAATGCAGAGTGTATAAAGGTTGCTGTAGCTGTCTCTGATGATTTTAAAAAGATAAAAGAGAGACACCTCGTGACTCCTTTTAATGCTAAGGCGATGACACTTTTTCCAGAAAGAATAAATGGTAAAATTGTGGTTATGTTTTCTTATCATACAGATTCTCCACCTGCCAAGATTGTTTTTGCCACCTTAGATAAAATAGAAGAACTATGGTCACAAACATTTTGGGAAAAATGGGAAAAGAAAGTTGATGAATATACTCTTGATTTAAGACGTACACCTTATGACCACACAGAAGTCGGAGCTCCTCCAATAAAAACAAAATATGGTTGGTTATTTATTTATTCTCATATTCAAAATTATTTTCCGACACCAGGAAACTTTGATAGAATTTTTGGTATTGAAGCTGTTCTATTTGACTTGAAAGATCCATTTAAAATAATTGGTCGCACTACTGGTCCTATGATCGTCCCAGAAGAATCTTATGAATTATCTGGATATGTTTCTAATATTGTTTTTCCAACTGGTGCATTAATCGAGAAATTTATTCGAAGTGATAAAGACATACTTACTATCTATTATGGTGCTGCAGATACGACTGTATGTTCTGCACGAGTTAATTTGACTGATCTTCTTTTTAATATGCACTATGATCATAGAGATGATTTTCGTTTTAAGCGTTCTACTGAAAATCCAATTATTCTGCCTAAAATAGAAAATAAATGGGAGTCACAAGCGACATTTAATCCAGCAGCTATATTGCTTAATAATACAGTTCATATTGTATATCGTGCAATGTCACAAGATAACACATCTACATTTGGATATGCATCTAGTAAAAATGGTATTGATATAGTAAAAAGATTGTCTTCACCAATTTATCTTCCACGTGAAGATTTTGAAAATAAAAAAAGAGAGAATGGTAATTCTGGTTGTGAAGATCCTAGATTAACAAAAATTGGTAAAAATATTTATTTATGTTATACAGCTTTTGATAGTATCGGACCTCCAAGAGTTGCTATAACTTCTATTACAGAAAAAGATTTTGTTGCAAATAAATGGAATTGGGAAAAACCATTTCTTATTACTCCAGCTGGTCTTGATGATAAAGATACTTGTCTTTTACCTTTCAAATTTCCACTTGGTTATTTTATTTTACATCGTGTTGATAATGAAATCTGTGGTGATTATTTATCATCTTTAGATTTTAAACATGAGACAATTAAAAAGTGTATAAGAATAATCGGTCCAAGGGTAAATATGTGGGATAGTTCTAAGGTTGGTATATCTGCTCCACCGATTAAGACAAAGTATGGTTGGTTATTGCTTTATCATGGAGTTTCTAAAAGTCATAGCACCTATCGTGTAGGATGTGTTTTGCTTGATCTTAAAGATCCTTCTATCGTTATTGCACGTAGTACTGAGCCGATTTTTGAACCAAAAGAAGAATATGAAATTAATGGTATAGTCAACAATGTAGTATTTCCTTGTGGTATGGTTGTAAAATCTGCTCACAGTGGGAGTAAAAAAATACTTTATATTTATTATGGTGGTGGTGATCGTGTTGTAGGTGTTGCTACCATGGACCTTGATATTATTTTAAAGACTCTTATGAATAGTACGAAGTATTAATAGGTTTTGGATTGTATTTTTTTATAGTATAATATATATATGAATATAAATTTACAAGGTAAAAATTTTGAGCTGACTCCTGCAATAAGGGATTATATTTCTAAAAAGGTTACCAATTTAGAGAAATTACTTTCTTCGATAGATGAAGAAGGTGCTTATGTTGTTGTAAATTTTGAAGTTGGAAGAAGTAGTATGCACCATAAAGGTGGTGATATTTTTCATTCTGATTGTTTGATTAATATAGATGGACAGAAGTTTTATTCTAGCTCTGATAAAGAAGATATTTATCAAGCAGTAGATGAAGTAAAAGAAGAACTTTTTAGAAAAATTAGAAAAAGTAAAGAACGTAAACAAACATTATATAAAAGAGGAGCTTCAAGTGTTAAAAAAATGTTAAAAGGTCTTTCCAAAAGAAATCCTTTTACTTCTAAATATTAAAAAAATAAATTAGCTACTTTCTTGCAACCTGCATATCAACCTGGAAACAATATACTAACTTTAAGAAGCGTATGTTGCAGAAAGTACTAATTTATTTTTTATATTCTGTTTCTTTTTCTCCCTCGGGAATTATTTTTTTAATTACAAAAAGATTATTTTCTAGTACAGCATCTGTGATTATTATTCTTTTTCCTTCTTTAAAAAAGAAAGTCCTTGGCCATGTGGCATAAGCTCTAAATTTATTATAATTTTTTATAGGATCATCATTTAAGTTTATTTCTCCATTTTCTTTTTTAATTTTTTTACAATAAGTAGCTTCACTTTCATTTTGTGAGATTAAATTTATTTTTCCATCTATGAAATTAGGTAAAGTTTTTACTAATAAATTTCCACCAATTTTTATCAAACGTTTACGCAAATCTCCTGCTTTTTCATCACTTTTTATCTCTATTTTTTTATGAGAAATAATAGGACCTGTATCCATTTTATATTCCATTTTTTGAATAGTTATTCCTGTTTCTGTATCACCATTTAAAATAGCTGATTCTACAGGAGAAGCTCCTCTGTATTTTGGTAGTAGAGAATAGTGGATATTAATAGAGCCAAGCTTAGGCATATTTATAATTTCTTCAGGAATAATTTTTCCATAAGCGACTACGATAAAAAGATCGGGCAGAATATTATTTTTAAAACTGCACATAATTTTCTGCTGAAAATTTGCTATGCTCGGCTCATCAGCCTGTGCAATGCTTTTAAAAACAACATTCTGCCCGATCTTTAAGTCTTCAGGTTGTAAATATGGAATATTGTTCTCATTTGCCCAAAGTTTTACAGGTGGGGGAGTTATGAGCATTTTGCGACCCTGCGGTTTATCAGGAGCAGTGATAACAAGTGATGGTATATACCCATTTTCTTTTAAAATTTCTAGTGTCTCAGACGCTACATCAGGCGTTCCCCAGAATATGAAATTTAAATCTTTTTTTCTCATTTTTTTTGTAGGATTGTATTTATTAAAAGTTATAAAAAAAATATTTTATGGTAGCTCTTCACGTATATTTTTAGCTTTATCTATAAAAAGTACTCCTTTTAAATGATCTGTTTCGTGTTGAAATATCTGTGCTAGAAGCCCAGATGCACCTCGTTGAAACTTTTTACCATTTTCATCGTAAGCTGTTATCATTGCTTTTTTTGATCTGAATGTATTTCCATAAAGCCATCTTACAGAAAGACACCCTTCAGGTAGCCATTCTTTTTCACGTGAGAGTTTAGAAATTTTTGGATTAATGAAAACTAAATCTTTATCTATCTCATTTTCTGGAATTTTTCCAAATTCTTTTTCTCCTCTGACAAAATCTTTGTGAAAAATTTTTCCAGAAACTACAAAAATTGAAAGGGAATATCCTATCTGTGGTGCAGCTATTGCTACTCCGTCACTTTGACTTCTTAAAGAAGCTGACATTTCTTTTAATATTTTTTTTGTTTTAATAGAAGTGATTTCATTTACTGGTATTTCTTTTGTATATTGTCGTAGGACTTTATCTTCTTTTTGAACTATTTTTTTCATATTAATTTTGTGGCGTTAAACTCGTAGTTATTTTATTTCTTTTAAATAATCTAAAAGCCCACTTAATTTTACAGTTTCTTGAGATCTATTAGACATATCCCGAACAATTACAGAATCAGTAATTGCCTCCTTTACACCAAAAATAAGTGCATATGGAACGTTTAATTTTTCAGCTATTGCTAGTTGAGACCCTAGGCTGTCTTTTGAAAGTGATTGAGCTATTGGAATATGTGCTTTACGTAATATTTCTATTATATTTAGACTTTTTAATTTTGCCTCAGAACCAAGCTGTATAAAATAAATCTTTGGTTTCTTTATTATTCGAGGAGAAAGTTTTTTATACCAAGGTGAAGCTATTATTCTGTCTACGCCAATCGAAAAACCAACTGCAGGAACATCTTTTTTATTTCCAAGTTGGCGAGCTAAATAGTCATAACGTCCACCACCAGCTAAAGTAAGAGGTGTGCCATCTTCAGAACCTGTTTGTTCTATTATTTCAAAAACGGTACGAGTGTAATAAGAAAGGCCGCGTACTAGATTTTTATTTATATTGTATTGAATATTCATTTCTTCTAAATATTCTAATACTTCTTTAAAATGTTTTTTGCAAGGAGCGCAAAGAAAACTAATAGCATCTGGTGCATTTTCGTTTATTTCTTTTGTCTTTTCTTCTTTAGAATCTAAAATACGAAGTGGATTTGTTTTTAAACGTTCACGGTCTATGGCAGCTAGATTATTAATATGTTTTTTGTAATAACTTGTAAGTTCTTTTAAATAAACATTTCTGCATTCTTTATCTCCGATTGAATTGATATCGATAGAAAGATTTGTAGCTCCAGCTTCTTCTAAGATACTTACTCCAGCTTTAATAACAAGTGCATCAATAATACTTTTGTCACTTCCAAGAGAATCTAAGTCAAATTGCCAAAATTGTCGATAACGTCCACGTTGAGGATTGTCATGTCTAAATACTGGACCATATTGATAAAACATGACAGGCTGAGGCATATTTTGCATACCTTTCTCAATATAAGATCGCATTAATGATGCTGTTTGTTCTGGTCTTAATGCTAAATGGTCTCCACCTTTGGTTTTTAGTGTATACATTTCTTTGTCTATTATATCTGTACCTTCTCCTATACCAGATGTAAAAGTTTCTATGTGTTCCAACATTGGAGTTTCTATTGGTTTAAAACCATAGTAGACTGCTACTTCTTGTGCTTTTTCAAAAAAACCTTGGAAATTATAATATTCTTCATTTACAATATCTCTCATTCCTTTTGGTGATGAAATATTTTTATTTTTACTTTTTACACTTTTGGAAACTATGTTTTGTTTTATTTTTTTCATGATTAAATTTAATCTACTTACTCGACTTGTTTATAATTGCCTGGTAACAATCCAATTTTATTTATTGGCAATAAACGTAAAAATACTTTTCCTATTAAAAGATTTTTTGGTACAGCTCCCCAATATCTCGAGTCAGAACTTGCGGATCTATTGTCTCCCATTACAAAATATTCATCATCCTTAAGTTCAAAATGAGTGTTATTATTTGAAGTATTTTCAATAAAAGATTGATCAAGAATTAGTCCATCTGGATGGTTTTTATTAATTATTGTTACTATATTTCCTTTTATGTCTACTGTTTCATTTGGAAGTCCTATTATTCTTTTTATAAAATATTTTGTTGTATCATTTGGATATCGAAACACTATTACTTCATCTCTTTTTGGGTCGTTAAACCTATAAGATATTTCATCTATTATTAAGTATTGTCCATTTTCAAATGTTGGTATCATAGAAGAACCTGAAACAACAAAAGGTTGTACAATAAAAACACGTATAGGTATGACTATAATTAAAGCTATTAATGCAAAACGTATAAGTTCCCAGAATGCTTGTTTGTCAAACTTATTTTTTGATTTTTCTATGATATTTTTATCTTCAATTTTTATTTCTTCTATGGATGATATTTCTTCATTATTTTCATTCATTGTGTTATTTTAACACAAAAAAGTCTTGACAGTATGTATAATCTTGTTTTGTAATTCGTAATTGTTAATTCGTAATTATTTTTTCTGTTATGATAAAGAAATGAAGCTTATTGTAGGTTTGGGAAATCCAGGAGAAGAATATCAAAACAGTAGACACAATACTGGTTTTATGATTATTGATTTTATTTTAAGTAAAAAGATTGAATGGAAACAAAGTTCTGGGACTAAAGCTCTTTTTTATAAAGATTATATTGCAGGTAAACCTGCTGAATATATCAAACCCACTACATTTATGAATAATTCTGGGGTAGCTGTAGCTTTTCTGAAAGATAAACATAAATTAAATCTTAAAGATATCGTAATTATTTATGATGACATAGATCTACCCATCGGAAAAATGAAAATATCTTATGATAAAAGTTCTGGTGGACATAATGGTCTTGAATCAATAATTAAAAAATTAAAATCAAAAGAATTTGTACGAATAAGAATTGGAATTTCTCCTGAGACACCATCAGGAAAATTAAGAAAACCAAAAGGGGAGAAAGATGTCTTAAAATTCTTGCTGGGTGAATATAAAGAAAAAGAATTAGTTGAGCTTAAAAAACTTTCTAAAAAAGTAGCGCAAGCGCTTGAAACTATTGTAACAGAGGGAAAAGACAAAGCTATGTCTTTGTATAATTAGCTTTTTGATTTATATTTCTTTTACAGCTTCCATTATTATACTTTTTTCACCGTTTTTAAGAGAAACCTTTCCAGAAAATGCTATACATTTTTCTGGGACAAGTATATCTACAGACTCTTTAAAAATAGAAGGGAATGCGACTACTTCAATAGAATCAGTAAAGTCTGAAATTTTTAAGAAAGCCATACGGTCATTTTTTTTTGTTATGACTTGTCTAGAAGTTTCTATTATTCCTGCGATTGTCACTTCTCGTCCATTTCCTATTTCTTCTTTTATTTTCTTGATATTTATATCTCGACTCTCTAATTTTTCTCTTATTCTATCTAATGGATGTCCTGATATGTAAAGTCCTAATAATTCTTTTTCCCATAGTAATTTTTCAGCTTGGTTGGCCTTAGTGGCTTCTTTTAATTTGAGTGTTTCTATGTTTGTTTCTGGAAGAGATCCAAAAAGAGAAATTTGATTTTCATTTTTATTTCCAGATTCTTTATTATAAGCGAGCATGTCTTCTAAATTTGCAAGGAAGACTCCTCTATCACCCCATTCATCCATGCTTCCGGATTTTATCAATGCTTCCATTGATTTTTTGTTTAAATTTTTGTGTTTTATTCTATTCAAGAAATCAGTAATTGATTTAAATTTTCCGTTTACTTTTCTTTCAGTTATTATTGCATTTGAGATATCTGTACCTAAATTTTTTATTGTATAAAATCCAAATCTTATTTTTTCACTAATATTTTTTTCTTGATCTCTTACTACAGTAAAACCCCCATAACTTTCATTTATGTTTGGTGGAAGTACTGGTATGTTCATATGCTTACACTCGTTTATTATTTCAGAGATTTTTTCTACATCTCCAGATTCTGCAGTTAATATTGCTGTCATGTATTCAATAGGATAATTTGCTTTCATATAAGCTGTTTGATATGCGACTCTTCCATATGAAGCAGCATGTGCCTTGTTGAAACCATAAGCTTGAAATGGTTCAAAAAGTTTCCAGAGTTTTTCTGCAAATGCTGGAGTTTGTCCATTTGAAATTATACCTTTTGTAAATTTTTCTCTTTGGTCTGCCATTTCTTTTGGTATTTTTTTACCGACAGCTTTACGGAATTTGTCTGCTTCTTCCCAATTGTAACCAGCGAGTTCTATTGCACAAAAAAGAAGATCATCTTGATAAACAATAAGTCCATAAGATTCTCCTAAAAATTTCTTCATTCTTGGATCTAAATATTTTACTAGTCTTCTATTGTGTTTACGTTTTATGTATTCTGGTATCGATTCCATGGGCCCAGGACGATAAAGCGCAACCATTGCATTAATATCATGGATAGAGCTAGGTTTTAATTCTTTTAAATATCTTGTCATTCCTGCACCGTTTAATTGGAATAATCCTTCTGTTTGTCCAGAGGCTAGAAGTTCAAAAGTTTTTTTATCATCAAGTGGAATACGCTCTATGTTTATTTCTATATTGTAGAATTTTTTTACTAGTTTAATTGCATCTCCTAATATTGCTAGATTTCTAATACCAAGAAAATCAAATTTTAAAAGTCCTGCATCTTCAACACTATGCATGTCGTATTGAGTAATTATTTTCCCACCTTTAGGGTCGAGTTGTGTTGGTGTGTATTCATATAGAGGTTTTGGTGCGATAACTACTCCAGCTGCATGCACAGAAATATGCCTCACAGAACCTTCTAATTTTTTTGCTAGATCAATAATTTTTTTTGTATCTTTTTCTTCTTTGTATGCTGTTTTTAGTTCTGGCACTATTTCCATAGCATGATCTATCGTCATGGGCATTCCTTGTGAACCCATTGGGATCATTTTTGAAAGTCTATCTCCTACGGTATAAGGATAACCAAGTGCACGAGCGACATCTTTTACCGAACCACGAGCCATCATACTACCGAATGTTCCTATTTGTGCTACTTTATCTTCTCCATATTTTGTTTTTGCATACTCTATCATTTCATCTCTTCTATTGTCTGCATAGTCCATATCTATATCTGGTGGAGATGGACGAAATGGGTTTAAAAATCTTTCAAACGGAAGTTTATATTCTATTGGGTTAACATTTGTTATACCAACAAGATATGTAACCATAGAACCTGCGACCGATCCTCGGATTGTAGTTAAAATACCATTTTTTTTAGCATAGTCTAGTAAATCACCAACCACTAAAAAGTATGGTGAATATCCCTTTTTAAAAATAATTGAAAGTTCATACTCTACTCTTTCTAATGTTTCTGGAGTTTTTTCTATTCCGATTTTTTCAAAACCATCATATGCGAGTTCGCGTAATTTTTCATCATAACTTTTTCCTTCTTCAATTTTAAAATCAGGAAAAACCCAACTTCCAAGTTCTAATTCAACATTACACATATCAGCAATTTTTAGAGTATTGGTTACGGCTTCTGGTATATCTTTAAAGAGCTCCATCGCTTTTTTTTCATCAAAAAAAGAAAAATCATCACTGGAAAATTCAAATTTTGATTTTTCTTTGCTGTCGCCTTGTGTGTTTATTTGAAGCAAAGTATGGTGTGCATCATGATCTTCACTACATGGATAATGAGAATCTTGTGTTGCAACTATTGGTATATTGTGTTTTTTTGCAAGACTAATAAGTGTTTCGCGTACGTGTTTGTCGTTTTCAACAGACGGATGACATTGAATTTCTATAAAATAATTTTCTTTACCAAATATTTCTTGATGTTCTTTAATAATTTTTTCTGCTTTTTCTAAATCATTACGAACTATACTCTGCGACAATTCACCACCAAGACATCCCGAAAGAGCTATAATTCCTTCATTGTATTTTCCCAAGATTTCTCTGTCCATTCTTGGTTTATAATAATAACCTTCTAGGTTTGAGATAGTTACTAATCTTATTAAGTTTTTATATCCTTGTAGATTCTTTGCAAGAAGAGTTAGATGATAATAACGTTTACCTCCATCTTTTTCGACTGCTCGATCTCTTCGAGAACCAGAAGTTATATATGCTTCTACTCCTAAAATAGCCTTGATACCTTCTTTTTTTGCTAATTTATAAAATTCAATAGCACCATACATATTGCCATGATCTGTGAGAGCTACAGCTGACATTTTATTCTTTTTGGCTAGTGCAACTAAATCTTTAAGCTTAGAAAGCCCGTCTAGTAGGGAATAATGTGAATGTGTGTGTAGGTGTATAAATTTTGATTTATCTTCTTCTGACATTTTTATTATAATAGCACATTTTGTTTATTTTTTGATATAATGTATTTATTAAAATTTAGATATAAAATTATGAAAAAAATAAAAGTAGCTATAAATGGTTTTGGAAGAATAGGTAGAGCGTTTTTAAAAATATCATGGGATAGACCTGAAATAGAGATAGTCGCTGTTAATGATCTAGGCTCTATTGAAAGTTTGGCTTATCTTTTGCGTCATGACACAGTTTATCGAAACTGGAATCATGAAGTAGAAGTTGTTGATAATAATTTTGTAATTAATGGAAAAACAATTAAATTTATTTCTGAAAGAGATACGACGAAGCTTCCCTGGAAAGATTTAGATGTTGATGTCGTAATAGAATCGACTGGATTATTTACTTCTTACGACAAAGCAAAAATTCATATTGATCAAGGTGCTAAAAAGGTTGTGATTTCTGCTCCATCAAAGGGTGGAGATCAATCAGTTCACGGTGAGACAATATTGCTTAGTATAAATGAAGAGAAATTTGGCACTTGTGATATTACTTCAAATGCTTCTTGTACTACAAACGCAGCTTCTCCATTAATTGCTATTTTGCATGAATCTTTGGGAATAGAAAAAGCAATTTTAAATACTGTCCATGGATATACTGCTTCACAAGCACTTGTGGATGGTCCAAGTAAAAAGGATCTACGTGAAGGTCGTGCAGCTGCACAAAATATAGTACCTTCATCTACTGGTGCTGCTATAGCTGTGACAGAAGCCTTTCCAGAATTAAAAGGATTGTTTGATGGTATATCTATTAGAGTTCCTGTACCAGCTGGATCAATCGTAGACATTACATTTATTTCAAAGAAAAATACTACAAAAGAAGAGGTAAATGAAATTTTAGAAAAAGCATCAAAAGATAAAAAATGGGAGAAATTGTTTGCTGTTACAAAAGAGCCATTAGTTTCATCAGATATTTTAGGAGAATCTCACGCATCTATTGCAGACCTTGAAATGACACGAGTCGTGGATGGTAATCTTGTAAAAGTGTTGGGCTGGTATGACAACGAGATGGGGTATACCCATACTCTTGTGGATCATGTAATAAAAACAGGAAATAGTATTAATTAGATATTATTAATATTTTAAAAGTGGTATACTTATTATATTATGAAGATATTTATTGGGACAGATCATGCTGGGTATGTATTAAAAGAAAAATTAGTTTCTTTTTTACAAATTCAAGGTCATCAAGTTGTTGACAAGGGTGCATATGAATATAATGAGGGTGATGATTATCCAGATTTTGTTATTCCAGTTGCACGAGAAATTTCTATTAACCCAACGAAGTCAGTTGGTATAATATTAGGTGGCACAGGAGAAGGAGAAGCAATAGCTGCCAATAGATTTCCAAATGTAAGAGCAGTTGCTTATTATGGTAAGGCTGAATGTGTCGTAGACAATGAATCAAATATAATAGTTAGATCAAGACAACACAATAATGCTAATATTCTCTCTCTTGGTGCTAGATATTTTACAGAAGAAAGCATGATGGAGACTGTTGCTCTTTGGCTTGGTACTCCTTTTAGTTTTGATGAAAGACATATTCGTCGTTTAGAAAAGATAGATCAAATAAAAATATAAAAATAAATGATTGAAATAGTTCCAGCAATATTACCGAAAAATTATGAAGATCTAAAAGACAAGATTGCTTTTGTACGTGGAATAGTTCCTATTGTGCAAATAGATATTTGTGATGGAATTTTTGTATCATCAAAAACTTGGCCTTTTGATTTTGCTTTTGGTAATACTTCGACAGAAGAACATTTTAATAAGATTTTAAATGAAAAAGAAGGTATGCCTTTTTGGGAAGATATTGATTTTGAATTAGATCTTATGGTATCTGATGCGGTTAAAAATTTTGATATCTATACTAAATTAGGAGCCAAGAGAATAATCTTTCATATTGAATCAGTTGGGAATTTGAAAGAGTTTGGAGATTTTTTGGAAGGCATAGACATTTACATAAGAGAACTAATGGAAATAGGTGTTGCCATAAACATAGAAACACCAGTTGAGGGAATTTTTCCATTAATTTCAAATATTGATTTTGTACAATGTATGGGTATCAATAAGATTGGTTTTCAGGGACAAGAATTTGATAAAAAAGTTTTAGATAATATTAAAATACTAAAAGAAAAATTTCCTGATCTTGTTATTTCAGTAGATGGTGGGGTAAATATTGAAACTGCATCTTTGCTTATAAAAGCTGGAGCAGATAGATTAGTTGCTGGTTCTTCTATTTTTAATTCAGAAGATATTATGGAAACAATAGAAGAATTTAAAAATTTATAATATTTTTTTTATTTTTATAGTGTTTACAAATCTATTTTGTTATAATTAAAAGAATGACTTTTCTTTCTGATGAAAAAATCAAAGAATTTAAAATAAAAGCAAATGAAATTCGTACGAGTATTATTTTAATGTTACTAGAAGCTAAAAGTGGACACACAGCAGGATCTCTTGGTATGGCAGATATTTTTACACTTTTTTATTTTCATATTTTAAAACATGATCCTAAAAATCCATCATGGGAAGAGAGAGACAGAGTAGTTTTATCAAATGGACATATTTGTCCAGTTCTTTATGCAGCTATGGCATATTCGGGATATTTTCCTATTGAAGAATTAAAAACTTTACGTAAGTTAGGAAGTCGTTTACAAGGACATCCACATAGAGAATACTTACCATTTCTTGAAAATTCTTCTGGACCACTTGGTTCTGGGCTCTCTCAAGCAGCAGGTATGGCGCTTGCTGATAAAATTGATGGAAAAGACAGCGATAGATATATTTATTGTTTTATGTCAGATGGGGAATTAGATGAAGGAAATTCTTGGGAAGGAGTCATGTTTGCTGGAAAAAATAAATTAAATAATTTGATTGCTGTTGTAGATAAAAACAATATTCAAATAGATGGAAATACAGAAAAAGTAATGCCTCTTGAACCCATTGTAGATAAATGGAGGGCTTTTAATTGGTATGTCATAGAAGTTAATGGACATGATTTCAAAGATTTAGATGAAGCAGTAAAAGAAGCACATGAGGTATTTAATAAACCAATTGTAATTATTGCTCACACTATTCCTGGCAAAGGAATAAAAGAATTTGAAGGAGATTATAAATGGCATGGTATGCCACCAAACAAAGAGCAAGCAGAAAATGCTCTAAAAGAATTACAAGATTTAGCTTTCAAAATAAAAAATGCTTAATCCTAAATTAAAACTTAATCCTAAGATGTTTAATCAAGATGTTGAACAAGCACCTATAAGAAAAGGTTTTGGTATTGGATTGTTAAAAGTAGGAGAAGAAGATGAAAATGTTGTAGCTCTTTGTGCTGATCTAGTTGAATCTACTCAGATGTATTTATTTGCTGAAAAATTTCCAAAGAGATTTATAGAGATGGGTGTTGCTGAACAAAATCTAGCGACTGTTGCTTCTGGTATGGCTTCGATGGGCAAGATTCCTTTTTGTTCTTCTTATGCGATGTTTTCTCCAGGACGTAATTGGGAACAAATAAGAACAACTATTGCATACAATGATAGAAAAGTCGTTGTGGTTGGAAGTCATGCTGGAATCTCGGTTGGTCCTGATGGAGGTACTCATCAAGCTTTAGAAGATATTGCATTAATGCGAGTTATACCAAACATGGATGTTGTTTCTCCTTGTGATTCAATAGAAGCAAAAAAGGCAACTTTAGTATTGGCTAAAACAAAAAAGCCAGCTTATTTACGTTTAGCTCGAGAAAAAACACCGATAATTACAACAGAAGAAACTCCTTATAAAATAGGAAAAGCAGAAATATATTGGATGCCAGATGTTGGATTAGCTCAAGTTGGTATCATTGCTACCGGTAGTTTGACCTATAAAGCATTACTTGCTGCTAAAGAATTGGAGGCTATTGGAATAAAAACAAAAGTAATGAATTTATCTTCAATTTCTCCTATAGACAAAGAAGCAATAATAGCACTAGCAAAAGAAAGTAAAGCAATAGTAACAGTAGAAGAACATCAGATAAATGGTGGAATGGGTTCGGCTATTGCAGAAGTGTTAGTACAAAACTATCCAGTACCTATTGAATTTATTGGTGTTGAAAATCTTTTTGGTCAATCAGGAACTTCTGATGAATTAATAAAATATTATCATATGGATGTGTCTGATATTATTCTTGCTGTTGAAAAAGTATTAAAAAGAAAAACCAGCTAATAGCTGGTTTTTCTTTGACTATTTTAATTATTTACTATCTCTTTTAACTGATTCTCAATTCCTTTGATATTTGTTTCTAATTCATTTATTCTAAATATTTCTTTTTCTGTATTTGTTTCTTTTTTTAATCCTTCAAGCTCCATAGAGAGCTTTTGTCTAGATTCAATTAAATCATCTATTTTTTTTATATTTTTTTCATTTGGAAATCCTTCATTCATTTTATTATTTTATTTTATTAACTTTATAATCATTTGGTGCAATTTTTAGATATTCTTCTAATTTTTCGCGTGAAAGTAATCCTTCTTGTGCTCCTATTTTTTGAACAACAGACATAGAATTTATTGGTCCCCAAGAAAATGCTTCAAGAGGAGTTTTACCTAAACATAAAGCAGAAGTAAACGTAGAGGAAAATGCGTCCCCAGCTCCTGTACGATCTACTGGTGGAGCTATATCTGGATAAATTTCATTATGCCAAAGTTCTCTATCTATGTAGAGGTATGCACCATTTGATCCATCACTTATCACCACTATCTTAGGACCCAGTTCTTGTATGCCTTTCGATAAAGTTAATATGTCCTTGCTTTCTATATTTAATATTTTTTCTGCTTCTTCTTTGTTGCAAAAGAACACATCAGTTTTTGAATAGATATCCTTTAATGCTTCTGTTCCAAATTTAATTTGAAAAGTTCCTGGCTGAAAGGCAAGTTTTACATCTTCGTGTTTTTTTAGGTAATCAGATATTTCTGAATGAAAAGGTAGAGAATCTTCTCCCAATGAACTTAAATATATCCAAGTTGGACAAGATAGATCACTTGCTTCTTTAGTGTTTAGCCAATGTCTTTCATAATTTTGATGTTTGATTAATATTGTGCGGTCAACATCATACCAAAGTACAAAATGATAGTTTGTAAGTTTTCCTGGTTCTATTTTTACAAATGTTGTGTCTATGTTTTCTTTTTCAAGTACGGCTAAGCATTCTTTTCCATTTAAATCATCACCAATATTTGTCATGAGTGCTGTAGAGAGTCCTAGTCTTGCGGCAGCAACTGCAGCATTTGGACTATTACCAACAGCAGAGATAACATGTAATGAATCATATGGGATTTTATCTCCAAATGGTACACATAGCTCACAGGCATTTTTGTCTATCTTACAGTTTACATGTGCATCTTTTAATTTTATGAATGCATCTACGACAGTATCTCCAATAGCTAGAAAATCTATTTTTTTCATATTCATGCTATGATTATATCATAATATTAAATAATAAAAAAAGACTATGTATAAAAAAATGATCCTAGTTTTTTTGGGAGTTTTTTTATTTTTTGGATTTAATATTGCTTTTGCTAATATATTAATAAATGAAATAATGTATGCGCCTACAGAGGGTGGTGCATATGAATGGATGGAAGTTTTTAATTCTGGCAATACTTCTGTAGATATCAATGATTGGAGATTTTTTAATAATAAAGATGACTCTTCTCCACTGAGACTGCAAAAAGGATCTGGAGTTTTGGGAAGTGGGGAATATGCAATAATAACAAATACATCAAACTGGGATTCTTTTTCAGGTATGGTTTTTAGTTCATCTCAGTTTTCTCTACCAGATGATAGTTTAAAATATAATACATATAAAGCTATATCTGATTCTAGTAAACAAATTATTGATTTTGTGACATATGATACTTCTTTGGGTGGTGGCAAAGAATCTGGGTATTCTTTATCAAAGATAAGCAATTCTTGGTTGTCTGGTGTTGCTACCCCAGGATTAAAAAATATTTCTTCTTCTTTACATAATGATACAACGACGAATATTGATAGTATTCAAAATATTACTGAAACAATTATAAATACAAAAACATCAGAGATCCCTAAGATCAAAACAAAAATAAAAGCTGAATTTTATACTTTTGTTGGTATTCCTTTAGATTTTGATATAAATACAACAGGATATTCTGATGAGCCACTTTCTTATGGTAAATATTTTTGGAATTTTGGAGATGGGGATTCAAATGAAACAAAAGCAAGCAATACAAATAAATTTACACATACGTTTTTTTATGAAGGTGAATATGTTGTAACCGTGCAATATTTTACAAATTATTATTCTATAAAACCTGATGCAATAGATAAAATAACTATAAAAGTAGTACCCGCAGATATTCTAATATCAAAAGTTGGTGATGAAAAAGATTTCTTTGTTGAAATTTTTAATAATACCAATTACGCTGTAGATTTTTCAGGGTGGGCTCTTTTAAGTAATGAAAAAAGTTTTATTTTACCTAAAAATACTATTTTAGAATCGAAAAAGAAAATTATTTTATCACCTAAAATAACCAATTTTAATATTTTAGATAAAGACACTTTAAAATTAGTAAATAAACAATGGGAAACTATATTTAATTACTCATCTATTGTTTCTATTTTGCCAACAGAGATTTCAAGTAAGAATACAAGCAAGGTTAATTTATCTATATCAAAAGTTAGCAATAATATAATACAAAGTGATTTAGATAATAATTTTAATAATAATACAAATTTATTACAAAATGTTCTTGATACAGATATCCCCAAAAATGATTTATTAGCAAGTGCGGTCAAAAGTGATGTACCAACAAAAGATAATTTAATATATTTTATATTTATTTTATTTATTTTTCTTGGTATAGGTGCTAGTGCTACATATTATATTCGTAATAACAATAGAAAATCTGTTTCCATTGTAAATGGAGATGATTTTGAGATTTTAGATGAATAATATATAATATTTATATGTTTAAGAATTTTTTACTTAAAAAAATGCTTCGCACTCAAGGTGTACCAGAAGCACAAATAGAGATGTTTATAAGTATGATGGAAAAGAATCCAGAACTTTTTAAAAAGATAGCTGAAGAGATACAAGAGAAAGTAAAAAGCGGAATGGATCAAAACACAGCAGGAATGATGGTTATGAAAAAATACGAAGATGAACTCAAAAAACTAGTTTAAGTTTTAAGTTTCTGTTATATTTTACTTATGTCGCTATCAATCGGCACTCTACGAACACAACACGACATTATTCAGACAACAATATAGCCTTAAAACAGATTCCTTTTGAGTTTATAATAGAACTTCCTCCTCTACTTAAAACAGGAGTGGATTATGGGTTTAAACGGCTCAAAAAGGTATCCAATGATCATATTTAAAGCAACTTAACTAGCAAGAATTGGTATTCTTGCTAGTTTTTTGCTGTCTAAAAATCACTATTAAAATAAAGCTAAAAGTGGTAGAATAAACAAAGTTTTAATATAAGTTAATATAATTAAAACTCAGCAAATAAATTTTATGCCTATTCCAGAACAAATGGGAATAATTTTGAAGAGGTGGCAAGAACGGCTTATTGATGTTTCAAAGTCGAACCCACTTTTAGGTCTTAATCGGTCACGAACAGCAAAACTTGAAATTAACTCTCCAGATTTAAGTAATCTTACAAAAACGCTACTAACTGACAGTAGTATTTTGAAATTACCTTTTGTTCAAAAAAAGCCCAAAAGAATTATTTCTACCGATGAAGAAACTCCTGTTGAAAATGAAGAATACATTTTTCATGAAGGTGATTTAGATTTTATATATTCAAGTCTGAGCGATCTTCGCAAGAAGATGAGAAAATTGTTTGATAATTCTCAACTTACTATGAACGAACGAGGCGTAAATACTCTGTATTTAGCCATGGGTTGTTTGGAATGGGAGGATGTATTAATGGGAAAATCTGAAAGTCCTCTAATAATGGTTCCTTGTAATCTTGAATTTAAAGGTTCAAGTAAACCAATGAATTTAATAATGTCGGATGAAGATGTGATTATAAATCCTGCCATTAGATTTTATTTAAAAGAACGAGAAGAAATTAATATACCAGAAATTCCTGAAGATTTTGACTTTGATAAAGTTGATGACTATTTGAAATCAATTGAAGATCAAGTAAAAGCAAATGGATGGAAAGTTACAAAACGTGCTTGGCTTGGAATATTTAGCTTTGAAACCCTAGCAATATATCAAGATCTGAAATTATTAGATTCTCAAGCAAGAAACAATACTTTAGTTCAAGCTATTGCTCATTTAAATAGTGAAGCAATTGAGAACATTGGTCTTGACGATAAGTTAGATGAATTACAAACTCCACAAATTGTTCCAGTCCCTGTTGTTAAGGCCGACTCAAGTCAACTTAGAGCAATTACTATGGCATCACAAAATGCAAATCTTGTTATACATGGCCCCCCAGGCACAGGGAAGAGTCAGACTATAACATCTATTATAGCTAATGCACTTGGTCAAAAAAAGAAAGTGTTATTTGTAAGTGCTAAAATGGCTGCCTTAAATGTGGTTCATAATAGACTTCAATCTATTGGTTTGGGTCAATATTGTTTAGAAGCTCATGGTGTTAAATCAGGGAAAAGGAAAGTTATTGACGAACTTAAGCGAACACTTGAAATATATGATGATATCAAGATAGCAAATAATATTGATGAAGATATTAATAAATTGGTTGAAAGCAGAAATTCACTCAATGAGTATGTTAAATCTTTACATGATTCACAAAACTCTCTTTCGATTAGTTTATTTAATGCTTATGGAAAGTTTGAAAAATTAAATAATATTCCTCTCATTAATAAAGCTCCATTACCATGGGTAGATATTGGAAATGTGTCTTTTAAGGAACTAGAACAAACGGTGGATGTGCTTAGGGAGGTGAGTGATAATGCGGAATTGTTTCTTGGGAGAGATAATCATCCATTGCGTGGCATGAAGTCGGAAGGTGTAGATTTAAATACTCTAGAAAATTTAGGAATGTATTTAAATAAAATAATCACTTTTTGTGAAGTTGTGCAAGAAGAAATAATAAAAACTAATTTTTTTAAAAATATTGATTTATCAATACCCGATCTTTTTACATCAACACAAATTTTTAAATTACTTACAAAAATAAACGATTTACCAACAGATTGGAACAAAAAAAGTGTTGAAGAATTAGAAATAAGACTGAATGAAGTGATTGAGTGTGTAGACGTTTTACAAAAAAGGAATAAATATAAAGATGAATTTTATTCATTAACATCACAATCTCCACAAGAAATTCTAGATATTATTAATAAATATAAAGAAACATATCCAGATTGGTATTCCAAGCTAAGTTTACGTTTCTTTAAAGATAGGAAAAAATGTAAAGGGGTATTGGATAAAATAACTAATGTGACTAGTGGTCATTTAGAAGAGGCAATCACTAAAGCTCAGCAGTTAATCTCTAGTGAGGATGATTTAGTACTAAAGCTAGAAAAAATACCCTCAAATATATTAAATGCACAAACGGTTACTTTTGAAAGTATTTTATATATACAACAGCAATATGAATCTGTAGTAGCTATTAAAAGATGGGAGCAAAACACAAATACACAATTTGTTAAAAATCCAGTTTTTGATAAAAAAATCTCAAATAATTTTGCTGGGTTGGTAGATACCTTAGATTCAAATAAAAAAGAAATAGAAGATATTCAAAAGATTATTTCAGAATATTGGCCAGAAGGTTTTATGGGACAAATAAAAATTGAAAATAATAGCCTGGATGATGTTCAGAATTCAGTTCAAACGATACAAGACAATTTAAATCAATCAGAAGTTAGAGACTGGCAGATTATTTCGCGTATATTAAATCATTGCGCAAATCATTCTTTGCTTCCTTTTTTACACAAATTAGATAGTAAAACTATATCAAACGCTCCCGAGGTTTTTGAGAAGAGATTTTATTCATTATGGATTAGTTTTATTATTCACTCAAAACCGATTCTCAGTGAATTTTCTGGAGACTCTCAAAGAAATTTAATAAATAAATTTAAAATACTGGATGAAAAAGTTATGCGTCTTACAGCAATCAACACTATTGCTGAACCAGCTAAAATTGCTAGACAAGTTAAAACAGCCAATACTATGGGTGGTAATTCAAATGGTGTGGGGATCCTAAGGAAAGAGATGGAAAAAAAGAAACGTCTTAAACCTCTTAGGGTTCTTTTTAATGAAATTCCACAAGTTTTACAAGCTCTTAAACCATGTTTTTTAATGAGCCCATTATCTGTATCAACCTTTTTAAAGCCTGGAGCTTTTAATTTTGATATTGTTATATTCGATGAGGCATCACAATTACCAACACCAGAAGCAATACCTTCAATATTAAGAGCAAAGCAAGTTATTGTGGCTGGAGATTCAAACCAGTTACCACCTACTTCTTTTTTTAGAACTAATATAACAAATGATTCAGATGAATGGGATGACCAACAAGTAGAGGAACTCGAATCTTTACTTAATGATTGCAAAGCCTCAGTTCCTTTTTTCCAGGAGACAGATCTTAGGTGGCATTATAGAAGTCGAGATGAAAGATTAATTAATTTCTCAAACCATTATTACTATGAGAATAATCTAATAACATTTCCATCACCAATAAACACCGATGATAAGAAAACTGGAGTAATACTAGAATATGTACCTGACGGAATATGGGACAGAGGTGGTAGTAGAGTAAATAGGAAAGAAGCTCGTCACGTTGCAAAACTTATTATAAAACATTTCAAATCAGAACCAGAAAAATCGCTAGGAGTAGTTTCGTTAAACTCTTCACAAAAAGAAGCCATTGAAGATGCACTTGAAGAAGAATTACAATCCCATAAAGAGTTACTGCCATTTCTTGATTCTGAAAATAATGATGCATTCTTTGTAAAATCTCTAGAGAATGTTCAGGGTGATGAACGAGATGTAATAATTATTAGTGTGGGATATGCAAAGGCTCAAGATGGTAAAATGACATTAAATTTTGGCCCAATTAACACCGAGGGTGGTTGGAGAAGATTAAATGTTTTAGTAACTAGAGCTAAATGGAAAACGGTTTTAGTTACATCTGTTAGGTCATCAGAGTTAGGAGGAATAAATCCAGAAAACAAGGGAGCGGTTGGATTAAAAAATTATATTCAATATGCTGAAACTGGTTATTTAAATGAAGCTAAAGATCCTGCTCGTTTATTAGGTGAAGAAACAAATGATTTTGAGGATTCTGTTCAGCGTGAATTAGAATTAAGGGGTTTTAAAGTTGATCCACAAGTAGGTGTAGGATCTTTCAAGATTGATTTAGCTGTAAGAGATCCAAAGAATCCAACAGGATACGCCATAGGTATAGAATGTGATGGGGCATCTTATCATAGTTCACGATCAGCAAGAGATAGGGATATATTAAGGCAGGAAATTTTAGAAGGTATGGGATGGAAATTACATAGAGTTTGGTCTACAGATTGGTTTAGAAACCGAGAAATGACTACAAACATCCTTATCGAAAGTGTAAATCGTGCAATAAATAATCATGCAAGTAAAAATGTTCAGATAAAAGAAGATAAAAATAAACACGATGATGATATTGGAGATGAATTAATATCTGTTCCTATAATCCAGAAAAGGGCAGGTGTTCCATATCAAAAAACTAAAACTAGATGTAATCGTAAAATGGTTATGGAAACTAATAAAGTATACGAACTTGCTGGAGTTATTAGTTCTATTGTTGAAGATGAGGGGCCGATTATCAACGATATGTTGTTAGATAGAATAAGAGAGTTAACTAAAGTAGGACGTGTTGGTTCAAATATTCAAAATAATTTTGATAGAGCAATAAAAATAGCGATAAGTAATAAGGAAATAGAAAAAAGTAAAAGTAAAAAGGATAAGTGTTTTCTTTTTAATCCAAATAAAAAATATACAAATTTTAGAACACCTGGAGATGGTGTTGAAAGACAATTAAATCAAATTAGCTCCATTGAAATTAAAAATGCTATTAAATATTTAATTAAAAATCAATTCGGACTTGCTTATGACAATATGATTCAAAGTTTAAAACCATTGTTTGGTATTAATCGAGTAGATCCAGAAGAAAGTGATCGAGTAAAAGACTTAGTGGACGAAATGATTGAAAAAGGTACTGTTACTAAACAGGGCCCATTATTAAATCTTGCGGTAGTAGACATTAAGTAGAAATTAAAAAATATGAAAAATAACACAAAAAATATTATCTGTCCCAATTGTAAAACAGCAATATCAATTGATGATGTATTAACGCATCAAATTGAAGAAAATATAAAGAAGGAAATTAGTGAAGAAAACAAGCTAAAGGAAATAGAAATGGCAAAAGAGAGAAAAGAAATAGAGGAACAAAAAGCAAAACTAGAAGAATTGCAGAAAAACACACAGAGTGAAGTTAGTAAAAAGGTGGCAGAAAAACTTGCAGTGGAAAAAATTACACTCTGGAAAGAAGCACAAACAGCAGCTGAAAAGAAAACAGCAGCTGAAGTTAAACTATTAGAAGAGCAAATGAAAGAAAAAGATAAAAAGTTGGATGAGGCAAACACTGAATCTTTAAAAGCTCGTGCAATTAGGCAGAAATTTGAGGATGAAAAGAAAAATTTTGAAGTAGAAAAAGCAAAAATAATTGATGCTGAGCGTAAGGGGATAGAGCAGGAAGCTTTTGCTCGTGCGGTAAAACAAAGTGAGAGAGATTCAATAAAATTATTAAAACAAATAGAGGAAGCAGAAAAAGAAAAGGAAGCAGACAAGAAAATGCTTCAGGAACAATTAGAGGAGAAAGATATTAAATTAAAAGAAGCAAACAAAAAAGAACTGGATTTACGCAAAGAGAAAAATAAACTCGAAGAAGATAAACAAAACTTTGAGTTGGAAAAACAAAGACAGTTGGATATAGAAAGAAAACAAATAATAGAAGAAGCTAGTAAAAAGGCAAATGAAGAACAGAAATATATTATTGCACAACTAGAGAAACGTTTAACTGATGCTACTAAGGCAAAAGACGAACTTTCTCGCAAGCTTGAACAAGGTTCACAACAAACACAGGGAGAAGTGTTGGAGCTTGAGTTGGAGGACATTTTAAGATCTGAGTTTTCTTTTGATGACATATCTCCAGTTCCGAAAGGGGTGAGTGGAGCTGATATTATACAAAAGGTTCAGAATCAATCTGGTAAATATTGTGGTCAGATTGTGTGGGAATCAAAAAAAACCAAAGCGTGGAGCGAAGGATGGATACAGAAATTAAAAGATGATCAAAGGATCATGAAAGCTGAAATTGCTGTCATAGTTTCTATTACATTACCAGGAGATATCAAAGGCTTTGGTTTTCGTGACGGTGTATGGATTTGTGATATAAAACTTGCTACAGCCCTTGCGACTGCCTTGCGAGTAAATTTAGAATCTGTAACAAGGGAAAAAACAATGTCCGTTGGCAAAAACGATAAAATGGAAA
Organism: Candidatus Nomurabacteria bacterium GW2011_GWE1_32_28; assembly: GCA_000989515.1. Classification (GTDB taxonomy): domain Bacteria; phylum Patescibacteriota; class Minisyncoccia; order Phycocordibacterales; family UBA9973; genus UBA9973. The sequence goes on along the minus strand of LBOM01000004.1, from coordinate 18,819 downwards.
TACTTTACACATATTTAACAGGTGTAGAGTTTAAACAAAGGGTGGAAGCGATAGTTGAAGCTTTTACTGGTATGGATAACGGATTAAAGAAAGAAAGGTTAGCCTACGAAAAAATCTGGTCAGAAAGAGAAAAACAAATTAAAAAAGTAATTACTAATACAGTTGGCATGTATGGAGACTTGAGTGGGTTAGTAGCCTTGCCACAGATAAAAAGATTAGAGTTGGGTGAAGGGGACGAATAATTTTATGGGAATATTAGTAACTTTAATTATTATAATCCACTAATGGAATCAGAAACTAAAAACTGCCAGAATTGTAAAATAGACTTCACTATTGAGTCAGATGATTTTGGGTTTTACGAGAAGGTAAATGTTCCACCACCAACTTTTTGCTCCAATTGTCGTCTACAAAGGCGTTTAGCCTGGCGCAATGAAAGGGGCCTTCATAATAGAGAGTGCGGTTTATGTGGTAAAAAAATAATTTCTATTTACAACAAAGATTTAAACAATGTTGTCTATTGCGATAAATGTTGGTGGAGTGATAAATGGGATGCCTTGGATTATGCAGAAGATATAGATTTCTCTAAGCCTTTTATAACTCAACTTTTTGAGCTTTTTAATAAAGTTCCCGCTCCTAATCTCTTTGCTTTTGGCACTACTATGGTTAATTCTCAATATTGCAACATGGCAAATGACATGAGAAATTGTTATCTACTACATGATGGAACTTATGACGAAAATGTTTCATATGGTAGCGGAGCTTTTTATGATAAAGATTCCCAAGATATTACTATGGCCAGAAAGTGCGAACTTTGCTATGAAATAGTGACTTGTATAAATTGTTATCAGACTCTTTTCTCGCAAAATTGCGAGGATTGTGTAGAAGTATCTTTCTCATTTGGGCTAAGAGGTTGTAATAATTGTTTTGGTTGTGTAAATTTGCACAAGAAAAGCTATCATATTTTTAATGAACCATATTCTAAAGAAGAATATGAGAATAAGTTAAAATCTTTTGGAGTAGATTCCCACAAAAATATTACCTTACTGAAAGAAAAAGCACATGAGTTTTGGAAGGAATTTCCTAAGAGATACTATTTTGGAGTTCAGAATTCAAATGTAACGGGTGATTACTTGGAACGTTCTAAAAACTCTAAATCATGCTTTGGCGCTGCTAACTTAGAAGATTCAAAATTTTGTTCTTTTGTTTCTAATGGCCCCGTAAGAACTACCTATGATTTTACTCATTACGGAGATAATATTGAATTAGTATATGAATGTTTGCAGTCTGGAGATGGATTATCTAATTGTAAATTTGGTTGGGGGAATTGGATGAATACGAATAATGCAAACTACAGTATTACCGTTCCTGGATCATCATATATTTTTGGTTGTGTTGGATTAAAGAAGAAAAAATATTGTATTTTAAATAAACAGTACACTAAAGAGGAATACGAAGAACTCATACCAAAAATAATAAAACATATGAATAATATGCCTTATGTGGACAAAAAGGGCAGAGTATATAAATATGGGGAGTTTTTTCCTATTGAACTTTCACCATTCGGCTATAATGAAACTACTGCCCAAGAATATTTCTTTTTAAATCAAAATCAAGCTAAGGAAAATGGTTATAACTGGAGAGAACACGATAAGAGAAATTATGGAATAACAAAAAATTCTGAAGAAATTCCAGATTCCATTACTGAAATAAATGATTCTATATTAGATGAAGTAATTGGTTGTGAACATAAAGGAAATTGTAAAGAGAACTGTATGACTGCTTTTAGAATTTTACCTGAAGATTTAATATTTTATCGCAGAATGAATTTACCTTTACCTAGATTGTGCCCGAATTGTCGACACTTTCAAAGATTAAAACAGAGAAATCCTTTGAAGCTTTGGCATAGGCAATGTATGTGCAATAAACAAAATCATTTACATGGTGATAAAAATTGCGAAGTAGAATTTGAAACAAGTTACGCACCAGATCGGCCAGAAATAGTTTACTGCGAGAAATGTTATCAGCAAGAAGTTTATTAAATTTAAGTGATTAAGCAAAAAAGTCTTTTATGACCATAAACAAAGAATTCTCTGAAATAATGAATGGATTTAAGCGCACTTTTGGACTCATGGAAAGGACAGAGAAGAATGCTCTGGTTTTTGCCTCTCTCCTCATGTTGATCATTGGCGTTTTAACTAACTTACCTGCTGTTATTTTAGGACGTTTGGTAGATAAACTTGTTGGCACAGAACATATTGGTTTAAGCATTGCTACTCCATTTATTATTTTAATAATCGGTATAATCCTTGTGCGTGAAGCTCTAAATGTTGTGCGTAAATACTTAGTTGAGAATGTAGCAACGCAAACAGATAAAAAACAAACAGTAAATGTCATTGAGCACTTACTTAAAACAGATATTGCAAACATTAATCAACAACAAATTGGTTCTTTACACGGAAGAATTTTTAGATCAATACAGGGAATGATAAAAATAATTAAACTTGGATTTCTTGATTTCTTTCCTGCTTTCTTCAGTGCATTAGCTGCAATAGCTATCGCACTCATTCAAAAACCGCTACTAGCTGGGGTGATGATTTTAGTAATTCCAGTAGGACTTTTTCTTATCGTGTGGCAAGTTTCTTCGCAAAAAGGAATACGTGTTGCTTTATTGCGTGGTAAAGAGAAAATTGATGGTACAGTCGTTGAAATGCTGGGTGGTATTGAAACTGTGCGAGCATTAAACACTGAAAACAAAGAAGTAGAAAAAGTTGAAGAAGTTGCTGAAGGAATGCGTAAAAAAGAAATAAGGCACCATATTTTTATGGCGTTATTTGATTCTGGAAAATATCTCAATGAAGGATTTTTCTATATTCTTGTAATTTCATTATCGATTTTTCTTGCGTCACAAGGCATAATCACAAAAGGTGATATTTTAGTTTACTCAATTCTATTTTTGAGCATAACGGGGCCATTGCGAGAGATTCATCGTATACTCGACGAAGCTCACGAGAGTTCAATAAGGGTAAATGACTTATATGATTTACTTAATCAACCAAGAGATATTTCTTTCCAAGCAAATCATGGGGGAAAACTTATCCCAAACAATACCACTGCGATAGAGATTAATAATCTATCTTTCAAATATAAAGATTCGCCAGTTTTGCAAGATATAAGTTTTACTATAAAAAATGGAGAGAAAATCGGCATAGCTGGTGCCTCTGGTTGCGGTAAATCGACACTCATAAAAATTCTCTTAAGACTAGTTCATGGCTATTCAGGTAAGGTGGAAATCTTTGGTAAAAACTTAGCCACGATAAACAGAGAAGAAATCGCAGATCTTATTGCATATGTACCACAAAAAACGCATATATTTTCTGGTACTATACGAGATAATATCATCTATGGCTGTGAACGTGAAAATATAACAGAAGAAGAAGTTATTAGAGCATCAAAACTAGCAAATTTATATGAAGAGATAGAAAATTCACTTGGAGGATTAGTAGGAAGAGTAGCGGAGAATGGAAATAACTTGAGCGGTGGACAAAAACAACGACTAGCTATTGCAAGACTGATACTAAAATCACCAGAATTATTGATACTTGATGAGGCAACCTCTGCTCTTGATAACACTAATGAAACTAAGATTCAAAGAAATGTTGAACAATTATTCAAAGACAAAACTACAATAACAATTGCACATCGACTAACAACATTAAAAAACACCGATAGAATTTTCGTTTTTGAGTATGGAAGAATTGTCCAAGAAGGAACTTTCGATCGCCTATCCAACCAGGAAGGACTTTTTCAAGACTTTTTGAAACAGAAGGAACCAGATATTCTTAATATAAGAGAGAATAGTTAAAGAATTATAATTTAGGCCTTTACGCTGATTTAGGCAATAGTCACGCTCACGCTCATAGTAATGAGAAATAGCGTAACATATTAAACTAACACATAATTTATATTTATTTCAAATAACAAGCTACGTATTTTATTTGAAATTTAAAATTATTTTAAAAAAGGTAATAAAAATGAAAGACCCGAACTCGGATCCTTCATTTTAGACCGATTTAAAAGAAATTTCCTTTAGCTTAGTTTCAGAAACAAGCTAGAAGTTATGATAAGTCTTTCAAACGATCCAAAATAAAAAATCTCTGTGTCTGGTTCGCGGATAAGCGATACAATGTTTTCTTTGTTAGCAGGTAATTGTCATCCTCTTAGGGAAGGCAACAATGAAACGTTGTCAAAACAATAAAATACTCAAATGGTTCCGCTGGAATGGTTCCATAATTATGCGTTCCAGCGTACGGACAGGTTTTTAGGCCTAGGTTTGGTGGATTGAACAATGGATTTTACCCCAAAGTCATTTGCTGAAGTGTGTATTTATGCAAGTAACCTTTCTAACGGAAACCCCTATTCGTTAGAAAACACCTTCAACTCTTTAGATTTTAGATCATGCTCTTTCATCTCTTTTCCAACATGATCCCTTAACGTGCTTATCCGATCTCTATGTAGCCGATATTTGTTGTTAAGAACAGTGATATGGCATTTGTACGAGTGCTTTTGATATGATCAACTTTGAATTTGTTTTCTTGTATCAGGATTAATCCCAATATAATACTTCCACAGCTCAAGCATTCATTTTTATCAAACAAAAAACCCTTTCAGGACGTATCTAGGATTAGATACATCTTGGAAGGGTTCTTACCTCATAGATGCATTCAATCCATAGTCCTGGTTAGCGATAATTCACTAACATATACATTATAGCAAAGTCCCTTTTTATTCTTGTAAATATTTTAAAATAATAAAAAAGATAGGCGTACTTAGAGACAAATTCAGATTATTCCGACCCTCCTTATCATATGTGGATACAGCTGTATCCACAATTTTGGTATTAACCACTAAAATAACCCTATTAAATAGGTTATTAATCCTTTTTCTCTATCCTAAAAGCGTTTACAAGTATCGCTATCAATAGTCCAGCAAAAATAAATACTAAAGAATGTGAGAGAAAATTGTTCACTGTGTAGCTAATAATTCCAGTAGGTATGAAGGTCAGTATGAGAAATAGTCCTACAATAGCATCTGCGTATAGAGAAAGTTTCTTTGTTACCCCTTTTACTTTGAATGTTTCAATATTGAGTAATACAAGCATTGCTACACTTAAAACTCCCAGAGAGACCCCCAACCACATTGGAATTAATGCATCAAAGATAAAGGTTAAGGATAAACAAGCTATTAAAACAATCGTTGATATTTTTATTTTGTTCATATGTTTTTAGTTAATTTGATAATGCTTTTGCTTCTTCGTATCTCTTTAATGCTTCGGTACACTTATTATCAATCCAAAACTGATATCGTGCTTTGTTCCAATCTGAGAGCGTGGCGCCTGGATGATTGTCATAGAAAGCATTTGTCCACTTATTCATATCAGCCATTTTCTCATTAAACTCTGCATCGGTGTCAGCGTAGTCATCGGGACACTTAGATAGCTTGTTTGGTGCTGGCCCATAGTAGAAATATAAAACAGCTAGGGCAATAAATATAACTGGTATTGAAATGTAAATTATTTTCTTTTTCATATATTTACTCAAAGGCATTCCTTAGTTCTCGTTCCTCTTCTTCCAGTTCTCGCTCTATCTGTAAGTCTAAATTCTCAGAAGTGTAATAAGCTGAGACAGTATATTTACAATTAGGATACCTATTACAACCAAGAAATAAACGACTTCCATCTTTAGTCTTAATCAAACGTAATTTACCTCCTTTTGATTTATCTCCACAGCCACAAGCAGGACATGGATCTCCATCTGAATGTGTAGGAATATTGTTGATATAGCTCATATTGTTTTTTGGTTAGTTTGTAAATATTTTCTACTGCTTGGTGTTTGGTCGTGGTGTGTTTTACACAGCGGTGCTCCATTATCTATATCCCATAACTCAGCACAGCCATATGCTTGAACTTTATTCGTGATTCCATACTCTTTTGTAATGGCGTAGAAAGATTTATAGCGATGATCTACTTCCAGATTTTCGGTAGAACCACATACAGCGCATTTCCTGCCAAATTTTTGAAGTACTGCTTGTCTCCAAATTCCATACTGTGGCATTGATTCAATTTCTTTACGTAGCTGCCAATATTTATCCATTTTAGTTTTTTTTGAATAAAGCAAACGCTCTTCTTCTCTCTGTTCTTTATGTAAGTCACTAATCTTTTTTACAATCGTGTCTATTTCTTCTTTATAAATTCGTTTAGCCTCGGACAATTTTTTAGAATCAAAAATCCGTTGATACCAACTTTTATATTTTTTTAATTCTTCCAGAGTTTCAATCGTGTCTTTAAAATGAGAAAGATACTCCTTATCTAAAGGGCTAAAAAAATAAACGTAATTGCCTATGACTTCTTTCTCCAGAGAGGAAAGATATTCTTTATCAGCTAAGTTCATGGAAATAAAACTACTTAGCTGGAGCTTACACATAAAAAGCTCCCAGCCAGATCAGTGATCTTTCGACCACTCGTACCTGTTTCCAAGTACGGCCACTACAGCGAAACTCTGACTAGGAGTTTTTTATGCTGTAGTGGACTTCTTCACCATACCTTTATCACTAAAGGGTTAGGCTACTTTTTTATTCAGTTATACCTACAATAATACACCTTTGTTGGACTCCTGCAAACCCCCTAATTTCTATAAATTTTTTAGAATTTTTTTTCGGCCTTTGATTCTGAAATAGAGAACAAATCCAAGATTTTTTTCAACCCTATGGTTACTACCATATCCTTGGATGTTCCTCGGATGGGTGGAAGTTAAATCGAACCACGCCCCTGGCACCCCTTCAAAACTATGTAAGTGCAATAAGTAGCAAATTGCAGAAGCTACATTGCACAAATCTCAAGCACCATAGTCGAGTGATGCTTCTTTATTAATAAACACAATATCTATCTATGGTTAAAGCAAAAGAAATTCAAATTGAAACTAATTTTGGTGGAAGTATCGCTAACTTTGAGAGTGTGAAGAAGCAAATAGCGGAACGTTGGTCGGAAGAAGAAGCGGAACGATATGATGCAAACTCAAACTGTGCTACCTACAGGCAATGGCAGAAAAGTGGCTACTATGTCATGCCTTCTCAGAAGGCTCTTCATTCTAAAGTAATAATCGAGAAGAAAGACAAGTCGGGTAAAATCATTGCCCGATACCCCAAGAGAATTGCCTTGTTTTATCACTTACAAGTTCGCCCAATGGAAAGTTGATTATTACTTTATAACAAAACAATATGCAAATTAGAAGAATGACTGTGACTTATAAGCCAGGAGCTAATGGATATCTTTTTAAGTGTCCCATTTATGCGGGTAAGCAGAAACCGATGTTAAGAATTACAAATCGTTTTCTGTTATCTTCTGGCTTTCGAGTAGGCGACCCTGTAGAAGTAGCTTATGAAAACAACATTATAACGATAACCAAAGCTCTTGTTATTAACTAAGACAAATATATGATAACAAAAACATTAACGGCTAATTTTGGTCGTCCTAGAAGAAACTATTTCTTTCCGTCAGAAGAATATATGGGCGAGGAAGAAATAATAAGTCAAAAACAGAAGAATACTTTAACCTCTCTTATATATCAAAATATCCAAGAAGAAGTAGATCGGGAGAACCGACTTGCAGAATTGGATTCATTAACAGTGAGAGAGGCAGAAGAGGCTATTTTAGAGTTTCTGATGGCTAGGTGGAAATAATAGAATAGGTAGATAGAAAACGGTAGTGTTCCTTATCGGGATATTGCCGTTTTTTTATGTCATTTCAGGTGCTTTTACTAGAAGAAATCAATACTTTACTATGAATGGAAAGGGCGTTTTTGCCGAATCTGCTATCTTATAACTATTTATTAGCTCTGGGTAAGGTGTTACTAGGTGGTATTTTAGGTTGCGAAATAAGGAAGCTCTGCTACAAAAAATATGTAAAAAATAGCATCATTTTTTAATTTCTCTAATCTGTATTATACCCTTTATTATAAGGCTATTTTGTTGTTTTGTGGAAATAAAATGTCGTTTGTTTTTAGTTTAAAATTATGGTAAAATATACATATAATGATATGTACTATATGAAATGATATTCGGTCGATTCTAGTCTGAAATCTTTCGGACTATCTCTCTTGAGAACAGTGTTTAAGGTTTAGTTTCTAAATATCCGTTAATATATAGAGCCTCAATTTCTACATAGAGAGTCTTATTTTAACGGATATTCTCTCTGCGTAGAAACTGGGGCTTTTTTCGTTTGTTTTTAAGCTTTATTAACTAAAAACTAAATAATATGGATAAAAAAGAAGAATTTGAAGAAGATTCGACCATGTATGTGGACGAAATAGAAGAAATTAACTCAAATAGAGCTATCTTTAGAAAGTACCCAGAACTTTATGATGATGAATGGCCAAATTAAAAGAGGCATTTATAGCTATTATAAAGTAGCTGATGGCAAAATTATGCCTTTCTGGGTTTATATATGCTTTATGTGGCGCCTATTGGCTGGAGCGAGGTTTTATGGGTGATTATAAGAAGAATAAAAACTAAATTATATGGAAGAAATGAATAAAAACTATGTGAATAGATCAGAAGAAGAAACAGAGGGTAAAACTCTTTCAGTTTTTTGTTCTGATTCAGTTGGAGTCAAAGCCAAAATGACTTTTGATTCTTGTGTGGTTGAAGGAGTTCAAATTACATATTGGCAAGATGATGATGAGGATATGGAGGAACGAATAGAGAGTGTCTTTGCGATGCTTTTTGAAGAAGTAATTAAAACTAGGAGTTTGAGTCGAAACAAAGTAGGGAATTAAATTATTAATAGTATGAATATAATAAAATGGAAAATGTAATAAAAAAAGAAATAAAGTTTATAGCTGTCTACGCAAGAGTATCAACTTCAAATCAAGAAGATCAAAAAACAGTTGAGGCACAACTTTCGGAAGATAGAGAATTTGCTAAAAAGAATGGATATATAATTATTAAAGAATATATTGATGAGGGATGGAGTGGGGATGTTATTGCCAGACCAAGTCTCGATCAATTACGTCACGATGCGAGAAATAGAGCGTGGGATGCTGTTCTTGTATATGACCCCGATAGACTTGGTAGACAGCTTGTATATCAGCAACTTGTTATTGATGAATTAAAGAAGATAGGAATTGAAATTCTTTTTGTAACGATGCCACCAGTAAATAATGCTAGTGATAAACTTCTGTTCGGTGTAAGAGGTTTATTTGCTGAATATGAAAAAGCAAAAATTACTGAACGTTTTAGAATTGGTAAAGTTAATCGTGTAAAAAATAATCAAGTTCTTACGACAGAGGCTCCTTTTGGCTATACTTATATTCTTAACAAAGGTAAAAGGGGAAGTACCGATTATATTTCTGGCCACTATGAAATAAATCCACGTGAAGCTGAAATTATAAGGAATATATTTCATTGGGTGGCAGATGATGGTCTTACGCTTCGAGCAGTTGTAAGAAAATTACAAGATCTTGGTATTAAACCTCGAAAAAGCAAAAGAGGAGTTTGGAATACAAGTACTCTAAGCACTCTTTTAAGACATGAAGTTTTTATCGGTACAACTTATTGGGGTGCATCTTATGCTACTGTGCCAATAAATCCAATTAAAAATGAGAAATATAAAAAAGTAGAAAAATCCAGCAGAAGAATGAAATCAAAAGATCAATGGTATGCAATAACTGTTCCAGCTATTATAGAGAAAGATTTGTTTGAACGTGCTGGGTTGAGATTAAAAAAGAATTTTGCAACTCTTGGAAGAAATACGAAAAACCATTATTTACTTGCTAGTAAAATTTGGTGTTTGTGTGGACAACGTAGAGCAGGGGAAGGCCCACAGCATGGCAAGCATCTTTATTATAGATGTACTGATAGAGTTCATAGTTTTCCTTTACCTCCTAGCTGTGTAGAAGGTGGAATCAATGCGAAAATTACTGATAAGGTATTATGGGATAGACTTAAAATGATAATGAGTTCACCTGAATTACTTTCTGAGCAAATTAAAAAATGGCAAGAAAAAAATAAGAGTAATAATATCTTAAATTCAACCATCAATATTAAAAGTACTGAGGACGAGATAGCGAAATTACAAGCACAAGAAAGTCGCTTTGCTGTTGCGTATTCTAAAGAGGTTATTTCTCTTAAACAGTTTGAAGAATTTGTAGCTCCAATACGAGTAAAAATTCGTGAATTTGAAGATCAAATAATTAAAGCTAATTTGGAGAAAACACCTAAAAATGACATACTATTACCTAGCAGTGATGAAGTTGAAGTATTTGCTAAAGAAGCTGTTGAAGGATTAGAAAATTTGAGTTTTGAGTTAAAACAAGCTTTTATTAGAACAGTAGTCAATCAAGCAACTGCCAGTCGAAAGTCATTACAAGTTTATGGCATTATCAGTTTAAGCGAAATCTATGTCAAGTTCTTCTCTAAGTATAGGAATTGTAGGTTTACCAAATGTCGGAAAGTCGACACTTTTTAATGCGCTTACTAAAAAGAGTGTACCAGCAGAAAATTATCCTTTTTGTACTATCGATCCATCGATAGGTATCGTGCCTGTGCCTGACGAAAGAGTTCAAATGCTTTCAGATTTTTCAAAATCTAAAAAAACTATTCCTGCTGTAATAGAGTTTGTTGATATTGCAGGGCTTGTAGCTGGTGCTTCAAAGGGGGAAGGTTTGGGCAATAAATTCTTAACAAATATTCGTGAAGTAGATGCCATTGCTCACGTCGTGCGTACATTTCAAGATAATTCTGTGATCCATGTATCAAATAAAGTTGATCCAATACAAGATGTAGGAGTAATAAATTTAGAACTTGTTTTAGCTGATATGGAAACTGTCTTAAAAAGACTTTCTAATTTAGTTAAAGATGTTAAAAAGGGAGATAAAGATGCAATTGCTGAAGAAATTATTTTAAATAAAGTTATAAAAGTTTTAGAAGAAGGAAAAATGGCCACAGAGGTTTATTTGATCGATGATGAAAAGTTTAAAATAAAATCTTTAAATTTATTAACATTAAAACCGATGCTTTATGTTTTGAATACTTCAGAAGCTGGTGAAAATGTGGATATAAAATTACCTGATATTTCTGGAAAAAACCCTTTGTTTGTGAAGATTGATCCCGTATTTGAAAAAGGTTTTGATGAATTAATTAAACAAAGTTATAAGCTTTTAGGTCTTGAAACATTCTTAACTACAGGAGAAGATGAGACGCGTGCTTGGACTATAAAGATAGGCTCTACAGCACCCATAGCAGGTACAGCGATACATACAGACTTTAAAGAGAAATTTATTCGAGCAGAGGTAATAAGTTGGGATAAATTATTGGAAGCTGGTTCATATACAAAAGCAAAAGAAAAAGGATGGGTGAGAACAGAAGGGAAAGAGTATGTTGTGAAAGATGGAGATGTTATAGAATTCTTGATATAATTATATAATGAAAAAAGTGGAAGAAAAAAACGAAATAAAGACTTTTTATTCTAAAGATTGGCCGTCAGAAAAAGTTGGTGAGCAAGATTATGAACTTTTAGACACAGGAGAGCATCAAAAATTAGAACGTTTTGGAAAATATATTTTTATACGTCCACATGAGGATGCTTTTTGGGAAAAAACTCTCCCAAAAGAAGAATGGGATAAAGCTGATGGTGTATTTTTTGCTTCAAGAAAAAGTAGTGAAACAAAAGGTGGGTGGAAACTTGGGAAAGAGATTGATTTAAGTTGGGATATGTCTTATAAAGATATAAAATTTTCTGTCTCTCCGACGCCCTTTCGTCATATGAGATTTTTCCCAGAACAAGCAACTCACTGGGATTTTATTGAGAAAAAAATAAAAGAATCAAAAAGAAAAATAAAGTTTTTTAATTTATTTGGATACACCGGTATAGCGAGTCTCTTTGCATTACGGGCTGGGGCAGAGGTGACACACCTAGATGCTTCAGAGCAGACAATAACATGGTTGAAAGAGAATCAAGAACTATCAGGATTAGAAGGTCTTCCAATGCGTGTGATTGTAGATGATGCATTGAAATTTATTGAAAGGGAGATAAGAAGAGGAAATAAATATGATGCTATTGTTATGGATCCACCCAAGTTTGGCAGAGGTCCTAAAGGAGAAATCTGGAAGATTGAAGAGAATTTACCAAAACTTTTATCTCAAATTAATAAAATTTTAAGTGATGATCCACTTTTTGTCATTATAACTTCCTATGCGATAGATTCTTCTTCTTTATCATTAGGTTATGCTCTAAAAGATATGATGAAAAATCATACTGGTATAGTAGAACAAGGAGAGCTTGGAATATTAGAAAAGTCTAATAATCGTATTATTCCACTTGCGAACACTGCTATTTGGGAGAAAAATTAATTTTTTTATTTACTTTTTTAAAGTTATTTTTTTGTTAATTTTTAAAAATAAATTAAAAAGATCAAAATTTTCACACACATTTTATATTATAGAATAATTATGTTATAATATAAAAATGGAAACAAATAAACCAAAACTTAATATAGGATTTTTCTTTTTATGTTTAGGATTATTAATTACATTAGTAACTTCTGTCGTATCTTTTCTTAGCCTTGTTTTTGGCACATTAAACAAGAAATTTCCAGATATTTTAAATTCTATCTATCAATATGGCTATTCTACATACGACTATGAAAGTATTCGTTCATCTTTAGCTACACTTATTATTTTTTTTCCAATATTTTTTGTTATTTCTTATTTTTGGAGGAAATTTACAGAAGGAGAGATGGGGTATTTTGATGAAATAATTAGAAAATGGGTAACATATATTATTTTGTTTTTATCTTCTATTGTTATGGCGATAGACCTAGTTGTTCTTGTAAGATATTTTATTTCTGGAGAAACAACTATTAGATTTATTTATAAAGTTTTGTCAGTATTTTTAGTTGCGATTTTAATTGGAGTTTATCACTATATTTTAATAAAGACTCCAAAGGAAAAACACAAAGTAAGTAGTATTATTTTTGGGTTTATAAGTATTGTTTTAGTTATCGCATCTATTTTTTATAGCTTTGTGATTATGGGTAGTCCAAAAACACAAAGATTGTTTCGTTTAGATGATAAAAGAATAAATGATTTACAAAGTATTCAATGGCAAGTTATTAATTACTGGCAACAAAAAGAAAAATTACCAGAAAAACTTATAGATCTTTCTAATCCAATGACTGGTTATTCTTTACCAGTTGATCCTGAATTTCAAAATGGTAGTACTTATGAATATTTTGTAAAAGATAAATTAAGTTTTGAAATTTGTGCAACTTTTGTCATGCCCATGCCACAAGGATGGAGAGAGTCTGGTGCTTACTATGGTGGAGTCACTCCTATATCAGTTTATGAAAAAGATATTTCTACAAGTTCTTATCCATACAAAGGAGGAGTTAATGAATCTTGGAATCATGAAGTAGGAAGAACTTGTTTTGAAAGAATTATAGATGAAGATATATATCCACCATTTGAAAAGAATGTAATAAAATAAGAAAGTTTTTATAATTTATGAAAGAATATAATCATACAAAAATAGAAAAAAAATGGCAGAAAGTATGGGAAGAAAAAAAAATTTATAAAGCTAAAGATCCTTCAATAGACTCAAGGCAAATAAAGAAAAAATTTTATAGTTTGATAGAATTTCCGTATCCATCTGGGGACGGTCTCCATGTGGGACACATTCGTAGCAATACTGCTATGGATATAATTTCTCGTAAACGAAGAATGGAAGGATATAATGTTTTATATCCTATTGGCTGGGATGCTTTTGGATTACCTACAGAGAATTATGCTATCAAAACAGGGAAAAAACCCTCTGTTGTAACAAAGAAAAATACAAATACATTCAGAGGACAATTGAAGGAGATTGGTTTTTCTTTTGATTGGACTCGAGAAATAAATACCACAGATCCAGAATATTATAAATGGACTCAATGGATATTTTTACAATTTTTTAAAAAGGGTTTAGCTTATAAGGCAAAATCTTCTATCAATTGGTGTCCTTCTTGTAAGATTGGTCTTGCAAACGAAGAAGCCGTGGGTGGTATATGTGAACGTTGTGGAAGTGCAACAGAGAAAAAAGAAAAAGAACAATGGATGCTTGCTATCACAAAATACGCAGATAGATTGGACAAAGATTTAGATTTAGTTGATTTTCCAGAACGTGTAAAAAGTCAACAGAGGAATTGGATAGGGAAATCGGAAGGAAGTGAAATTGAATTTAAATTAAAAATTACGGAGCAGCAGCTTTTTCACGGCTCGCACTCAAACCTGAATATGATAACTGAATCTAATATTGCGTATGCCGAAAAAAGCTCTACTCCCCAATTTTTGATTAAAGTTTTTACGACTCGGGCAGATACTCTTTTTGGTGTGACATACGTTGTGCTTGCACCTGAACATGAATTAATAAATAAATTAATTACGAATTACGAATTACAAATTACGAATATTGAAGAAATAAAAAAATATATAGAGGATACAAAAAGAAAATCTGAACTAGAAAGAACTTCTGAAGATAAAACAAAAACAGGAGTAGAAATAAAAGGTGTGAAAGCTATTAATCCTGCAAATAATGAAGAAATACCGATTTGGATTGCAGACTATGTTTTGGTAAATTATGGCACTGGTGCTGTGATGGCTGTACCACAACATGATGCACGTGACAGAGAATTTGCTGAGAAATTTAATTTACCAATTATAGATAAACCTTTGGTGAATAAGGATGAAATTACTAAAAAAGTAGGAGGTGAGATTGTTACTAAATTTAAACTTCGTGATTGGGTTTTTTCTCGTCAAAGATATTGGGGAGAACCTATACCACTTATAAATTGTGAAAAATGTGGACTCGTACCAGTAGTAGATAAAGATTTGCCAGTAAAATTACCAGAAGTAAGAAGCTACAAACCTACAGATACAGGAGAGTCACCTTTGTCTGCGATATCAAAATGGGTAAATACAAAATGTCCCAAATGTAAAGGTAAAGCAAAAAGAGAGACAGACACCATGCCAAACTGGGCAGGGAGTTCTTGGTATTATTTAAGATATATAGATTCTAAAAACAAGATTTCTTTTTCTGATAAAAAGAAATTAAAATATTGGACACCTGTTGACTGGTATAATGGAGGCATGGAGCACACTACGCTTCATTTATTATATTCACGTTTTTGGCATAAATTTTTATATGATTTAAAACTTGTTCCAACTGTTGAACCTTATCAAAAAAGAACTTCTCATGGAATGATTTTAGGTGAAGGGGGAGTAAAAATGTCAAAGTCACTCGGCAATGTCATCAATCCAGATAATATAGTAAAAACTTATGGTGCAGATACTTTGCGTATTTATGAAATGTTTATGGGCCCTTTTGAAGAATCAGTTGCTTGGAGTACAGAAAGTATTATTGGTTCAAGAAGATTTATAGAAAAAGTTTGGAGAATAGGGGAGAAGATAATTACAAATTACAAATTACGAATTACGAATGAAAAAAATAAAATAAGAAATAGTAATATCTCTTGCGTTGGGCAAGGCCTAACGCAAGAAGAAAGTTCTGCTTCGCAATCTTTAGAAAAACTTCTCCACAAAACAATTAAAAAAGTTTCGGAAGATATAGAAAATATGCGTTTCAATACAGCTATTTCTTCAATGATGATACTTACTACAGAAATGGAAAAATCACAGAGTGTAAACCTGGAAGATTATAAGAAATTTTTACAAATTCTAGCACCATTTGCTCCACATATCACGGAAGAGTTGTATGATAAATTACGAATTAAAAATAAAAAATATGAATCTATTCATTTTTCAGAGTGGCCCAAATGGGATGAAAATTTAATTAAAGATCAAGAAGTAAAAATTGCAGTGCAAATAAATGGAAAAGTTAGATCTGAGATTATGATTGATGTAAATGATAATGAAGAAAAAGTCAAAGAAAAGGCTCTTTTGAATGAAACTGTTCTTAAATATATTTCAGGATCATATATTAAAAAAATAATTTACATAAAGAATAGACTTATTAACATATTGATCTAATAGATACAAAACTTTCTGAGTTCTCGACTTCGTGGTCTAAGTGAATGGTAGGATTTGCTATTTTTTTTAATTTTCTCTTGTTTTATATTCTAAAAATAGTTTATCCACATATTTTATGTATTTTTTATCTTTTAAAATGAGTGATATATTGATATAATCAAAAGATTATAGTAAAAAATTATGATAAATAGTTTATTAATGAAAAAGCTTTTATTTTTGGGATTTTTTAATCTTTTTTTTAGTGTGTCTACTGTTTTTGCAGGAAATCCAATTGCTTATTTTTCTTTGGATAGTAACATTCTAGACCCTGGTGCATATTCTACTCCATGGGGTGGTTGTGGTCCGATGGATTCCAACTGTTATACAGTAAAAAAAGCATCTTCTCCTTCAATATTACAAAATAAAAATGATCAAAATAATAATCAATCAGTACTTACATTAAATTCTAATAACAATTCTTCCATAATTCAAAACATTAAATCATCTTTAAATTCAAATACATCGATTAGTAATTCCGCTTTACTTTCAGCTTTGAGGAATTTATTTACGGTAGGACTTCCAGATGATTTACTTTCTAAGCTTCAAGGTCCTGTTGGACCAGTTGGACCTAAGGGAGATTCAGGTTTAAATATTAGTGGTGGATACACTCCTATTCCAGTTAATTATGCACCGATGGGAACCATTCCATCATCAAGTAATTTTTCTGGAGGTACAGTATTATCTTCAACATTTTTATCAGCAAAAGAATTTACTTCAGGTACAGTAAATATTACAGATATAGCCACTATAGCTACATTAAATATTTCTAAGGATTCTAACATCACTGGTAATTTGAGCGTAGGTGGCACTACCACCTTAGGTGATGCAAGCGATGATACTACTACGATTAATTCTGGATCTTGGACTTTTGCTAATGATACAAATTTTGCTCTTACTGGAGGAATCAACGGTTTATCTTTTGATACAGATACTTTATCTATTGATTCTACAAATCACAGAATCGGCATCGGGACGACATCCCCTACTCAAAAACTAGACGTATCAGGAAACATTAACATCAATACCAATGGTACATCTATATTGTTCTCTTCTTATAAAGGAGCGGATTCTGATGGAGATAATATATTTATCGGTGGTGGCGGATTAAGTTCTGTTGGAGTGGTTGGAGAAACATACAAAGGTGCAAAAAATACTGCTTTAGGTGCTTCTTCTTTATACTCTAATACTACAGGATATGATAATACAGCAATAGGATATCAATCTCTTTATAATAATACTACAGGTACTTATAACGTAGCAGTTGGCAACCAAGCACTTTATTCTAATACTGTAGGTTATGATAATATAGCAATAGGTTATAAGGCTCTCTATTCTAATGTATCGGGTCATAGCGGTGTAGCAATTGGATTTGAATCTCAACTTAATGTAGACCCTGCAACAAGAGCTTGGACTAATTACAATACTTCTATAGGTTTTCAAAGCTTAAGAGGTAGTACAACCGCAGCAGAAAATATAGGCGACAATAATACAGCAATAGGATATCAATCACTTTATAGTAATTCTTCGGGTCATAGAAATACAGCAATAGGTTCGCAATCACTTCTAAATAATACTACAGGTACTGATAACTCAGCAATAGGTAATTCTGCACTTTATTCTAATACTACAGGTAGTAGTAACTCAGCAATAGGTAATTCTGCACTTTATTCTAATACTACAGGAAGCAACAATACTGCCTTAGGTCATTATGCTGGAAGATACCTCACAGATGGGTTAACTGGCAGAGTTACAGGAAATAATGGTTTATATATAGGATACGCAACTAAAGCAAGTGCCGATGGAACTGATAATGAAATAGTAATCGGAGCTAGTGCTATAGGTGCTGGAAGTAATTCAGTTACTTTAGGAAATGATAGTATTACTAAGACTTTACTTAAGGGCAACGTCGGCATCGGGACGACGAGTCCTCCTGCACTTTTATCTGTTGGTTCTGGTACCCACGAAACAGCTACCTTTAGTGTTACAGGAGAAAATTCTGGAACTATAGCTAATTTTAGAGATGAAGATGGAGAAAATATTTTTAAAACTAGTGGAAGTGTGGCTGCAGGAAATTTGTCAGTTCTTTTTGGGGATATGGATTATGCTGGAAATGGAAATTATTTTTCCGTTACAGGGGATAGGCACATCAACTCCCTCCACTAAACTTGAAGTCTTTTCTGCAACCACTCCACAATTTAAAATCTCATACGATGCTTCGAACAATTCTACCTTAGACACAGATGCTTCAGGATATTTCACATTAAATCCTTCAGGCGGAATCACAAACATAGGAAGTTCAACAGGAATAGATGATAATGAATTAAGAATCTATGGTTATACTACAGATAATAAATATTTATCTTTAACTCATACAGGATCAGATGCACTGATTGAAGTTTCTTCAGGCACAGGATGGTTACGTTTAGGAAATGAATCTACTGATCTCACAGGCGGAGTGATGCTTTTTGGAAATTCTACATCTGGAGAAAATAGAGAGTTTAGAGTTTATGGTTATAACACTGCTACATCTTTATCAAACTATGGAGGATTAAAATATGATGATACTTACGATGCATTAGTTGTTAAAACAGATACAGGGCATATTCAAATTGGTGATGCAGGAAGTACTACATTAACTACTCCAACAAATGATGATTTGTTTATATCTGGTAGAATGCAAACTCTTGGAGAAAGTTATTTAATGGG
>LBOM01000003.1:94095-190913 GCA_000989515.1 Candidatus Nomurabacteria bacterium GW2011_GWE1_32_28 | reverse complement strand
CAACTAATTCCAGTAGGATCTGAAGAGACTGTACCTGTGCCTGATTTTGTTACAGTAAGTAAATATTTATTTAATGTAAATGTAGCCGTAACATTCTTATCTGTCGTCATAGATACTGTACATTTTCCAGTGGTGTTAGTACATGCTCCTGACCAACCAGTAAATGTGTAACCAATTCCTGCTGAAGCAGTTAGTGTAACTGAAGTATCGTAATTATATGATTCTGTACAATCAGTCCCACAACTAATTCCTGATGGATCTGAGGTAACTGTACCTGTACCTGTTTTTGTTACAGTAAGTTTTAGAGGAGCTGCGACAGTTATTAGTGTCCATGCACCGCAGTTATTATTTTCATTAGACTCAGAAACAACACCATTATTATAAGGAGGTAAATCTGCACAAACTCTTATAGCAGGTGAATAATCAGGATTATAAACAAAAGTTATGGATCGAGAAGTCGCAGTAGCACTCGCACCACTATCTAAAGTAGTCATAGTAGAAGCTGGATAGCTAGTCAAACTTGCTGCAGCAAACATATCATCTGGTGATGTTTGGAAAAAATATGAAAAAGACTTTCCAGTAGAAGCAGTACTATTTGAAATAGTTGCTGAATAAGTTTTAGCTACTCCAAAATAAGCTGAAGTTGGAGTGACGGCACCAGCAGTAAGATCGGGTTTCGTTGAAGGATTCACTGTCACAGTTATTGTCTTTTGGTTAGATTCAGTACCATTAGCATTTTTTGCATATAGTGTTATCTGACCAGTTGCAGGAGTGGCATTTGTAGCATTGACTGTAAGTATAGTATTAAATGGACTACTTGTTGTTTGAGGACTTCTAGAAATGTTTATTCCAGCATTAGACAAAGAAAGTGAATTAATAATTGGAAAAGGCATCCAATCAACCGAAGTTATATTAGAAACAACAGCAGTATATGTTTCAGTTTTAGTTTCTCCTGCAGTAAGAGTAATATCAGATCCAGAGATAGAACAGATACCCTTTTGGTTAAAAGTTGCACTCGGTGATGAAGTCCCAAGGTTTGAATTAAAGGTGGAAACCATGACCTTATATCTCAATGCTCCACATGGTGGATTTGTATCTACAAATTCTACAAGGCCAGTATGCCCACCAGTTGCAAAACCTAAAACACTACTTGCTGCTATTGTCCAAACACCACTATTATTTAATTCTCTATAAACTGCAAAATGTTCATCGCTACCATCAGTAGAATATTCTTTAGAATTATCATAAAAAGTACCATAGACTCCTGTCTGATTTTTAGTAGGAGGTTCATAAAATCCACTCACAGCAACATCACTAGGTGTCGCAGCTGTTCTTACAAAAACAGGACTCAACATTATACTCCAATTGCCTGCTGCATCTCTAGCTCTAAAAGAAATACCCATTTCTTGTTTTGGATAATCTAATCTTACCTCTACAGCAAAAAAACCAGGAGAAGTCGTGACCTTAGTGCTAGTAAAAGAAGTACAATTAGATAAATAAGGACTATAGTTAATACAATATTCCATTTCTGTTGCTCCATCAAAGGCATAAATCGTTACTTTATATCCATTACTAGGAAAACTGTATGTTCCAGGAATATAAGGAGGTTTATTAAGATCTGGATATCTAAATACACCACTATCTGGATAAGTATATGCGACTCTTGGTGGTGTTGTATCCTGCGCTGCTAAGACATTACTAACATTTAAAAAGAATACTCCAAATACAAAAACAAATATTATAAAGAAAAATTTATATTTACTAATATTATTAAAAATTTTATTATTCATATATTTTTACCTCTTCTTAATTATTAAATTAATATAATAATATTATACTTCATATAAACAAAAAAGTGGAAAAAACTGTGGATAAACTAACGAAAATATTAGGTTATTTGATGTTTTAAGACTCTTGACATTGACAAATTGCTTATATTTGGTATACTATATAGCAAATATGTTCTTACTAAGAAAGTAAGTTTTTTGAAAATAAAATATAAATAATATGTAAGGAGCAATAATGAAAAAGATTATTATAGTAGCAATCTTTATGTTGCTACCAATCTCGTTAGTTCCACAAGAACCTACTCGTTTATATGGAGTAAATGGATGGGATTTTGCTGGTTCACTAGAAATACCTGATACTGAAAATTCAGGTATGAATATTCAACCAGGACCAAGTCCTTCAGATTCTGTTCAACGATTCAATTCTTATGGTTGGACAATAAAAAGAGGAGCTGGTGATTGGGTGTCACAAAATACATTTGCAAAAGCAAAACTAACACAATCTAAATATTCTTGGCCTGATGAAATTCTTATTGATATAAATATTACTAAGATAACAACTCCAGGGTACTTAGGGTTGGGCTTATGTATAGGTATATTAGATACAACAGAAAATGGAATAGCAGGATATTCTTATGGTCCTATTCAAAATATCTCTGGTTGGCAAACTATAAAACGAGAATGGATAGGAGCTCGTGGAAACACTGTTTCCGCGATAGGCTTAGCTTTTGCCTCTTACGCAACAGATTCTGGCTATGTTGGAATAGAGCTTCAAGCAAACAACCTTCGTTTTGTCTACAACAATGGAGATACTATATTAGTAGATCCATTCCAACACATCTGGCCATCTATTACAGATGTGCCAAATGAAATACAGATTCCTTCTGAATTTGTATTAAGTCAAAATTATCCAAATCCGTTCAACCCTTCAACAACGATCAATTATCAAGTTCCTGAAAAGAATTTAGTGACCTTAAAGGTTTACGATATTCTTGGAAGAGAAATTGAAACCCTAGTTAATGAAGAGAAACCAATTGGAAATTATGAAGTAAATTTTAATGCTTCTAATCTTCCAAGTGGTGCGTATTTCTATAAACTTCAAGCAGGAAGTTTTGTAGAAACAAAAAAAATGATCCTGCTTAAATAGTTCTTCAACAATAGTTCTTCAACATTAAAAAAGGAAATTTAATGGAAATATCATCCTAGAGGCTTAATAATTTTTAAATTATTAAGCCTCTTTTTCGTTTCAACGCGGAGGCAATTCCTCCGCCCTAACTCTTTTTATATTTCTTTAAAACTTAACCATTCAAAAAGTTCACTTTTATGATCATTAGGATATTTAAAATAATCTGGAAATTTTGATGGATTTATAATTTTAAACTTTAAATCAGAGTATTCTTTTAAGCTCGAATATTCATACTCAAAAACATATTTCAATAAATTATTAATATTTTTTACTCCATTTTCTTTCCAGTCTTTATCTACTAATTTTGCTGGATTTAAATGTATATAAGAATATAAATATTTTAAATAATTATCATTATCTATATAACTTGATTTAAACTTTCCCTTACATAGTTTACCAGTTCGTTTATATTTTTTATTGAAATACATTGTATAGCTGGTCATTAATTTGAGCATATATTTTGAAATTCCTCCTTCTATTTTTTCACGCACAAGAATATGAAAATGATTTGGCATCAAACAATAGGCACCAATATCAACAATGGCTCCCTTACGATCAAAAAATTCACCAATTTTTCTTAATTCTATGCTTTTTTCTGTATTACAAACATACATTAAAAATAAAAAATGCCTGTAATCTCCTTTATCTAGAAAAATTTTTCTTTTTTCTGTTCCTCTATTATACAAGTGATAATATTCATTAATAGCAAAACTTTGTTTTCTAAAAGCCATATAATAAGTATACCATAATCTAGGACGGAAGGGCGGAGGCAATTCCTCCGCCCTAATGGGTTGCGTTAAAGCAAAGCTTGTGGTATCTTTATACCATATGAGTCCTGTCGAAACAGGGCTTTTATTTTTAAAAATTTAATAAAAATAAATGTATGTTAGATATAAAAACATTTAAATCAGCCTTAGAACAGCTAGAAGAAGAGAAAAAAATTCCAAAAGAAAAAATTCTAGATGCAATAGAGCAGGCAATGGCTGCTGCTTATAAAAAAGATTACGGCAAAAAAGGGCAAATCATTCGTGCCAAATTTGATCTAGAAACAGGTCAAACAGATTTTTTCCAAATAAAAATAGTAGTTGATGAAACTATTGCAAAAATAGATGAAGAAGAGGAAGAAAATAAAGAATACTCAGTAAAAGATGAGAGTGACCAACGTGTACGTTTTAATAGCGAACATCATATAATGCTAGAAGACGCAAAAAAAATAAAAAAGGATGTAGTATTAAATGATGAAGTCGTATTCCCTCTTGAATCAAAAGATGATTATGGACGTATTGCAGCTCAAACAGCAAAACAAGTTATAATTCAAAGAATTCGTGAAGCTGAAAGAACTTCAATAATAGACGAATATGGAACAAAAGAAGGAGAAATAGTCACAGGTATAGTACAAAAAATAGAAAGAGGAAATGTTTATGTTGATTTTAATCGTGCAACAGGAATATTGCCTGCTGAAGAACAAATTCCAGGAGAATTTGTTCAAAGAGGTCAACGCATACGTGCTTATCTATATTCAGTAGAAGACACAGCAAGGGGTATAAATCTACGTCTTTCTCGTACTCATCCTAAATTTATAGAAAAACTTTTTTCAATAGAAGCCCCAGAAATAGAAAACGGAACAGTAGAAATAAAATCTGTTGCGAGAGAAGCTGGTGCCCGTTCTAAGATAGCAGTATATTCAAATGATGATCATATTGACCCAGTCGGTTCTTGTGTGGGTCAAAAAGGTACTCGAGTAAATACTATTACCCAAGAGCTCTTGGGAGAAAAAATTGATATAATTCCTTGGTCAGAAGATCCAAAACAATTTGTTTCAAATTCTATTTCTCCAGCAAAAGTTCTTTCAATAGAAATAGATGAAAAAGATCATAAGGCAGTATTGGAAGTAGCTGAAGACCAGCTTTCATTAGCTATCGGTAAAGGTGGACAAAATGTTCGTCTTGCTGCAAAATTAACTGGTTGGAGAATAGATATAAAAGGAAATGGTAAAGAATTAGCTTCTACCGATGGAGAAAACGTAGAAGTAAAAGAAGAAGAAATTTAATTAAAAATTAAAATTCCGTCTTTGTGACGGGTCGTCAATAAGGCGATATTATTAATAACAAATAAAAAAATATGAATTCATTTTTATTGTTTGCAATTATTAGTTCTGCTATAGCTATAGTTTATGGTTTATTCCTTGCTAAAGTAATATTTAAAAAAAGTGAGGGTAATCAAAAGATGAAAGATATAGCATCTGCAATATCTGAAGGTGCAAAAGCTTATTTAAATAGACAGTATAAAACAATCAGTGCCATAGCTATAATTCTTTTCTTTATTCTTTGGTATGGATTAGGATTAACTTCAGCTATCGGATTTATTTTAGGAGCGATACTTTCTGCATTAGCTGGATATGTCGGCATGAATGTCTCTGTCCGAGCAAATGTAAGAACAGCAGAAGCTGCAAAGCTTGGCTTGAAAGAAGCTTTGTCTGTAGCTTTTAAAGGAGGAACAGTCACAGGGCTTTTGGTCGTCGGACTTGCTCTTCTCGGTGTATCAATATTTTTTGCAATAACAGGAGACGTAAAAGCTCTTGTTGGTTTTGGTTTTGGTGGATCATTAATTTCAATATTTGCTCGTTTAGGTGGAGGTATATTTACTAAAGCTGCAGATGTCGGAGCTGACCTTGTCGGTAAATTAGAAGCAGGTATTCCTGAGGACGATCCAAGAAATCCAGCTGTTATAGCTGACAACGTAGGAGACAATGTAGGAGATTGTGCTGGAATGGCTGCTGACCTTTTTGAAACATATGCTGTTACCTCTATCGCAGTGATGCTATTGGGTTCATTATTATTTCCAGAATTACAAAATGCTCTTATCTATCCTCTCGCATTAGGAGGTGCAGCAGCGATTGCTTCAATAATAGGAACTTTTTTTGTACGCTTAGGGAAACCTTCTTCACCTGATAAATCTCCAAACATAATGAATGCTCTTTACAAAGGATTGATCGCAGCAGGAGTTATTTCTGCAATCCTTTTTTATCCTATTACTAAAATACTTATGGGAGAAAATGGAATCTACAGTACTTCAAATCTTTTCTTTGCATCATTAGTAGGACTTGTTATAACAGCCCTACTCGTAGTAATCACAGAATACTTTACTTCTTCAAAATATTCTCCCGTTAAATCAATAGCTGAAGCTTCCCTTTCAGGACACGGGACAAATGTTATCCAAGGTTTAGCAATATCAATGAAATCAACAGCTTGGCCTCTTATCGTGATAGTTGCTGGAATTTTATTTTCATATAATTTCGCTGGACTATATGGTATAGCAATAGCAGCTATGAGTATGCTTTCAATGGCAGGTATTATAGTAGCAATAGATTCTTATGGACCAATCACAGACAATGCCGGTGGAATAGCTGAAATGTCAGGAATGGAAAAGGAAGTACGTGTTGTCACAGATGCGCTCGATGCAGTAGGTAATACTACAAAAGCTGTTACAAAAGGTTATGCTATAGGCTCAGCGGGACTCGCAGCATTAGTTTTGTTTGCTTCTTATACTCAAGAATTTTCAAATGCTGGAATACATTTAAATTTTACACTTGAAGATCCTTACCTTATTGCTGGACTATTCTTAGGTGGACTTTTGCCTTATTACTTTGGTGCATTGTGCATGGAAGCAGTAGGTAAAACAGCAGGAAAAGTAGTAGAAGAAGTACGCCGACAATTTAGAGATATAAAAGGAATAATGGAAGGCACAGCAAAACCAGAATATGGAAAATGTGTAGACCTCGTGACAACAAGCGCCATAAAACAAATGATTCTACCTGCACTTATTCCAGTTGTTGTACCAATATTGGTTGGTTTTATACTTGGACCAGTTGCATTAGGAGGGCTTCTTGTTGGTTCTATCATAACAGGACTATTTGTAGCAATATCTATGACATCAGGTGGTGGCGCATGGGATAATGCAAAGAAGTATATAGAAGAAGGAAACTTTGGAGGAAAAGGAAGCGACGCACACAAAGCAGCTATCACTGGTGATACTGTAGGTGACCCATACAAAGACACAGCAGGTCCTGCAATCAATCCAATGATTAAAATTCTTAATATAGTTGCATTACTTTTGGTAGCTTTCTTAATTTAAAATAACTATACAAATCAAACACAAAAATACCTCCAACTTGGAGGTATTTTTGTGTTTGATTTAATGCTATAATGTAAGATACATGTGATAAATAAATTACATGATTATTAATTATTAACTAACAAAAAATTATGAAAAAATATTTAAGTTTATTTTTAGTTTTAGTTATGGCATTCACAATGAGTGTCAAAACAATAAAAGCAGAAGAAGAGAATGAGGATGTCGCTGTACCAACTTTATACAGCCAAAACATGCTTAGAGAAAAATCTCCTGACCCAAAAAGAAATCCTTCTTTGTTAATAAAAGAACAAAAGATGGAAGAATTGAGAAAAGAAAAAGAAACAGTAGGTATTGAGATGAGAGAAAAAAGAGAAGAAGCAGTAAAAAGTATGCAAGAAGCAAAAGATGAATTTAAACTCAAAATGGAGCAAGAAAAAGGAAATATGACAGAAGAAGTAAGGGCTCAGATAGAAGCGAAGAAGGAAGAAGCGAAACAGATAATGGAACAGGCTAGAGAAAAAATGAAAGAAGCAGGAGAAAAAATTAGAGAAGAAATACAAACAAGAAGAGAAGAGGCAAAAACAAAAATGGAAGAGTTGAGAACTCAAATTGGAGAAATAAAGGATGCAGCAAAAGCAAAAATTGCAGAAGAGAGAATAGTCGGACGAGAAAAAGCATTAGAAAGATTTGATAAAGTTGTAGAAAATATAAATGAATTAAAAAATAAAGTTAATGATCAAATAACCAAGCTTGAAATAAAAGGGGTGGACATAACAACAGCAGAAAATTTTGTACTAACATCTGAAACAAAATTAAATGATGCTAAAATAAAAATTACAGAGATAAATACACTATTAGCTATATCAGTAGATCAACTTTCTGATACAGATAAAACAACGCTAAAAGAACAAATACAAAACATACAAACTCTTGTAAAAGAAGCACATCAGGCATTAAATGATGCAATAAAATCATTAAGAGAAAATGTACAAGCTCAACAAGAGTCCACTGCTACAAATATAACAGACATGAATACGACAGATAGCGAAGAAGCAGAAACAGAAACAGAAAATTAGACTAACAAAAAATTATAAATTTAAATAAAAAAATTATGGAACAAGAAGAAAAAAAATCAAATGGTGCGCTTGTTGGATCAATAATTATTATCATTATTCTTATAATTGGTGGTATATACATTTGGCAATCAAAAGTCAAAACTGTACTAGAAGATAAGAAATTCCAAGAAGAAAATGTAATACCCGCTGATACTGACGAGTTAAATACACTAGAAGCCGACCTAGAAACACTAGATACAAATATTGATCTTGATATAGATAGTATTAACTAAAATAAAAAGATAAAAATAGCTACTTTCTCATGGCCCGCACTCCAACCTGAATATGGTTTACGAAACTAATATTGCGTATGCCAAAGAAAGTACTATTTTATATCTTTTTAAGAAAAATCCCCAAAGTAATGGGAATTTTTCTTTTTATTTGAAAAAAAATGACTTTTAGTATAAAGTAAAAGAATGCAAACTAAAATAAATAAATTACCAAAAAGTGAGGTTGAAATCGAAGGAGAAATCGAGGCTACAATTTTTGAGGCTTATTTTAATAAAGCTTTAAAAAAAATAGGTGAACATTTAGAAATAGATGGTTTTCGCAAGGGAAAAGTTCCAGAAAATGTTTTACTTTCTAAAATACCAGAAATGCAAATTCTAGAAGAAATGGCTGAAATGGCTCTAGCTGAACATTATCCAAAAATATTAGAAGAAAATAAGATTGATGCCATCAGTCGTCCAGAAATAGCCATTACAAAACTTGCTCGAAATAATCCTCTGGCATTTAAAATCAAAACCGCAACAATGCCAGAACTGATACTTCCAGACTATAAAGAAATTGCCAAAAAAATACTTTCAGAAATAACGGAAGAAGATAAAAAGACAGAACCAACAGAAAAAGAAATAGATGATACTATCATGGATATCAGAAAATCTCGTGCCCCTAAAATACATATGACAAAAGAAGCTGAAAAGCACACACACGAACATAAAGATGGTGAAGTTTGTGAACATGACCATGAAGACCAGGTGTCGGACACCAAAAATTCCCCGGTGTCCGACACCCAAGAATTACCTGAATTTAATGATGATTTTGTACAAGCACTTGGACCTTTCAAAGATGTAAAAGACTTCAAAGAAAAATTAAAAGAAAACATAAAATTAGAAAAAAACAATCAAGCAATAGAAAAAACAAGATTAAAAATTGTTGAAAAAATAATTGATGGCTTGAAGGTTGAACTTCCAGAAATATTAATAGAGGTAGAATTAAATAAAATCCTATATAGAATGGAATCTGATGTCACACAAATGGGATTAAAATTCGAAGATTATCTGAAACATTTAAACAAAACTATTGAAGATTTAAGAAAAGAATTTAGAAATGACGCAGAAAAGAAAGCAAAATTAGCTCTTGTTTTAAACAAAATTGCAGATTTAGAAAAAATCAAAGCAGACCCAGAAAAAGTAGCCAATGAAGTCGCTATGATTTTAGAACATTATAAAGATGCAGACGCTGAACGCGCCCAAATGCATGCTGAAAATGTCTTAACTAACGAAAAAGTATTTGAATTTCTAGAAACTCAATAAAATAAAGAAATATAAAATCTAGAAAGCCTTGCACAGGAGCTTAGAAAATAAAAATGGTACTCCATTTATTATTTTCTTGAGCGACGAGCAGTTCGCTGGCAAAGCTTTGCCAGATAGATTGCTTTATAAATTTTAGTATTTCTTTATTTTATCTTTTACAAAAGATTAAGTTTTTGCTATTATAAACATATGTTAATACCAACAGTAATAGAAAAATCACAATTTGGAGAAAGAGCTTATGATATATATTCTCGACTTTTACGAGAAAGAATAGTCTTTTTAGCAGGACCTATCGATGACCACACTGCAAATATAATCATTGCACAGCTTCTTTTTCTTGAATCAGAAGATTCTAAAAAAGATATATCACTTTATATAAATTCCCCAGGTGGATCTGTCACCTCTACTATGGCTATAGTAGATACAATGAACCATATTCGCCCAGACATCTCTACTTTTTGTGTTGGACTTGCTGCATCAGGTGCAGCACTCGTTCTTTCTGCTGGAAAAAAAGGTAAACGTTTTATATTACCAAATGCAGAAGTTATGATCCATCAACCACTAGGAGGAGTAGAAGGACAAGCTACAGATATCGCAATCACAGCAAAACATATCTTGAAAACAAGAGACAATCTAAATAAAATTTTAGCCAAAAATACAAACAAATCACTACCTCAAATAGAAAAAGACGTAGAAAGAGATTTCTTTATGGATGCAGAAGAAGCTAAAAAATATGGAATTATTGATGAAATAGTCACAAAATCTAAAGCTCCGACTACTACAAAATCTTAATTATTTATAAAATAGACAAAATAAAAGCCCCACCAATAATATAAAATTGGTGAAGCCCTCTTAAAGATTAATTATTGGTGATAACTCTTCCATGAGAACCCGAAGGTCTCCTAGAAGAAGATACAGACATTGAACTACTTTTTTTTCCTCCTTTGTTAAAGGTTTTTGGGTTAAAAGCACCCACTACCTTAGTTTCAATTTCTTTGGTGTCTTTCTCTAAAACCTGCTTGTGAACTTTCATACCAACTCCAAAATTAATTTTGAAAAATTATTTTAAAAATGGGAAGAACATACCCATAAATATTATCGCATATTTCATCCAAAAAAGCAATAGATAGACAAAATCTATCTAATTTGGTATATTTAATGTGTTGACTTTTACAAATTCATTTTTACTTGGTTTATAGAAATATCCCACATATGTTGTTGTTAAAAAAAATTGATCTCTCTTTCGAAAAGGAAATAAAACCGCAAATATAGTGGCTTGTTTTTATAGGCCAAAATAAGGCTTATGAGCACATTAATGGTAATACTAATCGGAGTCGGAGTACTCCTTTTGGGTGTTGGAATAGGATACTATCTTCGAGTAATAGTAGCACTAGGAAAAAGAAAATCTATAGAAATAGATATAAAGCAAATGTTGGTCGGCGCAAAAGAAGAAGCACAGAAACTAACAGACGAAGCTAAGAAAAAAATAGAAAAAGAGCTTGCTGAATTAAGAGAGGAAGAAAAGAAACAAGAATCTGAATTTAAGGAGACAGAAAAAAGACTCATTAAAAAAGATGAGTTTTTAGATGTTCGTCAGGTTGAAATAAATAAAGAAGCTGAAGGAATAAAGCTTAAAATAGAAGAAATAAAGAAAATACAAGAAAAAGTAGCAGGGATAGAAACAGAAAAGATAGAAGAACTTCAAAAGATAGCAAATCTTACAGAAGAAGAAGCAAAAGAAGAATTAATGAAAGATATAGAAAAGAAATATGAAGAAGATATCCTAGTTAGAATTCAAAAATTAGAAAATAGTAATGAAGAAAAACTAGACAAAAGAGCAAAAGATATTTTAGCTACCTCTATCCAACGTCTTGCATCAAGCACCGCGTCTGAATTAATGACAACAATAGTAAATATTCCCAATAATGAAATAAAGGGTAAAGTTATAGGTAAGGAAGGACGAAATATAAGGGCATTTGAAAGAGCTTCCGGCGTAGAATTAATAGTAGATGATACACCTGGTTCAATAATTATCTCTTCATTTGATCCAATAAGACGCCAAGTCGCTCGTCTTGCGTTAGAAAATCTAATTTTAGATGGACGAATACAACCAGCAAAAATTGAAGAACTAGTAGACAAAGCAAAAGAAGATATAAATAAAATAATCAAAGAAAAAGGAGAACAAGCGGTATATGAATGTGGAATATTTAATTTTGACCCACGTATCGTTGCTATCCTAGGGCGACTCTATTTCCGTACAAGTTATGGACAAAATGTTCTTCAACACTCTATTGAGATGGCGCATATCGCTGGAATGATAGCTGAAGAACTGGGGGCAGATGTCGCAATAGCAAAAGCTGGAGCTCTCGTACACGACATTGGTAAGGCGCTCGATCATGAAGTACAAGGCACTCACATTGAAATAGGTATGAGAATATTACAGAAATTTGGAGCAGATGAACGTATAATCACTGCAATGAAATCTCACCACGAAGATTATCCATATGAAACAATAGAGTCTATCATTGTTCAAACAGCTGATTCTATATCAGGAGGAAGACCTGGAGCACGTCGTGATTCAGTAGAAAACTATCTAAAGAGACTTCAAGAACTTGAGGCATTAGTAAATGGCTTTACTGGTATCGAAAAATCTTATGCTCTTCAAGCTGGCCGTGAAATACGTGTATTTGTTACCCCAGAAAAAATCTCTGATGCTGAAGCAAAACTTATGGCTCATGATATAGCCATAAAAATAGAACAAGAATTAAAATACCCAGGAGAAATAAAGGTTACTATGATCAGAGAAACGAGAATTATAGAATATGCCCGTTAGGCGATCCTTTTTAGGCTTTTTTTTATTAACCATATAAAGCTTGCCTTAAAAATCCCTTGTTATATAATGTATATGTAGTAATTATATAAGTAATTGGTCGAAAGTATTATAAAAATAACCTTTTTAAAAATATGAATAAACAAGCATTAGCTGAATGGGTACATGTAAAACTTGGTGGTACAAAAGTACAAGCTGAGGAAATCGTTGACGGATTATTTGGTGCTATTATCGACACAATGAAAAATGGCGGTGAAGTATCAATTGCTGGTTTCGGAATCTTTTCCGTAAAAGGACGTGCTGCTAGAATGGCTCGTAATCCAAAGACTGGAGAACAAGTCAAAGTAGCTGCTAAAAAAGTTCCAAAATTTAGAGCTGCAAAGGCATTAAAGGACTCAGTTTCATAAATTCTTTTCGCGCGAAAAGAATTTAAATAAAAAAACCTACCATCAGGTAGGTTTTTTTATTTAAATTCTTTAATACTTTCTAACCACAGCCTTGAGGACAGCTACCACATTCAAGCTTTGTGTCGGATATATAGGTTTATAGTTTTTATTTGCTGGTTGTAACCATACTTTATTTCCTTCTTTTCTAAAATATTTCATAGTAAACTCTCCATCTACTTCTGCTATGACTATCTGCATATCTTTCGCTATGTTTGCCTTTTCTACAAGAATCATGTCTCCCTTCTCTATATGTGCATCTATCATAGAGTCACCATCTACTTCTAACATATAAGTAAGTGGTTTATTTTTAATTAAAAAATCATCTAAATTAACAGTATCAGTCATCTCTTCTTCTACGATAGCTGGGAAACCTGCAGTCACAAAACCAAGCATTGGGACATTAGCGATATTGTCTTGAAAAGACTCGCTTGGTAGCAATCTTCCCAGATGGTCTTTAGCGACTAGTCCAGCTTCTATTAATTTCTCCACAACTCTAAAAACAGCATTCTTAGATTTAAAACTAAAAAGCTTCATCATTTCAGAATACGTAGGCATTCTTTTATTTCTTTCGTAAAAAGTTTCTAATTTTATTTGATAAGGATTTTTCATTTAAAAAAGTAAAACGAAATTTAAAAAAAGGAAGCTATCCTCCAGCTGGAGGAAGAAAGAAATCTTTTTAAGAAACTTTGCCTATTGTAAAAACGTACTTTCTTTAATAGAAGTTTGTGGTCTCGAGCTTCCTTGATATATTCTTCACCACGGAGAATCTTGAGATCAATTATTCTATTGATTCTCTGTATTTCTCTTTCTATTGTTTTAAAATATTGTTTTTGTGACATGTTCTCATTATATGTGAACGAGCGTTCACTGTCAATAATATAACTGTGGATAACTAAAAAACAAATTTTTAGTTACTTACCTTTGGCCTATATTGTATAGCCTCAAGAATATGATTTGATTTTATTTCTTCGCTATTTTCAAGGTCTGCTATTGTACGAGCTATTTTTATAACCCTATGATATGCCCTTGCAGATAAGGCTAGACGTTCAGCACTATCATCTAATAAATTTCTGACATTCTCATTAAGCTTTACCATGTTGGATAAATCTTTTACATTCATCTCGCTGTTTGTGTTTATTTTTCTATTAAATTTAACAAATCTTTTTTTCTGAATCTCACGAGCCATTGTAACTCTTTTTTTTATTAATTCACTTTTTTCTCCATCACCTATTTCTCCTAATTTTTTATAATCAACATTCCCAACAGAAACCCATAAATCAATACGGTCCATAATCGGTCCCGATAGTTTTCTTTTATATCTATCTAAATCAGATGGTTTACATATACAAGCTCTCTGTCTATTCCCTGCATTTCCACAAGGACAAGGATTCATAGCTGCAACCAAAATAAAATTAGAAGGAAAAGTAGCTGTACCCTTAGCACGAGAAATAGAAACGATATTATCTTCTAACGGTTGTCTTAAAGATTCAATTACCCTCTTTTCAAATTCTGGAAATTCATCTAAAAATAAGACACCTTTATGTGCAAGTGTAACTTCTCCTGGTTTTGGATAAGTTCCACCTCCTATAATAGATACATAAGAAGAAGTATGATGAGGCGAGCGGAATGGAGGAGCTGAAACTAATTCACCACGTGAAGCACCAGCCACAGAATGTATTCCAGTAATTTCCAATACTTCTTCAAGAGTCAGGTCAGGTAACAACTGTGAAAAAGCTCGAGCAAGCATTGTCTTTCCAGTGCCAGGTGGGCCATACATAGCAATATTGTGCCCACCAGCAGCTGCTATCTCAAGTCCTCTTTTAGCACCTTCTTGGCCTTTTACATCAGAAAAATTTGAATTCCTTTTTTCTGTCTTAGAATTTATTTCAGTTTTTATTTGAACTAATATTTTTTCATTTACTTTTCCATCAATTTTTGAGGAGATTGTATCAATATGATTAACTACTTCCTTTAAACTATTAGCCCCAAATATTTTTATACCCTGGACAAGTGCTGCCTCAACAGCATTTTCTTTTGGTAAATAAACCTCTTCATATCCAGCACGTTTAGCTTCCATTACAAGAGGCAATGCACCCCTAATACATCGTAATGTTCCATCAAGTCCAAGCTCACCTAAAAAAATCTTTTTCTCTGGATTAAATTTTAAATAATTAGATGCAAGCATATAGGCAAGAGCAATAGCAAGATCAAAAAATGGCCCTTCTTTTTTAAGATCAGCAGGTGAAAGTGAAACTATTATCTTTTGATTCTTAGCTTTAGGTGATTTAAAACCAGAATTTTTAATAGCTGAACTTACCCTGTCTTTAGATTCATCTACTGCCTTATCAGGAAGACCCACCACATTAAATGTATGCATACCCTTCGACAAATCAACTTCAACCGTTACAATTTGTCCATATAGAAGATTTACTTGTGCTGAATAAACTTTTGCAAAACTCATAATTTTATAGAAACCATAAGATTAAAAAATTTTTAAAGTCACGGGTCCCCTGTCCTTCTTGCTCTAGGGATGAAGGCTTAAAAATTTTTTGAATTTTGTAGTTTGTTTTAGATATTCTTATACTAATTATTCAAATGCTTTTTGCATGTTTTTGCAGCAGGGTTAACTTCCATGCGAGCCATCTCAATATCTTTTTTACATACCTCACATTTACCAAAAGATACTTTATTTAATCCATCAAGCGAACCCAAAATGTTATTTAATCTAGTTTCTAAAACTTTTATCATAGTACTTCTAGCTTCAAAATCTTCAAATCTATCAGCCATATCATTTTGATCTGATTCTCTACAATCTCTTTCTTCTGGAATTGCTTCCCATTCATTTGTCTCAGGATTTAATTTTCCAATATCACGAATCTGCCCAAGAAGCATATCTCTCTCTTTCTCCAACTTTTCTTTAATTTTTTTCTTATCTAACATACACAAATACTAACACTTTCAATTAAAAAGGCAACTGAAACTATCACTTTTCTAATTTATCCGGCTTTTTTAAACTTTTTTTATTTTCAGATTCAATTTTTCTTTCAATTTTTTTAATATCTTCTTCTATTGGTAAATTTTCTGGACGGATACCACGACTAATCAAAGTTTTTCTGACACTTCTATTATTTATAATGTGTTCTTCCGAGATTGCTTGTTCAGTTTTTAATTCTTTATTTTTTGTATTAAAAATTGTTATTTCTGTTGCAAAGTCTTTAGCTTTCAATAAAATAGTTGGTTGAAAATCTGCCAAAGCACGATTATCGGGAATTTTTAACCGACTTTTCATTTCTTGAGTTGTATATCCAAACAAAGCCTTATCTCCTTTACTACGAATTAATCCGAAGTTTTTATCATTTTTTGTTTGTTGATAAATAACACTAGATAATTCTTTTTCTGTTTCAATTAATTTATGTCTAGCTCTAACTCTTTCAAACTCTTGTATTCTTTTTTCAATTATTTCAAACTTCCTAGCTTGAACAGCAAAATAATTTTTTGCAAAAACAATTTCTTCTTTTCTAGAATCTCCGTTCTGAGCAACAAAATAACAAGCAAGTCTTGTAAGCATTATATCGTCTATTTCTCTTTCACTTTCAGATCCTATTTTGACCATTTTCCCGACATCAGCAAAATGGTCTAATACCTTATGTTCCATTACTTCACAAGATATTTTAGCCTTTGAAATAACAGCTAAAAAATTATCCCATTTTGTATAACCTAAAAGTTGTTGCAAGTCTCTTGCCAACCAAAATTCTATCCCTTGATCCGTTTTGTGGGCACAAGATTCAAATTTATTTAAAAGTGATTTTATTATTTCAGTTTTCATAAATCTATTATACCTCAATTTCATCAATTTTTTTCATTAATTTATCTGTCTCAAATAATACTTTAATTATTTCTCTATAATTTTTATTTCTTTTTCATTTAATCCATAAAGACCATAAACTTCTTCATTAATCTTTTTATCAGTTTTTTCAATTTCAGATTTTATATTTTCCCATTCATTTGAGTTTTCTAATATTTTTTTTAATTCTTTATTTAAATCAAGCATTTTTTGAGTCAAATTATCTAATGATTCAGTATTTTCTGGAATTGGTAATTCTTTAACAAATTGAGTGAAATATCTCACTCCTCCTTCACCAAGGCCAGAAGCTATCTTTTTATAATACCAACTAATTAATCTAGAATTTAATAAACCAACCCATGATTTTTTAATATTACCAGTAATCATATATATAGTATTATTTAAAAAATATCCTTCATCGTCCCAATAAAAACCACCAGTATCAGATATATCAGGATAAATTATTTTTGGTTTTTCAAATTCTTCATAGTAAACACATGACCTTAACTCAAACCATTTTATTTTTCCATTTTTTGGTTCCCATCGTTCAGACAATTCATCTTTAAACTTTAATAAGTGATTTTTTATAGGTTCACAATCATCAATATTGCTCCCTTGAATAATTTTTAACAAAAATTTATTATCAAAACCAGCAAGATACCTTTTTATGTTTCTTCCAGCTAATAAAGGTTTTATTAAAACATCACAATTTTTATCTTCTTCAATAAACCTCTCTTTGTTGTCTAAATTTAATATAAAAGCTTCATTTAATCCTGTAACAATTCCTCTTCTTATATTGACCCCCTCCCAATCTTTTATTTTTTTACCTTTTTCTTCAATTTTACTTTTTAAATCTAAAGATTCTTCATTTGCAAAAGTCCATCCACTTTCATTAAGATTAGCTTGTAGAATATTTGTTTCATAATTGTATAAAATATGGCTATTTTTTAGTGGTTTTTCTTTCTTAATTATAATCGTACAAGGATCAACAACTGCATCTTCAAAAACCTTTTTATTAAATTGATCAATTAGTTGTTTAATACTCAAACTTTCTTTTAAATATTTCCTTAAATTCTTCCCATATCCAGCTTTTATAAATTTATTTGAAATGATAAAACCTAGATATCCACTATTTTTTAATAGTTGTATCGCTCTTTCAAAAAAATAAACATACAAATCAGCGGTACCATTCGCCACATTTGGAAAAAGTTGTGAAAATATTTCTTTGTCTTCTTTTATTTCTTCTTGCCTAACATAAGGAGGATTACCGATAATTACATCAAAACCACCCTGTTTGAACACATCAGGAAATTCTTCTTGCCAATTGAATGGTTTTTTATCTTTCCAATTTTTGCCAAATTGTTTTTCCATTTCTTCATCAGTTCCAGAAATTAGAGAATTTCCATTTTTTATATTATTATTTAATTTTGGTAAAATTTCTTTTAAATCAAGAGAATTGATAAGTAAATTAAGACGAGCAATCTCTACTGCTTGCATATCTAAATCAACACCAAAAAGATTTTCTAAAATTATTTGTCTTTTTACAGATCCATCAATTCCAAATTCTTTATACTTTTCTGTGATAGCTTCAAGTGCTCTAATAAGAAAAGACCCAGAACCACAAGCAGGATCTAATACCTTTATCTTTTTCAGGTCAGCCACACTTTTGCAATTATCTAAAACTGGTTTTAACGCATTTCTAACAATATAATCCACCACAAAAGTGGGAGTATAAAAAATTCCCTGCTCTTTTCTTTTTTTAACATCTTTTTCAACATTTACACCTTTTTTTGATTGAGTAAGTTTATAATTTAAATAATTTTCATAAACAGTCCCTAGTACATCAGCGGGCATTTCTTTAAAATTATATTCATATTGACCTTTCTTGCCATAAAGTTTTTCTATCATTTTTTCAAATCCTTTGTCATCTACTATTTCCCAACTTTCGAAAGGATGAGGTGAAAAAAGATTAGAGTTATAAATTTTATCTAACTCTCTAAAAATTATAGACATCGCCTGAAATGGCTTATAACTTTTACTTTTTTCAGCTTCTCTCAATAAATTTTTTAAAATATTTGGTTCTACCTCTCTATCTTCGGCAACACGAAGAAAAATTAACCTATCTAAGAGTTTTTGTACTCCTTCATCAATCATATCTTTTGAAAGATTTAGCTTTTCATTCCAAGTTTTAAATTCGTTAGTGAGCCATTCTCTACAATCTTGAATATCCTCATTAATTTTTTTTATAACAGTGGAAACTTGCACAGATTTTTCTTTTTTCCCAATTTTTTCAGCATATTCATCTAAAGTTTTCTTTTGAAAAGATTCTTTTGATAGAAGCCATAAAATTTCAAAATCTGAAACGTATTTATTATAAGAAAGTTCAAAAACAAGTTTGTCCATTAAATCAGTCTTATCTATTCTTTGTGCATTAAAAACCTTAATACTTTCAAAATCAGTTAAAATAGCATAGGTTACACCAGTATTCCAAGAATAATTTATTACTTGTTTTGAAAATATTTCGTCATCTAAATCAACACTGAGTTTTTTTGATTCTAAGTAAAATTGAGTTATTCCATTTATTTTAAGTGTGTGATCAGGTCTACCAGAACCTTTTATATGATCTTGAGAAGAAACTTCGTTTTTATCTCTAATATTCCAACCAAGTATTTCAAGAAGAGGTAAAACAAATCCTTGAATCGTATCCTCTTCGGAATAAGTTCTTAATTTTCCATCTCTCTTTACAATTTCATATTTTTCTACAAGTTTTTGAACATTCTGTTTTACAAGCTCTTTATCCATAAATAAATAATACCACACAAACTCCACAAGGTCTTTCTTTTTCCCATCTCCACCAGCTGGCGGATACTCTTCAAGAAAAGACCTTTTTCCATTATTTTTATTTCTTTATCTTACTAGAATTAAGCCTTAAAACTACTTCGTTTATTGCATTTTCTGAATCAGTTACAATAATAGAATTATCATCAGCATATACATACATCAAAATAATTTTTCCAGTATTATCTCTAAGAATTCGTGCATTTTTATTACTAACAATATCTTCTTCCCAATCTTTGGTAAACAAATAATTAGTTTCTGGAGAAATTTTTATTTCAAAAAACTCATAGAAATCATACAACATTTTATTTTCCCAGACCTGCATTATGGGAAATATATCAGTAAAAGATTTGACCTTTAATAAAATAAATAAATCTCCTGCATCAGGAGAAGAAGAGTTTAAACCACTTTTAAATATACCAAGCAAAAAATTATCATAAAAAAGACGAAGTTGGTCAGAATTTAAACTACCTTTTATAAGCAAGATAAATCTACTAAAATCTATAACTTTTTTATTTTCTGTAAGATAAATACTTTCAATACCTCCAATCTTTGTTTTAGTATTATTTTTTTCATTCAGAACGACATTCGCTATCTTGTCTTTTGACAAACTATCAATCTCCTTAAAAATTGTTTGATCAGTAAAAATAACTGAAGTATGTTGTAATGGGATTAATGCTGTACCAACATTTTTATTAAAAACAAACAAAAATATCAAAATTAAAAAGGTTATTATTAAAAGTAAAAAACCTACAATCAAGAAAGTTTTATTCTGAGCTGATTTTGGAGATAAATTTTTCTTTTGAGCTTCTTTTTTTTCTTCTTCCTGAATTATTTTTTTAATTAATCCACCCCTATCGCTTTCTATAGCTTTCACCATATCTCCAGCAAAAGTTTCTACATTTTTATTTTTTAATTTGTTATCACTTTCCATTTTGTTTATTTTAACATTTATAGAAAATTTACTCAAAAAACCCAAAACTCAGGCAAGTTCAACTTGTGAATATATTTAGTAAATATAATTACTTTTTAGGTGCGAAGAAATCTTTATCTGCTTCTTTGATAGACAAACTTATTTTGCCTTGCTCTCTATCAACTTTCAAAATCTTCACAGGCACTATCATACCTTCCTTTATAATATCACTAACTCTTTCTACGCGAAATGGTGCCATTTCAGAAATATGAACCATACCATCAGTAAAAGGATTAAGTCTCACGAAAGCTCCAAAATCTGCAATTCTTACAACTTCACCTTTTAGAATTTCTCCAATATTAAATTCATGTGTCATTTCTTCAATTATTTTCTTTGCCATTTCTGCCTTATCATCTTTTCCTGTTAGATATACCGTTCCATCATCTTCAATAGTTATTTCAGCACCAGTTCTTTCTTTTATATCTTTAATAGTTTTTCCACCTCCACCTATAACCATACCTATTTGGTCTGGCTTAATTTTTATAATTAAAATCTTTGGGGCATTTTTAGAAATTTCAGTTCTAGCTTTTGGAATTTCTTTTTCAATTCTATCTATAATAGCAAGTCTTGCAATTTTAGCTTGAATCATAGCTTCAGCTAATATTTTTATTGGTACTCCTTCCACTTTTACATCAAGTTGAATAGCTGTCACTCCTTCTCTTGTACCAGCAACTTTAAAATCCATATCACCATGATGGTCTTCTGGTCCTTGTATGTCTGTAAGTATTTTGTATCTAGGTTCTTTCGTAATTCGTAATTGCTCATTCGTAATTGATTCCATCATAAGTCCCATAGCAATACCACCAACTGGTGCTTTTATTGGTACTCCACCATCCATAAGTGCAAGAACAGAAGCACAAATAGAAGCTTGAGAGGTAGAACCATTGGAAGCCATAGATTCAGAAACTAAACGCATAGTATAAGGAAATTCTTCCACAGAGGGCAGTACCATCGCCAAGGCTTTTTCAGCAAGAGCACCATGTCCTACTTCTCTACGATTAGTATTACCGGTACGTCCGACTTCACCACCTGAGTAAGGAGGAAAATTATAATGATGCATAAATCTTTTTTCTTCTTTTGCTTCCATTCCATCTATCAAAAGTTTATCCTCTGGACCACCAAGAGTAAGAACAGAAAGTACATGTGTTCCACCACGATAAAAAATCCCACTACCATGCAATATAGAAGAAAGTCCTCCAGCTTGAGCATATAGATCACGAAGTTCATCCATTTTTCTACCATCAGCACGCTTATCTTCATCAATAGCTTTTTTATGCAACATTTCGTTTTCTGTATTATCAAAAAGATCATCTTCAGGAGAAAAATCTTTCCTATCTGGATAATTATCCTTTACCATTTTATTCCAAATACTATGTAATTCGTCTATTTTCTTTTTACCAACACCATAAAACAAAGCTCCTTCCATTTTAGGCAAAATATTTTCATTAAATAATTTTATAGATTCTTCACTTATCTTTTCTTTTTCTATTACTCTTTTAGGGATACCTATTTCTGCAACTATCTTTTTTTGAAAATCTTCTAATTTTGTTATTTCTTCACTTGCTTTTTTAAATGCTTCTTCTAATTCTTCTTCTCTTACCTGATGAGAAGCAGCTTCAATCATGTTTATATTGC
Source organism: Candidatus Nomurabacteria bacterium GW2011_GWE1_32_28 (assembly GCA_000989515.1). Lineage (GTDB taxonomy): Bacteria > Patescibacteriota > Minisyncoccia > Phycocordibacterales > UBA9973 > UBA9973. The sequence continues at coordinate 168,590 of LBOM01000003.1, read as the reverse complement.
CACCCTTTCCACAAATAGTAAGATCAAATTTATATTTAGAATCATCTTCTCTCAGACTCTGTGCGGGACTCACTGTTAAAATATCACTATCATATTTACCAATACGTACAGCTCCTACAGGACCTGCCCAAGGAATATCAGAGACAGCAAGAGCAAGAGAAGCTGCATTCACAGCCAAAATAGTAGGATCTTCCTGGTCTAAGGATAGGACAGAAACTATTATCTGCACTGCATGACGCATGGACTGATCAAAAAGTGGACGTAGTGTCCTGTCTATTACTCGACAAGCGAGCACTGCATCCTCTGATGGTTTACCTTCTCTGTGCATAAACCTAGAACCTAAAATTTTTCCAACAGCATAATATTTTTCTAAATAATCTACTGTTAAATTAAAAAACCCTAAACCATCTTGTCTGTCTTTAGACATACAAGCCGTAGCGAGCACAATAGTCTCACCATATTTTAAAATTACTGAACCATGTGCTTGTTCTGCTAAATTTGAGAAAATAGCGGTTAATATCTTACCACCTATCTCTACCGAATACTCTTTTTTTTGCATATTATTTTTACCTCAAAAAAATTCAAGGTTTTGGTTCGTGTTGAGACTACAGTATTGTTCCTCAATATTGAGAACACTACTTTCTGTCTAAACGCGAACCGATTAATTTATAATTACTACCTCATTCCTATTAAATATTTCTTTGGATTCAAAGAAAGATCTATAAAATCATCAACTGCTTCACGAAGCTTACCAGAAGTTGATTTACCAAATGAAATTGCCTCTACTTGTACTCCCATACTCTGAATATATTCTACCATAGGCACATAATCCCCATCACCAGCGACTAATACGACAGCATCGAGCTTCGGTGCAAATTTAATAGCATCGACAGCAAGACCGACGTCCCAATCACCTTTTTTAAAACCACCATAATACACCTGTAAGTCTTTTGTCTTAGTTTCAATTCCCAACTTTTCAAGTGCTTCAAAAAAATTCTTTTCATCTCCTGCCTCAGAAGTGATAACATAAGCTACCGCACGAACAAGCTTTCTGCCAGCTACTGCTTCTTTCAAAACAGCACCAAAATTTACTCTCGCCTTATACAAGTTGCGAGCTGAATGATATAAATTTTGAGTATCAATAAAAACACCCACTCTCTGTTCTTTATTTTTTATAACTGTCATATATTTATTATAACACAGAAGTCTGTCTCAACTCTATCTTGCAAAAGAAACAAAAGCCCCCGACAGGGGGCTCGATCAATTAAGCAAGTTTCATTTTTTTAACAACTGCATTGTATTGAGGTTTATTTTTTCGTTCTAAATATTTTAAATGAATTCGTCTATCTGCTACCATTTTGATAAGACCACGACGAGAATTATTATCTTTTTTGTGCTTCTTTAAATGCTTTGCTAGTTCGTCTATTTGAGTAGACAATATAGCAACTTGAACAACAGAAGATCCTGTGTCTTTTTCGTGAACTTGATTTTTCTTTATAACTAACTGCTTTTTCTTTGTAGTTAACATTGGATTATCTTAGCATAAAGCTGAAGAAATTGCAAGGTAGTGTTTTTTCGGCATACGCTTCATAAAGATGATAAACCATGTTCAAGTTCGAGTGCGGGCCGTGAAAAATACTACCTTGCAATTTTTAATAAATTCTTTAAATATTGTGCAACCCACTAGAAGGCAGGCAGGCATGATATAATCAATAAATGATCTCTGATGTGTATAAATTAAAAAGAGAATTTTTAGAATATTTAGAAATTGAAAAAGGCTCAAGTTTAAAAACTGTAGAAAATTACGACAGATACATAACTCGTTTTTTAGAATTTATAAAAGTAAAAGATGTAAAAGATATAACCGATGAAAACGTGAGAGAATTTAGACTTTTTCTAAACAGACAATGCGCCGGGAATAACAGACAAAATGGTGAAACATTAAAAAAGAAAACTCAAAATTATTATCTGATAGGTATACGAGGATTTCTCAAATATTTAGCAAAGAAAAAGATAGAGTCCCTTCCTGCTGAAAGAATAGAATTAGCAAAAGTACCTGAGAGACAACTTGACTTGATAACCCATACAGAACTCGAACGTCTACTCTCTGCGCCAGAAGGAAACGATATCAAATCACTTCGTGACAGAGCGATACTACAATTACTTTTTTCTACTGGTCTTCGTGTCTCTGAATTATGTTCACTCACCAGAGATATGGCTTTCTCTGCTGGGGAATTTTCAATACGAGGAAAAGGAAGCAAGGTCAGAGTAGTTTTTGTTTCAGAAGAAGCAAATAAATGTATAAATGAATATTTAAAAAATAGAAAAGATATGGATGATGCTCTGTTTGTAAAAGTATCAAAAGAAAAAAGTATAAATGAAAAAGAAGGACTAGCAAGAAGATCGATAGAGAGGATAGTAAAACATTATGCTATAAAAGCTGGTATCTCAAAAAAAGTTACTCCTCATATTATAAGACATTGTTTTGCTACTGATCTTTTACAAAATGGTGCAGACATAAGAAGTGTGCAAATAATGTTGGGACATTCTAATATAGCAACGACACAAATCTACACACACGTGACCGACAAACAATTGCAAGAAGTTCACAGAAAGTTTCATTCTAAAAAATAATATGAAAATAGTTTCGTGGAACACAAATGGATTAAGGGCAACGGCAAAACAAGGCTTTCTTATACCCTTATTTGATAAAGGGAAAGTAGATATTTTATGCTTACAAGAAACAAAAGTAGAACCAGACCAGTTACACGAAGATGTGAGAAACATTCCTCCATATCATTCTTACTTTGCATATTCTAAATTAAGAAAAGGATATAGTGGTGTGGGAATTTATTCAAAAGAAAAACCAAAGGAAGTTTTATATGGAATGGGAATAAAAAAATTCGACGATGAAGGCAGATTATTAATTGCCAAATATGAAAACAAAAATAAAAAAACAACAATCATCACTGGGTATTTTCCAAACGGTGGAAGTGGTCCACATAGATTAAAATACAAATTAGAATTTTATGATGCTTTCTTAAAATTTATTTTAAAACTTCGCAAAAATGGCGAGCACGTTATTTTTTGTGGAGATATAAACACAGCACACGAAGCGATAGACCTCGCACGTCCAAAAGCAAATGAAGAGAATACTGGATTCTTGCCCATAGAACGTGCATGGATTAGTAAAGTAATAAAAAATAATTTTATAGATGTTTTTAGATATTTTTATCCAGAGAAAAAAGATTCTTATACTTACTGGGATCAAAAAACTCGAGCAAGAGACAGAAATGTTGGCTGGCGTCTAGACTACTTTTTTGCAGACAAATACTTTCTTAATAAAAAAACAGGAATAAAAAAAACAGGAATACTTTCCGATTATCATGGCTCAGACCACTGCCCTATTTGGATAGAGATTTAAAATTCAATTAATTCCAATTCTGTATTTTTCCCAAACCATTTTTGAGATAACTTTTTTATATTAGGAGTTATATCTGTCACTAATATTTTTGCTTTTTTATTTTTAGAAAGTTTTTTCTCAATTTCAGGATAGTTAACAAAATAATCTTTCAATTTTTTAGGAACAATTTCATCTTGAGAGATTACTTTAATTTTAGAACCAAGTATCTTTTTAATCTCTTTTTTATAAAAAGGATAATGTGTACAGCCGAGAACTAATGCATCAAGTTTTTTAACTTGAAGTGTTTTCAAATATTTTTTAATAAATTGTACTGCTAAAACTTTCTCCCCTTCTTCTATTAAAGGCACGAGCAATGGTGCAGAATTTTGAAATACTTTTGTATCATTTTCAATCTCATCTAAAAAATAAGTATTTGCTCCTTTTTCACAGCCCGCACTCGAACCTGAATATGGTTTACTAATACAATGTTGCGTATGCTGAAAAAAGGACAAATAATTATTTTTTTCTAATTTTTTTTTCTTTTCTAAATTTATTTTTTGAATTTCATTAGGAAAAGAATTTGAATTTACTGTTCCCAAAGTTCCTAATATTCCTACTCTCTTATATCTTGCAGCTTCTTCTGCAGCTGGAATAAGTACACCTAATATTTTTCTTTCATAATCCCCCATCAATCTACGTGTCGCATTGTATTCAACTAAATATTCTTGTTGAATTCTTCTTAGTGCTCTTGCAGATGCAGTGTTGCAAGCAATAATAATAATCGCGCAATCTTCTTTTTTAAATAAATAATCTACCGCCTCACGAGTAAATTCATAAATAGCTTCATGCGACCTATTACCATAAGGCACTCTTTTTGTGTCTCCCAAATATACATAGTCATATTCTGGCATCACTTTTCTTATTGCCTTCGCAATAATTAATCCTCCTAACCCCGAATCAAAAATCCCAATTTTCATATTATAAATAATAGCATATTTTAAAATTAGTAATATTGTTATATTCAAAAAAAATTCTAAAATATATAAAAAAATTATCAGGGTTTATGTAAATTTAATTTATATAAAAAAAAAAGAACCAGAAATTTCTTTAGAAATTTCTGGTTCAAAATATTAGTTGTAACATACTTTAAAATTAACATAATCTGTCTTCTCATTCCAACCTTCTAATACAGAAGCACCAATTGAAAGAATATGCCAAGCCCTCAGAACACTATTGCCACATGACTGAAGTATATATCTTTCTTCTTCAAGGCCATCACTACCACGAAATCTTGCAACCCAAGCTTTTTCTTGATCATAATGATGAAGAATTGACACTAAAATTCCAGGATGCTGTGTATTCCAAAAACCAGAAATACGAACTCTTCTTTGACTACCAAGAACGAGAGAGAATTCCTTGTCCTTAGATTGTTGGGAAAAGATAATTAATGTATCTTCCTTGTTTTTTAGACCACCAATAACAACAGGTCTCCACTCAGTTGGATTTTTTTTATAATATATATATCCAACCATAAAAATAGAAAAAAACACAATATTTAACAACGCCCATAAATAATCAAGTGAAAGTATTTCACCAGTTTTTACATACTGAGCTTTTAATGGCATAACTACCAAAAAAAGAACAGCAACAACAAATACAAACATTCTTTTCATTCTTTACTCCATTCTTTTAACAATGAACACCTAATCCACCTTGGACGAGCTATGCTCACAATTCTAAACAAAACATTAGCACATGTTGCTCTATTTGTCAACATATTATAAAAACAATAAAAATACTAGACACTCGTATAGTCATTACTAATTTATTTTTTATTCTGTTTTTACTTCACTCCATGTCTCTTTTTTAATTTATCGATCTCTTCTATCTCTAGCTCATCCTTTTTTTCTTTTCCCCTTTCACCCAATGTCCTTAATTCATTATCACCGAGCATATTTAATGATTCAACTAAAAGGCTAAGATGTCCTTTATCATTCTTCGTTGGGTCATCTAAGACTTCTTCCAAAAGAGCGTGTAAAATCCATCCCATTCTAGGGCCTGGCTTAATTTTAAGTTCCTTAATCATGAATTCTCCATCTATTTTTAGCTGTCCTACAGATATAGGATCATGTAGAGCTTCCTCTATCATTGCAAAATATTTACGTAGACGATAGGGTGCTTCCTTTTTTTTCATGCCTACTCTATCACACTCACGGACATCCATAAGAAGCCAAATATTTTCTTTTCCTACTTTTGAAATAATTCTACGTACAGCAGAAAGCGTAATCAATTCTGTATCAGAAAAAAACATATGATTGCGAACAAGTTTTTCAATTAATTCAATTTCTTTTTTTGAAAATTTTAATCGTTCTAATATTTTCTTTGCCATTCTGTACCCTATCACTTCATGACCATAAAAAGTATATTTTTTCTTAGAAATAGAAGGATGTGCTTGCAGGAGTATTCGCTGCGAAAGTTTTTGATCTTGCCCTTCCAAGATAGTGTGCGAACGACGGAGAGCATTTCCTTCTATTTCTATAGATCTCCTAGATTTTGGTTTTCCAATATCATGAAAAAGGGCTGCGAGCCTTACTTCTAAAGGCCAATCTTTATCTGCCGCATGTTGTAATGCATGAAGTAAATGGTTCCACACATCATAGATATGTTCCCCAGATTGTTCACAACCTATTCCCTCTTCTAGTTCTGGAATAATGTTTTTTAATAATCCAAATTTTTGCAACATCACTATTCCAACAGATGGATTTGGTGAAATAATTATTTTTATAAATTCATCACGAATTCTTTCTGGTGATATTTTTTTTATTAAGTCTGCATTTTTTAAAATACTTTCACTGCTTTCATAGGATATAGAAAAACCAAGCTGTAAAGCAATACGAATGGCTCGAAGCATCCGAAGCGGATCTTCGACAAAACGATCATCAGGCTCGCCTACCGCTTTTAATATTTTATCTTTTATGTCCTTTAGACCACCAAATATATCTACAAAGTTTTTATCATGTCCTTTAGGTCTAAAAGCCATTGCATTTACTGTAAAATCACGTCTCTTAAGATCATCTTCTATGTCATTACTAAATAAAACCCCGTCTGGGTGCCTAAAATCAGTATATTTTGCCTCAATTCTATATGGTGTAACCTCTATTTGACGTAATGTTTCTTGTGAAACATCTTCTTGAATAACCATTACAGTACCAAATTCATTCTCATATACCGTTTTTTCAAAAAGCCCAATAATTTGTTCTGGTTTAGCATTTGTCGTTATGTCCCAATCCTTTGGTTCTCTACCTATAAGAATATCCCTTATACACCCACCAACAAGGTACGCTTCAAAACCTGCTTCTTCAAGCGTGTCCGTTACAAATAAAACTTTTTTGGGAATTTTAGATATTAAGTTTTTGAGTTCTAAAGGGCTCATCTATATTTTGTGCACCCGCCAGGGGTCGAACCTGGAACGACTGCTTCGAAGGCAGTTATGATATCCATTTCACCACGGGTGCTTTTTTATTATTTAATAATAATATAATTATACACTTTTATTAAAATTCCACAAAAAAATTGCAATAGTTTAATTAAAATATTATAATAGAATATAATCTAAAAATATAAATTATATTTATTTTTTTTAAAAAAGCGGTTATGGTTTAGTGGTAGAACACGTCCTTGCCAAGGATGAGACGGGAGTTCGATTCTCCCTAGCCGCACAAAAAATATCTTAAAGGTCTGTCCTTTTATTTTAATCTTAGTTTATAAGGATTTTATCAAAAACTGTGGATAACCATGTTGGTACTGTTTATAAAGGACACTAAAAATTCTTGTCTGTAAAGACCTTTTTGATAAGAATACCTTACAAAATAAGGATATTTTAATAAAAGACATAAAATTAAGCCTTTCGTTTCACGTGAAACGAAATTAAAGATGTTTCTTATGAAACTACTTCCTGAAAGACAAAAAGGAACCAAATATCTATCTTTTTTATTCGTAATTATTAATTCGTAATCGATTACTATTATGCCTAAAGTTTTTACATCAGAAACACAAAAAACTGGGGAAATAGGTGAAAGCATTGCTACAAGGTTCCTCATGAAACACAATTTTTCAATTTTAGATCGTAACTACACCAAAAAATGGGGCGAAATAGATATAGTCGCAGAAAAAGAAGGGAAACTCTATTTTGTTGAAGTAAAAAGTGTTTCTTGTGAAACTTTAACTGTTGATGTTACACGTGAACCGCTACTTAATAAAAAAAATATAGAAAATATTGATAGAAGTGAAGAAAAAGATTCTTATCGAGCTGAAGACAATATGCACCCATGGAAAATGAAACGTTTATCAAGGACAATTCAAACTTATCTCCTAAATAAGAATGTTGACGAAGAAAAAGAATGGCAAGTTGATTTACTTGTTGTATATTTGTGTCCAAAAGAAAAAAAAGTAAGAATAAAAGTGGTAAGTGATATTATTTTATGATATAATCAAAAACTAGAATATAATAATTAATTTTCGGGCTGTAGTATACCGGTAGTACAAGCGCTTTGGGAGCGTTTAGACTGGGTTCGATTCCCAGCAGCCCGACCAGTTAAAGCCGTTGCGGGTCTGCCTCGCTGAAGCTTTAGCGAAAGCGGGATTAGTTTAATGGTAAAACGTCAGTTTTCCAAACTGAGGTTGGGAGTTCGATTCTCCCATCCCGCACAATACAATAATAATATTATATGTATAATTATGTTCACGTATTAGTTAAATGATATTATTAAGCTCTAGTTTTTAAAATAAACAACTTAAAAAATACCCCCGACAGTAGTAGTCGGGGGTATTTTTTATTTTATATTTTTTATTTAGATATTTAATACTTCCAAGATCCATCAACACCAGGATTCTTTGCATTATAAACTTCAAAGTGTAAATGTGCTCCATTTCCACCCTTAGATGGCCTTACTCGTCCTGTATTACCAACATAGCCTATTATTTCACCTTGTTTTACAGCTTGGCCAGTTTTACTTCCTAATTTTGAAAGGTGAGAATATAGGGTTTTTGTACCATTTGGATGTTGAATGATTACCATATTTCCATAAGCACCATTCCAACCAGTACGTGCAAGCAAAACTGTTCCTGAAGCAGCAGCATATATAGGTGTGCCTATTGGAGCAGCTAGATCTACAGCGTTTTTACCATGAAGTCCTTGAGTTTTGACATAACCAGGGACTGGATTAATAAAGTATCCAGCTAGGTTTTTAACTGATGTTTTTGGATATGTTTTATTAACTGAAGTAGTCTTTTGTGTAGTAGTAGGACCATCAACATATATTTCTCCACCTGGAACAATGATCTTATCTCCAATATTAAGCTTCGTTTCTTCTGTAATACCATTAAATCGAGCTATATCTGAAATATCTGCCTTGTAGAGCTTGGCGATGCTATTTAAGGTCTGTCCTTTTGTAATAGTATGCTCTAGTCCAGAAATTGGTAAGATAAAAAGTAAATCATCAGGAGACAGCTTGTCGTTTTTCTTCATATCGTTAGCCCAAAGTATAGTATTTACAGAAACACCAAACATTTCAGCTATTTGAGAAATAGAATCTCCTTTTCTTACCACATATACACTCATCTGATCAGAAAAGGGAATACTATCTTCCATAAGTCCACTTGATAGACTCATCGGACTGGCTGTTGCCAAAAGAGCATTCTCAGAAACAATATTTGTACTAATGCTTTCTTTTATTTCAGCTGTTTTCTCTTCTAAAAATGAAGCAGACGAAACATCAGCCTGAAGAAGAGCTATGGTTTGAGAATTATTTACAATTTCAGCACTACTTATAGATTCAACAGTGTCAGCAGAAACCTCATTCCCTAAAATTGAAGATAAGAAACTTGCCTTCGCGCCAATAGGCGTAAAAAGCATTCCAAACAATATGAAAGAGGATAGAATAGAGCTGAATATGTTAAATTTAGGTTTTATAAAACAAACTAATTACCGTAAGATTTCTTTTCTAGCCTTTTAAAATAAGGATAGAATTACAGGACGACCGAATTGTACTGTAGAATAAGGTTCTTACGATGGTTACTGTCATTTCTGTTTATTCTGCTAACTTGTACCATACTTCTTGCCCAGGGATACTATTAGGGTAGCTCAAGGAGAGCCACAAGTCAACTCAAATGTGGATAACTAATTTGACAGATTAAACTAAACAATGTGTACTAATTAGACCTAAAAAAGTCCCTTTTTCTTCTTATCTCAAAGAAGCTTGGCATTTTTTTGGGTAGTGTTATAATAAAGTTATTAAAAATTAAGATAAAAAATATAAATATATGGATAAAAAAGAAATAGAAAAACTTTTAAGCACAGACCTATTCAAAGAACTTAATCTTGAAGATATTGAACCAGAAATTAAACAAACTATTTTAGATGATGCCGGGTATGTAATCACTCGAGGTATTTGGATCAAAATAATAGAAAGCCTAAGTGAAGAAAAACAAAACGAACTCGCAAATATATTAAAAAATGACTCTGAAAATGCTGAAGCTATTGCAAATTTTATTAAAAAAGAGATACCAAATTATGAAGATCTAGCGAAAGAAGAAGTCGCAAATTATAAATCCATGTTATTGGCAAAAGTTAAATAATTTTAAAATAAAAATATGCCAAAAGAACAAATACCAGAATCAAAAAATAGAATAACACCAAATCCTAAAAATGAAAAATTAGTACAAGATGATAAAAAATCAAAACAGCCATTGGCAGTAGATGGAAACATTGCATGGAAAAAAGAAAACAATATTGAGGGTAAAGAAATAAAAGAGGTAATTGAAACTGAAACAGAAGAAACCAAAACAGTTACAAAAGAAGAAAATAATACTGACAAAAAAGAAACAAAAGAAAACAAAGAACAATATTCTCGTGAAGAGCTCTTAAATGCTGCAGAAATTTTCTGTAAATACAACCCAGCTGCATTTTTTAATAAAACACCAGAAGAACAACAAATAGCACAAGAAAGAGCTCTCCTTGAACTGAAAGAAAAACATTCTGAAAGAGAGATAACAGCAGCTGTTAATGTTTCTGGAAAAAGAAATGAAATGTTTGGTCTTGAAGATCGCCTAAAAAGAATAAAGGAAGAATATAAAACAGCGAGAGATAATCCAAATGCAGAAATATCTACAGTAAAAGCTAAATATGATCAACAAATTCAAAATATAAAAAGAGAAATACGACTTATAGATAATGACTATAATCCGCTTCTTCGTGAACTCAAAATAGCAAACCTAGATAGCCAACTAATAAACTTAGAAAAATACCGTGATCATGCGGATTTTAAAGAAAAGACAGAAGATGCTGAACTTTTTGCACTTTCTATGATACAAACAGAAACAATCCGATATCAAGATGCAAAAATTTCTTCAAACAGTGCACTTAATCCAACTGGGTGGGACCATGTAAAGAATTTCTTCAAAAGAGGAATAGGTGGAATATCTGAAAATAAATTGTCAAAAGGATATATGGGAATGGGAAGAGGAAAAAGAATGGCACTAAATGCTGCAATCATCGGAGCAGGTACTGCATTATGGCTTCCTGCTTCTGTCGCAGCTGGTGCTAGTGCGGCAGCTTTTGTAGGATATAAAATGGCACGTAGTCTTATGGGTGGTACATTTGGTTATTTTCTTTCAAAAAAAGTTTTTCAACCAATAGCAAGAAAAGCATACGAGCATGATTCTGCTAAAACATTAAAAGCTCAACAAGAAGAAGCAACTACATCAAAAGAAATGACCCACTTTGAAGAACTTTCAAGGGGCGAAACAGACCCAACAGAAAGAGAAAAAATACTAGGCAAAATAGCTGACTTTAATATTGAATTATGTGCTAAATATTCAGAAAGAATACGTAGAGATAAAAAATATTTCATTGCAAACAATGTCCTTGGTACAGTAGTCGCTGGTGTGGCGGGAGGAAAGGGTGCACAGATGACAGCAGATTGGCTTGCTGGTCCAGGAATGCTTGGTATTTTCCCCGCACATGGAGGAATGACAACAGATACACCAGAAAATACTCCACATAAAGAAGGAGGTGTTATACCACCTGAAACAGAAGTACTACCAAAAACATCTAGACCAGAACTAAACCCAAACGACCTAAAAATAGCCACAATAGGTAATGGAGAAGGGGTAGAACATGTACTTAGACGTCAACTTGAAATGAGTCCAGAAAAATTTGGATTCGATGGGGATATAGGAGACAAAACAGCAATTCACGAATGGTCTGGAGGAAAAGCACATCTTATAGCGATAGATCAAGGATATATAAAGGGAGGAACAGAATCATGGGTGCAGGATATGGGTGAAACTGGACCAAAAGGAAACCCTGCTTATGTGCTTGATATAGATGCTTCTGGAAAACCCTCAATACAAGAATATTTTGAAGGCAAACCATCGGGGACTGGTGGAGTAAATAGTCCTTATGAATATTCACATAATACTTCAACCACCACAAGATATACTTCAGCATTAGATAGCATACCCGAGGAATATGGTGGTGTAACAACAGACAATAGTGTTGAAACTGGAAGTGGTCAAGAAATATTAAATCAGATAGATAAAACACAAGAAGCTGTAAGTGGAGATCATACAAATATAATTGAATATGGAGACAACACAGGAACAGGTCCAGATATAGAAAATAATTCTATTGATACAGGAGAAAAAACCTTAATTGAAAACAATAAGGTAAAACCAAATTTTGAAAATGTAGAAGAACACGGACAAGATGTATATATAAAAAATATTAAACATCTTTTTCCATCAGGTGATTGGTTAGAAAAAGGAGGACTTTCAGCAAGAGATGTATTGAAAGCAGAAAATCCTGGACAACTTACTGGATTAAATACTTATTTACATAAACTACAAGAAGTAACTGGACTTAAACCTAAAGAAGGCTCATTCTTTCAATCATCAGAAACAGTACACAAATACGTAAATCGTGCACTACATAAAGCTGGAGAAATGGGTAAATTAGAAGACCTTAGATTAAAATAATCTAAAAAACTTACTCAAAAATAACTCATAATAAAAAATGGTGGGCTATTTTTGTTATGTGCTAATATTATAATTATGGAAGAACACTTAAAAGGACTAAATGCTATGCAAAGAGAAGCTGCCATTCATATGAATGGTCCTATTTTGATTGTCGCTGGAGCTGGTGCAGGAAAAACGAAGACAATAACACATAGAATATTGAATTTAATTAAAAATGGAATATCTCCAGATAAAATCTTAGCTGTGACATTCACAAACAAGGCAGCAAAAGAAATGCGTGAACGAATAATTTCAGAAATAAAAAAACATATAAAAGGTCAAGATTCTGTTCCTTTTGTGTCTACTTTTCACTCACTAGGAGTCTATATAATCAAAGAAAATGCCCATATTTTGGGTCTTACTAGACATTTTACAATATTAGATGATTCTGATTCCACTACATTGATCAAAGAATCACTAAAAGAATTAGGAATAGATCCAAAACAATATGATCCTAGAAAAATAAAAAATATAATAAGTAGAGAAAAAGGTAAATTCACACATTTAAAAGATTATGAGGAAAAAGTGTATGACTATTTAAGTAAACTAGTAGCTCAAGTCTGGGCCCTATATGAAAAGAAAAAAGCTAAAGAGAATTCTTTAGATTTTGATGATCTACTTTTAAAAGCAACAAAACTATTAAAAGAAAAAGAAGAAATAAGAAAAATCTATCAAGAAAAATGGGAATACATACACATAGATGAATATCAAGACACAAATGAAGTACAATATTTGATGTCACGTTTGCTTTCTGAAAAAAATAAAAATATTTGTGTAGTTGGAGATGCCGATCAAAATATTTATTCTTGGCGTGGAGCAAATTTAAAAAATATTTTAAGTTTTGAAAAAGATTATGGAAAAGAAACAAAAATAATATTACTTGAAGAGAATTATAGATCAACTCAAAACATATTAGAGGCAGCAAATGAGGTAATAAAAAAGAATGTATACAGGCCTGATAAAAATTTATTTACCAAAAATAAAACTGGAGAGAAGATAGGACTATATGAAGCATTAGATGAAAATGATGAAGCTGATTTCGTCGCAACAAAAATTTTAGAACTTTTAGACAAAATTACGGATGTACCTTTGAAGGGTGTCTCGCAGGCTGACGAGCCGAGAGGCAGCGCTAGGTCAACAGACCTAGACAGCGACCCTTCTAAGGTAGCATCCATAATTTTGTCTGACGTTGCCATCCTCTATCGTGCAAATTTTCAATCCCGCGCTCTAGAAGAAGCATTGCTACGATACAATATTCCATACCAAGTTTTGGGTGTTAAATTTTTTGAAAGAAAAGAAATAAAAGATACTCTCGCTTATTTACGTTGCGCACTAAATCCTGAAAGTCTTTCTGAAATAAAAAGAATAATAAATTTCCCTGTTAGGGGAATAGGGAAAGTAACATTGATAAAACTTTTTTCTGGAGAAAAGGAAAATCTACCAATAAAAGTAAAAATAAAGATAGATAATTTTTATAAAATATTAGAAGAAATAAAAGAAAAAATTAAAAGTTCAAAAGCATCTGAAGTCATTAGGTTCGCAGTAAAAAAATCTGGAATAGAGACGGAGCTTTCAACCGGCACAGAAGAAGACATGGAAAGATTAGAAAACATAAAAGAATTAGTAACATTGGCTCTAAAATATGATAATTCAAAGGACGGATTGGGAATAGAGAAACTTTTAGAAGATGCGTCATTAGCCTCAGATCAAGACTCAATGATGATTGCTGAAAATAAAAAAACAGAAACAAATGCTGTCAAATTAATGACAGTGCATGCATCAAAAGGTCTTGAATTTAAATATATTTTTACTACAGGATTAGAAGATGGACTTTTTCCACACAGAAGAAATAATGAGAGTAAAAATGGAGAAGACAAAGAAGAAGAACGTAGACTTTTTTACGTAGCAATCACAAGAGCTCGTGAAAAATTATTTTTATCATTTGCAAATTTCCGTACAATATTTGGCTCTAGACAAATAAATGCTCCATCTGAATTTATTTCAGATATTCCAAGTGATATACTAGAGAAAGAAGGTGAGGAAGGAGGAATAAAAACAATTTATATATAAACTACAAATTAACAATTACGAATTACGAATTACGAATTGAAAATGCAGAAAATACACAAAGCAAAAAAATCATTAGGTCAAAATTTCTTAAAATCTACTATCGCATTAAAAAAAATAGTAGAGGCTGGAGAAGTTTCTTCTCGAGATATTATACTAGAAATAGGACCCGGAAAGGGTGCCTTAACAGAAAAACTTTTAGAAAAAGCAGGCTGTGTTGTAGCCATAGAAAAAGACTACGAACTTTATGAACTTCTAAAAATTAAATTCTCTGAAGAAATAAAAAACCAGAAATTAATTTTAATAAATGATGACATACTAAAATTACAAATTACAAATTACAAATTACAAATTAGAAAAATAATGAGGAATGTTGTTTTTAAAAGCATTGCGCAGGCTGTCGAGCCGAGCATAGCAATTTCCCAGCAGGGAAATATGTGTGGTTTTAAAAATAATATTCCTCATTATTTTTCTTATAAAATTATCGCTAATATTCCCTATAATATAACTGGTGCCATATTGAAAAAGTTTCTTTCAGAAAAAGAACAACCAGAGATGATGATCTTGATGGTACAAAACGAAGTAGCAAAGAGAATAGTCGCACGCGACGGCAAGGAAAGTATTTTATCCATATCAGTAAAGGCATATGGGAGCCCTAAAATAATTATGAAGGTGCCTTCAAGGTATTTTTCTCCTGCCCCAAAGGTAGATTCCGCAATAATCGCTATAAAAAACATCTCAAGAAAAATTTTTATCAAAAATAAACTAAATGAAGAGAAATTTTGGGAAATAATACATACTGGCTTTGCCCATAAAAGAAAAAAACTCTCCTCAAATTTAAAAACATTTCTCAAGGGCGGAGGAATTGCCTCCGCCCTTGACTCGATGATTAAGTTAGAATCTCTTGGAAACAAAAGAGCAGAAAATTTAACTCTCTCAGATTGGATCAATCTCACAAAAATCATAGATATCAACAAAAAAGAGTAGCACTGTTCTTTTAATATTGTTATAATATATACATGAAAAAAGGCATCATTTTATTTTTGCTAACTATTTCATTTTTATTTATTGGAACAAAAATAGTTCTTGCTTATTCTTCTTTTGGTGGATTTTTTGGAGGAAAGATACTAAGCACAAAAGCCATTGAGATAGAAACACTAGAAGGTGCTGGCTATCTCTGTTATGTGCCTGGTACTTCGATCTCGATTTCAACGATCGGTTCACCCCCTGGAACACCAATGAATTACTTCATTCCATATAGCACAATATCAAAAACTGGAAATGCATTAAGAACAGGGCAACTCATACTAGGTAGGTACGGGGGAATAGAATTAATAACTTGTTTTCATGAATCAGGGCCATCAAAAATGGTCTCACTAGAGAGAATAGACCTTTTTGGAACAAGCAGGTAGGTCAATTACGAATTACGAATTTAAAATACAGAAAAAAATCAATCAGGAATTTAAAGAAGAGAATAAAAAATAAATTAATTACTAATCAAAATGCAAAAATATTTTAAATATCTACCAAGTAAAAAATTTATATTAATAACAGTGGGTATTGTTATTTTAGGAATAATTGTTTTTATAGTTTTCTTTATGTCATCTTCAGGTGAGAATTTTCTTACTGAAAATAAAAAAAGTTCAGCCAAACTTAAAGTAGAGAATCAGACTATTTCAGAATTAATACAAAATGATACCGATGGTGATGGCATAGCTGATTGGGAAGAAGCTTTGTGGGGTACAGATAAAAATACAAAAATAACTTTCGGTGACATGACAGATGCAACATACATAGAAAACAAAAAGAAAGAATTAAATATAGAACAAAAAACAAGCATCAATGAAACAAAATTAACAGAAACTGAAAAATTCGCTAGACAATTCTTTACTAGTTATAATGCAATGAGATCATCGGGGGAAGTTGATAAAGATACGATAGATAGCTTTTCCAATGCTTTGGGACAAAAAATAATAGACCCTAATTTGATTGATCGTTATTCAGAAATAGATATAAAAATAAATGAAAAAGACGACACTACCTCAAGAGAGGAATATTACATAAATATAAAAAAAATATTTAAAAAATATCAAACAGAAGGAATAGGAAGAGAGCTAAGCATTGTAAGCAACGGACTTGCTTCAAGTAAAACATCAAATGACGGTGATAAATATAACGAATTATCAACAATAGCAATTTCTTATCAGAATTTTGCGAAAGAAGTTATAAAAACAAATGTACCAAAAAGTTTAAAATACTATCATCTACAAATAGCAAATAGCTCCAATAATACTGGAATAAGCGTCTCTAATATGGAAAAAATTGCAGATGATACGATCATAGGTCTTTCTGGACTTTCTCAATATCAAAAATACAGTGAAGATCTAATAAAAGCTGTAATAGATTTAGAAAAATATTTATTAAAACAATAGGAGGTCAATTACGAATTAGAAAAAAAAGAAGAGTGGAAGTCAATTACAAATTACGAATTGAAAATACAAAAAAGTGGGAAACTAATTACAAATTAGTAATTAGGAATGATATAATAAAATCAATTACGAATTGTAAACTAAAATGCAACAGAAAAATTTTAAAAATTCAATAATTTCTTTTATTCTTGTCTTAAGTATAACCTTGATGCCTTTAGGTTTTTTGCCTAAGAAAGTAGAAGCACAAAGTTTTGGAGCTTACACGAGTGGTCTTGCTCCTGCTATCGCCGCCTTGCCACAATGCCAAGAAATAATAAATAGTGGAATAAATGATCTATTTAGTGGAATCGGAAGTGGACTTACAGACGGACTTGGTGATTTTTATGCTGAACATAATGCTGATATAGAAAAAAGACTCTTGGAACAAGAAGCAGAAACCTTAACAACAGATTTTGAATCTATTCAAGTCAATGATCCTACTAATACAGAAAAACTTAACGAAATCAAAGCAAAAATAGATAAGATTGAAACAAGTACTGCTTCATTAAATGCAAACTCTACTTGTATTCAAAGCATTGGAAGATTAATCATCAAAATGCTTTTACAAAAATTAACAGTGAGTACTGTCAATTGGATTAATAGTGGTTTTGATGGCAGTCCTGCATTTATACAAAATCCTGGAAAATTTTTTAATGACATAGCAAAAAATGAAATACTACAATTTGGTGCAGAAATAAATAATCCAGAATTATTTCCATTTGGAAAAGCTTGGATGCAAAATACAGCTACAGCTTTCAATAATAAATTCCAAGACAATGCACGATATTCCCTTAATGAACTTATTCAAAACACTAATCCAGAATACTCTGCTAAAACTTTTCAACTAGATTTCAGCCAGGGTGGGTGGGACGCATGGACAGCTATGACACAATCTCCAGCAAATAACCCTATTGGTTTTAAAATAATGGCTGATAATGAAATACAAAGTAGACTACAAGGAACAGTACAATCTACTGCAGAAAATGTACACGAAGCACTGTCTCAGGCAAATGGGTTCTTGGGTGACATGCGTTGCAGTGTCGATTCTAAAATGACACAAACTGATGTAGACGCCGCGCTAGAAGCAGGAGAAGAAGATCCATGTAAGGCAAGAGGAGGAAATTGGGAATATGTAACTCCAGGAAAAATGATTTCCGATGCAGCCACAAATGTCATAGACTATCCAAATAATTCTTATTTAAATGTAGAAGATTTAAATGATTCAGTTGCTGCTGTATTAGATGCTCTTTTGGCTCAATTCTCTTCTAATATTATGGAAAAAGGATTTGCAAATATAGGAAATGATGGATCTAATGGAAATCTCGTCTTTGATACAAGTGGTTCAACTGAAAAATATAGAAGTAAAACAGAAAAAGATTTTATGCCATCTCAGCTTTCAAGTTCTTGGCTAAAAGCCAATCCAAATTTTGATATTCGTACAGACCTCACACAAGCCTTAATAGATGAACAGCGAACATATTCTGATAAACTTGAAGAACAAAACAAAGAACTCTTTTCTACAACGGACGGGAAAAACTACGCAATTAATACTGATAAAAACTCGGCCACGTATGGACAATCTAATGCATATGGACTCATACCGTTAATATCTCAATTAGATTATTGTATACCAGGTCCTCATCCAGGATGGGAGAATGATTCTAGAAAAGTATTGGCCGCTGTGACAGATACCATTTTACCAGAAACAGAAAATAGCCTTAAAAACATAAGTGAAGATAAGGTTGGCGGATTAGTACAATCTCTATTACCAATGGCTGGTGCAGCTGTCGGTGCGACAGTAATAGCAGGATGGTTGGGTGGTGCGGCTCTCGGTGCAACACTTGGATCAGCAGTCCCAATCGTAGGTACAATAATAGGTGCAGCGCTTGGGGTAGTAATAGGTTACATCACAAGCTTATTTTCTGATGATTCAGATGCAGATGCAAGAAAAGTCAGAATTTATTATTCATCAATTATTAAAGCCTTTACTGGTATCCTGGCTGACTACGGGTCACCAAACCGTTCAGCTGCACTCAACATCTCAAGCAAGGGAGGTGTCGTAAATGTGTTAAATCGAATTTTAGACAGATATATTGAAATTATGAATGATACATATTTTTCAAATAAATCAGAATTATTACCTGAAGCTGCAAAAGCAGCAGCATTAAATTTCAATCGATTAACTGGCTATGGGCAGATGGTAAAAAACAATGAAGATAAAATAGTTCAAATAAAAAGTATCGTAAATATATTAGGTCAAATAAAAGAAGAAGTAAACAACTTAAACAAGAAATATCCAGATGGTGGAGAAAATTATGAAAATGAATTAAAACTACAAATAGATACTTTTGGTAGACTGTCTATGAATATGGTAAATGGAAATGACATAGCGAGTGCAGACGATCTATTACAACAAATCAAAGATAAAAAAGATGATATATATAAAAACCTACTAAAAGGACCTTACGGTTGTGAAAAATCTCTTGCGGAATCAGAACAAAAAGGATTTACAATCTCAAAAGACTACAAAACCTACACCTATAGCGCAGACAGATACGCCACCCCATCAAGAGAAGAAACGAAAGAAATAGTAAGCAAAACTCCATGGATTGGATACAACGTCCTATCTGTAAAGAGAATGACATATCCTTTCCCTATACTCTACGATTATAATCTTTATGAAAATGGAAGTGATATACCAGATCCTTGGACAAAAGAAGGAGAAGTAGGTTTTAAAAATAAAATGCCAGAAACGACTGAGGTTGAAACAAATGATAAACTGGGCCCAGGATTCTTAAGCTTTGTATTGTTCCAAGGTAGTAATTTTTCTGATTTCCCTGACAGACTACTAATTGGTGATTTGATACCATTAAAAATACACGATGGAAAAGGGTCTACTGGAAATGATGAAGAAGAAGCATTTAGGGGTAATATAAAAAGAGCCTTAGGAACAAATATATATGGCAAATACCAAAGTGGTCAATTTGAAAGTATTATAGGAATTTATTAAACAGAAAGAATCTCAAACAAAAAATGAAAAAAAACATACTAAAAATTCTAATAATATTCATATTTATTTTAAGTGCATTTTATATAAACAATGTTTCTGCACAACAAGAATACAACACCTTTTTTCTTTATATAAATAACTTTGTAGCTTCTTCTTACTCAATAAACAATGGAGAGTCAGTCACTCTTTCTTGGTCTTCGTCTTCATCTGACTATTCAACATCTTGTAAAATAAATGATACGTCGTCATTAAGTGGAAGTGGAAATTTAGTAGTTACCCCAAATGAAAAAGAAAGTGTATACACACTTAATTGTTATGGGTATGACGAAGAAAGAAATACAGAAGTAGAAGTAGGACCAAGAACAATAACAATAAATGTAAAAAATATACCAGTATCTTCTCCTTCAGATACTTCTAAGCTCTCCATACAAACAATAGGTGCAGATGAGGTAACACAAACTACCGCAAGATTATGGGGAAAGGGTGGCTATACTACTACAAATCCAACACTCCCAATTACTGCATATTTTAGATATTCAAAAGAAAAAATAGCCCCTATTTTTTGTAATGATATCTATGGAACAAAAATGAAATCAACAAAAGATTTATTTTTAAAATTAATTACAGGAGAACAGACTTTTTCTCAAGAAATTGAAAACTTAATACCAGATACTACTTATTATTATTGTGCAATTATTTCTAATAAGAATAATATAGCCTATGGTGGAGACAGTATAGTAAAAGACTTCCGCACAGCCCCATTAAAAACAATAATTGAAACAAAAGATGCGACACAAATAACTTCAACGTCCGCAAAATTAAATGGTTCTTATAATTCCGTTAAGGACCTAAAAACTTATTTCCGATATAAAGAAGATAGACCATATACTGAAATATATGCATTTAAAGAAGTAGCTCCCTCTTGGAAGGATGTCGGAGAAAAATCTTACACCATAGGTAACCGTAGTAATATTTATGGAAATATAAGTTTTTCATTATCAGGATTAAGACCATCTACAAAATATATTTTTATGGCGACAGGAGAAGATACTGTAAAAATTACTGGTTCTACTTTTAGTTTCACAACAAAAGCTGCACCGAAGAATACTCCTTATGGAGGAGACGATGGCTCTAATTGGGGTGATGGAAGTGATAATGGTACTGGTTGGGATTATTGTACAAATGGTGCTATTAATTATCCTACGTGTGATAGTTATGGATATACTCCTACATGTACTCCTCCATATATTTTAAATGAATCAAAAACTTTTTGTATCTATAATAATATTTTCCCTACAGTAATCCTTTCAGCAAATCCTTATACAATTTCTCCTGGTGATTCTTCAACAATAAATTGGACATCAACAAACACCACTTCCTGTTCTTTTGGAGATAAAGAAGTAAAAAATACAGTAGCAACAAATAGCGCAGGAAAACCAGCGATTGTTCAACCTACATCATCTACTTCTTATTCAATAACATGTAGTGGCCCTAACGGAACAGCAAGTGCTAATGCATATGTTTATGTTAATACTAGCGGAGAAGGAGAGGGTGGAGATGGCGAAGATGATTATTATAAATCATTACCCAAGGTCAGAGTAACAGCAGACTCTTATTATCTATCAGAAAAAGATGGCCCAGCAACGATAACTTGGTCATCTGAAAACACTACTTCTTGTAAATTTGATGGAATCTCTGTTGGTCTAAATGGACAACAAAGAGTTCGTCCTGCATCTTCAACATCTTTTTCTGTATCTTGTAATGGAGACAAGGGAACAGCAAGTGGCAATGCATATATTTATGTTGATACCAACGGAGACACAGACTGGACTGGAGACGATGGATGGACTAATGGATCTTGGGAAAATGGTACATGGATTGCTGAGATTTGGGAAAACAATACATGGATTCCTACAGCTTGGATGGATGGTGCTTGGACTCCAGTATCTTGGGTAGACGATGCTTGGACTCCTGGAACATGGGTAGCTGGTGTTTGGATCCCTGGAGTAACCGGCAACAATACAAACAATACTGGAAATAATAATACAAACAATACTGGTATAATAAATACAACACCTCTTACATTGGGACAAAAAGTGACTCCACGAGAAGGTGATGTTGTGCGATATCATGAAGGAATAGAAACAGTTTTTACAAGACAAATAATGGCAGACAAAGAATTCGCTAAATTATATGGCTATGAAGAAGGCACAGATTTACAAAATTTTGCATGGTATCTATCAGATCAAATTGCAAGGATGTTTGGTTATGTCACTGAAGACGGTAGAGAAATACGTGTAAGTGAACCAGACGTGGCAGCATATCAGCTCCAGCTCATTGGAAATAAATTAACAGTGTATGAATATTATTATGATAAGATTATAGACATAAGAAACACATCTACGATACTCAAAGATGCTTCTGATTACGAATACTACTTCAAAAAACGATAAGTCAATTACGAATTAACAATTACGAATTACGAATTTAAAATACAGAAAAAGAACAGGAGAGAGTAGAAAGTCATAAAGTTTATAAAGTTAGAAAGTAAAATGCAAAAGAAAAATACAAAAAATAAAATAGCAATTTTTGACAACAAAGAAATTCGCAGACACTGGGATGCTGAAAAAGAATTATGGTATTTTTCGGTTGTTGATGTAGTTAAAGTTTTAACAGAAAGTATTGATGCAAGAAAATACTGGAACAAGCTAGCTCAAAGACTTCGTGACGAAGGTAGTGAGATGGTGACAAAATGTCACCATCTGAAAATGCAAGCATCAGATGGTAAATATTATATTACTGATGTAGCTGACACAGAAGTAATGTTCCGTTTAATTCAATCTATTCCATCACCAAAAGCTGAACCATTTAAACTCTGGCTTGCTCGTGTAGGCTATGAGAGATTAGAAGAAACAGCAGACCCAGAGCTTTCTATAAATCGTGCGTTAAAAACATATCTACAAAAAGGATATAGTCAAAACTGGATAAATCAAAGATTAAAAAGTATTGAAATCCGAAAATCATTAACTGATGAATGGGAAAACCGTGGAGTAAAGGAAGGCAAAGAATTTGCTATACTAACAGATGAGATCACGAAGGCTTGGGCAGGACTCACGACAAAAGAATATAAAAATCTTAAAGAATTAAAAAAACAAAGTCTGAGAGATAATATGACGAATCTTGAACTTGTGTTAAATATGCTTGCTGAAACAGCAACGACAGAAATACACAAGAAAGAGCATTCCAAAGGAATTTCAAAATTAAAATCTGATGCAAAAGCAGGAGGAAATATAGCTGGTGGAGCACGTAAAAAATTAGAAAAAAGGTTAGGACATTCAGTGGTTACAAAAGATAACTTCTTGGAGAAGAAAAAAGGTAAGTCAATTACGAATTAACAATTACGAATTACGAATTTAAAATACAGAAAGTAAATAAATAGAGAAGGAAAAAAGTTAGAAACAAAATGCAAAAATATTTATCAAAAATTCTAATATCGATAGTCATGGTAGCTATTTTTATAGTGCCTATTTCTTTAAACATTAAAATAAGTGATAAATATTTAACCCTCGGAATAGAAATAAAAAAAGCTGAAGCAATAAATATAGCAGAATATTTAGATAAAAATTCTTATATAAAAATTAATTCTATAAGTTCTAACTCAGTAAACTTTAGTGCAGGCGTTATTATTAGCGAAGATACTAATGATAAAGAATTTAATACACAACGTGAAATTGATACTAATAAAGTACCAATATATGATGCTTACCTTTTAATAGAGGGTGCAATAGAAAATATATCTCAAGAAGGAGTCTTTATATGTTATAAAGAAAAAAGTGACCCAAACGATCCAAAATGTCTATCTTGGAGAGAACTAGCTTTGCCTTTTTTGTTGGGTACATCAAGTAATGAAATCATAAACTTACAAACTGGAACAGATAAATTTCCATTTAAACCAAATACTACATATATATTATCACTCGAGGTTTATGAAGGGACAGGAACCAAACAAAGTATTTGGAACTGGGTTGATTTTACTAATGAGGATATAATAAAATCACAAGAATTCACAACAACTGCATATAATCCTACTGATGAAAAAAATAATTTTACAGATACATCAAACTCATACAGTAATACTGGAACAGATGTAACAGAAAGTTTTAATTGTAGTTTTGTTTATCCAGTTAACGTTGGAGGTTGTATTTTAGAAGGATTTAACTATATTTGGAAAGCATCTTTTTTTGTTGGTATGTTAGCAGGATCTTTTTTAGATTTTTTTGTTTATTATGCAACAAATAGCTCCTCTTATAGCAATATATTTATTGAAAAAGCATGGAGTGCTGTGAGAGATGTAGCAAATATATTCTTCATAGTTGCTCTTCTTTACGTGGCTATAAAGACAATACTTAATCTAAATGTCACAGATAATAAAAAATTAATTGGATACGTTGTTATAATAGCTCTAATTATAAATTTCAGTTTATTCACTACAAAAATCGTCATAGATGGATCAAACATCCTGGCAAAAATATTTTATAATAATATAGTTTCAAAAGATACAAAAGGAAACACATCTGAAGCTGAAGCTGGTGGACAAAAGTCCATCTCAGTAGGGCTAATTAGTAAATTTAATCCTCAGTCTATTGTCTCAGATGCATACAACGCTGGCCTTGGATTGGGTTATGCTATTTTTATAGTACTTTTACTTATTGCCATCACTCTCTATGCTGCATATATATTTTTCTCTATTGCTATTCTTTTTGTGGCTAGAGTTGTTTCACTTTGGATTTCTATGATATTCTCTCCACTTGCTTTTGTTTCATATACAGTACCTTTTGATATTCCTGGTTTTGGACACAAAGAATGGTGGGATGATCTACTAAAAAATGCATTCCTCGCACCACTATTCACTTTTATGCTTTATATAATAGTAATGTTTACTGGTTTTCTTACTAGTGTCGTAAAATATGCAGATAATCCAGATATGAGTTCTTGGCAGAATGCAATGCAGCATGTGATGAGCATAACAATACCTTTTATTATACTTATGATGCTCCTAACAAAGTCAAAGTCACTAGTAGTAAAATATTCTGGTGAAATGGGGAAGGCTGTAATGACTGGAGCAAAAATGATAGGTGG
Organism: Candidatus Nomurabacteria bacterium GW2011_GWE1_32_28; assembly: GCA_000989515.1. Taxonomy (GTDB): domain Bacteria; phylum Patescibacteriota; class Minisyncoccia; order Phycocordibacterales; family UBA9973; genus UBA9973. The sequence continues at coordinate 143,428 of LBOM01000003.1, read as the reverse complement.
CGTAGCTCTCGGTGCTGCTACGGGTGGAATGGCAATGGCAGGAAGAGCAACACTTGGTAGAGCTGGTGCTGCAATGGCAAACTCAGCTACACTAAAATCAGCAGAAGCTAGAGGAGTTTTTGGTGCTAAACAACTTAGAAGCTTTAGTAAATTTACTGGCAGTGGAAGTTTTGATGCTCGTGGAATTAAAATTGCTGGTAAAGATTTAGCTTCAACAGGACTTAAGGTAAATACTTTTGGTAAACAAAATGAGGGTGGTTTTGTAAAGAGACGAGCAGACCAAGTAGAAAAGAGACAAAAGAGAGCAAAAGAATTAGAAGTTGGTGAAGATGAAACACTAAAACAAGATGTACACGCTAAACAAAATGATCTTGATAAAGCAAAATCTGATTTAACAACCCAAGCTAATATAACACAATATACAAAAGATATAGCAGACAGAGAAAAAGATGTTGCTTTAGCAGATAGAGAAGTTATAAAAGCTGAAAGAGAATTAAAAGATACAATAGACAAGTTTGGTGCTGCAAGCACCGAAGCAGATACCGCTAGAGCCAATAGAACTGCTAAAGTTAATATAAGAGACAACCTTACTTCTGGTGTAGGAGGTTTAGATGAAGCAAAAACTAATCTCAAGACTGCTGAAAGACCTATAAAGGATGCTGAAAAAGCACTAAAAATAGCTGAAAACTTAATTATTTCAGAAAACAGAACAAGAAGAGAAAATTTTGCTAAGTCAAACCTAACTCCTGTGGCACAAACTATTAGTTTCATAATGTCCGGTGGGCAACATTCATTTGCTGGTGAAAGAGAAGCATCTAATAAAATTCTTTCAGGGATAAAAGAAGAAAAAAAATAAAATAATTAATATATAATAAACATTATGAATACAACAATAGATTTGCTACAAATAAAAATAAATAAAGCTAGAGAAGAATTGCCAAAAGAAACGATAGAAGCTATTGATGCAGTTGATTGGAAATCAATAATAATAAAAATGCGAGAAGAAAAAGGATATAGCTTTGAACAACTAGAAAATCTTGAAATTGAAACAGAATTATTGCTTTGTGGGCTCACTAATACAGAAAACTATCCAAAAGAATTGGAGACTAGAATGAATCTACCAAAAGCTCAAATAGATGAACTAGTAAATGAAATAAACGAAAAAGTTTTTAGAAAAATCCGCGAAGAACTTGTAATGCGTGTTGAAAAAAATAAAAAAACTAACAAAAACACAGAAAACATAAATGAAAATTTAATAGAAAGCAGGGAGGAAATGTTAAAACATATTGAAAACACACAATCAATTAACAATTACGAATTACGAATTACGAATGAAGATAAAGATAAAAAACAATTAGGAATTACAAATTTCGAATTAGAAATAACAGATGGAAAAGATAAATCAATTACGAATGGTCAATTACCAATTACAAATTTAGAAGAAAAAAAGAAAGATACACCTTCATTATTGTCACAAAAACTTTCAGGATCTTTTAATATTCCAACAGTTGAGACGAATCATTCAATTCCAAATGTTACTAAAATTTCTGAAAGAAATAAACCTGAACTTACACGAGTTGACCCTTATAGAATGCCCATAGAGTAAAAAGTTCATAAAGTTCATAAAGTTCATAAAGTAGAAAGCAAATGAAAATAGAAAAATTTGAAGATATCATAGCTTGGAAAAAAGGAAAGGAATTAACACTTCTTGTCTATAGTGTATTCAAAACATGTAAAGATTTCAGTTTTAAAAATCAAATAGAAAGAGCCTCTGTCTCGATAATGAACAATATTGCAGAAGGATTTGAAAGAAGAACAAATAAAGAATTAAGAAACTTTCTTTTTATAGCAAAAGGATCTACTGGAGAAACTAGATCTATGTTAGATTTGGGATTAGAATTAAAGTATATCCATGAAAAAGATTTCAAAATAATGTATAATTTAAGCATAGAGATTTCTAAGTTATTATCAGGTTTTATCAAGTCTCTAGATTAATATTATTAACTTAATTATCTTTTAAACTTCATCAGTTAACTTTATGACTTTACAAACTTTATAAACTTTTAACTACCCAGTATGCAATTCAAGGTTCCACAATTTTTAGAAATAGAAGACAAAATTTTTGGCCCATTCACTTTTAAAGAATTTGCCTATTTAGCAGGTGGTGCTGGAATATGTTATATATTATTTAAATCATTAGGAATATGGCTCGGTGCCATACCAATACTAATAATTGCAGGATTATCAGCCTTGCTCACATTTTATCATCCAAATGGTAAACCTTTCATTGATATGATTGAATCTGGATTGAAATTCGCAATGCAAGACAAACTTTATATCTGGAAAAGACATATGAATAAAATTACGAATGAACAATTACGAATTACGAATAAAGAGAAGATAATTACGAATGATAGAAGACAATTAAGTGGAAGCAAATTAAGAGATTTAGCTTGGAGCTTAGATGTCCTAGACTTAAAAAAATGATAAATGCAAAACCAACTCAAGAATTTGTACCAATCAAGGAAGTCCGTGATGGTATTGTCGTTTTAAAAGATGGAGGAATCAGGGCAATTATACTTGCAAATTCAGTAAATTTGTCTTTAAAATCAGACGATGAACAAAGAGCAACGATACTTCAATTTCAAAACTTTTTAAACACATTAGATTTTTCTGTACAAATATCCATACAATCAAGAAAATTAGACATCAGAAGATATCTCTTGCTTTTAGAAAATAGGATGAAAGTACAAAGTGAACCATTACTCAAATTACAAACAAAAGAATATATGGAGTTTATAAAAAACTTTACGGAGTCTGTAAGTATAATGACAAAGAATTTCTTTGTTGTGATTCCTTATACTCACACAAACCTCGGTCCAAAATCTGGAATGTTTACAAATTTGTTTTCAAAAAGAAATAAAAAGGAAGAAGAAATGAAAAACCAACTTGATTTTGAAGAAAAAAGATCACAACTAGAACAAAGAGTGAGTGTAATACAACAAGGTCTTTCACGTTGTGGTATAAAATCAGCACAGCTGGGAACAGAAGAAGTAGTAGAAGTATTCTACAAAGTTTTTAACCCTGGAGAATTAGAGGGAAAAATTGAAATCAATTAAGAATTAACAATTAGGAACTATGAATTAAGAAGATGTCATTTTTAGATAACTTATTAGGAAAAAAGAATACAGATACAAACAAAGGAGCAAATGCTTCAGTTTTAGCAGTACTACCAGAAGAAATCTATGAATCAGCAAAATTAGAGCTCCAAGACATAGTCGCCCCTTCGGCATTAAAAATAGAGTCAAAATCTATTAATCTGGGTGATAAGATAGCTCGTACTTTTTTTATTATTTCTTATCCTAGATTCTTAAGTGACAATTGGTTTTCTCCAATAATTAATCTAGATAAAGTTTTTGATGTTTCAATATTTATTCACCCAATAGATACATCTTTAGCACTACGACAATTTCAAAAAAAGGTAGCTGAGGTACAAAGTCAAATAAATGTACGTGAAAAGAAAGGTATGGTTCGTGACCCAATGCTTGATACTGCATACCAAGACCTAGAAGGCTTGAGAGATAACCTGATTCAAGCACAACAAAAAATGTTTGACGTTAGTATTTATATAACAGTCTATGCTGACAATGAACTCGAACTTTTTAAAATTGAAAATGAAATAAAATCAATACTAGAATCAAAATTAATATATATTAAACCAGCAATTTTCCAACAAGAAGAAGGTTTTAAAAGTGTAATGCCTCTCGGTAATGATCTACTAAATATTCACCAGAAATTAAATTCAGAGCCTCTTTCTAGTGTATTTCCATTTGTTTCCTTTGATCTAACTTCTGATAATGGAATACTGTATGGTGTAAATAGACACAATTCAAGTTTAGTTATTTTCGATAGATTTTCATTAGAAAACTACAACTCTGTAACATTTGCAAAATCTGGTTCAGGAAAAAGTTATGCAACAAAATTAGAAATATTAAGATCTTTAATGTTTGACGTAGATGTAATAGTAATAGACCCTGAAAGGGAATATGAATATTTGGCTGAAGCTGTCGGTGGAAGGTATTTCAATATTTCTCTTTCTTCAGACCACCACATTAATCCTTTTGATTTACCAATACCACGTGAAGACGAATCAAATGAAGATGTACTAAGGTCAAACATTATAAACTTAGTAGGGCTCTTTAGACTAATGCTTGGAGGACTCTCACCAGAAGAAGACTCAATGGTTGACCGTGCTATTTCAGAGACCTATGCAATGAAAGACATAACCCCTGATTCAAATTTTTCAAATATAGAACCACCGCTCCTTTCAGATTTTGAGATGGTGCTAGCTGGTATGGAGGGAAGTGATTCTATTATGCAAAGATTGGTAAAATATACAAAAGGCACTTGGTCTACTTTTTTAAATAGACCATCAAATGTAGACATAAATAAGAAATTTGTAGTATTTTCTGTGAGAGACATGGAAGACGAATTAAAACCAGTTGCAATGTATATAGTCATGCACTATATATGGATAACAATACGAAAAAATCTAAAAAAACGCCTGTTGGTTGTAGATGAAGCATGGTGGATGATGAAATCAGAAGATACAGCTTCTTTCTTATACTCTATGGCAAAAAGAGGTAGAAAATATTATTTAGGTCTTTCTACTATTACACAAGATGCAGCAGACTTTATGAAATCTCCTTATGGTATTCCTATAATAACAAACTCTTCCATACAGATTCTTTTAAAACAGTCTCCAACAACCATAGATATTCTTCAAAAGACATTCAATCTTACCGACGAAGAAAAATATCTTCTTTTAGAGTCTGGGGTAGGGGAAGGAATATTTTTTGCAGGATTAAAACATGTTGCTATAAAAATAATATCCTCCTACACAGAAGACCAAATAATAACATCTGATCCTTCTCAAATTTTGTCCATAAAAAAAGCAAAACAAGACCTAGAAGAAGCAGACGGAAAATAATAATATATAATCAATTACGAATTAACAATTACGAATTACGAATTTAAAAAAGAAAAAGGGGAGGTCAATTACGAATTATTAATTACGAATGATATAATTAAATTAATTACGAGTTTAAGATACAAAGTAAAAATGCAGAAGAAAAATTATAAAAATTTAATAATTACACTCATACTAATGATAGCTTTTGCAGGATTTTTTGCTAATGCACAAATACGTAGCACAGATCTTGTTTTAACTATTTCACCAGAACACCCAGAATCAAAAGAAGATGTGACTGCCACACTAAACAGCTACTCTACCGATCTTGATAAAGCAAACATAGTCTGGTCAATAAATGGTCAAGAAAAAAATAGTGGCATTGGAAAAAAATCTTTTTATTTCAAGATGGAAGATATGGGATATTCTACTATCTTGTCTGTATCAATAGATACGATTGATGGACAAAATATATTAAAAACAACAACAATAAACCCAGCAAACGTAGATATGCTATGGGAGGCCTCTGATTCTTATGTCCCGCCATTTTATAAAGGAAAAGCATTAGCGCCAAGTCAAGGAACATTTAAAGTAACAGCAATACCAAATTTGATAAACCAAGATGGAAAAGTAAACATAAACAATTTGTCTTACACATGGAAAAAGGATGGCAAGATACAGACAAAATCTTCTGGGTGGGGTAAGAATTCTTTTACTTTCATAAATAGCTACCTAGATAAAGATAATGTCATAGAAGTACAAGTATCTGATATATCTGGATATACAAATGCCTCTGGAAAAATAACCCTAAAAACAACAAATCCTAAAATCATTTTTTATAAAAATGATCCAGAATCTGGTACAAGATGGGAAACAGCTTTAAGTAATGGATTCAGAATAAACCCAAATGGAGAGATACTTACCATAGAACCATACTTTTTTTCTCCTAAAAACTTAAATTCTTCAAGTCTTAAGTTTGATTGGTTTTTAAATAAAGAACAAATAGAAACACCAAATCCTAAAAATATATTATCTATAAAACCAGAAGCCGGACAATCTGGAAATGCTACAATTAAAATTGATATTAACAATATAAATACACTTTTCCAAAGCATGAGTAAACAAATAGAGGTTAGTTTTTAAATCAATTACGAATTATCAATTACGAATTACGAATTTAAAATACAAAAAAATTAATTACGAATAAATAATGCAATTAAATACATTTAAAAAAATAATAGCCTCTACATATTTACTAATATTTATATTTAGTTTATTTACTCCTTTTAATAAAACTTATGCAGGAGAACCAAATGAAAGTACTCCTTTTATAATAGAAGCAGAACAACCAGTAATAAATGGTGGGAGTTCTAGAATAACAGCTAAAATCTTTACACCTGTTGGTGGAGAAACAATTTCTTTTGGTATTGTCTCCGGGGTGCTTACCAACCTTAGATTCACACCTGAAGATGCAAAATGCACAATTTCAGCCAACACAAGTGGATTAACAACAGCGCCAAGGGTTAGATCTTGCTATGTTAGTTTTAACACAGATGGACTTTCTGGAGACATAAAAATAGAAGCAACAGCCTTAACAACAGAGGGATCCGAGGGTTTTTATACAGCCTCCACTTCACTAAAGGTTTGTGACCCATCAGAAAAAATAATTAATAATGTATGTACAGCACCTGAAACAATAAAAGATAATGGAAAAGGAATAGATACAAACACAGTATATACTCCACTGGTTTCTTTACCTGGACTTCCAACTGAATTTGAAACAGATTCAAGTAAAAATGCATGCCCGTTTGGAAACTATTTAAACATAATGATCAAAATAATCATTGGTATGGCTGCAGTACTCGCCATGGTAATGATCACAATGGGGGGAGTAGAGTATATGTCTAGTGAATTAATATCAGGAAAAGAAGCTGGAAAAGAAACAGTAAAAAATGCGATATTCGGCCTTTTAATAGCATTGGGTGCTTACCTTATTTTAAACACAATAAATCCACAATTGCTCAGCGCCTGTTTGGATAATCTACCTAAGGCAGAGATAACAATACAACCTCTATATGACAGAGGTATAAATGATCCAAAACAAGCAAGTGGTGAAAGTATTAATTGTACCCCACTAACATCAGGCCCTTGTTCTGTTACAAATCTAACCACTGCTCTTGGAGTCGATACAGCAACAGCAACAGCTATGTCAAAAATCTGTAATATGGAAAGCGGGGGTAGGCCTATTAGTAGTGGTACTGACTATTGTAAACCACCAGGAAAAAGTCTACCTTTTTCTTTTGGTTTGTTTCAGGTTAATTTAGCAGCAAATGGTAGTCTTGCAGGAGCAGATTGTGTTGGTTTGTTTGATAGACCAGTATCATCAAAAGACGCAATAGCACCAAAATATACTAGTGGTTTTACGTGTAGTCTATTATCAGGAAAAGAAGCTCTTTATAATACTTGTAAGGCTAGATTATTAGATCCTGCGACAAACTTAAACATAGCAAAAAAATTACTTACTGCAAATCCAAACAAGGGTGATTGGGTTGGAGATAAAGCAGCTTGTGCTTCGGCTTTTAAATAAAATTAATTTTTATGTCAAAAAGAAACATTATATTATTCACAATAGTTTTATTAATAATCACAATCGGTGCTTTTGTATTTCTTTATTTTTATAAACCAACAAATCAAGGTGGCGTTGTAACAGAAAGTATAAATTTCCTTTCAGATTTTTTACCATTTGGTAATAATAAAAATACAAACACTGGAGACACAACACAACCAGTCGATGTTTCTGGTTATATACCTACATCAGAAGGAGACATTCAAAATTCAATATTAAAAAAGGTTTCTAGCTTCCCAATAGCCGGTTATGGAATATTTACGAAAGAAAGATTTAAAAACATAGTAGATCCAAACCCAACACCAACCGATACAGGTGAAGAGAAAACAAATATCGAAAAAGTAGAAACAACACCAATATCTCCACCAACAGAATTTTTACCAGCATTAAGGTATGTAAACAAATTTACAGGAAATATTTATCAAACTTTTGCAGACAGAATAGATGAACGTAAATTCTCTTCTACTATGATACCTAAGGTATATGATGCTTTTTTTGGAAACAATGGAGAATCAATAATGATGAGATATTTTAAAAAAGATAATAAAACAGTAGAAACTTTTATGGGTACTCTTCCAAAAGAATATTTAGGGGCAGATTCAATAGGAATGAACGAAATAAACGGTTCATTTTTACCAGAGAATGTTTCTGATATAAGCATCTCTCCTAATACAGAAAAAATATTTTATTTATTTAATGTAGAAAATAATATAATTGGAATAATTCAATCTTTACAATCAGATACAAAAATTCAAGCATTTGACTCATCTTTCACAGAATGGTTATCTTTCTGGCCTAATGAAAAAATAATTACAGTCACAACAAAACCTTCATACAACGTTCCTGGATATATGTATAAAATAGACACAGAAAAAAAAGACTTCGATAAAATATTGGGCGGAATAAATGGATTAACTACCTTAACAAGCCCAAACGGAGAAATAGTTCTCTATGGTGACAACAACCTATCGTTAAGTGTCTTTAATATAAGCACAGGAGATTATAATATGATCGGATTAAAGACACTACCAGAAAAGTGTACATGGGGATCCAAAAGTGATACTATTTATTGTGCTGTACCTAAATATATAGATAATCTAACTTATCCAGATTCTTGGTATCAAGGTGAAGTTTCTTTCTCAGATGAAATCTGGAAAATAAATATTCAAAGTGGAGTTACCACAAAAATAATAGACCCTCTTTCAGTTGAGGACGGGGAAGAGATAGATGGTATAAAATTAGGATTAGATAAAGATGAAAATTTTCTATTTTTTATAAATAAAAAAGATTCTTATCTCTGGGAACTACAATCAAAATAAATAAGATCTATTTTAATTAATTAAGAATTTCAAATTACGAATTACGAATTGAAAAAGATGCCTAAATTTGAATTCCCAATTGATCATTCGTAATTCGTAATTTTAAATTGAGCCCGTGTACTTTATAACTACCCTACGAGAAAAACCCTCACCTTGTGATTCAGTTTTCAAATCAGTCGCGTCAGATAAAAATTCATGAACTATCCTGCGTTCAAAAGCTGGCATTGGATCAATCTCTATGTTTGATTTAAAATATCTAGCTCTTTCTGCCATCATGTGTGCTGTGGCATGAATATTCTCTATGCGTTTCTTTTGAAAACCATTAACATCAACCAGAATACCAAGACCACGTTGTTTTTCGTTTAACTCTTCATTGTGAGAAGTTTTGTTTTCAATTATTCTGCGAACTAAATGATTTATAGCAAAAAGTGCTTCTCCTCCACGATCCCAAAAATAATGTGGTTGATTTACTTCCACAGAAAACCACGTAGTATTGTCTTGATCAGAACGAAGAGTGGCTGGCTTATCTTCATCTGTGGTAATTTTATTTACAGATATTGTGGTCCTTTCTATAAGTTCTTTTATTAAATTTTGAATTTCATTTTTATTCATAATATTATTTAACAACCTCAAGTGCCATTTCCTTTTTTCTGTTTGCATACATCTGTTGCCCTACAGCAAATATATTACTCGTAATCCAATATAATGCAACCGCACCAGAAATGCTGTATGCAATAAATGCAATAACAAAAGGAAAGACATATTTCATTTGGGTGCTCATACTCTTGGCAAAATTATTTTGGAAAGAACTATTTTTATCATCTGAAATGACAGGTTTAGGCATAAGTCGTGCCTGGAAATATTGAGAAACACCAGCAAGCACAGCCAAAACAATACTTTTTTGACCAATATCAAGAATACCAAAAAAAAGCATATTTATATGTTCTGGTGGATTAATAAACGAATAAAGTAATCCACTTTCAAGATTTATTCCTTTTAAAAAAACATAATAAAGAGCAAAAATTATAGGAATTTGAATTAAAACTAGAAGACATCCAGAAAAAGGATTTGTCTTATTATTCTTATATAATTCAAAAGTTTGTTTTGCTTGTTCTTCTTTACTTTTACCACTATCTTTTATTTTTTTAAGTTCTGGGGCAAGTAAATTCATCTTCATTTGGCTTTCAATAGAACGCTGGGATAGTGGAAAGAGTATAGTTTTAACAAAAAGAGTAAGTATGACAATAGCTACACCGACATCACCACCAGGAATAATTGAAACCAAAAAGGCCAAGGCATTTAAAAGTGGTCCATATAATATGGTATCCCAAATATTAGTTAACATCATCTTATTCTATACGAAAATTGATTCAATTACAAATTACGAATTATCAATTACGAATTAAAATACAAATACATTTCTAAATTTATAATTCATAATTTGAAATTGTTAATTATTTCAGTTGATCTATGTGGTTCTTTTGCCATGGGTGACAACGAAGAATTCTTAAAAAACCAAGACATGAGCCCTTCAAAATACCATACTTTTTTATAGCCTCTTTTGTATATTCTGAGCAAGTTGGATAAAAAACACATGAATTGTTCTTTAATAATCCAAAATAATCCAAAAACCCAGTAATTACAGGTGATAAAAACTTTTGATAAAAATTAATTAATTTTATTGAGTGTATCTTTAATTTCATTTTCGATTATTAAAATATTCTCCTGGGGTTTTTTAAAAATAAAAACACCCAATATTCCAAGAGGGAATTGATTAATATACTTTTTTAAAACAGAATAACCTCTTCTTCTTAAAGAGTTTCTTCTAACAGCGAGTCTCACTATTTTTTTAGATACAATAAAAGAAACACGCGGTTTGATAGAATTATTATTATTTAATATAAATTTAAAAGTAAAACTAGGTAAACTAATAAAATTTCCTTTTTTAAAAATAAGGTCTATATCTCTTTTATCAACTCTATTTTTTTTTAAAAGCATCTGAAAAACAAAACTTTATTAATAATCTTTTTATGTTTCCAATAATTAAAAGTTCAGCATCAGATAAAACTAAACAGAAAGCTTGGCACGTCCCTTTCTCCTTCTTCTTAAGAGTACATTTTTACCTGTTTTGGTTTTAGATCTAACTAAAAAACCATGAGTTTTGGCTCTTTTTCTCTTTTTTGGTTGATATGTTTGTGACATTCTATTAGTCTATAACAACAAAGAAAATAATACAACCCCTTAATGTCTTTTAAAAGAACATTATTAATACATAAATAAAATTAATAAAAAGACTTTTTATTCACAGCTTATCAACATAGTTAATACCTTTTATAAATTTGTATTAAAAAATATTATAGTATAATCTTACCTATATGGATATAAAACAACTCTGGAAAAATTGTCTAGTAGAAATAGAAGGTGGTGTTTCTAAGGCAAACTTTAGCACATGGTTTAAAAATACATGTATTATAAAAGAGGAAATTGGTATCGTTTATGTTGGAGTACCAAATGAGTTTGTACGTGATTGGTTAAAAAATAAATATCACAAACTAATAACAAAAACCATAGCAGATTCATATGAAAACATGAGAGCGGTAGAATATGTTATTACAAAGATAGAAACAAATAAACAAGAGCCAATAAAAGTAAGCGAATCTTATGTAAACAAAGAACTACCACTAAGAGATCTATATATAAATCCAGATGATAATCTAAACCCTAGATATCATTTTAATTCTTTTATAGTTGGAACTTTTAATGAACTCGCACACGCTGCATCTCAAGCAATAATAGAAAATCCTGGTACCAAGTATAACCCTTTCTTTGTTTATGGTGGAACTGGGCTCGGAAAAACACATCTAATTCAAGCAGTGGGGAATTCAATAAAAGATAAATATCCAAACAAAAAAGTACACTATATAACCCTAGAAAAATTTGCTACTGATTTTGTAAATTCACTACAAAATAACAAAGCAAACTCTTTTAAGGAAAAATATAGAAAATATGATCTTTTAATTATAGATGACATACAATTTATTGGTAAAATGGAAAAAATACAAGAAGAACTTTTTCATACATTTAATACATTTTACGAAAACAATAAACAAATTATTTTTTCTTCAGATAAACATCCAAACTATATTCCCGAACTAGCAGATCGTCTCAAATCCCGTTTTGCAGCTGGAATGATAGTTGATGTTTCAGAACCAGAATATGAATCACGTCTTGCAATATTAAAAGTAAAATTAAAAGAACAAAATATTGATTTGGGTCAAGAAATAATAGAATATGTTGCACAGTCAATACAAGGAAACATAAGGGAGCTAGAGGGGAGTTTAAATACAATAGTTTGTCACTATAGACTCAAAAATAAACCTCTTACAATACCAGAAGTAAAAAACTTACTCAAAAATAACATAAAACAAAAGAAAAATGTATCCATAAAAGAAGTGGTAAAAACAATAAGTGATTATTATTCTCTTGAGGAGTCATCAATATATGAAAAGACAAGAAGAAAAGAAATAGTAAAAGCAAGACAAATAGTAATGTATATTCTTAGAGAAGATTTTAATGTGTCCTATCCACTAATAGGACAAAAACTTGGTGGAAAAGACCACACAACAGTAATTCATTCCTATTTAAAAATAAAAACAGACCTAAAAAATGATCCACAATTATTACAAGAGATAGAGCAAATAAGAATTATGTTTAAATAGCTGTTTATAAGTGTGTAAAAGTTAAGTAAAACTCAACAATAAACAATGAATAATTTAAATAAAAACTGTTAATAAAAAACAAATAAAATATAAAAAAATATATTTTAAAAAATAAATAAAAAAATACAAATAGTTATTATAATTAAAATTAACAAATAAATTATAAAAATAGTCATTTAAAATAAGATATATTTAGTTTATACACTTATCAACAGCACTAATAGTAGTAATAAATTAAATATATAATATATAAACATATGAAATTAGATTGTGAAGTAGAAAAAATTAAAAATGGAATTATGCAAGTAGAAAAAATAACGGGTAAAAATTTAACATTACCCATTCTGAGTTCAATATTATTAATTGCATCAGGGAAATCATTAAAACTTAGAGCAACCAATTTAAGTCTTGGTATTGAAATAGAGATTCCTGCAAAAATTGAAAAAGAAGGTATTGTTGCTATTTCTGGAACAATATTGGCTGGAATTTTTTCTAATATTTTTCAAAATGAAAATGTAAGTCTTGAAAGTGAAAATGGTAATTTAATGATTAAATCAAAAAAAAGTAGAATAAAACTAAAAGGACAAATTCCAGATGATTTTCCAACAATACCAATAGTAGATGGAACAACTTTTGAAATAGAATCAAAAAAATTAATAGAAGGTATAAAATCTGTATATTATAGTTCTTCTTTATCAGATATAAAACCAGAAATTTCTAGTGTTTTTATTTATACAAACGATGATAATTTAGTATTTGTTTCTACTGATTCTTTTAGATTGGCTGAAAAGAAGATAAAGGTTAAAGGTATAGAAGAAATAAAGGGCATACTTATACCTTTTAAAAATATATCTGAAATATTAAGAATTTTTGGAGATGTACAGGATACTATAAAAATTTGTTTTAACAAAAATCAAATTTCTTTTTCTTCTAATTATATTTATTTAACATCTAGAATTATAGATGGTGTATTTCCTGACTATAGACAAATAGTCCCAAAAGAATTTGGTGTTGAGGCTATTGTATTAAAGCAAGACTTGTTAAGTGCTTTAAAGCTTTCAAATATTTTTTCAGACAAATTTAATCAAATAGATCTTTTAATTAAAACAAAAGAAAAAGTATTTGAATTATCTTCTCAAAATAACGACGTTGGAGAAAATAAAACTTATTTAGATGCTGCAGTTAAGGGTGGTGATACTACTCTTGGTTTTAATTATAAATATTTTCTTGATTGTTTTCAGTCCATAAACACAGATAGTGTTTCTATAAAATTAAATCAATCTTCTAAACCAATGGTAATCTCTGGTAATTCTGACAATTCATTTACTTATCTTATAATGCCAATGAATAGATAAGTATAGTAAAAGGTTATAAAATTCATAAAGTATAAAGTAATAATGATAGAGATTAAAGATTTACTTTTAAAATTTAATAATTTATTAATTTCTGAAAATTTAAAAATAGATACACTGAGAAGTGTACTATTTGATGTATTAAATCTAACTATAAAAATAGAAGACATAAAAATAAAAAATAATATAATTTATTTAAATATAAAACCAATTTATAAAAATGAAATTCTATTAAAGAAAGACGAGATTTTTTTAAAATTAAGGGAAAATCTGGGCAAGAAAACACCACAAAATATAGTATAAAAATACTATTGTTTTATTTTGAATATAGTTACATTCTCTGAATTATTATAAATAGAATCATAAGAAACTATTTTTAATTCATTTTTTTCTTTTATATTTTCTATCTCTCCTGGAATGAAAGAAAAACTAAAGGGTTCTTTTATTGTATCTATAAAAGTATTATTTATAAATATATCCATTTTTTGTAGTGGATAATAACCAGAGCTTAAAATTTTAAGTTGTATTTTTTGGTCTATAAAATATTCTGATGTTGTGTCTGGTTGGATTATTGAAATAATGGGTTTTGATAACTCTGTATGTACATTGTCTGTTTCTGTTGGCTTTTCTGACCATGTTGTTATTTTGTATTTTGATGCATTTTTTGACCACCAGTTTTGGATTGGAATTTCCCAATGTTTAAACTGTGGGTTGTTTTCTGGGTTTGATGGCGCTGTGCCCAAGATATTGTCTTTATCTATCCAATAAAGAATAGAATGAACATTTGTTATTATTTTTTCTTGCCTTGTCTCTTTTGGTGTTAAATATCCCGCAAGTTTGCCCGAAATTGTGTCTATAAAAAAGTTTTCGTTTCCTTGCCAAAATCCACGTATAACTGGTTTTGTTGTTGCTGTATCTATTTCTAAATTTGGTTTTTCAAATTTTTCATTTGGCAGTATTTTTAGTGCTTCATTAATAAATTCATTCCAAATTGGTCCAGCTACTGCAGAACCACCTTTTTTCATTGGATTATTGTCATTATTGCCAGCCCAAACACCTACAGATATTGATGGTGTATATCCTATTGTCCAAGCATCCTTGTTGTTGTTTGTTGTTCCTGTTTTTACAGCAATATCTTTTCCAGGAATATAAAGCACAGAAGATGATCCAAATGTTGGTGCACGTGCTATATTGTCTGAAAGTATATTGGAAATAGTTAGCGCTGTATTTTTTGGTAATATTTCTTTTGCATTTGGATTATATTCTTCTAAAATATTTCCATTTATATCTTCAATTTTTAATATTCCTGTATGTTTATTTCTTATACCGTCATTTGCAAAAACCCCATAGGCTGATGTTATATCAAGCAGGGATACTTCACCTCCTCCTATTACAAGAGTAAGTCCATATCTACTTATATCTTTTAAACTAGTGATTCCCATATCTTCTGCTGTTTTTAGTGAATCAGATAGTCCTGATAGATAAAAAAGTTTTACAGCAGGAATATTTCTTGATTGTGCTAATGCATTTCGAAGACTTATTGGTCCGACTGTTTTTCCATCATAATTTTCTGGCATATAACAATCTCCTTGGTTGTGTCCAGGTAGTGCATTTCCATAAGCATTACAGGTCGTTTGAAATTCAGTAGGTAAATCAAATAGTACTGTATTCGGAGTAAACCCCTTATTGAAGGCTGTGGCGTATATAAATGGCTTAAAAGAAGAACCTGGCTGTCTCAATGCTGTTGCTATGTTATAGTTACCATCTATTGTTTTATCAAAATAATCTCTTGAACCGATCATTGTTAATATTTGTCCTGTTTTTGGGTCTATTGCAACAAGTCCTGCATTTTTACCATTCCAATCTTTTTCATTTTTAATAGCACCTTCTTTTACTATGGCTTCTCCTTTTTCTTGTAGGGTGTAGTCTAGTGTTGTTATTACTTTTAATCCTCCTTTTTCTATTAGATCACTTCCATATTTTTGTTCAAGATAGTCTTTTATAAAAAAAACAAAATGAGGTGCTTTTATTCCAGTAGTTGCTTGTGTTGTAAAGACAACAACTTCATTTTTTGCAGTATTATATTCTTCTTCAGAAATGAAGTTAAGTGTTTTCATCCTAGAAAGGACTAGATTTTTTCTAGTATCTAGTTTGTCTTTATTTTTACCATAAGGTGAAAGTACTGTTGGTGACTGTGGTATTGCTGCTAAATATGCAGCCTCTGCGAGTGTTAAATTTTCTGGAATTTTATTAAAATATGTTTTAGACGCTTCTGCTATTCCATAAATATTACCTCCATAAGGATTTTCATTTAGATAAGCTTCTAATATTTTTTCTTTAGACATTGATTTTTCTATTTTGATTGCCAAAAACCATTCTTTTATTTTTCTTATATAGCTCACTTTTTGTGTTAAAAGGGTATTTTTAACTAACTGTTGGGTTATGGTTGAACCACCACCCCCTATTCCAATATTAAATAAATTAGAAAAAACTGCTCTTATAATAGATGTTATTCTTATTCCTCCATGGTTATAAAATTCAGAATCTTCTATGGCAATAGTCGTATTTTTAATATTTGTACCCATTTTTTCAAATGGTATGTTTGTTCTTTTTATGTCTTGGTGTATATCGTATAGCAATATTTCTCCAGTGCGATCATAAATTTTTGTAGAATTTATAATTTTTCTGTCTTCAAAAGAATGAAAATCTGGAATTTTTAAAGTAGAAAGCCAAAAGACTATTATTCCAGCTGTTAAAACAGAAACACCAAACACGAGAAATAGCGTATTTTTAATAATTTTAGTACCATTAAATCTTTTTTTCATTATCTTTAATCATATCAGAAAAATGAATATTTTGTAATCTGTTTTTTAATATATTTGTTTATCTGTGTTATAATACTTTTCTATGGGGAAAACTTTAAATAAAGAAAAAATAGATGAGTTATTTAGTAGGGGGGTAGGGGAATTCATTGATCCTAATGGTATTTTTCGTAAAAAACTAGAGACTAGTCCAGAAAAAATAGTTATTAAATTTGGTGTTGACCCAAATCGTCCAGATATTCATTTAGGTCATGCTGTCGTTTTGCACAGACTTCGACAATTTCAAGATTTGGGGTGTCGGGTTGTTTTTCTTGTTGGTGATATTACAGCAATGATTGGAGATCCAACAGGAAAAAGTAAGATTCGTCCAGAAATTGAACACATAGAAATACAAAAAAATATGAAAACTTATTTAGATCAGGTTGATAAAATTTTACTTAAAGATCCGAAAGTTTTTTCATGGACAATGAATTCTGATTGGCTTGTTTCTATTAATGATATTATTGCACCAGATAATCAAATTATAAATATAAATATAGGAAACAAAACAGTAGCTACTACACCAGTATTACCAGGGAATCATATTTTAGCTAAGGCACACCACTGGGAAGCTACAAGAATGCAAAAGAATAATATTAATAGTTATACTTTAATAAGTGTATTAGCTATTTTAAGAAAAATTACATTTAATAGACTAATTGAAAGAGACATGTTCCAAGATAGAATAAAGGAAGGTTTGCCTGTTTTTATGCATGAAATGATGTATCCTGTTATTCAAGGCATAGATTCAAACGCTATTTCTAATATATATGGTTCATGTGATCTTGAGGTTGGGGGTACTGATCAACTTTTTAATATGCTTGTTGGACGTGATGTTATGGATATGAATAAAAAAATACCACAGTCAGTTCTTTCTTTTAGGCTTCTCGAAGGAACGGACGGAAAAGAGAAAATGTCTAAGAGCCTTGATAATTATATTGGTATTACTGATGAACCAAATGATATGTATGGAAAAGTAATGTCTATTTCAGATTCTTCTATTGGAAATTATTTTGAATTATGTACCTTTACTTCAACAGATGAGGTTGAAGAAATAAAAAAGAAACTTGAAAAGGCATCAGTTAATCCTAAGGATTTAAAAATGGATCTTGCTCGTCAAATTGTTGCTATTTACCACGGAGAAGATAAAGCCAAAAAAGCTGAAGAAAGTTTTGTTAATGTTTTTCAAAAAAGGGAAGTCCCTGAAGAAATGATAGAACTTAAAAAAAACAGCAAAGAAACATTAATGGATATTTTAGTAAGGGCAAATATTTTATCTTCTAAAAGTGATTTTAGAAGATTAGTAGAAGAAGGTGCTATTACAGATCTTGATACTAATAAAAAAATAGAAGATGTTAATCTTGTTCCAGAGAATAAAATGAAATTTAAAATAGGTAAAAAAAAATTTATAAAGATTAAATAAAAAACCGCCCCTTAATTGGAGCGGTTTTTTATTTAATGATATCTGTTTTCTGGATCATAATCTTCTTCGTCTTCCAAAGGTTCCTTTGGTAAATCCAAAGATTCTTCGTCATCTAGTATTTCATCATCCATTGTTAATTCTTCTTCATCATCGTAACTCATATATTATTTTATATTTTTTTTAAAAAAAACATTAATCGACCAATTTTTTTAATAATAAAAATTATTTTCTTTATTTTTATCAAAAATATAATTGTTTAGCAAGAGGTAAAGATAGAATATGTGGATAACTAATGAAATATAAAAAAACCAAAATAAGCTTTTAAAAATCACATTTTTTTAATGTATGCAAAAGCAGTTAGTGCTATAGCAATAGCATCTAGCTCATCATCAGATTCTTTAACCATGGAGTTATTGTTTGGATGGGTTTTGTTTTGATTTATATCAACCAATATTTTTACCATTTTCATTATCTGTTCTTTGTTTGCTTTTCCATAACCAGTTGTAGCTATTTTTATTTGTGGAGGAGAAGCTTCAAATATTTTTAATCCGCGACAAGATGCTTCATATATAACAACACCACGTGCCTCTGCTACATGCATTACTGTTTTATGATTAGTTGTTAAGAATAAAGTTTCAATAGATAAAATATCTGGTTTAAATTCTTTTATTATACTTTTTACTTCTTTTCCTATTAAAACCAATCTTTCAGAAAACTCTAATTTTGCAGATGTGTAAAAACATTTAGAAAATAGTACTTTTTCTTTTTTGTCACCACTGTTCTTTTCTAATATGGCGATTCCTAGTCTCTCAAAACCAGGATCTATTCCTAAAATTATCATAAGTATATTTTAAATTCGTAATTCGTAATTGATAATTCGTAATTGTTCCTATTCTGCATTTGTGTAGATATCTTGCACATCATCATTTTCTTCTAGTTCTTCTACAAGTTTATCTAATAACACCAAATCATCATCAGAAATTGATATAAACATATTTGGTTTCCACAATATTCCTTCTTCTGTTTTTTCTTTAGTAAAAGACCAGGCTACTGATCCTATTCCACCGAGCATAAAATTATTTTTACTCAGGATGTGCTTTATGTCTTGAGCTGTTCTGTTTCTACTGTCTGTTAATGTTTCAATTATAATACCAACACCTCCTGGCCCATAAGTTTCGTATACAATAGACTCCATTTGTGCTCCTGTTTCTGAGGCTTTCTTTATTGCTCTTTCTATGTTTTCAGAAGGCATATTTACTTTTTTGGCTTTTTCTATTGCAGCTCTAAGTCCTGGTGCATTTACATCTCCGCTTGCAAGCTTTGCTTCTACTGATATAAAACGCACAAGTTTAGAAAAAATTTTACTCTTTTTCGCATCTGTGATGCCCTTTTTGTGTTTTATTTGTGACCATTTATTATGTCCTGACATATAATTAAATTAGTTTATTTTGTTTGTATTCAAAACCTAGATGATTATAAGCTTTCTCTGTAGCGACACGTCCACGAGCTGTTCTTTCTAGTAGACCAAGTTGTATTAAATATGGTTCTATTACTTCTTCTACTGTAGCTTCTTCTTCAGACATTGCAGCCCCTATTGTTTTTAATCCCACTGGTCCACCATTAAATTTTTCAATTAATATTTCTAAAAATTTTCTATCAGAAGAATTTAAACCAATATCATCAATTGCGAGCATATTGAGTGCATCGTTTACTGTTTTTTGATCTAGATTTTTTTTGTTCACTTGTGCAAAGTCTCGTGCCCTTTTTAAAAAATAATTTGCTGTACGAGGAGTAAACCTGCTTCGTTTAGCTATTTCTTCTAGTGCCCCTTCGTCTAGTTCTGTTTTTAACAACTTGCTAGACCTGCGCACTATTTCTGCTATTTCTTCATTTGAATAAAATTCTAATCTAAAAACTCCACCAGAAAAACGTGAACGAAGAGGGGAAGATACGAGCGCTACACGTGTGGTAGCTGCTATTAATGTGAATGGTGGTAAATCTAGCTGGATTGTTCTCGCAGAAGGACCTTTTCCAATAATAATATCTAAAACACCAGATTCCATCGCTGGGTAAAGTATTTCCTCAACCATTTTATTAAGTCGATGAATTTCATCAATAAAAAGAATATCACCAGGAGAAAGATTTGTAAGAATAGAGGCAAGATCTCCTACTTTTTCAATAGCAGGACCAGATGTTATTTTCATTTGTTTTCCAGTTTCTTTTGCTATAAGGTGTGCAAGCGTTGTTTTTCCTAGTCCTGGTGGTCCATAAAATAAAATATGCTCTGGTATGTGACCACGCTCTTCTGCTGCTGTTAAAAGAATTTTTATGTTATCTTTTATGTGTTTTTGGCCTATGTATTCATTCCAGCTAGAGGGACGTAGCACTTGGTCGAGAACAGAATCATTATTGTTTTCATTGTTATTTTTTCTATCTTCTGTTTTTTTATTAGTATTTTTACTTGACATTTTTTTTATAGTATGCTATGCTTCTATATGTAGCTAATTATTAACACGCTATCCACATTGCTATACACATTATAGCATTTGATTAGTTGATAATATAGTATAATTATCTACAGAGGTTTAAGACCTTTTTTGTTTTAAGAGGGCATTAATCTCTAAGCAATCAGCCATCGGTTATATAGGTTTGCGTAGGACGTCTTGGTACCTTTTGGGTTTCTGGGTCTATCCTTCAAGAATTTGTTACTTTTAGGGTTTAGCTTTAAAAGGATTGTTTAGAGATTAATGCTTTTTTTATTGGGTAGATAATAATTTTATATTTTATTTACTTCTCTGTATAGGTTTGAAAACAAAGCAACGGTTTTACTGAAATCTTTTTCAGCAACTATTAAAATAAATTCAGTTGGTGTAGAAACCAATTCTTCTATGTTTATACTTGCGCGGGCGGTGACAGAAAGGAGAGAGAAAAAAACATTTGGAGTATCAAAGACTTCTGACCCAAAAGAGATACCTATCGCTGCAAGGTTGTGATTTGTTGTTTTTGGTTTATTTTTAAAATGTTTTAATATTTTGTCTTCTAGTATAGTAGAACAGAGAATGTCTATTTCTGTTGTACTTATCGTCGTAGTGAAAAAATCTTCTTGAGATATTGATATATTCTTATGAAGCGACTCTAATTCTTTTATAAACTCATTTGTATTTTTATATATTAGTTCTGAGAGAGGGAGCTTGGTTGTTATATTTTTTATAGCTACATTATGTATCAATGGTTTCATCTTTTTAAATTCTTTTTTTAGACGAGACAGTGAAACCACTAGACTAGTTATGGTTACTTGTTTTTTTGTAAGTTCTTCTACCTTTGGACGTATACGATATGCATAACTACTCATATTCATATAGTCATTTGTGAGTGCAAAATAAGCCTCTATTTCTGCTAATACAATATCTCGTACAATTGATTGTATTTTTATCATATTTCATATTTTAACAGATTTTACAAAAAGTCTCAATTATAAGATAAACGTTAAAAAAATTAACTTTGTTGAATAATTGGTTTATTCTTTAAGTAGATATAAAAAATAGTTTTTTAAATTATAAAAACAAATTGGAGTATATATGTGTAACTCAATCTATTCTTCTGACGAAGATTTCCTTTTAAGCAGGAAGCTTAAAAGTCTTGCTGAAATTTTGAAAGGAAAGGATATATCTTTAATAAAAATAGAAGAGGTTAATACTGGAAATATTTTGGCCTTTTTAAAGAAGGAAGGAGTATTTTTCAAAATTTTAGAAAGAAAATTAAATAATTATTAAAGTTGGTTGTATTTATACTACCAACTTTTTTATTCTTCATTTAGATCAACGACGCTTAATACTTCCTCAAGAGATGTGATACCATTTAATATTTTTACTACACCATCTTGGCGCATTGAAAGTATTCCTTGTGCCCTGGCAACTTTTTTAATTTCTCTTTCACTTGGGTTTTGTGGCATTATTTTTTCTATAGCCTCGTCTGTTTTAATAGCTTCAAAAATACCTACTCGTCCTCTATAGCCTATCATGTTGCATTTTTCACAACCTACAGGAGAAAATAATTTTATTGGATTATCTGGGTTTATATTATAATTTAAAAGATTTTTTCCTTCTTCTTTTATGCTGTCCATTACTAGTTTTATTGTTGTTGTTTCTTTTTCTGTTGGAATTTTTTCTATTTTACAAGACGAACAAAGTTTGCGCACTAAACGTTGAGCTATTGATAATGATAATGCTGAGACCATTATTTTAGGATTTACACCAAGATCAATTAAACGTGGAATGACACCAGCTGCATTGTTGGTGTGAAGAGTAGAGAATACCATATGCCCAGTTAATGCTGATTCTATGGCAGTTTTTGCAGTTTCTATGTCGCGTATTTCTCCAACCATGACAACATCTGGATCTTGGCGTAGAGCCGAACGTAGTCCTTCTAAAAAAGTGTATCCTTTTTCTGAGTTTGTTTGTGTCTGTGTTATTCCATTTAGATGATATTCTATTGGGTCTTCAATTGTTATTATTTTAATTTCTGGTGAATATATTTTTCTTAAAAAAGCATATAGTGTAGTCGTTTTTCCTGAACCAGTAGGACCTGTAACTAAAATCATTCCATTTGGTTTTGTTATTTCTTTTTCTATAACAGAAAACAAAAAAGGCTCTATTCCCATTTCCTCAAGCTTTACCTGAATGGATTTTGGGTCAAGAATTCTCATAACTATTGATTCACCATAGGCACCGGGAATAAGAGAAGTACGTATATTTAATTCTTCTTTTTCTTCCATAATACTAAAACGTCCGTCTTGTGCTATTTTTGAAGTTAATTTTAATCCAGATAAAAGTTTAATTCGTGAATTAAGTAAATGATAAATATTATTTTCAAAAAATATAACATCATGAAGTATTCCATCCAGTCTAAGTCTCAATCTGCTTCTGTCTTTTTCTGGTTCTATGTGTATGTCAGATGCTTTTATAGATATTGCTCCTGCTAATATTATTTCTAGTAGATGAGAGATTTTGTGTACAGAGCTCCCAGACATTGTGTCTGTAATTAATTTTTCTATATCATCTATTATTTTTATATCTTTTGAAATTTTATTTAAAACTTCTCCAGAAATATCAATACCTCCAATCTTTGAATTTTCTGCAGAAGAAAGCTCACTATATCTATCCCAAATTTTTTCCAAAGAAGCTGTAGATACCATATAAAAAGTAGGAATTAAGTTTTGTCTTTCCATTTCGTCTTTTAATTTTATTAAGAGATTATCTGAAGGAGAATGTATTGCTATAAAAATATTTTTACCAAAAAGTTTAAAGGGCCCAATTTTTAATTCACGAGCATCTTTTTCAGAAATATGTCTAAGTGCCTCATTGTCTATGCCCAAACGAGACAAATCAATATATGGTAATTTATATTTTGATTCTGCCAACACGGCCACGAGTTCTTCTTCTTCTTGTTTTCGTATTTCATTTAATTGTTTATTTTGTTTTTCTTCGTCAAATATCGTCATTTATCTTTTAATAATACAATATTTTATGGTGAATAACCAACTGTAAAAATGCTATAATACAAAGAATGGTCAAAAATAATAAAAATTTATCAAAAACATTAGTATTATTAGATGCTCATGCGATAATACATCGTGCTTATCATGCATTGCCTGAGTTTTTGTCTTCTAAGGGTGAGCCTACTGGGGCATTGTATGGTCTTTCTAGTATGTTAATGAAAATAATTACTGATCTAAAACCAGATTATATTGTTGCTTGTTATGATTTACCGCAAAAGACTTTTAGGCATGAAGCATACGATGGGTATAAATTAGGGAGAGCAAAAACTGAAGATGCTTTAATTTTACAACTAAAAAACTCTCGACAAATCTTTGATGCATTTAATATTCCTATTTATGATGCGCCAGGCTTTGAGGCTGATGATGTATTAGGTACGATTGTAGAGAAAATTTCCGCCAGAGGCGGATCCGCCTCTGGCGGAAAAAAAATTCCAGATATAAATATAATTATTGCATCAGGAGATATGGACACGATGCAATTAGTTGATGGTAAAAAAGTACAAGTTTATACTTTAAAGAAGGGGATTAATGACACTATTTTATATGATGAAGAAAAAATGATTGATAGGTTTGGTTTTAAACCGAAGTTGTTGCCAGACTATAAAGGATTGAGAGGAGATCCATCTGATAATATTATTGGTATTAAAGGAATTGGTGAGAAGACGGCGACGAATTTGATTGTTAATTTTGGAACAATAGAAGAAATTTATAGACAATTACGAATTACGAATTACGAATTAGAATTTAAAAAATTAGGACTTACAGATCGTATAATACAACTTTTGAAAGATAACGAAGAAGAAGCTTTATTTTCAAAAACATTAGCAAAAATAAGAACTGATGCACCTGTTGATTTTAAATTACAAGAAAAAACTTTTTGGGAGAATGCAGATTTGAAAAAAATTGAAAATATGTTTTCAGTGTTTGAATTTAGAAGTCTATATTCAAGATTAAAAAGTTTTTTTGATGAAAATAATAATTTGGCTTCTGGCGACGATGCTCGCCGTCGTTCGCACTCTATCTTGGAAGGGCAAGATTTATCTGGTAGTAGCGAATACTCCTCTGAGCACGTCCACCAAAAGCCAATTATTATAGATAAAAACAAATTACAAGAAACAGCAATTGCACTTTGGATTATAAATTCAGATATTACAAATCCAACACTAGATGATGTTTTGCATTATGCAAATACTGATTCTTTTGAAATAGCAAAAGAATATGTGTTTAAAGAATTAAAAGATAAGGGATTAGAAAAAATATATAAAGAAATAGAAAAACCTATAATACCCATGGTAAAAAAAATGCAGGACCATGGAATTCTGATAGATAAGAAATATTTTGAAAATTTATCAAAAGAGTATCACAAGGAATTAGATAAATTAACTCAAAAGATATATAAGATGTCTGGTTTAGAATTTAACATAAATTCCCCAAAACAATTAGGAGAAGTTTTGTTTGATAAAATGGGAATGAAATCAAGCAAAAAGAAAAATGCGAGTGGGTCTTTTTCTACAAAAGTTTCTGTATTAGAAGAACTTGAAGAAAATAATCCAATAATAAAAGAAATATTAGCTTATAGAGAATTACAGAAATTACTTTCTACTTATATTGATGTAATTCCTAAAATGACAGATGAAGATGATCGTTTGCATGCAAAATTTTTACAAAACGGCACAACAACGGGGAGATTTTCTTCTCAAGATCCAAATTTGCAAAATTTACCTATTAAAACAGAATTAGGTAAAAAGATACGAAATGGTTTTATAGCAGGAAAAGGATATAAACTTTTGACTTTTGATTATAGTCAAATAGAGCTTCGTGTCGCTGCTATGCTCTCGGGAGACCCAAAAATGACACAAATATTTTGTGATGGTAAAGACATTCATTCTGGAGTAGCTTCTTTTGTTTTTGGTGTTCCACTTGAAAAAGTAGATGGTGAGATGCGCCGTAAGGCAAAAGTAATAAATTTTGGAATTATTTATGGTATGGGTGTTTCATCTTTACGCAAGAGCTTAGGTGGTACTCGTGAAGAAGCACAGAAATTTTATGATAATTATTTTAATCAATTTTCTGGTGTAAAAAATTATTTAGAAAGTGTAAAGATTTTTGCGACAAGACATTTATATACAGAGACATTGTTTAATAGAAGAAGATACTTTCCTAATATAAATTCTAGAATTCCATTTTTAAAAAATATGGCTGAACGCACAGCCATCAATGCACCAATTCAGGGTACAGCGACTGCTGATATAATAAAACTCGCGATAAGATATTCTGAAGAAGATTTAAAGAGGGAAGGATTTTTAGAGAAAGCCCATCTTGTTCTTCAGATACACGATGAATTAGTTTATGAAGTAGAAGAAGATATTCTTGAAAATGTCGAGATAATTATTAAAAATGCAATGGAATCTGTTCTTCAGAGATCTTATTTGCAATATAAAACAGACATTCCATTGATAGTACATTCTGGTTTTGGAAATAATTTTGGAGAAGTTAAGTAGCTGTTTTTTGTGATATAATTATTATATGGACATAGAAGACAAAGTAGAAGAATTTAATAACATTAGTATTCATAAAAATAGAGTACATAGAATTTTAGTACACTCCTATTTGTTTTTTTTCGTTTCATTTTTAGTGGGTCTTTTGCTAGATTTTATCTTTCCACTTATAGTTTTTGAAAATCTTGCCATTCTCTCGACAGGTTTTGTGTTTTTAGTTTTTGGAACTTTTTTAATAATTTGGTCACAAAAGTCTTCTCACAAATTAAAAGTAGATAATTCTAAAAAAGAAATGTTTTTTTGTGGACCTTATCGTTATACTAGGACCCCAACACATTTTGGACTTTTCTTTTTAATGTTTGGTTTTGGGATTTTAGCAAATGCTTTATTTTTAATTATTATTTCAGTAATTTCTTTTGTTGTTACTAAATTAGTTTTTATAAAAAAAGAGGAAGAAGTTTTAACTCTTAAATATGGTGATTCATATATAGAGTATAAAAAAGCAGTTAAATTTTAAGATGATTTATCTTTTTTGTGGTGATGACGCCAAAAATAAACATAACGGGTATGATATTTTTTTAAAATCTATTTCAGGTGACATGGAGGTTTTTTTTATTGGTAAAAATAATTTTGAATCAATGACTGTGGAAAGTTTTTATTCTGGGGCAGGACTTTTTTTTGCCAAGTGCATTGTTGTTTTTACAAATATTTTTGAAAGAGAAGATATATTGAGTTTTGTTTTAAGTAAATTAGATTTAATGAGTGAATCTAATAATGATTTTGTTTTTTTAGAAAGTAAATTAAGCAAACCTATTTTAGATGTTTTTAAAAAAAATAAAGCAGAAATTAATATTTTTGAATTATCAAAAGAAAAGAAAGAGAAGTATAATAATTTTTTATTAGCATATGATTTTGAAAAAAGAGATAAATTAAATTTATGGATTCATTTTAGACAAGCGATAAATGTTGGTGTGGGAATGGAGGAACTTGTTGGTATTCTTTTTTGGAAAGCTAAAGATATGATTCTTAAAAAAGACTTTAAAAAATTTTCTGAAAGAGAGCTTGTAGAATTTATATCAAAAATTTCTTATTTATTACCTGAAGCAAGAAAAGAAGCAAAAGATGCTGAGTCTGTTTTTGAACAGTTTTTACTTGAGGCTTTTTAAAAATTTATATAGTAGGTCTCTCTTAATTCTGTGCGCCCGCTCGGGATCGAACCGAGGACCTTATCCTTAAAAGGGATCTGCTCTACCAGCTGAGCTACGGGCGCATTTCTTACTTATACACAATAATAACATTTTGTGAGTAGTTAGTTGAATCCGCTACAACTGAACTACGGGCGCATTTTTTTATTTTCACACAAAAAACAGAATAATTCAAATATATAATAAAAAGTACCAAAAATCAAGGTAATTTAAAAAATATTAACAATGTAACAAATAAATGATAGACTAAAATAGCAATGTCATTACTTAACAAATCATTAATGTATATGCTTATTCTTACAATAATAGCCTCCCTTTTTGCTTATATGATTGTAGTAAGAGCATATGATAGTTTTCCCGATGAAGGTCTCTATCTTCAATAAATAATTAAAATATTTTTTACGGATATGATTCAAAAAAAAGAAAAAAATATTTTTAAATTACACAATCCATTTCAGCCCGCAGGTGATCAACCTAGGGCTATTTTAGAGCTTTTAGATGGACTTAAAAAAGGGATGAGCAAACAGACATTGATAGGTGCCACAGGGACCGGTAAGACTTTTACTATTGCTAATGTAATAGCAAAATATAATAAACCGACTCTTGTAATAGCACATAATAAAACTCTTGCAGCACAGCTTGCTTCTGAATTTAGAGAATTTTTTCCAAGTGCTGCTGTACATTATTTTGTGTCTTATTATGATTATTATCAACCAGAAGCTTACATGCCGGCTTCTGATACTTATATTGAAAAAGATGCACAAATAAATAAAGAGATAGATCGCCTACGTCATGCTACTACAGCTGCACTACTTACAAGACGTGATGTAATAATAGTTGCGTCTGTTTCTTGTATTTATGGTTTGGGTTCCCCTGAAGAATATAAAAAGGTTAATTTAAAATTAAAGATTAAAAGGAAGATAGATAGAATGACTTTAATGAAAAAATTGATTGAAATTCATTTTGAGCGTACAAATGCAGACCTAAGTCCTGGACAATTTCGATCTATTGGCTCTCGTGTTGAATTTATGCCAGTTTCAGATACTATAATGTATCAGATAGAAATATTAAATAATAAAATATCAGAAATAAAAAAAATTGACCCTATTTCTTCGCAGATAATAAAAGAAGAAGAAGAAATTTTTATTTTTCCAACAAAACATTTTATTACTGAGGATGTTAAAAAGAAAAAGGCTTTAATAGAAATAAAAAAAGAATTAACAAAACAATTAAAAAAATTTGAGAAAGAAGGAAAGCTCTTAGAAGCTGAGAGAATAAAAAGAAGAACAAATTATGACCTGGCGATGATAAAAGAAGTTGGTTATTGTAATGGTATAGAAAATTATTCTCGTCATTTGTCTGACAAAAAAGAAGGTGAGCCACCAGAGACATTATTATCTTATTTTCCACACTTTTCCCCGTCACCAGGTGAAGGGGAACCTGATTTTTTAACTATCATAGATGAATCACATGTGACATTACCGCAACTTCAGGGAATGTATGCAGGAGATGCTTCTCGCAAGAATACTCTTGTAGAATATGGTTTTCGTTTACCTTCTGCTAAAGATAATAGACCTTTAAAATATGAAGAATTTAGTAAAAAGATAGGGCCAGTTATCTATACTAGCGCTACACCAAGCGAACAAGAGCGCACATTAAGTGAACAAATGGTAGAACAAATTATTCGTCCGACAGGGCTTATAGATCCTGAGATTTTAGTTCGTCCAATTTCAGAAAAAATGATTTTAGGAAAAGGCAAAGAATCTTCCTTTTTGGGGTCGCTGTCTGAGCGTGCTCGCTCAGCGCTGCCTCTCGACTCGTCAGTCTGCGAGACACCCCAAAAAGAAAAGTCTTTGCCTTTTCCTGGTCAGATTCAGGATTTTATAAAAGAAGCAGAAAAAACAATTAAAAAAGGTTTTCGAGTTTTGGCGACTACGCTTACAAAAAAAATGGCAGAAGATTTGTCTCTTTATCTAAAAGAAAAAAAAATTAAAGCAGAATATTTACATAGTGATGTAAAAACAATAGATAGAATAAAAATATTAACACAATTTAGAAAAGGAGAGTTTGATGTTTTGGTGGGGGTAAATCTTCTTCGCGAAGGACTTGATTTACCTGAAGTAGCATTGATAGGAATATTGGATGCTGACAAAGAAGGATTTCTGCGTTCAGACACAGCATTGATACAAACCATTGGACGTGCAGCTCGTAATAGTGAAGGTAAAGTTATTCTTTATGCAGATATAGTTACTGGTTCTATGGAGAGGGCGATAGAAGAGACTGTTCGACGTCGTAATATTCAACTTGCTTATAATAAAAAACATGGAATCACTCCAAAAACGATAATAAAAAAAATAAAAGATATCACACAAGAAATGGAAAGCGAACATGGAAAAGCTGTAAATACAGAACTTCAATTAGATATTGAATTGTTTAAAAAAGCATTCATAAAAGATAAAAGTAATAAGGGGAAAAATGAGTCAGATTCTATAAAAAATACAATGCTTTCAGATGAAGAAAGAAATAAAATTGTCTATGAAAAAATAATAAAAATGAAAGAGAAAGAAATGAATAAAGCAGTTAAAGAACTAGATTTCGAGACAGCCGCAATACTTCGCGATGAGATAGTTGTATTAAAAACACGATTGGAGAAAAAATAACAATATGTTAAATTGTATTGATAGACACCCCCTATGGACGATGGCGGGGTTAGTTTTGTTATGTATAGAAGTATAAAGTAAATTTATATGAAATCAGATAAAAATATAGATAAAATAATAATTAAGGGGGCTAGAACCCACAACCTAAAGAATATAAGTATTGAGATACCACGTAATAGTATGGTAGCAATTACTGGTGTGTCTGGTTCTGGAAAATCTTCTCTTGCTTTTGATACCATCTTTGCCGAAGGGCAGAGAAGATATATTGAATCATTGTCTTCTTATGCAAGGCAATTTTTAAATCAAATGCCAAAGCCAGATGTGGACGAAATCACTGGACTTTCACCAGCTATTTCTATAGATCAAAAATCTCGTTCTAATAATCCTCGTTCTACTGTAGCGACAATAACAGAAATATATGATTATTTAAGAGTAATGTATGCACGTATTGGTCATCCACACTGTCCATTGTGTGGTGAAGAAATTAAAAAACTTTCCAATGAAGAAATTTTAAATTTTGTTTTAGAAAAAGTTAAGACTTTTGAAAAAAGTAAAAAGAATAAAAAATCAGTCATGGGGGTAAAATGGGATGAAACAAAGATTAGCATTTTTTCTCCAGTTGTTCGTGGGCGCAAGGGAGAATATTATCAATTGCTTTATGATCTACTTGGTAAGGGTTTTTCAGAAATCCGCTTAGATGGAAAGACAAAGAAACTACGTGAACAAATAGTTTTATCAAAAAACAAAGCACACAATATTGATATTTTGGTTGATTGTTTTGCTGTACATGAATTTTCTAATAATAAAGATGAAAGTCGAATGAGACTAGCAGAAGCATTAGAACGAGCTCTTGTTGAATCTGATGGATTGGTTACTGTATCTTTTGATTCCCCAGAACAGAAACATTCTCGCCGTCGTTCGCACACTATCTTGGAAGGGCAAGATTTATCTGGTTATAGCGAATACTCCTCTGAGGATGTTTCTGTTATGGGTGAATTTACTATGTCTGCAAAATTTGCATGCAAAAATGATGGTTTTTCCTTTCCAGAAATTGAGCCACGTCTTTTTTCTTTTAATTCTCCATATGGTGCTTGTGAAGTTTGTCATGGATTAGGTTCAAAATATTTTCTTGGAGATGAACCATGTGATGGTTGTAATGGTGCGCGATTACGCAAAGAAGCCTTAAATGTTTTTTTGTATTCAACTGGAACAGAAAGTAAGCGTAAAAATATTTTAGAGATTTCTTCTCTTTCAATAGAAGATGCAGTAGAATTTTTTAAGACATTAAAACTTTCAGAGCAAGAAAAAGAAATATCTCTACCAGTCGTTCGTGAGATAGAAGCACGACTTCAATTTATGCTTGATGTTGGACTAGATTATTTACAACTTTCTCGTAAGGCAAATACGTTGTCTGGCGGTGAGGCACAACGTATTCGTTTAGCATCACAACTTGGTTCTAGGCTTGTTGGAGCACTTTATGTTTTAGATGAACCGACAATAGGTCTTCATCAGCGTGACAATGATCGTTTGATTAAAACACTAGAAAACTTACGTGATTTAGGTAATACAATTTTAATTGTTGAGCATGATGAAGATACTATTTATTCTTCTGATTATATCGTTGATATTGGGCCAAAAGCTGGTGTACATGGAGGTGAAGTTATAGTTTCTGGATGGTTGGAAGATTTATTAACTGCAAAAAAGAATACAAATAATTCTAGAACTCTTGCTTATTTAAGAGGAGAGGAAAAGATTTTAATTCCAGAAAAACGCCGTGTTTCTAAGGGTGTGTTACGTATAGCTGGAGGAAAAGTTTTTAATATTAAAAACCTAAACATAGAAGTCCCTCTCGGTGTAATGACGACAATTACTGGTGTTTCTGGATCTGGAAAGAGTTCTTTTATGTATGAGATCTTATATAAAAATCTACAAGGGCGTTTAGAACGTAAATATCGTACTGCTAAGATTTTTAATTGTACTTCTTTTTCTGGTGCAGAATATTTATCTCGTGCAATTCTTATAGATCAATCTCCTATTGGCAGAACCCCACGTTCTAATATTGCTACTTATACTGGTGCGTTTACTCATATACGTGATTTATTTGCTACAACAGAAGAAGCACGTCTTCGTGGTTGGAAAGCAAACCGTTTTTCCTTTAATGTTAAAGGTGGACGTTGTGAAGCTTGTGAAGGTAATGGTCAGATTGCAGTAGAGATGCATTTTTTACCGACAGTTTATGTAACTTGTGATGTTTGTAATGGTAAACGTTTTGATAAAGAAACACTGACTGTGAAATATAAAAAAAAGAATATATATGAAGTGTTGCATATGACAGTCGAAGATGGATTGATCTTTTTTAAAGATATTCCTGCTGTTTCTGATCGCTTGCGTACTCTGATGGATGTTGGTTTGGGATATTTAGAACTTGGTCAATCAGCGACGACGCTTTCGGGAGGGGAAGCTCAACGCGTAAAAATATCGAGCGAACTTTATCGTCCACATTTAGAAAAAACTATTTATCTTTTAGATGAACCTACTGTGGGATTGCACTATGATGATGTTGTAAAACTTCTTGAAGTTTTAAATAAACTTGTATCTAAAGGAAATACTGTTGTTTTGATTGAACACAATCTTGATGTTATTAAGAGTTCTGATTATGTTATAGATATTGGACCTGAGGGTGGAATAAATGGTGGTAATCTAGTAGCGAAAGGAACACCCGAAGATATTGCAAATAACAATAAATCCTATACCGGAAAATATTTAAAAAAAGCACTTAAAAAATAAACTATAATGAGAAAAGAAAAATTAAAAAAATTAAACATACCGAACAAGCCAGGAGTTTACTTTTTTAAGAAAGGAAAAGATATTTTATATATTGGTAAAGCAACATCATTAAAAGATAGAATTAAAAGTTATTTTAATGAAGACTTGATAAAAACAAGAGGTCCACTACTTGTAGATTTGATTTTTAAGACAGACAAAGTAGATTGGAAAGAAACAGATAGTGTACTTGAGGCACTTATTTTAGAAGCAGTACTTATAAAAAAGTATCAACCAAAATATAATACAAAAGAAAAGTCTGATAAAAGTTTTAATTATGTTTGTATTACGGATGATAAATTACCTAAAATATTAATAATACGTGGAAGAGATATAATAAATAAAAAAATCTCTTTTAAAAATACTTTTGGACCATTCACCAATGGAGGGCAATTAAAAGAGGCACTCAAGATTGTTCGCAGGATTTTCCCTTTTTTAGATGAAAAAGTAAATAGTTATAAGTTTTATAAACAATTGGATTTAGTCCCAGATGTTTCAAATAAAGAAGGTATCAAAAAATATAAAAATGATATTAAAAACCTTATTTTATTTTTTGAAGGTAATAAAAAAAATGTTGTTAGTAATTTAAATAAAGAAATGATTTTCTATGCGAAGAATAGGGAGTTTGAAAGAGCAGGGGAAGTAAAAAAACAACTTTTTGCATTACAACACATAAATGATGTTGCCCTAATAAAAAATAATAGCTTTTCAGATATAAAAATTTCATCATCTGAAAAGCTGTTTCGTATAGAGGCTTATGACATAGCTCATATGTCTGGTAAAAATATGGTTGGAGTAATGGTTGTTATTGAAAATGGAGAAATAGAAAAAAGTGAATATAGAAAGTTTTCCGCCAGAGGCGGATCCGCCTTTGGCGGAAAAACTATTTTAGGAGATAGCAGCTCTAATGATGTTGGAGCCTTAAAAGAAGTGTTAGAGAGGCGTCTGGCACATACAGAATGGGCTTTTCCGAGTCTTATTGTTGTAGACGGGGGAATTGCTCAGATTAATATAACTAAGGCTGTTTTGACCAAAATGGGCTCAAAAATAGAAGTTGTTTCTGTCTTAAAAGATGAAAGACATAAAGCAAAAGCTATTCTTTTTCCTCCGCCTTCAAGGCCAGACCTTAAAGGAGCCCAAGGTCTGGCCTTTATAAAAAAATATAAAAAAGAGATTTTGTTGGCCAACAGTGAAGCACATAGATTTGCAATAAATTATCATAAAAATATGAGGAATAGAAATTTCTTAAAATAGATTATAATTAAAATATGATTAAAAAACAGGAAAATATCTTAATAATTCATGATATACGAAGTGTGACGAACGTCGGGGCGATGTTTCGTACTGCTGATGCATCTGGTATAAATAAAATTTATTTAACAGGTTTTACCCCTACACCACTTGATCGTTTTGGAAAAGTTCGAAAGGATATGGCTAAATCTGCATTAGGAGCAGAAAATTTTGTAGCTTGGGAATATAAGAAAAATACTAGTATATTGATTGATAAATTAAAAAAAGATGGATATTTTATTATTGGTATTGAGCAAGATAAAAAATCTGTTGATTATAAAAAAGCAAAATTGCAAAAGAGGAATGTTTTCATTGTTGGGGCAGAAGTGACAGGTGTTCCTAAAAACATACTTCAAAAATGTGACGTAATTGCTGAAATACCAATGAAAGGGAAGAAGGAGTCATTAAATGTTTCTGTTGCTTGTGGTGTGGCTTTATTTAGAATTTTAAATGTTTAATAAATTATAAATAATAAATTAGCTACTTTCTTGCAACTCGCACTTCAACCTGGAAACAATAAACTTTCTTTAAGAAGCGTATGTTGCAGAAAGTACTAATTTATTATTTATTAGCTAAAATTTTTAAAGCTTCACGTATTTTTGTATTTGTATTTATGTCGGGAGAAACTTTTTTTAGTGCTTCACGAGCCTCATTTTGAGAATAACCGAGAGATTTGAGAGCTTCTAATGCATCTAACTCGTCTCGAAGGGAAGCATCAGTCATTTTTTCTCCAGTTTTATTTTGCATTTTATCTCTGAGCTCTATTATTATTTTTTCTGCAGTCTTTTTACCAATACCAGATACCTTTGTAAGATATGCTGTGTCACTAGTGCTGATAGCTCTTTTTAATGTCTCTATTGATGCGACACCTAAAACACTAAGAGCTCCTTTTGGACCTATTCCTGAGACATTTATAAGCATTTCAAAAAATTCTAATTCTTCACGATTTAAAAAACCATAAAGATCTAATATATCTTCACGTACATGAGTATGGATCCAAAAGAAAACTTCTTCATCTGTTTTTTTTAATTTAGATAAGGTGTCTGGTGAAATACTTATTTTATAACCAACTCCAGCTGTTTCAACTACCAAAGATTTATCAGTTTTGTAGATTATTTTTCCTTTTATACTTCCGATCATACACTTATTATAGCACGTGTAAGATAGGTTGCATTTTTGTGTATTTTCTGGTAGATTAACATATATGCCAATAATAAAATCAGCTAAAAAAGCAGTTCGAGGATCTCTTCGTAAGAAGGCTTTTAATGATCGTCAGAAGCGTGCCATGAAAGATGTAATTAAAAAGATAGAGAAGACTGTTAAAACAGATAAAGTAGCAGCACAAAAGATATTAAGTTCTGCTTATGCAATTATAGACAAGACAGCTAAAAAGGGTGTTATTAAGAAAAATAATGCTTCTAGGAAGAAGTCTCGTTTATCAAAATTAGTTAAATAATTTAAAACAAAAAAAGCCCCTAGTTGGGGCTTTTTTTAGATAAAGTGAATATTACGCACGTTGTACGTTTGTAGCATTCAATCCCTTTGGGGATTCTTCTGTTTCAAAAGAAACAGTATCGCCTTCATGTAACTCGTCGAAGCTTACGCCGACAAGAGAATTACTATGAAAGAATAAATCTTTCTGTAGGCCTTCTCCAGTTATGAAACCGAAACCTTTATCAGTGAGTCTTTTTATTGTACCAGTCATTGATTTTTTTTTGTTAGATTTTTAAATACAAATTAAGATAGCTCTCTAGAAATCGACTCTTTTCGCACCTATTTGTATATCAAGTATAGTATATTAGAATCAATTTGTCAAGCTTTTTAGGTTTGGTTTAATGTTTTGTTTAGAAAAAGTGTTAATTCTTTACCTTTTATTTCCCTAAAACCATTAGATTTTAAATTGTTTAGTTTTATATTCATGACTCTTTCACGCTTTAGGTCAGCAACTTCTTGGAAGAGTGCAGAACACATTCTCCTGATTTGGTGTTTTTTACCCTCGGTTAGTATTACCCTAAAAGTATTTTCATTTACTATTGTAACTTTACATCTTTTTGTAAAATACCCTTCGATGTTCACACCCGCTTCCATTTTTTGTTTAAAATTCGAACGTAATTTATTTGAAGTTCTTACAATATATTCCTTTTCATGAGAGTATTTTGGACTCAACAATTGATCTGTTATACGTCCATCATTTGTTAATATGATAAGTCCATGTGAATTTTTGTCTAAACGTCCAATAGGAAATACGTCTTTTGGTATTGTTGTATTTTTTATATCTTCCTTTATATCGTGTTCTCCCTTTTGTGGAGAATGAGTGATGGTGTCGATTGGTTTATTGTATGCAAAATATACATAAACTTTAGGATTTTTATTTCCTTTTATTTCTACTTTATCATTCTCGTTTACCTTACTTCCAAGGAGCGCTAATTTATCATTGATAAAAACTTTCTTATTTTCTACTAATTCATCAGCACCTCTTCTTGTAGAGATTTTTTTCCATGCCAAATATTTATTTATACGCATTGGATATAAGTTTTCCATTCGAATATGATTGTATTTTTTATACACCTAGTTATGTGTTGTGGTCGTTTTTTTAGAGATGGTGGTGATTTCAGGTGTGTAATATGCTTTTTTAATAGCAAGAATAAGTAATACAATAAACAAGATTATTAATAACCAACCTAGCAAAGTATTCGGAAAGAAATTAGCTCCTCCTAAAAAGGCAAGTGCTCCTAGAGAAATATTATTATCTTTTTCTGTCACAATAGTGGGTTCATTCCAAATTTGTGCAGAGACATTTGCATTTACTGATTGAGAAAAACCTGAAGGATCAGTATAACTTAATGTCGCTGGGAAATTTAGATTTGTTCCAGCCAATATATTGTCCCTTACTTTAACTCTTATTGTTATTGTACCTTGTCCATTTGCTTTTAATGTACCTAGATTAAAGATTAATGTGTTGCCAGATTTAGTAGGATTGTTTGGTGTTGAGAACATATAATCTACTTCATAAGGGAGATCCATTCGCAAAGTTAGATTGGTTATTGAACCCGTACCAATATTTTGATAATTTACAGTGTAGTTAATTTCATCTCCTGGTTTTGGTCTTGTGTTGTCTATTGTTGGTATTATTGGTTGATTTCGATCTACTGATGATGTAATAAGTACAAGTGAAGTTGGGGTTGGTCTTTGGTTGTCTTGTATTTCTGAGCGAACACTTACTCTTGTCGAATCACTAGCAGATCCAAAACTATTAGTACATGTAATAGTATAAGTTTTATTTGTGGTTAATGATCCTGTATAAAAACTTGCAGGACCAATGCTTTTTGTTCCACTCCAGCCAGAAGATCCACCACTTGCATAACAAGATGTTGCATTTGTTGTATACCAACGAACGAACGTAGTTCCGTTAAAAGGTATAGATGTTTCATCTGTAGAAATATTTACTGTTGGTTGATTATTTGTTTGTTGATTGCCAACTACCACTGTCACTGATTTTGTGTCAGATGTACCACTAGAGTTTGTACAAGATATGGTATAGGTTGTTGAATATGAAAGTGCACCAGTATTGAAACTATTTGAATAAATACTCTTTGTTCCTGCCCAGTTATTTGATCCACCGCTTGCATAACAAGATGTCGCATTTAAAGGATACCAACGAACTATTGTACTTTCACCATAAGAAATATCCGTTCTATCTGCAGTAAGACTTACACTCGTTTGTAGTGGTATGTTTTGATTGCCTACTGTTACAGTAACTGATTCAGTTGTAGAGCCAGCACTGTTTCCGCAAGTCATTGTATATGTAGTTGTATTATAAAGAGCACCAGTAGAGAAATTACTACTATATAGACTGCGTGAGCCTGACCAATAGTTGCTACCATTGCTTGCTGTACAGTATGTAGGATTATTTGTTGGATTCCAATTTATATATGAAGAACTACCAGAATTTACGTATGATGGACTTGCATAAAGATTTATAACTGGTGGTAAATTATAATTATTATTATTTACATATATTGTTATTGAGCTATATGCTGGAGTTGTACTAGAAGAATTATAACAAGTGATGCTATAAGTTGTAGTGTTATACAAAGCTCCAGTAGAGAAGCTTCCACCATTTATGCTTTTATAATCAACCCAACCATTTGATCCACCGCTTGCAACACAAGATGTCGCATTATATGGAGTCCAAGTAATATATGTAGAATTACCAGAAGTTACATTTGTAGAACCAGCAGTATTTGATTAGCAGTAAAACTAGCATAGACAGAACAACTAGCATAAACAGGTCCAGTAGTGTATGTGTTTCCATTTAATGTACCATTACAACCCGAAACTGAACTTATTGCATATCCAGAATATGCAGTAACTGTAAATGTAGCAGTACTTCCAGAGTTAACTGTTATTGAACTTTGAGACACATAACCACCTGTTCCGGCATTTGCACTTACTGTGTAAGTTGTGGGTTGATTTGTTATACAAGCTGTTCCACTCCAAGATGTACCAGAAACACAAGAAGCAGTTGCTCTCTTAGTATCTAGTGTTGTTGTTCCACTTTTTAAATTAAATGTTGTGTATGGATATGATACCCAAACAGTGAAAGGGTAATATTGATCTAATGAAGATGAAAGAGTGTTTCCTGTGTTCCTTCCAAGTAGCACTAGTAGTACAAGTACTTTGATTAGATGCAATTATACAAGAACTTGGTGATACTGTTAGATTTCCTGAAGGGTTTATTTGATTAGCAACGTTGACAGTTAGAGAATCACTTGTATATCCTGCACTATTGCTACAAGTAATACTATAAGTTTTTGAACTATACAAAGCTCCAGTTCCGACACTACCAGAAGTACTATTATTTGTATTAAAGTTTGTACCTACACAAGACGTAGGATTATTTGTAGTTGACCAAGTTAATGTTGTTGATCCACCATAATTGAGATTTGTACTAGCTGCTGTTAGATTGACTGTTGGTTTTGAAATAACAATATCTTTAGTAAAACTAGCATCAACAGAACAGTTAGAATAAATTTTATTTGTTGTATAACTATTTCCAGAACGTGATCCACCACATGTACCATTAACTGAAGCTATTGAATATCCTGTACTTGGAGTAATACTAAATGAAGTTGTATTTCCATAATCAACATCGACAGCATAACTAGGATAGATGCTTCCACCTGTTCCAGCAGTTGGGGTCACTGTATATCTTGTAGGTTGATTAGCAGTAAAACTAGCACTAACAGAACAGTTAAAATAAATTTTATTGGTTGTATAACTATTTCCAGAACGTGATCCACCGCATGTACTGCTGATTGAACTTACTGAATAATTACTATTCGGAATTGCCGTAAATGTAGCAGTGTCTCCAGAGTTAACTGTTGTTGAGCCTGGAGAGATGATTCCACCTGTTCCGGCATTTGCACTTACTGTGTATGTAGAGACAGGACATGCTGGTGTAGTGAAGTTTTTGATATCTAGATTTACTGTTCCATAATTGTTTGTAACTTCTAGTCTGTAATAATATGTAGTACTTTCAGTTAGTCCAGAAATAAGTTGTTCAATGGGAAAAGTTCCTTTTGTATAAAAATATTGTACAGGAGTTGTTGTTCCTTGACCGCTTAAAACAGTATTATAATTTGCATTATATGCAAAACGAGCATGAGTTGGAGGAGTACCAGTAACAACAGTTCCACTGATGGTAGCACTGTTACAAGTCATTGCAGATACAGGGTTTGTAGCCATAAAAAGCCCAAAAAGAGCAATTGTACCGACTATTAATAATTTTATTTTTGTATTCATATTTTTTATTTTTTCTAATTATTTTTTAAAAAGTAAATCGCTTTACTCTTCAAAGATATTAATAAAAGTTGTTCATATCTTTGAAGAATGCAGAAGTAAATTGATTGATTAACTTACTTCTGCTTGATTTAAAACATTATTTTCCATGCTGGACCAGTATTTCCTCCAGGTCCTTCTGGAATATCTTTTGTGGTTGGTGCTGTTTTATTATTGTTTAAAATTAAAGCAATAACTATTGCAGCTCCAGACACTACTGTAGCACCTATTACTAGAGGCCAGTAATTTGTAGAAGATTCTACCACTGGTATCTGTTGATAGGGAGGATATGATGAAGAATTATTAACATTTAAATTTATGTTAATAGGAGGAGCTTGGGTAGCTGGTTTAAATGCTAGAGACGTGGTAGTGGGTTTTTGAAGAATATAGAAACCACTTATTCTATTTCCACATTCATAAAGTTTTATGACTTTATTTCCTTTAGCAACAAATTCTGTTTCGGGTTCTTGTATTACCCAGAACGTACCACCGACTACGTCCATTTTAACAGTAACGTAATATGGAAATGTCACGATTCTTTCATCCGGTCCAGTTTCTTTGAATCTACTTTTATCTATTGGATAATAGATGTTATCATTTATTGTTGAGATATTTAGTTCAAAGAACTCCCTCGATTCTTTCTCTGTATTCCATTTTTTGACTTGTGCAACCATTGTAGTCGCAAAGATAAACAAAGTTACAAAGAATATTAACTTTTTCATTTTTTCACCTTTTTTTGTGTTTAGTTTTGTTATGTGAAAGAATAAAATTAGATTTTTGCAGTCTCACATAACAAAACTAAACTATTTCGAAGAACCTTAATTCACTATTTAGCATAGCATTTTTGGTAAAAAAAGTCAAGGGCACGATGATATCTTACGAGTTTATAATCAAAAACACCAAGATTTAAGTTTTGGTGTTTTTGGTATTAATTTATTAGGGTTTTTTTTTATTTAGCTAAGCCTTAGTTTAATTTTATTGTAGTAATTATGTTTTGACTTTCTGAATGAAAAAGT
Source organism: Candidatus Nomurabacteria bacterium GW2011_GWE1_32_28 (assembly GCA_000989515.1). Classification (GTDB taxonomy): domain Bacteria; phylum Patescibacteriota; class Minisyncoccia; order Phycocordibacterales; family UBA9973; genus UBA9973. The sequence continues at coordinate 102,269 of LBOM01000003.1, read as the reverse complement.
AGTCTGTCTTTTTTAAATATAATTTCTGCTATGTGAAAAATAGTATATGTGATAAAAAATGCACCCAAGACATCAATAGAATAATGTAAATGTCCCATTAATACGATTGTACCAAATATAACAGATGAAGTTATAAAAAAATATCGTAATTTTTTTTCTTGCCAAAAAATTAAAGCTAATAAGAAGGGGAGTCCTGTGTGTCCTGAAAAGAATAAATCTCCACCAAAGATAATTTTATTAAAAAATCCTATGTTCTCAATTATTATTTGACTTGGAAATGGTCCTAGGTGTGTAAGACTAACAAAAATAGATCTGATTATCACAAAGAGTGCTACGGCTTTTAAACTGAAGAGTATTTTTTGTGGGTTATAAATAAATATTAAAGCTGAAAGAATCCAAAATATAAGAGTTCCATAAATAAAAATACCATCAACATCAAAAACAGGTATATTGCTCAGAACAATATCAGTTACAGGAAGGCTAGCCTCCTTTGTCGCATATGTTCCAGCAATAAAGTTAATTATTAAACTTATTATTAGAAATGAAAAAGTAATAATTAATGATTTAATAAATTCTTTATTTTGTATTGAGTATTTCCATCTTTGTAAGAAATTGTTTTTCATGTTTGTTTATATTATTTAATTATTATCTTATATCTTTGTATTTTTTATTTATTATTTTATGCTTAATTGATTCAGAAAAAAAGTAATAGACATAAATTATTGTTGTTTTTAATATACCACTATGGATCAATCTTCGTCCAGAAGTTTGCATTTTAAAATTTAATTTAAATTTAACTTTTCCAAATGCTTTTGCACGTCTGGCTGTATTTGTATCATCTCCAAAAAAATCAATATTAGTATCGAAACCGTTCATTTTTTCTAGAATTTCTTTTTTTATAACGAGGTTTCCAAATATGGCCATATATCCCATTATCCAATATACTGGTATTGATATTATCCAAAAGAATTTAACTAAGAATGATTTCCAGGTTGATATATCATAATATACATATGGTCCACTTAAACATACTAGATTTTTATCTTTTTTAAATTCATCAATAATCTGTTGTGTCCAGTTAGGTAACATTTTGGTGTCAGCATCTATAAAGGCCAAGATGTCTCCCTTTGATTCTAAAAAACCTTTTTGCCTTGCTCTTATTGCACCCTTCTTTTCTTCTTTTATAATTTTTATTTCTTTGTATCTTTTTACTATTTCTATCGTCTTATCTGTGCTGTTATTATCAACGACAATAATTTCAAAAATTTTTCCATTAGAATTTTTAAGAACACTGTCTAGACATAGACCTATATATTTTTCTTCATTGTATGCTGGAATAATTAAACTTATTTTAAAATCTTTTTCTTTTTCCATAAAATTATCGTATTACCTTCCATTCTTTGCTGTGTGCTTTTTTTCTAAATATAACAGATAGGTTGTTTAACATCCATTCTGTCAAAAGTCTTGGCCAACCTATCTTATGTGCTCTACGTCCAGTGTGGTATATGGTCAGATTTTTTTCAAAATATGTTTTTCCAATTTTTGAGATTCTTTTAAAAAATTCAAAATCTTCTGAAGCTATCAGATCTTCTCTATAGCCGTTAGTTTTTTGAAATATGTCTTTACGAACCATTTGAAATTCTCCAGCTGCTGCTCCTATTTTAAAATAATTATTTAATATTAAAATATACTGATGTAATATTGAAAAAATGATTTTATCAGCGAAAGTTTCTTGTTCCTTGAATACATTACAGGGGACAGTTAGCCCAGCCAGGTTTTTGTCTGACCCAAAAAGATCTTCTACTTTTTTCATAAATGAATTTATATTTGGGATATATACATCTGCATCAAGAAAAACAAAATAATTTCCAGTAGCTATTCTTGCACCAGCATTTCTTCCTTGTGCTATTGTCTGACGTGTAGAACCCTTGTGTTCGACTATTTTGTTTGTATATTTTTTAGCAATCAAGAGTGTGCTATCTGTGCTTTGTCCGTCTGAAATAATTATTTCTTTTTCTCCTTTGTATTCTAAAAGACACTGAAGAATTTTTTCTAAAACAGCTTCTTCATTTTTGGTTGGAATGATAAAAGAAATCATATTAGTTTATTATTGTATGTTTTATATATTTAGAAGCATAGTACATACTCACTCCAACTACTGTGACTATTCCTACCACAAAATATATTTTCATCGTGTCTGCGATAGATGTGTATAATTGTCCAAAGAAATATCCAACAGAAAGCAATATGCTTATTAGTACGACTTCACCAATAAAATTTAATGTTAGATATTTTTTAAGTGGAATATGTGTAGCACCTGCAGCCATCAAGGTTGCGAGAGACATACCTAATCCAATTGTTATTTTTGATATTAAAAGTATTTTTACGTGGTATTTATGAAAAAGTCCTTTTGCTTTTTCAAACATATCTGGTGTCAGTTTGAAAAATTTACCATATTTATTTAAAAATGGTTCTGCAAAAAAATAACCAATATAATACCAAATAATATCTCCAAAAAGATCACCAGCTAAAATTACAAGAAAAGCAGGAATTAGCTCAAAAAAACCTAATAAAACAAGAAAACCAGAAGCAACCATGAGTATTGGTCCTTCTATAACTATAGCTAGAAAAAGAAGTAAATATTTATAACTAGTTAGTATTAATAAAAAATTTGGTACTAGTGAATCAAAAAGCATATATTATAATTTGTTTTTATGTTTGAGTTTTTTATCAAAAACTGGTAATCTTTAATTGCTTAGCCCTCATAGTTTAATGGATAGAATGCGAGCTTGCGGAGTTTGCGATGTAGGTTCGATTCCTACTGAGGGCACAAAATTTAGAATCCTAGTGATTCCATTATCTTTTCAGAGATGTGTTCTTTTACTTCTTCTTCAGGAACATTGTTCTTTAACATAAGATTTCTTATTTCTTCAGCATTTTCTTTTTTTATTGGCATTGAAATCATCGGTATAAATTGTCTTTCTGATTTTATAAAGAGTAATGGTTTTAGATTTTCGTCTTTTTGTACCCAGAAGGAATTTATGTTTTCGTAGGGATAAAGACGACTCTTAATTTTTAGTCCCTTTTCGTTTAATTCATAAAAAACTAAATCAGGTTTTTTGATTGCAAAAGTTCCAAGTAGTATTCCGCCTATTATTAGAAATATACCAAAAAAATAGTTTTGGTATATAAATGAAGTTATTGAACTTGCTGTAATAATAATACCAAGAGTCCAAAACCAATCATTGCCTCTTTCTTTTTCTTCATATTCTAATGCAGTCCACTCCAAATTTTTATTTGAATCCATTAGTATAATTATACTCTAATGTTTATTTTAAATCTATGCAAAAAGATGAATTTTGAAATTATTTCCAATGCGGGCCATGTGGGTTCAGTACCAAGCTTGTAAGGCATCGTAAGGGTTGTTTGGAATAATTTTGCCGTCTAAATTGAGGTATGTGGGTCGGGTTACTTTTTCTGAAAAATGAAGTTCAAATAGTTTTTTGAGCGAGGCTTAAACGTTTCAAAGTAAACAAGTTCAAATCCATGCTTCTTGCAAAGAATCTCAATTTCTTCCTTCTGATAAAAACTAAACCAACGAGGCATACCTACTCCCGAGCTTTCTTTGTATTCTTCGACATCTCCTTCTATGAGACCTAGGGCGAAAATGCCTGACGGTTTAAGAACGCGATAAATTTCCTTAAGAGGAACATCAATAGATTTCTTAGGAATATGAAGTAGTGCTGTATATGACCATACCCCATCAAATGAATCGTTTTCAAATGGCAAATTATCAAATCCCGCAAGGACAGAATGGAGACCTCTTTCGGAAGACAATTTTACCATCGCTTCCGATGCATCAATACATACAACTTCTTTGCCAGTTTGTTGAAGCAACAGAGCATCTCTTCCGGGTCCGCTTCCAACATCAATTATTTTCCTTCCAGACAGTTCAACGAATTTGTCGAGAAATGTTCGAGGAAACCGATCCCAAAAATCGACAGTCTCATTGTCGTATTCCTTAGCCATTTTATTGTATGTATCAATTGTTTGTTTATCCATGTTTGATGACTTTAACTTAAACTTTCAAACTTAGGAAATCGGGGCACTCTACTCACTTAAGTCTTCGGGTCTGTTCGATACTTAGTTCTTTTGGCGGAGGCGGTGAGATTCGAACTCACGGTACCTTGCGGCACTCCTGTTTTCAAGACAGGTGCACTAAACCTCTATGCGACGCCTCCGTTTCATAACCTTACTTTATTTTAGGCCTTTTTTCAAGTTTATAGATAGATAAATTAAAATATATAATTTATTCAATATTTTTAGGTATTTCTTTTTTGTCAGATATTGAACCAGTTAAAACCTCTTTTAGATCCGCCCATGTTTTTTTAGCAATATAGAAAATATAGAAAATATCTAAAATTCCAATAGTATTAAAGACAAGGAGAGCCACAAACCATTTTTTCTGATCATTTTTTATTGCAGTCCATAGAGAATAACCCTTCCAAAATAATGTCCATATTGCTATAAGAAAAACCACGAATGGATAATCTATTAAAAATTGATCTAATTGTTTTATTTGTTCCATATAAAAATTATACCAGAAGTAAATTTTTATGCTAGTATTATTTTATGAGATTTTTAGGTATAGATTATGGGACAAAAAGAATAGGTGTCGCTATTTCAGATTTAAATGGTGTTTTGGCCTTTCCTAAAGAAATTGTATCTAATGACATAAATAGCTTTGAAAAGATTGGTGAAATAATAAACACAGAGAATATCTCAGAGATTATAATAGGTGAATCTGTAGATTTCTCTGGAAAGTTAAATGCATTGTCCGCAAGAATTGAGATTTTTATACTAGAACTTAATAATAGATTTAAATTGCCAATACATAAACAAAAAGAATTTTTGACTTCAGTTGAGGCTAGAAAGGCTGGAAGCAATAAAAGAACCCTGAGTCAATCACAGGTGCATAGTAAGGTTAAACAAATAAAAAGTGGACGTATTGATGCTTCTGCAGCTGCTTTGATATTACAAAGATATTTAGATAAAATAAATAATATAAAAAAATAAAATGATAGAAGAAGATAAAAATAAAGAAATAAAAGATTTAAAAATTTCTAATAAGATCAATATAGAAGATTTCAAAAAGATTGATATAGTCGTCGGTAAGATTATTTCTGTAGAAAAAGTACCAGATACAGATAAATTATTAAAATTATCTGTTGATTTAGATGAAGAAATGCCAAGACAAATTGTTTCGGGTATCTCTTTATATTTTCCAGATTGTAATGTTTTGATTGGTAAAAAATGTATGTTTGTTGCTAATCTAGAACCTAGAATTATACGAGGAATAGAAAGTCAGGGAATGATACTAGCGGTTTCATCTATTGATGGTAAATTTTCTTTACTTACACCAAACGAAGATATGCCTATTGGATCTAGGGCAAGATAATTATTTTTTAAATAAACATATTCAATATTAAGAGTATTTTTACACAAAAGTTAAAATAAAATGATGGCATCGGTGTAGAGTATATTGTATAATATATTAATGTTTAGTAATTCATATAAAAGATTTTTTCCAGTACCAAAGTTTTTAGCATTACCATCTTTTGGTTTAGATATTTCAGATGAATCTATAAAATTTGTAGAACTCATTAGGTCCAAAGAAGGTATTCGTGTTAATCGTTATGGAGAAAAAAAAATTCCAGCAGGTATTATCGAATCAGGTAAAATAAAAAACTCAAAAGGAATGGAAGATGTTTTGACATCTCTTAGAAAAGAAGAAGGATTAAAATTTGTACGTGTTTCATTACCAGAAGAACAAGTTTATCTTTTTAATCTTAATTTAGAAAAATTAGGATTAGATAATATAAAAGAGGGAATAGAATTATCTCTTGAAGAATACATACCTATACCAGCACAAGATGCTATATTTGATTATGAATTATTAGGAGAAGATGACCAATATCTAAAATTAGAAGTTGCTGCTATTCCAAAGAATATAATTGAAAGTTATCTTTCTATTTTTAAAAATTCTACTATTTCAGTTAAGTCTTTTGAACTTGAAGCTCAATCAATTGCTAGGGCTGTAGTAAAAAATGGTGATCTAGAAACTTATATGATAGTAGATTTTGGAGAGAAACGCACCGGTATTTTTATTATATCTAAAGGGGTTGTTATATTTACTTCTACTTTAGATGTTGGAGGAGTCATGCTTACTGAAATGATAGAAAAGAATTTCAAGATAAGTTTTGAAGAAGCAGAAAAAAGAAAAAAAGAATGTGGATTAAGACGTAGTGCAGAAAACACAGAAATATTTTCTGTACTTTTAAATGGTGTTTCTATTTTACGTGATGAAATAGTAAAACATTTTTTATATTGGCATACACACAAAGATGAAGAGGGAAAAGATAGACCCGTGATTAAAAAGATAATACTTTGTGGTGGTGATTCGAATTTAGTAGGACTTTCTGAATATTTTTCAGTTAGCATGAAAACTAATGTAGAGATAGCAAATGTTTGGGTTAATATAATAGATACAGAAAAACATACACCAGACATGAACATTGACCAATCTTTAACTTTTGCAACTGCACTAGGGTTAGCCTTAAGAGATTTTGATTATGATTAATTTAATTCCAATTGAAAAAAAGAAGGGTATGTATAAAGATTTCTATTTTAGAATTGTAATTGTTTTATTCTTAATGCTAGGTTTGTCTTTTTCTGTCGCTTCTGTTGCTATTTTACCATCTTATATTATCTCTTCTGTAGAAAGGAATTCTATTGATGAAAAATTAAATATACAAGAAAATGAAGCTATTCCAATTCCTGATCAGAATACACTAAATGCAGTTGAAGATTTAAAAAATAAATTAAGCTCTATTGAAAATATAAAAGAAAATAAATTAGTTTTTTCACAAAAAGTGATAAATGAGATTATTTTTAAAAAAACGCCTATAATAAAAATTATAGAAATTTCTTATCAAAATGATATACAAACAGGAGAAAATATAAGCATCAGAGGAATAGCACCAAGTCGTGAAGCGTTGCTTTTGTTTCGCAGAGCACTTGAAGACAATATCGCTTTTTCAAAGGTTAATTTACCTATTTCTAATTTTATAAAAGGATCTAATATTAAATTTTATTTAAGCTTAATTCCTTCATAATATATATGCAAACTACTTTTCAAAAAAGATTCTTAATTTTTTCAATAATATTTTTCTTATCTATTTTTTGTTTGTTTATTTATTTATTTATTTTAATAAACAAGAATAAGGAATATTCACAAATTATGCAAGAAAAGTGGCAAGTAGAAACTACGCGCAGAGAAAATATAAAGTTATTGATTAGTTCAATTAATAGCATAGATTCTGAAAAGAATTCGCTTGAGACTCATTTTATAAAAAGTTCTGATATTGTTCCATTTTTAGATACAGTTGAAAAACTAGCTAAAGATGTCGGAGTTAAATCAGAGATTGTTTCTGTTGATATTCCCAAAGATAATTCATCGCTTGTAGTTGAGACAAGAGTATTGGGGAATTTTGAAACTATCTATAAACTTATTTTACTTTTAGAAAATTCCCCATACGAGCTTGAATTTGTTTCTGTTGATATTAAAAATTTAAATTCAGTAGATACTATTGTTGATAAGAATAATAAAATTTCAGAATGGACAGCGACATTTAAAATAAAACTTTTGAGTTTTGTAAATAAGTAAATTAAAAAATATGGATATAAAATTTTTAAAAAAGAAAAAAAAATTTATTAAAAGAAATATAGAAAAAAAAATAGATTTTTTTTGGAAAAGCATTCTTTGTATTATGTTTATTTTAATTATCAGTTCATTTGTTTTTGGTCTATATCTTTTTTTAAAAACAAACGAGGAACTAATTTTGCTTGTTGAAAAAAATGATACACAAGAATTAGTAAAAAAAGAGGACATAAACAGTGTATTAGATTATTTTAAAGAACGTGAAAAAAAATCTGTTGAAATTTTAAACTCACCATCTCCTATTGTTGACCCATCGCTATAAAAATGTTAATTTGAATAGGTATTATTTATTTTGATATGCGCGGTTAGCTCAGTTGTAGCGATGCGTAAGATACACTAAGATAGTTGTTTAATATATAATATAAAATATGCGCGGTTAGCTCAGTTGTAGCGA
>LBOM01000003.1:0-94021 GCA_000989515.1 Candidatus Nomurabacteria bacterium GW2011_GWE1_32_28 | reverse complement strand
TATAAAATATGCGCGGTTAGCTCAGTTGTAGCGATGCGTAAGATACACTAAGATAGTTGTTTAATATATAATATAAAATATGCGCGGTTAGCTCAGTTGGTAGAGCAACCCGTTTACACCGGGAAGGTCGTAGGTTCGAGTCCTACACCGCGCACCCTATGCCCTTGTAGTTCAATGGATAGAACGAAGCTCTTCTAAGGCTTTGATGTAGGTTCGATTCCTACCAAGGGCACAATGAAAATTAAAATTCTATATGAGGATTCTAATATTTTAGCAATAGACAAACCTTCCGGTATTTCTGTGCATCCTGATGGGCGTAGTAAAGAAAAAACAATTTCTGATTGGTTTTTAAAAAACTACCCAAAAGCAAAGAATGTAGGGGGATCTATTTTTGTGGATGGAAAGGAAATTAAAAAACCAGGGATAGTACATAGGTTAGATAAAGAAACCTCTGGTGTTTTGCTCTTAGCAAAGAATCAGAAAGCTTATGAGTTTTTAAAAAGTCAGTTTAAAAATAGAGAAATAAAAAAAATTTATAATGCAGTTGTTTTAGGTTCAATAAAAGATGATCGTGGAACAATTAGAAAGCCAATTGGCCGAAGTGGAAATGATTTTCGTAAAAGACTTGCTGGCCGTGGAGCAAGAGGGGAATTAAGAGAAGCTATTACGGAATACACAGTGTTAAAAAGATTTGAAAATAAAAAAATTAAATTTACTTATTTAGAAGTTCGACCAAAAACAGGGCGTACTCATCAAATACGCGTCCATATGAAATTCATAAATCACCCTGTAGTTTGTGATTCTTTATATAATCCAAATCAACCTTTCCCAGAAGGTTTTAAAAGGTTAGGATTGCATGCGAAGTCTGTAGAGTTTAAAGACCTAAAAGGCAATATACATAAAATAGAATCACCCTTACCAAGAGAATTTCAAAAAGTGTTAAAATAATTAAGGAGAAGGTCGGACTTTATCCAGCTATCCACATGCAAAACGAAATACGACAATGTCAAAATTGCAAAGAGAACTTCACTATAGAGTCAGATGATTTTTCTTTTTATGAAAAAATGAAAGTTCCTCCACCCACTTTTTGTTCTCGTTGTAGAATGATAAGAAGAATGAGTTTCGGTAATTTGAATAGTTTTTATAAAAAACCTTGTGAAAAATGTAAGAAATCAGTGATTTGTTTATATCCACCAAATAGTCAAACAAGAATGTATTGTAATGAATGTTGGTGGAAAGATGATTGGGATGGTACTGAATACGGGGTAGAATATAATCCTGATGTTCCATTTTTCCAACAGCTTATTGAACTCAGGAAAAAATCTATTTTTGTTGCTCTTGAATCTCTTCATCCTTCTAATATAAATACAAAATATACTAATAATGCTTCTTATCAAAAAAATTGTTTTATGACAATATATGCAGATTACGATGAAAACTGTGCTTACACCGTAATGACTGCGAAAAACAAGGACCTTTTAGATTGTTATAGATCAAGAGAATCCGAAATGTGCTATGAGTGTGTTGGAATTTTTAAATGTTTTAATTGTAAATGGAGTGAAGAATTAGATAATTGTTTTGATTGTTTGTTTTGCCAATCTTGTGTTGGATGCAACCATTGTTTTGGTTGCGTTAATTTACGTAATGCTTCGTATCAAATTTTTAATGTTCAATATTCTAAAGAGGAATATGAAAAAAAGTTGGCAGAATTTTATTTTCATACATATGAAGGGCAACAAAAAATAAAAAATTTAGTAGAACAGTTTTGGATAAAGGCACCGAAGAGGGAGTATCATGGTAATTCCTTAAATAAAAATGTGACTGGAGAATATGTTTATGAATCAAAAAATACCCATGATAGTTATTTGGTAACAGGAGCTGAAGATTGTCGGTTTTCACAATACTTATCTATAAAAGGAGCAAAAGATTGTTATGACTATACAGGATGGGGTGCCTCTGCTTCTATGCTTTATGAATGTTATATTGTTGGTGAAGGTGCGTACAATAATAAATTTTGTTCGGAATGTTGGCCAGAAGCACGAGATATTGAGTATTCTTACTATTGTGTTCAAAGCAAAAATTGTTTTGGTTGTGTAAATTTAAAGAGAAAATCATTTTGTATTTTAAATAAACAATATTCTGAAAAGGAGTATTTTCTATTAAAGGAAAAAATAATTAATGATATGAAAAAAAATATTTGGAAATCAAGTGTTGGTCATTTATATACTTATGGTGAATTTTTACCACCGGAGCTTTCTCCTTATGGATACAATGAAACTATGGCTTATGAATATAGTTCTTTTTCTGAGGAGGAAGCAAAAAAACAAGGATATAATTGGACTCAGATTAATAAAAATATTTATAGTATCACATTAGAAAATAATTTGATCCCTAATTCAATTAATGAAATATCAGAAAATATAAAGGATGAAGTTATTCAATGTGTTAATTGTGAAAAAGGGTTTAATATAAATTCTTTAGAAATAGAATTGTTGAAAAAAGTAAATCAACCCATCCCTCATTCATGCCCTAGCTGTAGGCACGAAAGGAGATTCAAAAGAACCAATATGCCTATTTTGTATAATAGAACTTGTGCAAAATGTAATATAGATATTTATACGCCATATAGCCCAGATCGCCCTGAGATAGTGTATTGTGTTAAATGTTATCAACAAGAATTTTCTTTAAATTGCAAAAATAAGGAGTTTGTGTTAGATTAAGACAATTATGGCAGTAAACAAAATAGATAAAACAAAACTTAGCCCAGTTAATATTGAAGAAAGAAAGAAGCTTGATTTTAAGACAGGAGACACTGTTCGTGTTTGGTCTAAAATTTTAGATGAAAAAGGAAAGACTCGTTTGCAGGCATTTGAAGGTGTTGTGCTTGCTAAAAAACATGGCGCAGAGATAGGTGCGACTTTTACAGTTAGAAAAATTGCTTCAGGTGTTGGAGTAGAGAGAATCTTTCCAGTATACTCTCCAATGATTGATAAAATTGAAGTAACAAAAAAATCTCGTGCTCGCAAGGCTAAACTTTATTATATACGTACAAAGGCAGTAAAAGATGTTCGTAGAAAATTACGTTCAATGACTTCTCAAAAAGATTTATCTGGGGAGGAAGAAGAAATAATAGAAATGGTAAAAAAGGAAGAATAAAAATTAAAATAAAAACCTCTCTAAGACTAGAGAGGTTTTTATTTTAATTAAGTATGATAGAGTTAAATAATGCCCAGGTGGAGAAACTGGTAGACTTACTACCTTGAGGTGGTAGCGCCGAAAGGCATGGGGGTTCGAGTCCCCCCCTGGGCACATATAGTTAATACAAACAAAAAAACCTATATTAGTAGGTTTTTTTGTTTGTATGTGATGAGTTTTTAATTTTCTTTTTTATCTTGTTTTTTGAGAAGATAGGAAAGGATTGGGGGCGTTGCTAGTGTGGTAAGGATTACCATAATAACAACAATAGAAAATACTTCATCATTTACTACCCCAAGAGATTTTCCGATAACTGCAAAAATTAGCCCGACTTCTCCACGAGGAATCATACCAAATCCAACTATTAATTTATTTACTTTTCCTGCTGCAAGTCCAGATACTATCTTACCAATAAAGGCGGTAGCTGTGATGCCGAGAGCAATTAGAAGAACAGGAAGATCAAACATGGTTTCTAATTTTACATTTATACCAGTATAGACAAAGAATAAAGGAACTAAAAAGAAACCAATTGGTTCAATTAAATCTTCGATATGTCTTTCAGAGTGATGTGAGAGAATTTTATTGAATTCTATTTTTAATGTTTGGTCAGAAGATCTTTCGAGAGATGATTTTATGTCTTCTATTACCTGAGGATCTTTAAAGTTTTTAAAATGTATTGGATCAAGTATTAACCCAGCTGCAAACGCTCCTACAATAGGAGCAAGACCAATTTCCTGTGCTAGGAATGCCATTATTAAACCAAAAGATATTGCTAGTGTTATTTTCATACCACTTCCTGTATGAATTTGTGCGAACCATTTTCCGAGTTTTGGTGCGATTAATTGTCCGATCACTATTGAGAGAACTAGAAATAAAATTGCATTTGCAGTGATCCAAGTGATCATTCCAATTCCGACAGTACCTACTGTTACAATAGCAGAGACAACTGCAAGAATAATTAGTCCCATAACATCATCAATAACAGCTGCACCTAAAACAATTTGAGCTTCAGGAATTTGTAATTTTTTTAGATCTTTAAAAACTCTAGCTGTAATACCAACAGAAGTTGCTGTAAGAGTAGCACCGATAAATAAATAAGCGTTAGCTGCTAATCCAGGCATGAGCCATGGACCAACAATATATGTACCAAGGATAAAAGGTACTATTACTCCTATGAGAGCTACTAAAAATGCTCTAATCCCCACTTTCTTCATTTTTGAGATATTTGATTCAAGTCCAATTTGGAAAAGTAAAATTACTACGCCTAATTCAGAAAGAAAGGCTATTATTGGATCAAGTTTTATGGGTTCGAACCAATTTAAGCCAAGCAAGGTTAGGTTACCGATAATTACACCAATTACTAATTCTCCTAATACAGATGGTTGACCCCATCTTTCAACTAGGCTAGAAATTTTAGCTGCGATTAAGATAACTGCTATCCAAAGAAAAGTAAAAGCGGCTGAGTGACCTAGAGCTTCTTCTGTGTTTGCTTGAGCGATATAAACAGTTGCTAGAGCTATTATTGGTATAAGTCGCCATAAGATACGACTACTTGTTGTGCGTTCTAATAAAACCTTGAAAGATGTATATATAAAACCCATAAAATTAAATTAAGTTAACTAATAAAAATAAAAGACTTATCCCTTTTGAATAAATCTATTAAACTATAAAGAATTAGTCGATTTTAGTCAATTAAAAATTGATTTTTTTGAAAAAATGGAAAAAAAGTTTATGGAATGTTAATATTAGACTATGAAAGTTTCAATTCTTGGTAATGGGATATTTGGGTCTTCTGTGTCTTCTTATCTAACTAAAATAGGTCATAGTGTTTTTGTTGATATTGTTAATGATTCAGAAATTATTTTTGTTTGTGTTACTTCAAATTTAGTTTTATCTTCACTTTTGAAGATAAAAAATGAAATAGAAAACAAAAAAATAGTAATCTGTTCCAAGGGTTTTTCGGATGATGGTAGATTTATCTCTGAAATTTTAAAAGAAGAATTTAAAAATGATATTTACTTTTTATATGGACCAACTGTCGCAAAAGAACTAGAAGATGGAATATTTTCTGGCATGGTTTTAGCGGGTGGTTTAGGTAAAGAAGAAATAAAAAAAGAAATAGAATCAGAAAATTTATATATAGAATTATCTGATGATATTGTTGGAGTGGAGGTAAGTGCTACATTTAAAAATATGATGAATATTTTTGTTGGAATCATAGAAGGTTCAGAATATGGACAAAATACTAATGCACTTATGTTTACGAAAGCAATACAAGAAATGAAGAACATTGGGCTTATTTTAGGAGCAAAAACTGAAACCTTTTTAGGTTTATCTTGTATTGGTGAATTGTATCTTTCTTCACGTAATAGAACTTTTGGAATTGAATTAGGTAAGGGGCGTAATCTAGAAGATATAATAAAAGAAATAAATTATACACCTGCTGGAGTTTTTGATATAAAAAATGCAAAAAAAATGATAGAAAGATCTAAAATAAATGCACCCATAATAGAATTTTTAAATAAAATAGTTTTTGAGAATTATCCAATTAAAGATGTAATAAAACAAATTACTAAAAATTAATTTAAACAAAATGCTTTATACAAGAAAAGGGGATAATGGTACAACTAAAACCTTTGGATGCGATCAACGTATTTCTAAAAGTTCCAAAATAACTGAAGCCCTTGGTGCACTTGATGAAATAAATTCTTTTCTTGGTCTTTGTAAGGTTAAAGCTAAGGAAAAGAAGTTTTTTATTTTAAAGAATATTTATGTAGATGAGCTGATTCATAACATACAAAAGAATTTATTTATTGTTCAAGCAGAGCTTGCTGGTGCATCTATGTACATAGATGAAGAAAAGTTAAAAGAGATAGAAATAATTATTGATTCAATAGAAAAAGAACTTCCTCCAATAAAGACATTTTTTATTTCTGGGGGTACAGAGCTAGCTTCTGTTTTAGATATTGCTCGTACTATCTCTCGTAGGGCTGAAAGAAGAGTTGTTTCTGTTGTAGAAGAAGAAAAAGTTTCTATAAATAAATTTACTCTTGCATACTTAAACCGTCTTTCAAGTTTACTTTACGCTTTTGCGAGATCAGCAAATTATAAATCTGGTATAGCAGAAGAAAGTCCTAATTATAAATAATTTTTGTAAAGATGATAAATCAATCATAGCCTTTTCCATGAGAAGAAGTAATTAAACTTCTGAGACAACTCATAATGGATTAAGATAAGATTAAATAAAGATTCGTTTACATAAATACTGGACCAATATTTTTTCTCTTTTTTAAAAAAAATATCAAAAGTGGCATTTATAGATTTTTTTTGATATAAATAACATTGTATGGTGCCTATGGTGTAACGGTTAACACTAGAGCTTGTGGAGCTCTCGATCTGGGTTCGATTCCCAGTAGGCACCCAGATAAATTTTTAATTAAAACTTCTTGTTTAAGATGATATAAAAATGAAAGAAATAAAATCATTTCCAAAACCAATATCTATTAAAAAATTAATTGGCCCAAGCTTTGTTATTCTTGCTTTAGGGCTTGGATCAGGGGAAGTTATTTTATGGCCTTATTTAGCTGCTAACTATGGTTTGGGTATTGCTTGGGCTGCAATTTTGGGAATTACCTTTCAATATTTTATGAACATGGAGATTGAGCGCTATGCTTTAGTAAAAGGAGAAAGTGTTTTTGTTGGTATTTATAAATTATGGAAACCAGCAGTTTATTGGTTTATTGTCTCAACTTTTCTTGGTTTTGGTTTGCCGGGTATTATTGCTGCTTCTGCTAAAGTTATGGCCAGTGTATTAGGAATAGAAAATTTTAAATGGGTTGCTATTTTATTTTTATTGATTATTGGATTAATTTTAAGTATAGGTAAAACAGTTTACTCTATGATGGAGCGTTTTACTAAGGTTGTTATCTTAATTGGAGTTCCTTTTCTATTTTTATTAGCTGTTTTTTTAAGTACAAAAACAGATTGGTCAGCCTTGTTGAATGGAATTATTGGTAACGGAGAAGGTTTTTGGTTTTTTCCTGAAGGAGTGAGCGTTGCTACCTTTCTTGCAGCTTTTGCATACTCTGGTGCTGGTGGAAATCTAAATTTAACTCAATCAATTTATATTAAAGAAAAAGGTTATGGTATGGGGGTTTATTCTCAAAAGATTTCTAGTTTTTTTTCTAAAGAAAAAGAAACAGAGATTACGTTAGATGGAACTGATTGTACC
The DNA here is from genome assembly GCA_000989515.1 of Candidatus Nomurabacteria bacterium GW2011_GWE1_32_28. Taxonomy (GTDB): domain Bacteria; phylum Patescibacteriota; class Minisyncoccia; order Phycocordibacterales; family UBA9973; genus UBA9973. Next base: position 86,595 of record LBOM01000003.1, on the reverse strand, counting down.
GAAACACCTGAAGACATTAGTAATTTTAAAAAGTGGTGGAAATTAATTAGTCTCGAGCATGCTTTTGTTTTTTGGTTTTTGGGTGCTATCTCTATGATTTTCCTTATGCTTTTATCTTATGTGACGACACATGGTTTGGCTGGTAATGCTGAAGGAATTAATTTTGTTATGAATGAGGCTTCTGCTATAGGGCATACAGTTTTCCCATTCATGGGGAGTTTGTTTTTAATAGTTGTTTCTATTATGTTATTTCAAACACAATTAGGGGTAATGGATTCTACTTCTCGTATAATGGCAGAAAATTTAGCTATTAAGAAATTAGATGGGCAAGAAAAAGGTAAAATTAATCTTTCTAAAATATACTATTCGTTTGTATGGATACAGATTGCTTTTGGAATAACTTTATTTTTGTTTAATATTTATGAACCTAAAACTTTAATAATTTTAGGAGCAGTTATTAATGCTTTTGCAATGTTTGTACATCTTGGTTTGGTTTTTTGGCTTAATAACAAAAGTTTACCAAAAGTCTTTCGTCCTCTGTTGATACGAAAAATTATAATAGGCATCATTTTTTTGTTTTTTGGTATTTTTAGTTTTATCGTTTTATTAGATAAGTTTTTTAATATAGAAGTAATAAATTTATGAAAATTTTAGAAAATCACAAGAAATATATTTTACCAATATTGAATATTATAACTCTTTGCATAATTATTTTTTCTATTAGTTTGGTTATTATTCATCGGTCCAATTTTGTAGTCGGTGTTATTTTAATTATCTTATCTTTCTTATCTCTTTCTTCGTTAATTTTATTTAAAATTAAAATGAAAAATATTGAACCTGATATTCTTTTTGGTTTAATTGATAATGGAATACTGGTTATACTATCAATCTTTGGAGGTAAGATCGCAGGAGTTTCTGGTGCCGTTATAGGTGGCGTAGTTGGTAATGCTATAACTGATGGTATAGCAGGTATGTTTGAAGGATATTGGGCAGAAAACTTAAGAAGTAAAAATATTTCAGAAGAAAGAATGGTCTTAGGTTCTGCCGTAGGAAAGATGTCGGGATGCTTACTTGCTGGAGGTGTAATTTTAGTTATAGCAAGTTTTTTCTAAATTATTAATTTAAAATTTTTTATTTTTATATATGCAAACTGAGGTTCTTAAAATTACAGACAAAAATAGTGATGAAGTTCTGAAGAAGGCTGCATTAATTATAAAAAATGGTGGGTTGGTGGTTTTTCCAACAGAAACAGTTTATGGATTAGGTGCAAATATTTTTAATGAAGAGGCTCTCAAGAATATTTTTTTAGCAAAGGGTAGACCAAGCGATAATCCTCTTATTGTTCACATAAGCAACAAAGATGAATTAAAAGAACTAGTTGATGTTGTTTCAGAAGATCAACAAAAAATGATTGATGCTTTTTGGCCAGGACCACTTACAATTATTTTTGAGAAGAAAGATGTTATTTCTAATGTTGTTTCAGGTGGACTTTCTACTATTGCAGTTCGTATGCCGTCTGATGTTTTTGCCAACAAGCTTATTGGTTTAGCTGGTGTTCCAATAGCTGCACCTTCAGCAAACACATCAGGTCGCCCGAGCGGTACTATGGGGATAGATATTTTAGATGATCTACTCAATAAGGTAGATATGATTATTGATTCTGGAAAATCAAAGATTGGTGTTGAATCTACTGTTGTAAAAATTAATAATAATTCTCTCTTAATACTTCGTCCTGGTGCAATAACAAAAGAGATGTTAGAAAAAGTTGTATCTTTGCCCGTTACTTTTGCCAAAAAAGAAACTGATTTAGAATCTTCACCTGGAACAAAATATAGACATTATGCTCCAAATAGTAATTTAGAAATTATTTATGGTTCTAGCGATGATATTTTGGGAAATATGCTTGAGAAAGCTTCTGCTTTACAAAAAAGGGGACTGAGTATTGGTATCATAAGTACAAAGCAAAATGAAAGTTCTTTTGAAAAATATAAACCAAATGTTTTTAATATTGGGGATCAAAATAACTTAAAAGAAATATCAAAAAATCTATATAGTGCTTTACGTTTTTTTGATTTATCTAATGTTGATGTTATTCTTTGTCAGAGTTTTTTAGAAGAAGGTTTGGGTGTCGCTATTATGGATCGCTTGAGGAGAGCTAGTGGAAAAATTTAAATATGTCATAATTATAAAATGAAGAAAAGTAAGTTAGAAAAATTTTTTAGTATACCGACAGAAATAATAGAAAAGGGAATAGAATTAGAGAAAGAGGTAAAAAATAATATTGAAGGACAAAGACCAGTAAAAGAAATAAAAGAATACTGGAAAATTTTAGGCCCCGGCCTTACTACTGGTGCAGCCGATGATGATCCTTCTGGAATTGCCACATATTCACAAATAGGAGCATCTAGTGGCTTTGGTTTGATATGGCTTTCTGTGTTTACTTTTCCATTAATGGTTACGATACAAGAGATGTGTGCCCGTATTGGACTTACAACAGGGGTAGGACTTTCTACAAATATAAAGAGACGTTATTCAAAAAAAATTCTTTATATAAGTACATTTCTTTTGCTTTTTGCAAATGTTTTTAACATAGGAGCAGATCTTGGTGCAATGGCAAAGGGGGCTCAGCTTATTTTTCCTAGTTTTGGATATGTTTTTCTGGTTTTTTTCTTTGCGATTTTAAGTCTTAGTTTGCAAATATTTATTCCTTATCAAAAATATTCTAAATATCTAAAATATTTGGCTTTAGTACTTTTTGCTTATATATTTTCAGCGTTTTCGGTTTCAATTAACTGGAGTGATTTATTTAAAAATTTAATTATTCCAACATTTTCATTTACAAAAGATCAAATTATTTTAATTTGTGCTGCCTTTGGTACTACTATTTCACCTTATTTATTTTTTTGGCAAACAGCACAAGAAGTAGAAGAGCAGATATTAAAAGGAGAAAAAACAGAAGAGAAAAGACGTATATCAAATACAGATCAAGACATACATAAAATGAGAATAGACGTTTGGTCTGGTATGTTTCTTTCAAATCTTATTATGTTTTTTATAATTGCGACTTGTGGAGCAACTTTATTTAGTGGTGGCATTCTAAACATAGAAACAGCAGCAGATGCAGCTCTAGCCTTAAAACCTTTTGCTGGTAATTTTGCTTTTGTTTTGTTTGCATTTGGAATTATTGGTGTTGGACTTTTAGCAATTCCAATACTTGCAGGGTCAGCTTCTTACGCTATTTCAGAAGCATTTAATTGGAAATATGGACTTTCTAGAAAACTTAAACAAGCTTCTTCTTTTTATGGAGTAATAATAGTTGCGATGATTTTAGGGATAATTTTAAATTTTGTTGGTCTTCATCCAATAAAAGTTCTTATTTATTCTGCTGTTTTTAATGGTATTATTTCCCCCATTATATTATTTTTTATAGTACAAATAAGTGCGGATGAAAAAATAATGGGGACCTTTAAAAACAAAGGGGTAAGTAATATTTTAGGTTGGTTTGCTGTTGGGTTGTTGTCTATAATTAGCTTGGTTACTATTGTTTTTATTTTTCTTTGATTATTAAATATTTTTTGTTATATTTATTTGTTAATTTATGGTTTTATTAAAAAGATGATAATGATATTTTATACGAGATGGATATTTTAAAAAATTACAATTTAACAAAATTAAATACATTTGGTGTGTCCGTGTTTGCAAAACTTTTTATTGAATTAGATAATGAGTCTAAAATAAAAGAGTTATTTTTGTCTTCAGAATTTAAAAATAATGAGAAATTATTTCTAGGCGGAGGAAGTAATATTTTATTTACAAAAGATTTTAATGGTATTGTTGTTTTGAATAAACTAAAGGGGATTTCAATTATTGAAGAAAATTCTAAAAATGTTTTTATAAAATCTATGGGCGGAGAAATGTGGAATGATTTGGTTACATTTGTAGTTGATCATGAATACTGGGGTCTTGAAAATCTATCTTCAATACCAGGAACAGTTGGTGCTGCTCCTGTACAAAATATTGGAGCATACGGAGTAGAAATTAAGGATTCTCTGCAAAGCATAGAAGTATATGACATAGAAACAGGAGAAAAAAAGATTTTTAAAAAAGAAGAATGCGAGTTTGGTTATCGTTCTAGTGTTTTTAAAAATAAACTAAAAGGAAAATATTTTATTTCTTCTGTAACTTTTAAATTGAATAAAAAACAAAATTTGAATGAAGGTTATGAAGTTTTAAAAAAATATTTAGAAGATAATAAAATTGAAGTAAAAAAACCAAAAGATGTTAGTGATGCCATAGTTTGTATCCGTAAAAGTAAGTTACCAGACCCTCTTTTGATTGGAAATGCAGGTAGTTTCTTTAAAAATATTTATATAGATAGTAAAAAGGCTGAGGAAATTAAATTAAAGTATCAAGACGTACCTCTTTTTGAAGAAGATCAAAATATAAAAATTCCAGCTGGATGGCTTATCGAAAAATGTGGATGGAAAGGTAAAAGAATAGGAAATATTGGAATGCATGACAAACAGGCCTTGGTTTTGGTTAATTATGGTGGTGCTACTGGTTTAGAAATAAAAGATTTTTCAGAAAAAGTAATCGCTTCCGTTTTTTCTAATTTTGGTTTAATTTTAGAAAGGGAAGTTAATTTGATTTAACTTAAATTAAAGGTATAATTGGTATATTATAAAATAAGATTTTCCGTGAAATACGGATCAGCTTAAGGCTGAATTTAAAAATATTATGAAAGAATTTAAAATGAATATTATTGTATCGTTTGTGATTTTTTTAGCTGTTATTTTAATTTTAGTATTTATTTCTATTAATAACAAAGAAGAAATTTTAAAATTAAATGATATAAAAGTAGAACAAAAAAGTATGCAAAATATAAAACAAAGTGAAGGAGTAAAAATTACCGTTCTTAAGGAGGGTAATGGAGAAGTTGTAAAATCAGGTGATATAGTGTCTGTGAATTATACAGGAAGATTAATAACTGGCACTGTTTTTGATTCAAATATTGATCCAGAATTTGGTCATGTTGATCCATTAATATTTGTAATAGGCGAAGGAAGAGTTATTGAAGGTTGGGAAATAGGAATTGTTGGTATGAAGACAGGTGAAAAAAGGGTTTTAGAGATTGCACCAGAATTTGCTTATGGTGAAAATGAAATAGGACCAATACCTTCAAATTCAACACTTATTTTTGAAGTTGAGCTTTTAAAAATTGGACAGTAATTTATTAATTAAATAATTTTGAATTATATATGGATTTATCACAAGAACAAAAAGTAAGAATATATTATGGATTAAAGATTGCTCTTATCGCTTTTTTGGTAGCGATAACATTCAATTTTTTAACAGGTTTTTCTTATCATGGAAATGATGACAAACAAGAGAATACGATAACTTTTTCTGGACATGGAGAAGTTTCAGCGGTTCCTGATATTGCAAATATTTATTTTAATATAAATAAAGAAGCAAAAACAATAAAAGAAGCACAAGCTCTTGTCGCAGAAATTGAGAAAAAATCTTTAGATTTTTTGAAGGAGAATAATATTCTTGAAAAGGATATTAAAACAATAAATGCATCTTTTAATCCAAAATATGAGTATAAATATGAAACAGAAAGATCAATACCTTGTACTCAATACAATTGTCCACCTACTCCTGGCAAGAATGTTATTGTTGGTTATGTGGCGTCTGAAAGCATAACAGTAAAAATTAGAAACACTGATGATGTTGGAAAGATAATGCAGGGACTTGGTGTTTTATCTGTTTCTGATTTAAATGGTCCTAATTTTTCTATAGACAATGAAGATGAGCTAAAAACAGAAGCAAGAAAAAAAGCTATTAATGATGCAAAAGAAAAAGCGGTAGTTTTGGCAAAAGATCTAGATATTCGTTTAGGCAAGATAACTTCTTTTAACGAATCAGGTAATTATCCTGTACCCATGTATGCCAAGGGAATTATGAATGATAATATGGTTAGTGAATCTGCTCCAGCCGTAATTCCAAAAGGAGAAAATTTAATAACTTCTGATGTTTCTATTACTTACGAAATACGATAAGGTTGACTATTTTGAGGAAAAGAGTACTATTAAAAGAGCCCTTGAAAGGGGGCTTTTTTAAAAGAGTTAAGATATTTAAAATAAAATGTCAAAAATTACTGAATACATAAAAGAAACAAAGGCAGAATTAAAGCATGTTATATGGCCTTCCAAAGAACAAACTATTTTTTTTACAATTATTGTTGTTGTATTGTCTGTCTTAATAGCCTACTTTTTGGGTGTTTTTGATTTTATTTTCTTACAAGGTTTACAAAAGGTAATTTCTTTTTAATATTATGTCTAAACAAGAAACACAAGGTATTAGGAATTGGTATGCCATACATACTTATGCCGGATATGAAAATGTTGTTCTTCGCAACTTGAGACAACGCATAGATTCTCTTGCAATGAATGAGAAGATTTTTAATGTTGTTGTGCCGATAGAAAAAAAGATAAAAATAAAGGCAGGCAAGAGAGTAGAGGTTGAAGAAAAAATATACCCTGGATATGTTTTAGTAGATATGATAGTTACTGATGATTCTTGGTATGTTGTTCGTAACACTCCACGTGTTACAGGATTCGTCGGTGCTGGAGTTAACCCTGTTCCACTAAAAATAGAAGAAGTAGAATATCTTTTCAAAAAAATGAATACAGGAGTAGCTAAGCATAATATAGATATTGCGATAGATGAGACTGTAATGATAGTGGATGGTCCTTTTAAAGATCTTGAAGGAAAAGTAAATGCTGTAGACATGGAACGTGGAAAAATAAAAGTACTTGTCTCAATGTTTGGTCGCGAGACTCCAGTCGAACTTGATTTCTTGCAAGTTAAGAAGGTTTAGATTAGAATTACGAATTATAAATTACGAATTACGAATTAAAAAAATGGCAAAAAAAATAACAAAAAAAATAAAACTACAAATACAAGCTGCTAAGGCAACACCAGCCCCACCATTAGGACCCGCTCTTGGACAAGCAGGTATTAATATAGGGGATTTCGTTACTAAGTTTAATGCTGCTACTTCTAAGATGGCTGGGGATAAAGTTTCTGTAGTTATTACAGTTTTTGAGGACAGAAGTTATGATTTTATAATAAAAACTCCTCCAGTAACAGGGCTTATTCTTAAGGCAGCTGGTGTAGAAAAAGGTTCAGGTAAAAATGCTACTACTAAAGTAGGAAAAATAACGAGAGCTCAAGCTTTAGAGATAGCAAATAAAAAGATGTCAGACTTGAATGCTAAAAATGATGAAGGAGCAATAAATATAGTTGCCGGATCTGCTAGATCTATGGGTATAGAAGTTGAAAATTAAAGATAAATTAAATTATAAAGCACCCCGATTAAAAATCGGGGTGCTTTACTTTATTTTTGTTTACTTGTAGTCTATCTGGGGGAGATATTTGTAAACAAAAAAGGAGATAATTATGGAAACATATTGGACTAAAGATTATTTAAGAGAAATTAAAAATGTAAAAAGTTTCGAAGAAACAGCAGATATTGCTATTTCTGTTATAAAAACAATACCTAAACCAGTTTTTGGACTTACGGCTCCTTTTACAACAGGAGGCCATGGACTAGCGAATAATATAAAAATTATAGAGAAGTCTATTTATAAATTAGAAGAATTTGGTTTTAATATTTTTAATTTTATTCCTTTAAGTATTGGATTGACTCCATTAATAGAAGATTGGAATAAAAATAATAATGATTATTGTATGTCAGTGATAGATGTTACATACAGACAAATCTTTGAATCAAAATTATTGGAGATAATATTTTCAATTCCTCGAAACAAACCTTCCATCGGTGCTGGAAGAGAAAGTGAAATTCTTTTAGAGTTAAATATTCCAGTTTTAAATTTTCCAATGGGTTGGTACCAGGAAATTTTAGATGAATTAAAAATTCTGAGGTAGTTCTTATATAAGAACTACCTTTTTGCGTTTTTGATGCTTGGGTAGTATATTTATATTATGGTTGATTTAAAAGAATTACAAAAAGAAATATATAGAAATAAATTAGAAAAAGGTTTTTGTACAGAAACAGCCTATGAGTTTTGTAGAGCACATGAAGAACTATCAGAAGCTTTTTCTAAATATAACAAAAATCAAGATGGCGTTGCTGAAGAATTAGCTGATGTTGCTATATTTTTACTTGGTATGTGTGAAAGGATGGGTTTTGATTTAGAGGGAGAAATAGTTAGAAAAGTAGAAATAAATAAAAATAGAGTTTATAAAAAAGAAAAAGCTCCTGATGGAACAGATTTTTTTATAAGAGTCAGAACTGATCTAGATCCTTAATTTTAGGTTTTAAAATCTATCGTAAGTTACAAACGCATAATCATATGCATTTTTTTTATCTTTTTTATGTTCTTCTCTTGAATTTTCTAAGAATAATATTGGAATAATTTCTGGAAAAAAGGTGTCAGCATCAGGGAAAGATGCATCTACATGGGTGATGTAGAGCTTGTCTGCTTTATCTATAAATAATTTATATATCTGTCCTCCACCAATAACAAAATTTTCTTCTTTTGATGTAGAGGTCTTTTTTAATAATTCATCAAGTTCTTTAAGAGAGTAAACAATTTCTACTCCAGTTGTTTTAAAATTTTTATCTAATGTTAAAACAATATTTCTTCTATTTGGAAGTGGACGTCCGATACTTTCAAAAGTCTTTTGTCCCATTATAACAGTATGTCCGGCTGTTGTTTCTTTGAAATGCTTCATATCTCCTGGTAAATTCCAAAGAAGTTCATTCTTCTTTCCTATTTCATTATTTTTACCAATTGCTGCAATGATTGAAATCATATTATTTATTATTTAATTATATCAAGACCAGCTATGGGTTCATTTGGCTTGAAATATGGTGAAAATGATTGATAAATTTCATCGACTAATTGTTCATCTTTTTTTTCTGCTCTATCAAAAATATCTTCTGGTAATTTTGGGAAAATATTTTCATGTGTGTTTGTTCTACTTATTAATTCTTTTGCTCCTTCATAGTGTGTGTCATATATATGTGCATTTGAAATAGTGTGCGTATACATTCCAGGACGTACATTTAGTTTTTGGGCTAAAATATACATTAATAGACTAAACCCAAATACATCAAAAGGGCAACCGAGCATCATATCATTTGATCTAATAATATTATGTAAATTTAATCTACCTCCTATTATATTTACTGTAAAAGTGTAAGGACATGGGACATTCTTTTTTGGTGTACCTCCATATCCATCATCTTTAGGATCCCATGTTATGACGACTCCGTGACGAGAGCTAGGATCTTTTTGTAATAATTCTATTAATTTTCCAAGTTGATCTCTTCCAAAATAATGTCTCCAACGATATCCATAAGCTGAGGTGAGTGTGCCATCTTTTTCTAAAAATTCATCCCACATTTTTGTATATTTTCTTAAAAAATCAGTATTTTTTTCTCCTTGTATAAACCATACTTGTTCAGCGATTGGTGACTTAATTGGATTTTTCCTTAATGTAAGTATTGGAAAGCCTTCTTTTTCTAAATCTATTTGAAAGGTTATACCAGGCAATGATTTAGTTTTATGCCCTGTGCGTTCATTTAATTCTTCGATACCTTCTTCCATTATTTTTTTAATAATGTTTTGATAGATTGTGTCAAAAGTAGTCATGTAGTGTATTATATAAGAATTGAAACTATATGGAAAGTTTACCTAAAAAATTAAAATATGAAATACCATATATTCCAGAAGGACGTTCTATTTTGTATGTTCCTGAAACTAATATTTTTATGATGGAAGCTAAAGAATATGCACGCTTAAACTCTTTAGACAGAGAAATGCCCAATACTAGCTTGATTGTTAAAGATGGTGTTGTGGTTGGTCGTGGAGCTAATGGTAGTACATATCATGATACACACGAATGTGAGAGAGTAAAACAAAAAATTCCTACTGGTGAAGGATATGAGCTTTGCGAAGGATGCCATCCTAAGAACCATGGTGAAGGTAAGGCTATTAAAGATGCTAAAGATCACGGTTTTGATATTAAAGAAACTGATTTGTATATGTGGGGACATTGGTGGTGTTGTAAAGATTGTTGGGAAGCAATGATAAAAGCTGGAATTAAAGATGTTTATTTGCTTGAAAATAGTGAAATACTTTTTAATAAAAAAGACCCAGGCAATATAATAGGTAGACAATTTGACAAAATATAGTAGAAATGCTACTCTTTATACATCATTCTCAACTCCTGCCAAAGGCAGGCAAGCTTAATATAACGAGAACTGACGATTGTGGAAATCATCTATGACTTTTAGTGTCGCGTGATTGATGTCCATGACACAAAAAGAAATATATGATAAACAAACGCAGTTTTGTGCGTGGAGCTTCTGCTTCCGTACACAATAAAGCTCGCCCAGTGGCGAAATTTTCTAGACCAAGTTCTAGTCATTCTACTAAGCCAAGTTTTAGTTCTAGCTCTGTTAGACCAGTTCGTAAATTTGGTAGTGGAAAACCCACCTTGTCTAGTGGAAGAGGTAGATTTAGTAATAATTCTCGTTCCCGCAAAAATGGGGGAGGTAAAAAAAGATTTGGTGGTGAAAGAATAGATTTTTCTCGTTTTATTAAAAAAGGACAATACATAGAAGAGAAACCATATGTTTCCAAACATACTTTTGTTGATTTTCCTTTTAATGATCAAGTTCAAAAAAATATTGCTCGAAAGGGTTTTACCAACCCAAGACCAATTCAAGATCAAGCTATACCTTCAGTTATAAAAGGGTTTGATGTTTTTGGTATGGCGAATACTGGTACAGGAAAGACAGCGGCCTTTTTGCTTCCTTTAATTGAAAAAGTTTTTAAAACAAAAGGTCAAAATAAAAGAGAAACTGTTTTGATTATGGCCCCGACAAGAGAGCTTGCATTACAAATAGATTCTGATTTTCGTGAACTTGCTTTTGGTTTAGGAATTTTTTCTGTATCTTGTGTTGGCGGTCTTCCAATAATGAAACAAATAGGGGAGATAAAAAGAGGAGTATCTTTTGTTGTTGGTACACCAGGAAGATTACGAGATCTTATTGAAAGAAAGGTTTTAGATTTATCTACTTGCCATTCTGTTGTTCTCGATGAAGCAGACAGAATGCTCGACATGGGATTCAGAGATGATATGGTTTTTATTTTAGCTAAAGCTCCTAAGGAAAACAGACAAACACTTTTCTTTTCAGCTACACTTTCTCCTGAAGTTAAAAAACTAACCACAGAATTTTTAAAAGATCCAGTTTTTATTTCTGTTATCTCAGGTGAGACAGCAAAAAATATTGATCAAGATGTCGTCCGCACAAAATCCAAAGAAGAAAAATTAGAAAAACTTCATGAGATTTTAAAAACAGATGGTTCAAATAAAGTTTTGATTTTTAGAGAAATGAAACATAGTGTGGATACTCTCACAAAAGAGCTTTCACATTTAGGATTTAAGGTTGGTTGTATTCATGGCGATAAAAGAAGTCGTGAACGTATTCGCACATTAGAATTATTTAAAAAGGATCAGATTAGCATTTTAATAGCGACAGATGTGGCTGCTCGTGGACTCGATATCCCAGATGTCACTCATGTTATAAATTATGACATTCCCCAAACGTATGATACTTATGTGCACCGCATCGGCCGTACTGGCCGTAGTGGCAAAAAGGGAATAGCCTTGACGTTTGTGTAAATTAAAAAAATCCCCAGTTGGGGATTTTTTTTGATTAAAATTTATTTTGCTTTTACGAGGCCGGCTTTTAGAAGAGTTTTGTAGACGCCATTTTTGGTCATTGTGCGCATACCACGAGTAGAGATTTCTATATTTATACTTTTATTTAATTCAGGCACAAAAACTTTCTTCTTTTGAAGATTTGGATATTTTCTTTTCTTTCCAGTTGGGTTGAATTTAGTAGCACGAGTTCTGTTTGAATACCCGCCACCGACTATTGAACCCTTTTTTGATATTGTACATGTTTTCATAATGTAGTTTCTGTATGCTATCATATACTGAGTAGTTTATCAAGTTTAAATTTTTAAGATTAATTAAAATCAATATGGATAATATTTTTTTTATAGCCATACTTATAATGTCGGTCGTAATACATGAAGTTTCTCATGGTTTTGTTGCATTGTGGTTTGACGACAGAACAGCATTATATGCAGGTCGTCTTACATTAAATCCTTTAAAACATTTAGATATATTTGGTTCAATTATTCTACCTTTGTTTTTAGTATTGACACATTCTCCATTTTTATTTGGTTGGGCAAAACCAGTACCTTATAATCCCGAGAATCTTAGTAATAAAAAATGGGGAACTGTCGCTGTCGCATCTGCTGGAGTTTTAGCAAATCTTTTGGTAGCAACTTTTTTTGGACTTATTTTACGTTTTTCTTTTTATTTTTCTTTTGTTGATATTTTGTCTGTTAAATTTATTTCTATACTTTCCTCAATAGTTTTTATTAATCTAGGATTAGCTATTTTTAATCTTGTACCCATTCCACCTCTTGATGGTTCCAAAATACTTTTCTCACTTTTGCCGAGTTCTTTTTATAAAGTTATCTCTTTTTTTGAGCAATATGCACTTGTTTTGATTTTGTTTTTTATTGTTTTCTTGGTTGATTATTTATATCCAATATTGATTTATTTGTTTCAACTTATCACAGGGCTTGCAATTTGATTTTTTTAATAGTATATTATTTCCAAGAGTCTTTGGACTCTTTTGTTTTAGGTTTAGGTTTTAGCTAATACCTAGAGCCTAAGGCCTGTATTAAATTATGCCAACAATAAACCAATTAATTAAAAAAAATAGAGTAAAGACTCATTCTAAATCAAAGACTGTTGCTTTAGCACGAGGTTTTAATGTTTTAAAAAATAAACCAGTATTCTTTCCAGCTCCATTTAAACGTGGTGTGTGTACTAAAGTTTCTACAACTACTCCAAAGAAACCAAACTCAGCTCTTCGAAAGATAGCGAGAGTTCGTTTAACTAATGGTATGGAAGTAACAGCATATATTCCAGGTGAAGGACATAATCTTCAAGAACACTCTGTGGTAATGCTTCGTGGTGGACGTGTTAAAGACTTGATCGGAGTTAGGTATCACATAGTACGTGGAGTTTTAGACACTCAAGGAGTCGAAAAACGTAGACAAGGTAGATCTCTATATGGAAACAAGAGACCAAAAGAAGCAAAGAAATAATTTAGAATTATTAATTACAAATTAAGAATTAAAAAATGAGAGGCAAAGTTAACAATAGAAACATAGTAAATCCAGATTTTATCTACAATTCTCAAAAATTGGAGAAATTTATTAATTATGTTATGTGGTCTGGAAAAAAAGAAACTTCTAGAAAGATAGTTTACAAAGCCTTTGATATAATAAAGGAAAAGACAGGTAACCCTAATCCTCTTGAGATTTTTGATTTAGCGATGAAAAATGCTGGTCCTATGACAGAAGTACGTTCAAAACGTATTGGAGGTGCAAACTATCAAGTACCAAGAGAAGTCCGACCTGAGCGCCGTCTTGCTCTTGCTATGCGTTGGATTCGTGATGCTGCAAGAAAGACAAAAGGACGACCTATGCACTTAAAACTTGCTGATGAATTGATCGCTGCTTCCAAAAACGAAGGTGCTGCTATTAAAAAGAAAGACGATACCCATAAGATGGCTGAAGCAAACAAGGCTTTTGCTCATTTTGCTTGGTAAATAAAAATATATGGAAAGAGACTATCCACTAGAAAAAGTTAGGAATATTGGAATTATTGCTCATATCGATGCAGGAAAAACAACCACTACTGAACGTGTTCTTTTTTATACTGGTGTATCTCATAAAATAGGTGAAGTCCATGATGGAGAGACGACCACTGACTGGATGGAACAAGAAAGAGAGAGAGGTATTACTATTACGTCAGCTGCCGTTACTTGTTTTTGGACTCCAACTTATGCTGGTACTGATAAAAATAAAAAACATCGTTTTAATATTATTGATACTCCAGGACATATCGATTTTACGGTTGAGGTCAAAAGATCTCTTCGAGTACTAGATGGTGCTGTTGTTGTTTTTGATGGTGTGGCTGGAGTAGAACCTCAATCTGAAACAAACTGGCGTTATGCTGATGAAGCTAAGGTTCCTCGTATTTGTTTTGTTAATAAGCTAGATAGAACTGGAGCATCTTTTGAACATTCATATGCGACTATTTTAGATCGTCTTACAAAAAAAGCTGTTAGAATGCAGATTCCTATTGGTCTTGAAGAAAAACATGAAGGGGTTGTAGATTTATTTACAATGAAGGCTTTTTACTTCGAGGGAGAAATGGGAAATAAGGTTATTGAAAAAGAGATTCCAGAAGATATGAAAGCAGAGGCAGAAAAATATCACAACGAACTTATAGAAAAAATTGTAGAACAAGATGATTCAGTTATGAATGATTATTTGGAAGGAAAAATTCCAGATATGGTTGTTTTGAAAAAACTTTTAAGAAAAGGAGTTATTGCTAATGAGATTTTTCCAGTTTATGCTGGCTCTGCTTTAAAAAATAAGGGTGTTCAGTTGGTACTTGATGGAGTTGTAGATTATCTACCTTCTCCGCTTGATATTCCACCGATAACAGGAACAAATCCAGATAAGAATGATGAGCCTATTGTTAGAAATGCTTCAGACTCTGAACCTTTTTCTGCGCTTGCATTTAAAGTTGCTACAGATCCTTTTGTTGGACAACTTATTTTCTTTAGGGTTTATTCTGGTACATTATCTGCTGGTTCTTATATTTATAATCCAAGAACTAGAAACAAAGAACGTATTGGTAGAATATTACGTATGCATGCAAACGACAGAGAAGAAATGAAAACAGTTTTTGCTGGAGAAATAGCCGCAGCTGTAGGATTAAAAGATACTATTACTTCTGATACTATTTGTGATGAAACAAATCCGATTGAATTAGATAGAATAATTTTTCCTGAACCAGTTATTCAATTACGTATTGAACCAAAAACAAAGGCTGACCAAGAAAAAATGGGAATGGCTCTTAATCGTCTTGCACAAGAGGATCCTACATTTAAAGTTTCCACAGACCAAGAAACAGGGGAGACAATCATCGCTGGAATGGGAGAACTTCACCTCGAAATTATTGTTGATCGTATGAAAAGAGAGTTTACTGTTGACGCTAATGTTGGTAAACCACAAGTGGCCTATAGAGAGACCATCATAGGTACTTCAGATGCAGAAGGTAAATATATTAAACAATCTGGTGGACGAGGAAATTATGGTCACGTTAAGATCAAAGTAAAACCAATGACTTCTCTTACAAAAGAAGAGGTTGAAGATCTACCTAAAAACACAAAACGAGCTAATGGATTTGAATTTATAAATACTATTAGAGGAGGTGTTATTCCACAAGAATATATTGCTCCTTGTGAAAAAGGATTTAGAGAGGGTCTTGATCGTGGAGTTCTTGCTGGATTTAAAATGGTAAATGTTTCTGTGGAGCTTTGGGACGGTAGTTATCACGAAGTTGACTCAAATGAAATGGCATTTAAGATTGCTGCTTCTATGGCAATACAAGATGCTTGCAGAAGAGCAAAGCCAGTTATTTTGGAACCTATGATGAAAGTTGAAGTTGTTACTCCAGAAAAATTTATGGGAGATATTACAGGGAATCTTTCTTCAAAACGTGGAATTATTGAAGGAATGGAAGATAGGGGTATGAATAAAGTTTTGAATGGTATAGTTCCTCTTTCTGAAATGTTTGGATACATGACAGGACTTCGTTCTATGACAGAAGGACGTGCATCATTCACTATGGAATTTTTGCGTTATGACATCGTACCTAATAATGTAGCTGATGTTATTATTGCAGCTAGAAAATAATATTAAATTTATATTTGACATTATTTTTTAATTTGCTACTATATAGGCAACTGCACTTTCGCAGTTTTTATATTGCATTTTTATAAATTTATTAGCTAACTCTATTCGTCCAAAAACGGATAAATTAGTAATAAGACCTTAGTGACTTCCTCCAGAGGCGGACAGGGGGTTCTCGTACACTGAGTTCTCATTATTAAAAAAAATATTATGGCAGAGGAATTTAAAAGAGATAAACCACACGTAAATGTTGGTACAATCGGTCATGTTGACCATGGTAAGACAACTTTAACAGCAGCGATACTTCACGTGCTTAGTTTGGCTGGTAAGACAGTTAGACTTCGTGATGTTAGTCAAATTGACAATGCACCTGAAGAGAAAGCTCGTGGAATTACGATTAATATTTCACACAATGAATATGCTACTGATGCTCGTCACTATGCACATATTGATGCTCCAGGACACGCTGACTACATTAAAAATATGATAACTGGTGCTGCCCAAATGGATGGTGCTATTTTAGTCGTTGCAGCTACTGATGGTGCTATGCCACAAACTCGTGAACATGTTCTTCTTGCAAAACAAGTTGGTGTTCCAAAAATGATTGTTTTCTTGAACAAGTGCGACATGGTTGACGATAAAGACATGCTTGATTTAGTTGAAGAGGAAATCCGTGAACTTCTAACAAAGCAAGGTTTTGATGGTGCAAATGCTCCTATTATAAGAGGTTCTGCTCTTAAGGCACTTGAATCTAAAGATGTAAATGATGAATGGGCAAAGAAAATTCTTGAACTTACAGATGCTCTTGATACCTATATTCCTGTTCCAATAAGAGATGTTACAAAGCCATTTCTTATGCCAGTTGAAGATATATTCTCAATTGAAGGCCGTGGTACTGTTGTAACTGGTAAGATTGAAAGAGGAGTAATCAAGATTGGAGAAGAAGTAGAAATTGTTGGAATTAAAGCTACTCAAAAAACTACTGTTACAGGTATTGAAATGTTTAACAAGAATCTTCAAGAAGGTATGGCTGGAGACAATGCTGGAATATTACTTCGTGGTTTAAAGAAAGAAGATATTACTCGTGGACAAGTTCTTGCAAAACCAGGTACAGTTACTCCTCATGATCATTTTACTTGTGAAATATATGTTTTGAAAAAAGAAGAAGGAGGAAGACATACTCCTTTCTTTAAAGGCTATAAACCTCAATTTTATATTCGTACTACAGATGTTACAGGAGATGTTACTTTAGCTGATGGTGTAGAAATGGTTATGCCAGGAGATACAGTAAATAATCTTACAGTTAAATTAGTTACACCAGTTGCTCTTGAAGAAGCACAAAGATTTGCTATTCGTGAAGGAGGTAAGACTGTTGGAGCTGGAGTTGTTACTAAGATTTTAGGTTAATTATATATAGTTAAATTGCATGGCAACTAAAGAATTAAAAACAAAAAAATCTAAGGTCTTGGCTGAAAAAAAAGTTAAGAAAGCTTCTTTAAAGAAAGAAAAAAAAGAAACAGGACAAGTGGTACTTCGCATTAGAGTTCGTGCTTACGAGAGTAAGATCTTGGATGCGTCAGTAAAACAGATTATAGACACAGCTATGCGTTATGATGCAGAAATAATAGGACCAGTTCCACTACCAACAGAGATTAAGAAATATACAGTTAATCGTGCATCTTTTATTTATAAAAACACACGAGAACAATTTGAAATAAGAGTTCATAAAAGATTAATTGATATTATAAATCCAAATCCTAAAACAGTTGAATCTCTTACAAACTTATCTCTTCCATCCGGAGTTGATATTGATGTAAGAATGCTTTAAAAAATTAAAAATTAAAAATTACGAATTATCAATTAGAAATTGAACATGAAATTTATATTGGGAAAAAAAGAGAATATGACAGAATATTTTTCTCCAGAAGGGAAGGTTTTTCCAGTAACTATTGTTTCTGCTGGACCAGTAACAATAACTAAAGTTTTTGAAAAATCTAAAGATGGCTACAATTCTATACAAGTAGGTTTTGGTGTTCAAAAGGAAAGTAGGGTTACAAAATCTAGTGCTGGAGCAATGAAAGGAGCTTTCTATAAAGAACTTAAAGAGTTTAGATTAAAACCTACAGATATAAGTAATACAAAAGAAGGAGATATTATTGATGTTTCATCTTTTGTTGTTGGAGATAAATTACAAGTTTCAAGTATTTCAAAAGGAAAAGGTTTTCAAGGTGTTGTTAAACGTCATGGATTCCACGGAGGTCCACGTTCTCATGGTCAGAAGCATTCTGAAAGAGAGCCAGGTTCTATTGGTGGAGGTTTGCGTACACATGTTCCAAAGGGAATGAGAATGGCAGGTAGAATGGGTGGAGATCGTATAACACAGAAAAATTTGAAAGTTATTTTTATAGATAAAGAAAATAATATTATGCTTATAAAAGGAGCAATAGCAGGTAAGCGTGGAACTTTAGTAGAAATAATTAGTAGATAATTATAAATTACGAATTAAGAAATGGAAGCAACAATATACAACCAAAAAGGAACCGTATCTGGGACAATCAAATTGCCTTCTAAGGTTTTTGGAGTAAAATGGCGCGCAGACTTGGTGCATCAGGTTGTAGAAGGTATGCGTTCAAACAAACGTTCAGGAACTGCAGATACAAAAGATCGTGGTGAAGTAAGAGGTGGAGGCAAAAAGCCATGGAAACAAAAGGGGACAGGACGTGCTCGTCATGGTTCAAGCAGAAGTCCTATTTGGGTTGGTGGTGGTGTTACACATGGTCCACTTTCTGAAAAGAATTATAAAAGAAAAATTTCTAAAAAAATGCGTGCGCAAGCTTTATTTTCTGTTCTTTCAAAAAAAATGAAAGATGGAGAAATTCTTTTTGTTGATTCTCTTTCTATGACTGAATCTAAAACAAAAAAAGGGTTGGATGTTATGAAAAATCTCTCAAAAGCGTCTGGTTTTAAGCCACTTGCAAATTCAAAGAAACCTAGAGTTTTAACTGCTTTATATGAAAGAAGTGAAAAATCAGAGAAGAGTTTTAGAAATTTACCTCAACTTGAGATAGTTTTTCTTAAAAATTTAAACCCTCTTGATGTTTTGAAGTATCAGTATCTCTTAATAGAAAATCCTGAGAATAGTATTAAGTTTTTAGAATCTAGAGGATAAAAATAATTACGAATTATTAATTACAATTTTTAAAAAAGATGAAGACAATTAAAAGTCCAATTAAAAATCCAAGAGTGACAGAAAAAGCAAGTAATGTTTTTGAACAAAATATTTACACTTTTAATGTTGATGCATCTGCAAATAAAAAAGAAATTAAAAAAGCTATTTTTTCACTTTATAAAGTAAAGCCAACAAAAGTTAATATACTTCCAATTCCATATAAAGATATCATTTCAAAAGGTAAAAAGGGGGTTAGGGGTGGTGGAAAAAAAGCTGTTGTTTATTTAAAGAAAGAAGATAAGATAGAATTTATATAATCAATTAAAAATTACGAATTACGAATTTAAAATCATGAAGACATATAAACCTACAAGTAAATCAAGAAGACAAATGACAAATATCAATTATCGTGATATTTTGACTAAAACAAAACCAACAAAGTCTCTTACTTCTGGTTTTAGGCGTTCTGTCGGAAGAAATAGTGCTGGACGTATCACTATGAGACACAAAGGTGGAGGACACAAGCGTCTTTTTCGTGATGTTGATTTTTTGTATAACAAAAAGGATATTCCTGCAAAAATAAAATCTATTGAATATGATCCAAACAGAAGTGCTTTTATTGGTTTGGCTGTTTATAGAGATGGAGAAAAAAGATATGTAATTCTTCCAAAATCTATAAAACCAGGCATGTCTTTTATTGTTTCAGAAAAAGCAGAACTCACAGTTGGAAATAGGTTGCCTTTAAAAAATATTCCAGTTGGAACCTTTGTTTATAATATTGAATTAAAACCAAGAGGTGGTTCTAAGATTGGCCGTTCTGCTGGAATTTTTGCACAAGTAGTAGCTAATGCAGATGGTTATACAAATATAAAAATGCCATCTTCTGAGGTTAGGAAAGTTGATGAAAAAT
The DNA here is from genome assembly GCA_000989515.1 of Candidatus Nomurabacteria bacterium GW2011_GWE1_32_28. Classification (GTDB taxonomy): domain Bacteria; phylum Patescibacteriota; class Minisyncoccia; order Phycocordibacterales; family UBA9973; genus UBA9973. Next base: position 66,620 of record LBOM01000003.1, on the reverse strand, counting down.
GTTGGGCATCTGTTGGTACTGTTTCAAATGAAGAACATCATTTAGAAAATTATGGTAAAGCAGGACGTTCTCGTTGGAAAGGAATAAGACCTACAGTGAGAGGTACCGCCATGAACCCAGTAGATCATCCATATGGAGGAGGTGAGGGAAGACAAGGCCGAGGTACAAAGCGTCCTAAGACTATGTGGGGTAAGGTGACAGGTGGAAGAAAGACACGTACACCAAAGAAATATTCAAATGTATTTATAGTTTCTAGAAGAAAGACTAGTAAGAGAAAATAAAAAATAATTAATTAAAAATGGATGTTAGGCATCCATTTTTAATTTTAATAATATTGTTTTTCTAATTTATTAGTAGAATCATAAGAAAAATTTAAGACAAAATTTTATCATAGGATATTTTATAAGAATATTACACAACATATTTAAAATTCTGCAACTAGATTTTAAATGACCTAGTAGATTTAATGATAATTTTAAAATTTGACTTTATTTTATATTTTGATATGATGACATGAAGCTCGTTAAGAGCTTTTTATTTAGTATTTATGACAAGATCAATTAAAAAAGGTTTAAATATAGATGAGGGACTATTGCTTAAGATAGCTGGCAAGAATCCACTTCAAACTCCAATGATAAAGACTTGGAAAAGAGCCTGTCAGATTTCACCTGAAATGGTGGGTTTTGTTTTTGGTGTTCATAATGGAAAAACACACATTGAAGTTCTTGTTACTGAAGATATGGTTGGGCACAGGTTAGGAGAATTTTCACCTACAAAGAAATTTATGAAGCATGGAGGTAAAATGCAAAAAGAACTTGAGCAAAAGAAAAAAGAAGCTGAAATAACACAAGCCAGGTCTGCTACTACAGCTGCAGTTGGTGCTAAAAAATAAAATTATATGAAAGCATTTTTAAAAAATTATAGACAAGCTCCAAGAAAAGTTCGTTTAGTTGCAGGACTTATTAAAGGGAAAAAAGTAGATGAAGCTATACCAATGCTAGATTTTTTAGTAAAACGTGCAGGATTTCCGATTAAGAAGCTTTTACTTTCAGCCGTTTCAAATGCTTTTCAACTTGGAGTAAAAAAAGAAAATTTATATATAAAAGAATTACGTGTAGATAAGGGAATTATAATGAAAAGAATGATGCCAGCAGCTATGGGAACAGGCCACAGGATAAACAAGCGCACTAGTCATGTTACTCTTGTGTTGGCCGAAAAAACTGAAAAAGTTAAAAAAGGAAAATTAGTCAATAAGGTTGTTTCAACAGTTGTAAAAGAAACTAAAAGTAAAAAAGTTTCAACAAAAAAGGTTGAAAATAAAAAATAATTATGTCAAAAATAGTACACCCATATGCTCATAGGTTAATAATATTAAGAGATTGGAAGTCTCATTGGTTTGCTGATCCTAAGCAATATTGTAATTTCTTAAAAGGGGATGTTTTAATCCGTGAATATTTGGAAAAGAAATTACGTGCTATGTATATTTCTTCAATTGAAATTGAAAGAAATCAAAAAACAACTCGTTTTGTAATTAGAACTTCTCGTCCTGGTCTTATAATTGGACGAAATGGTGAAGGTGTAACTAAATTAAAAGAAGACATCTTAAAAAAGATGCTTAAATTAAAACTTACACAACCAGAAGATTTTAAACTTGAAATTGTTGAAGTTTCAAATCCAGAGGCTGATGCTGCTATTGTTGCATATATGGTAGCTGAAGGACTAGAAAAAAGATTGCCATATCGTAGGGTTATAAAACAAATGGTAGAAAAGGTAATAATGGCTCATGGAGTGGAAGGAGTTAGAATTGTATTGTCGGGTCGTTTGGGTGGAGCTGAAATTGCTCGAACGGAAGAGTTGAAACGTGGAAGCATACCTCTTCAAACTTTCCGTGCGGATATTGATTTTAAGCGTGAAAAAGGACATTTACCATATGGTGACATTGGTATAAAAGTTTGGATATATCGTGGTAAAATCTTTGCAGATAAAAAGCCTAGTCGTAGTGCTTTTAGTACAGCTAATTCAGATGGAAAAGAAATTAAAAATAATTAAACTACGAGTTTAAAATCATATAAATTATATGTTATTCCCAAAAAAAGTAAAATTTAGAAAATGGCAAGTTGGCCGCAAAAACCCTAAAGCCAGAACACCAGACACTCGTGGTACAAAGCTTGCTTTTGGATCTTTTGGAATAAAGGCCGTTACTCAAGCACGTGTCAAATCAAATCAACTTGAATCTGCTAGAAAGGTTATATCTCGTACCCTAACTAAATCTGGTAAATACTGGGTTCGTATTTTCCCAGATAGACCTTTTACTGCTAAAGCTGCAGAGATGGGAATGGGAAAAGGAAAAGGAGACCCACAAGGATATTGCTTTGATGTTTCACCGGGACGTATAATATTTGAAGTTGACGGAGTAGATGAAACAATAGCTCGTGAAGCATTAAGAAAAGCTGGTACAAAATTACCAGTTAAAGTAAAGATTGTTTCAAGAGTTCATAATCAATAAACATATGACAAAAAAAATGAAAGAAAATTTAAAAGGAATGAAAACTGATGAACTTAAAAAAGAGCTCATAGAGATAGAAGAAAAAATAAGAGTTTTACGTTTTAAGGCAGAAGGTTCAAAATCAAAAAATGTTAAAGAATCTGTTACATTAAAAAAACAAGTAGCAAGAATTCTTACAAAAATAAATCATAAATAAATAGTTATAAATTAATAAAGACAAATTACAAATTCAAAAAGATGAAAACAAAAACAACAAAAGAAAATAAAGATATTGATAATACACCTAAGAAGACAGGTAATATTTTGAGTGGTGTTGTTTTTTCAGATAAGATGGATAAAACAGTAGTTGTCTCTGTTTCACGTTTTGTTAAACATCCTAAGTATGGTAAGTTTTACAAAGTAAGTAAAAAATACAAAGCGCATGATGAAGAAAATAAGTATAAAATTGGAGATAAGGTGGAAATAATTGAGACAAAACCAATTTCAAAAGATAAGAAATTTAGAGTAATTACAAAATAATTTGATTATATGATTCAAACAGAAACATTAGTAAAAATAACAGACAATGCTGGAGGCACCGCAGGAAAGGTGTTTAAGGTTTTAGGTAGTTCAAAAAAAAGATATGCTTTTTTGGGTGATAAGGTTATTATTTCTGTTAAGATTGCGAGTCCTAGAAAGGGTGTAAAAAAGAAAGATGTGCACCAAGCAGTAGTTGTGCGTACAAGAAATGCATATAGAAGAAAAGATGGATCATATATTCGGTTTGATGATAATGCAGTAGTTTTATTAGAAAAAGGTAAACTTGATCCAAAAGCAGGACGTGTTTTTGGTCCTATACCGAGAGAGCTTGCTGAAAGAGGCTATCAAAAGATAATTTCTTTAGCGCAAGAGGTGATATAAACAATTACGAATTATAAATTACGAATTACGAATTAAAAAAATGAAACTTAAAAAAGGAGACAATGTAATAGTTATAACAGGAAAAGATAAAGGCAAAAAAGGCAAGATTGTCACTGTTTTGGTTGAAAAGAATAGAGTTATTGTCGAAGGTGTAAATATGATGAAAAAACATCAACGTCCTAGAAAATCTGGCGAGAAAGGTAGTAAGATAGATATTGCAATGCCTATACATGCTTCCAATTTAATGGTTGTAGATCCTAAGACTAATCTAGGAACTCGTATTGGAAAGAAAAAGGTTAATAATAAAATGGTCAGAGTTACTAAAAAAAGTAATCAAGAAATATAATCAATTACGAATTATCAATTACGAATTGGAGATCAAAAATTATGAAACATCTAACTGTAAAAGAAAAAGAAAAAGAAAGTTTTGAAAAAATGAAAAGTATTTTTCATTATAAAAATTCTATGGCTGCACCAAAGGCAGTAAAGGTTATTTTGAATGTTGGTACAGGAACTGCTATCAAAAAAGATAAAAATAAAAATGATGCTATCGTCGAACGTTTAGCAAAAATTACAGGACAAAAAGGAGCTTTTCGTGGTGCTAAACAATCAATCGCATCCTTTAAGGTTAGACAGGGTGACCCTATTGGTGTTGTTGTAACATTGCGTGGAAAAAGAATGTATACTTTTTTAGAAAAACTTATAAATGTTGCACTTCCTAGAACAAAAGATTTTCGTGGTATTAATACTAGTACAGTAGATAGTCTTGGTAATATTACAATAGGTATAAAAGAACATACAATCTTCCCTGAGACTGCAGATGAAGATATAAAAGATGTTTTTGGATTAGCTATTACTGTTGTTTCTACTGCTAAAGACAAGAAAGAGGGAATGGCATTTTTTGAACTCCTAGGTATTCCTTTTAAAAAAGGAGAGGAAAGAAAAAAATAAATATTTGACTATCTAATTATTTTCTGCTAGTATAGCAATAAGGGAATATAGTTTTAATTAATCCATTTTTCTCCTTGTCTTTTCAGATAAAATTGAAAGAACAAGAAAAAAAGTGTGATATTCTAAAACTCTCCCAATATTATTTTATGGCAAAGACATCAGTTATAGCAAGATCAAAAAAGAAGATGAAATTTTCTACTCGACAAAAAAATCGATGTTTTCGTTGTGGAAGAGGTAACGGTTTTATGAGAGATTTTGGAGTATGTCGTATTTGTTTCAGAGAATTAGCCAACGAAGGTATGCTTCCTGGTGTTAGAAAATCAAGCTGGTAGAAACTAACTACGAATTAACAATTACGAAGTACCAATAAATATTTAAACAATTATGGATTCAATTTCAAACATGATAATAATGCTAAAGAATGCAAGTCTCGCAGGCAAGGAGTCTGTTTCTTTGCCATATTCTAATATGAAGAATGCAATAGCTCTATGTCTAAAGAAGGAAGGATATGTAAACGAAGTTTCAAAAAAAACCAAAAAGGGTTTTCCTGTTTTAGAGATTAAATTAGTTTATATAGATAAAAATCCTAAAATTACAGAAGTTCAAAGGATTTCTAAACAGTCTCGACGTGTTTATTTAAAAATGAAAGATATTCATTCAGTTAGAAATGGTTCAGGGCTTCTTGTTCTTTCAACACCAAAAGGAATTTTGTCAGGGAAAGAAGCAAGAAAAGAACAGGTCGGAGGTGAAGCGTTATTTAAATTCTGGTAGTAGGTGATTACGAATTAATAATTACAAATTACGAATTAAAAAAATGAGTAGAATAGGCAAACAAGAAATACTAATACCAAAAGGAGTTGAAGTCACAAAAAGTGGTGATATTTTAAAAGTTGTTGGACCAAAAGGAACGTTAGTAAAAACTTTTCGTAATGATATTACTATAACTATTACAGATAATATAATAACTTTAAATATTAAAAGGAACGATAAATTTTCAAAATCTCTTTGGGGTACTTATGCTTCTCATATAAAAAATATGATTAATGGCGTAGAAACTCCGTACCAGAAAAAAATAATATTAGAAGGAGTTGGATTCAAATCTGAGGTTAAGGGTAATGAATTTAATTTTGCTTTAGGATTTTCTCATCCAGTTGTAGCTTCTATTCCAGAAGGGATCACAGCAACAGCAGAGAAAAATGTTATTACAATTACAGGTATTGATAAAGAATTGGTTGGAAGTTTTGCTGCATCTATACGTGCATTAAAGAAACCAGAGCCATATAAAGGAAAAGGGATGCGTTATGAAAATGAAGTTATAAGACGAAAACAAGGTAAAAAGACAGCGTAATCAATTACGAATTATCAATTACGAATTTAAAATGCAAAAGAAAAATGACAAAAGAATAAGATTAAAAGCTAAAATTAGATCAAAAATTTTTGGTACTTCTATAAGTCCTCGATTGTCTGTATTTCGTTCTAATAAATTTATTTATGCACAAGTTATTGATGATCAAAAGGGTAATACTTTAGCGCAAGCTAGTGATATAAAAATTACAAAAGGTACAAAATCAGAAAGAGCAAAAGAAGTAGGTAAGATGATTGCAGAAGCTTGCAATAAGATTAAAATTAATAAGGTTGTTTTTGATCGAAATGGATTTAGATACACTGGACGTATAAAATTAGTAGCCGACGAAGCACGAGTTGCTGGTCTAAAGTTTTAATAAAAATTATGGAAGGAGAAAATAAAAAAAGAAATAATACTCGACGATCTTCATCTTTTGGAAGACCAAAGCCTGAATTTGATCAGAAAATTCTTAATATTCGTCGTGTTACCCGTGTTGTCGCTGGAGGACGTAGATTTTCTTTTAGTGTCGCATTAGTTGCTGGAGACAAAAAAGGAGCTATAGGTCTTGGACTAGGGAAAGCTGGTGATACTTCTCTTGCTATAAATAAAGCAGTAAGAAATGCAAAGAAAAATATGGTTAGACTAAAGCTTACAAAAAGTATGTCTATTCCTCATGAAGTTTCTGCTAAATTTTCAAGTTCATCTGTTGTACTTATGCCAAACAAGGGACGTGGTCTTGTCGCAGGTACAGTAGTGCGCGATATTGCCAAATTGGCTGGTATGAAAGATATTACAGGTAAGATTTTATCTGGTAGTAAAAATAAATTAAATAACTCTAAGGCAGTAATAGCAGCACTTTCTCAAATTTCTTCTAAATATGTAAAAATTGCCCCTGAAAGTACTATTCTAAAAAATAAAGAAGTTGTTGTCCCAAAAGTTGAAAAATAAAATTACTAGAAATTAGCAACCAACACAATGCAAATACATAATTTAAAAAGAGAACATAAGAATAAAAAAGATCGTCTAGTTGGACGTGGAGGTAAACATGCTAAGACTTCTGGTAGAGGAGGTAAGGGCCAGACAGCTCGAGCAGGTAATAAACGTCGTCCAGAACTCCGTGATATCATCAAAAAATTACCAAAGAACCGTGGGTATAAATTTAATTCTTTTGCCATAAAACCAATAGGTGTATCTCTTGATACTATAATTAAATCATATCCCAAGGGTGGAGAAGTAAACCCTACTTTATTACTGGAATCAAAAATTATTAAAAAAGTAAAAGGCTGGATTCCCAAAATAAAAATTCTTAATGGTAAGGATGATATAATTGTAAAAATACAAGTTTCTAAATGTTTCGTTTCAGATTCTGCAAAAGAAAAAATAATAAAAGCAGGAGGTGAGGTTATTTCTGAAGCAAAAGAGATTAAAAAAGAAAAAGAAATTAAAATAAAAGAAAAAAAAGAAGAAATCAAGGTTAAGACAAAAAAGGAAAAATAAAATATGAAAAATTTTTGGAACAAAATAAAATTAATCTGGACTGATACTGTTTTAAGAAAAAGAGTTTTGTTTGTTCTTTTCTCTTTAGTAATTTTTAGATTACTTTCTTCTATTCCTATTCCAGGTATTGATACATTGGAACTAAGTCGTTTTTTAACTAATAATCAATTTTTTGGTATTTTGAATATATTTTCTGGAGGTGGTCTTTCAAACCTATCTATTATAATGTTGGGTGTTGGTCCATATATTACTAGTTCTATTATAATGCAACTTTTAACTATTATGATTCCTGCATTAAAAAGAATTTATCACGAAGAAGGAGAGGCAGGAAGAAAAAGATTCACTCAATATTCAAGATTACTTACTATACCTCTTGCAGCTATTCAAGGTTTTAGTCTCTTAGCTATTCTTGAAAGTCAAAAGATTTTAGTAAATTTGACTGTTTTTGATCGTGTTACTAATATCATTATTGTTATAGCGGGTTCAATGTTATTAATGTGGATTGGGGAACTTATGTCTGAATTTGGTATTGGAAATGGAGTTTCTCTAATAATTTTTGCTGGTATTATTTCACAGCTTCCAACAGAGATAAGTCAGCTTATCTTTACATTTGATGTTTCTCAAATTCCTCTTTTCCTGTTATTTATTGTTGCTGGTGCGTTGGTTGTGGCTGGAGTTGTCGTTGTCACAGAAGCAGAACGTCCTATCCCTGTTACTTATGCGAAGCGCGTGAGGGGTGCAAAGATGTATGGTGGAGGTTCTACGTATCTACCACTTCGCGTAAACCAAGCTGGTGTTATTCCAATAATTTTTGCTCTTTCTTTATTGATGTTTCCTCAAATGATAGGTACTTTTTTAGCAAGTTCTTCTAACTCTGTCTTGTTGAGTATCTCTAAAGTACTTATGACATTTTCACAGACAAGCGTAGTATATGCTGTTCTTTATTTTATATTAGTATTTCTTTTTACTTATTTTTATACAGCAGTTACTTTCGACCCAGAGGCGCTTGCTACTAATTTACAAAAGAATGGTGCGTTTATTCCAGGTATCCGTCCAGGTGTATCTACTTCTCTTTATATTTCAAAAGTTTTAAGTCGTATAACATTACTTGGAGCAACCTTTTTAGGATTTATTGCTGTTTTGCCTCTTATCGTTAGATCTCTTACTGGTATTAGTGCGATAGCGCTTGGCGGTACAGCTCTTCTCATTGTCGTTTCTGTTGTTCTAGATTTGATCAAAAAAGTAGATGCTCAAATTTCAATGAGAGAATATTAGAATTATCTATTAGGCCTTAAGTCCTAGATATTAGTTTAAAAAACTCCTTTTATTAGGAGTTTTTTAATTTTTTTCTATCCATTTTTTATATTCTGAAACAACTATATTAACAACTTCTTCAAGGTTGTTTTTGTTTGTATCTATTATTAAATCAAATTGTTTTTTATCTGTATTATTTATTTTATATAAATCCCAATATCTTTTTTGTTCACTTTCAAAACGCTCAGTCATTTTTTTTAAAAGTTCTTCGCTTGTGTTTACTTGTTCACTTTGTTTGCGTAGTTTATTTTCTTTTATACTGTTCAGTATTCTTTCTTTAGCTATATCAGTAGACAAGTCTAGATATACCTTAAAAGATTCTGGAATCCAGTGATAAGCAGTACGAGAGTCAATTACGATTTTTTCTGAATGATTAAGTTGTCTTAATTTTTCATCAACCATAACATCAATTTGTGGGTCAGTTTCAGCTTTAATATTTAATTCTGTAACAGAAAGGCCAAGATCAATTCCGGCTTGCCTAAAAAAATCTCCAGAAGAAAAATGTTTAAATTCTAAAATTTCAGCTACTTTTTTTGCTGTGCTTGATTTTCCACTACCTAGACTACCGCAAATTGTTATAATTTCCTTTTTCATAATATATGCTATTATAGCATATATGCAAGCACAAACTTTTATATTTTTTGGGCAAGTGGGCTCTGGTAAGGGAACACAAGCAGAATTGTTGGCTAATGTTTTAGAAAAAAAAGATGGACGTGAATGTATAAAAACTTCTACTGGAAATGAATATAGGAAACTCATGGAGAATGGGAGTTATATTGGAACCTTAATAAAAGATTCTGTTATACGTGGCGAGCTTCAACCAAATTTTTTGACTAATGCGATTTTTACTAATATTTTAACTTCTTTTCTTACACCAGAGAAACATCTAATATCAGATGGATATCCACGCAATGTAAGTCAATCCGAAACATTTGAATCCATGATGCAGTTTTATAAAAGAAAAGATATAAAAATAATTTATATTGAAGTTGAGAAAGATGAAGCGATTAGAAGAATGATGTTGCGTGCTAGACATGATGATACAAAAGAGGGAATAGCAAGAAGATTTGATGAATATGAAAATAATGTCATACCTGCTATGAATTATTTTAAAAATAAAGATGAATATACTATATATACAATAAATGGTGAGCAAGGTGTAGAAGATGTACATAAAGAAATTATTAGTAAATTGGGTTTTTTGGTAAATTAATTTTATGGAAAAAGAAACTGTTATTATTTCGTTGGGTGGTTCTCTTATTATTCCTGATGATATTGATATTGATTTTTTAAAAGGTTTTAAGAATTTGATAATATCTCAAATTAAATTAGGTAAAAAATTTGTAATAATAACTGGAGGAGGAAAAATTTGTAGAAAATATCAAGAAGTCGCAAAAGAAATATCTGAGCCATCAAGTGATGATTTAGATTGGATAGGTATTGCATCTTTGAGATTAAATGCTCAGCTTCTAAGAGTTATTTTTAGAGAATATACTCATCCTAAAATAATAAAAGATCCAATGGAATCTCTTGTTTTTGATAAACCGATAGTAGTGGGTTCAGCAAATAAGCCTGGACATAGTACTGATTGGGATGCTGTTGTAATAGCAAAAAATGTAGGTGCAAAGAAGATTATTAATTTATCAAATACTGATTATGTCTATGATTCTGACCCCAAAATAGACCCAAATGCTAAAAAAATCGAAAAAATTTCTTGGACAGAATATAGAAAATTAATTCCAGAAGAATGGAATCCTGGGCTTAATTCCCCATTTGATCCTATTGCCTCTCAACTTGCTGAAAAAGAAGGTATGGAGGTTGTAATAATGAATGGTAAACCTCTAGATAATTTGGCTAAGTATTTAAATGGAGAAGAGTTTAATGGAACAACAATTTATTAGATTTTATATTTTAAAAATAAAAAATTTCTGAGTTTTTGTCTTTGTGTCACGATGATGTACAGCATATATAATTTTTATTTTAAAAGTCTGGAATTATTTAATTTTTATGATAATAATTAAAACAAAAGAAGAAATAGAGATATTAAGAGAAGGTGGTAAGCGTTTGGCCACTGTTCTTTATAAAGTTAGGGATATAATAAAACCAGGCATTTCTACTAAAGATTTAGATGATTACGCTTTTAAATTAATAAAAGAAATGGGTGATGAGCCAGCTTTTTTAAATTATCGTCCAGAGGGTGCAGATTCCCCATTCCCAGCGTCGCTTTGTGTCTCTGTAAACAATGAAGTTGTTCATGGTATTCCAGATGCAAAAAGAATATTAAAAGAAGGAGATATTGTGTCTATTGACTTAGGCCTTAAACACAAAGGACTCTTTACTGATATGGCGCTTACTGCTGGTGTTGGCGAAGTAAGTAATTCATCAATAAAACTTATGAAAGCGACTGAGGATGCTCTCAAAGTGGGTATTGCTGTGTCTCAAGGAGGAAATAGAATAGGTGATATAGGTTTTGCAATAGAGAATTTTGTTCGCAAATATAGATATGGTATTGTTGAAGTTTTGTCTGGTCACGGAGTTGGAAAAAAAGTTCATGAAGATCCATATATACCAAATTTTGGAAAATCTGGTACTGGTGCAAAACTTGTTCCTGGTATGGTAATAGCATTAGAACCAATGTTAAATAATGGAACAAAGAATGTTATTTTAGACGAAGACGGGTGGACATTTCGTACGGCCGATGGTAAAAAAAGTGCACATTTTGAACATACTATTTTAATCACCGAGGGTGAGCCAGAAATTTTAACTAAAATATAAAAAACTTAAGAATAAATTTTTTTTAGCATTTTTAAAATTTGTTTTTTGTTGTATAATTAAACAATGGAAGGATCTTTTTTAAATGAGATGCCAAAATTTAATACTCCGGAAGAAGAGATTAATTATTTGCGTGCTCATGTCTCTAAGAGAGAACAAGAACTTATTGACATAGGACGTTTTGAATATGCGAATGAGAATGCAGTAAAAGATATTATAAAAGAATACAAAGAAAAACCAATAGAACAAATTATACATAAAAATAATATTTTAGATAAAAAAGAAACAGAAGCCATAGTTTTACAACTAAAACCTGAACTACATGATACGATAATGGAAGAACTTTTAGGTATTGTAATAACTAAAGGAGTTCGTAATGCATTATCTATAGTAGAGACTATGGCAAATCCACACATAGATGATGATTTTCATAGAATATTAATTCAATACTTTAAAACTGGACGATTTTTTGATTTAAAAGAAGGTACTCCTTTATATAAATCTCTTAATATGACTCTTTTTGAAATAACATTACCACCACCAAGAGAGGAAGGAGACAAGGAAAAAGGTTTTAAGGAATTTATTGGTGCAATGGAGCAATTTTACGCTGGAATGAATTCTATCTCAGAAGGAAGAAATAATGAAAAAGAAAATTATTTTACATTGGAAGTTGCACTTGATGTAGTATCTGATCAAGTTATTATTTTTGCAGCGATACCAAATAAACATATTTCACTTTTTGAAAAACAAGTACTTTCTTTTTATCATGATGCAAAAGTTTTTGAGGTAAAAGATGATTATAATATTTTTAATGAAAAGGGTATATCTGCTGGTGCTTATGCTAGCTTTTCTGAGCGAGGAGTTTTACCAATAAGGACTTATGACCAGATTGAGCATGACCCTATGAATATTATTCTTAATGTTTTTTCTAAATTAAAAACAGAAGGAGAAGGTGCGGCCATACAGCTTGTGGTGGCTCCTGCTGGAGAAAAATTTATAAACGAATTTCATATTATTTTAGATGATGTAAAGAGTGGTTCATCAGTAAAACATGCTGCAGATAATTTCTATAAATTTAATCGTGCCTTTTTCAAAGCTTCAAAAAGTTTAATTTTTGGTGTAAAGAAAAAAGAAGAAAAACCAGAAGAAAAATACATAAAAGGTAGGAGGGCTGTAGATGAAGGAGCAATAGAAAAGATAGGTAATAAAATGAAAAGTACTATTATGAAAGCAAATATTCGTATTATTACTTCTGCAAACACAAAAGAGAGAGCTGATGCTATTTTAGATGAAATACAATCTTCTTTTAACCAATTTACGGAACCTGCGAGTAATTCTTTTATTTTTGAAAAATTTCATGGTAGTGATTTAAAGCAACTTTTTCATGATTTTTCATATCGTATATTTTCAGACGATAAAATATTACCAATGAATTTAAAAGAACTTTCTTCAGTATTTCATTTTCCAGTAGGTATAGGAAGTCAGCCTCAATTAAAGGAGACTAGGGCTGGTATTGCTCCTGCACCACTTGAAATAGCTCAAGATGGAATAATCTTGGGTGTAAATAGTTACAGAGGCAAAGACACAATGATTCATATGTCACGTGAGGATCGTATGAGGCATTTTTATGTTATTGGACAGACTGGTACAGGAAAGACAAATATTATGCTTAATATGATTACTCAAGATATTAAAAATGGTGATGGGTGTTGTTATATTGACCCACACGGGACAGATATTCAGACTATTTTGTCACGTATTCCAAAAGAACGTATTGATGATGTTATTTATTTTGATCCTGCTTATACAAAACGACCAATGGGATTAAACATGCTTGAGTATGACCCAAGCTATCCAGAACAGAAAACTTTTGTAGTTAATGAAATGATGGGCATCTTTAATAAACTTTTTGATATGAAAGTCGGAGGAGGTGCTATGTTTGAACAGTATTTTAGAAATAGTGCTTTTTTGGTTATGGAAGATCCGGAATCTGGTTCAACATTGCTTGAGATTACTCGTGTTTTAGCTGATAAAGAATTTCGTGATATGAAACTTGCTAAGTGTAAAAATCCTATCATTAAACAATTTTGGGTATCTGCAGAACAAACTTCTGGAGATCAATCTCTTGCAAACTTTGTACCATATATTTCTTCAAAATTTGACAACTTTATTTCTAATGACATTATGCGTCCAGTGGTTCTTCAACAAAACTCTGTATTTAATTTTAGAAAAATAATGGATGAGAAGAAAATTCTTTTAGTAAATCTTTCAAAAGGAAGACTTGGAAATATAAATGCGAATTTGATTGGTCTCGTGCTTGTAGGTAAAATCCAAATGGCTGCACTTTCTCGTGTAGATATGTTTGGTAAGCCCATGAATGATTTTTATCTTTATATTGATGAGTTTCAAAATGTTACGACTGATTCTATCGCTTCTATTTTATCTGAGGCTAGAAAATATAGATTGTCTTTAAATATTGCACATCAATATATTACTCAGCTTGAAGAAAATATAAAAAATGCGGTTTTTGGTAACGTTGGTTCGATGGCTGTGTTTAGAGTAGGTACAGAAGATGCAACATTTTTGGAACCTAAATTTAAGCCTCAATTTACAGCAAATGATATAACAAAATTAGATAATTATAATGCTTATATGAATATGCTTGTGGGTGGTCAGCCTACAAAACCATTTAATATAAAAACATTAGCACCAGAAGAGGGAAATAAGGAAATTGTAGATAGTCTAAAAGAACTTTCATATATGAAATATGGAAGAGATAGGGAAGAGGTGGAGGCAGAAATAATGTCTAGGTATTCTACTATGCAATAGTTTGGAATTTAGAGAAAAATCTGCTAATATGTTTATATTAGTAGATTTTAAATATAAAAATACATGACAAGACCAAACAATGAAAAGTCTTTAATAATAATTAAACCTGATGCAGTTCAACGTAATTTGGTTGGAGAAATTATAAGTCGTTTTGAAAAAAAGGGTTTAAAAATTATTGGTATAAAAATGATGAGTATAGAAACTACATTACTAGAAGAACATTATGCCCACATAAAAGATAAGCCATTTTTCCCAGGAATTCGTGATTTTATGCAAGCTTGTCCTGTTATAGTTATGGCTGTCGAGGGTATTAATGCAATTTCAGCAATTCGTTTGATAGTAGGTCCTACAAAAGCATGGGAAGCTGATGCTGGTACAATTCGCGGTGATTTTTCTTTATCTACTCAGTCAAATATTGTTCATGCCTCTGATTCAATAGAAACAGGAGAGATTGAAGTTAATCGTTTTTTTCTAGAAGAAGAGATTTTTAGTTATAAAAAAATTGATACTGATTTTATTTATGCAGAGCATAAAGAGTAATTTAAAAAACAAAAAATTAAGTTCGTCTAGTTGATTATCTTTTATCTCTTGGTATACTTTTAATAGGGTTATTTCCGATTATTACCTAGAACACTATCTTATGGGAGCTTCGATCATGTTTAACTTTGGTTTTACGTGTCTAGTACCCACCTAGTTTTAAGCTATGGTAATATATCGGAAATAACCCTAAGATAAATTCTCTACTTGGTGTAGGGATTTTTTCTTTTAAGACGTATAATATTAATATGGATTTTAAAAAACTTTTAGTACGGATAACATTGCTTATTTTTTTTATTTTTTTATTAAATTATTTGGCAATGAAATTTCATTGGTATTATTCAATATGGTATCTTGATATGTTTATGCATTTTTGGGGTGGAGTTTGGCTTAGTTCTATTTTTATTTGGTTTTTTAAACTTAAAGAAATTAATTTAAAATTAGTTTTGAGTATTATTTTAGGTGTTTTATTGATTGGTATTTTTTGGGAAATATTTGAGATTATCGTTAATAAAACAACAATAGAAAATTCTTTTAATATATTAGACACAATATCAGATCTTTCTTTTGATCTTGCTGGAGGTTTATTTACAATATTTTATCTTTTTAAAAATATTATCCATATTAAAGAAAATAAGTTATAATTAAATTATGTCAGGTATTGCTAAAATAACATTTTGTGGAGGAACAGGTTCGGTCACAGGAGCGAATTTTCTTTTTGAGATTGATAATAAAAAAATCTTGATTGATTGTGGACTTACTCAGGGGTCAGAACTAGCTGATGATATAAATTGGTCACCGTTTCTTTATGATCCAAAAGAGATAGATATTCTCTTTATAACTCATTCTCATATAGATCATATAGGTAGAATTCCAAAGTTGATTGAGGAAGGTTTTCGTGGAAAAATATATTCGACTAGACCTACTCGTTTATTGACATTGCCAATGTTGGAAGATACTGCTGGTATCTTGTCTAAAAATAAAGAGTTTAATTTAAAAAAAATCTATTCTGATGAGAATATAAAGATAGCATTTTCTCAATGGCTTTCTTTTGATTATCATGAAAAAATTAAAATTACAGAGAACTTAGAGGTATCTTTAAAAGATGCAGGACATATTTTAGGTTCAGCCATGATTGAATTTATTTATAATAACAAAAAGATTGTTTTCACTGGAGATTTGGGAAATTCACCATCACCATTATTACCAGATACTGAAAAAATAATTGATGCGGATTATTTAATAATGGAAAGTGTTTATGGAGATAGAAATCATGAAAACAGGAATGATCGTAAAAAACTTTTAGAAAAAATTATTGAAGATAATTATAAAAGGAAGGGGACCTTAATAATACCTACTTTCTCTCTTGAACGTTCTCAGGAGCTCTTGTTTGAGCTTAATGATCTAGTAGAAAACAAACGCATACCAACGATACCTATTTTTTTTGATTCTCCGCTTGCTATTCGTTTAACCGAAATTTTTAAGCAGTTTAAGGATTATTTTAATGATGAGGCTAAAAAGGTATTATCAGAAGATAAATATTTATTTGATTTTCCAGGTCTTCATTCTACATTAAGATCAGAAGAATCAAAAATGATAAATAAAGTAGCTAATCCAAAAATAATTATTGCTGGGTCTGGTATGTCTTCTGGTGGACGTATTGTACATCATGAAAAATATTTCTTACCTGATCCTAAAAATACCATTTTACTTACAGGGTATCAGGCCACACACACATTAGGACGTTTGATTCAAGATGGTGCAAAGAAGGTACGCATTTCTGGAGAAGAAGTAAGTGTGAAGGCTCATGTTGAAGTTATTTTGGGATATTCTGGACACAAAGATAGCGATGGGTTATTTAATTTTGTTGAGAATACCTCAGATTCAGTTAAGAAGGTTTTTGTGGTTATGGGTGAACCAAAATCTTCTATGTTTTTAGTTCAAAAAATAAGAGATAATTTAGGAGTAGATGCATCTGCACCGGAGCAAGGAGATAGTGTTTTACTTTCTCTGTAATTTTAACACTTGGACATTAAAAAAGTAACAAGTAAACTTGTTTATGATTATTACTTGTTGTTATAATAAAAATATGAATAATAATATTTCGCCTAGTCCTTACAATAAACATGGACATAATCAAATAAAAATATGTGTTTCTGGTGCAGCTGATACTAGTTTTTCTGGTCCAGGTACATTAGACATAGCAAAAGAACTTGGAAGAGAGATAGCTCGACAAGGAGCAGTTGTTGTAACTGGTGCTACTACTGGTTTTCCTTTTTGGTCTGCCATGGGGGCTAAAGAAGAGGGTGGTATATCTATTGGTCTTTCTCCGGCAGCTTCTGAAAAAGAACATGTAGAAACATATAAACTACCTCTAGATTATATGGATTTGATTATTTATACTGGTTTTGGATACCCTGGACGAGACTTACTTCTTACTCGTTCTTCTGATGCAGTTGTTTTTGGTTGTGGGCGTATTGGTACTATACATGAATTTACTGTTGCATTTGAAGATAATAAAGTAATAGGGATTTTAAGAGGACCATGGGAAATGAGTGATCAATTAGAAGATATAATTGCAAAAGGGCATCGTCCTAATGATAGAATTATTTTTGGTGATGATCCTAAAAAACTTATAGAAGATGTTATTATTCTTGTTAAGAAATGTAAGATAGATAAATAAAAAAAACCTCTACTAGTAGCTAGTAGAGGTTTTTTTTATTTTAGATTTTCTAGAACTCTAGTAAAAACTAATGGTTGATTTTCTGCAAGATCAGATAAAATTTTTCTATCTAGCATTATTTTTTTCTTTTTTAGTTCACCTATAAGTTTCGAATAAGACATTCCAAGTTCACGTGCGCCAGCATTTATTTTTATATTCCAAAGTTTTCTATTGTGTGATTTTTTATCTTTTCTGTGAGCAAAAGCGTAATTGCCAGCATGCAAAAGTGCTTCTTTTGCTTGTCTTTCTTTTGTACTTCGTCCATGTCTAAAACCTTTTGTTTGTTTTAATACACTTCTTCTTCTTTTTAATGCATGTACTCCTTTTTTTACTCTTGTCATAAAATTGGTTACTGGTTACTAATTATTAGTCTTTATTTTAATTAAAAGGTAATAAGTGACTTTTAGGTTTATTTTTAATTAGGAAACTCTGACCTTTTTTCCCAGCTAATTGTTTTGAACGTGATTGTTTAGCATTAAAGTGATTAAAACCTGGTTTATTTGAAATAAGCTTACCGTTTTTTGTAAGTTTTAATCTTTTTGAATATGATTTATTTGTTTTCATTCCTTTCATGTATTTTTTCTTTTTTACTTTATAAACTTATTTGGCTTTTTCTATTGTTATAAATAATCCCTTTGGGTTTCTTTTGTATGAATCAGCTACTTTATAATTTTCTGTTATTAGATGTAGAATTCTATCTAGTCTCTCTTTTAGGAATTTTTCGTTCATGTATTTTGTGCGTCCAACAAGGAAAAGCTCAACTTTTATTCTATGACCCTCTTTTAACCATTTTGATGCATTTTTAGCTTTTAATTCTAAATCATGATCTCCAGTTGCTATTTTAATTTGTATTGATTTTGTTTCTGTTGGTTTAGAGCTTGCTTTGGATTTTTTTAATTTTTTGCTTAATTCATATTGATATTTTCCAAAATCCATTATCTTAGCAATTGGTGGATTAGCATTAGGAGAAACCTCAATCAAATCTAATCCTTTATTTTGTGCCAATTCTAGTGCGTCTTTTATACTTAAAATACCTAGATTTTGACCCTCATTGTCTAAAAGACGAAGTTCTTTTGCTCGTATTTGGTTGTTTATTCTTTCTCGCAATTTGAATATATTAATACTTTAAACTAAGGAGAGTTTAACTTATTTTGCTTATAAAGTCAACTTAGTAGGGTCTTTCTCTTAGTTTTATTTTGTAAGCTAAATAACACATTATAGGATGAAAGATGTAGGTCAGAGAAATACTTAAAATAGCAAATATTGGTGTAATATAACCAAGGGCTATAAATATTATTCCTGTCGTTATGGTATAGTCTCCGTGATCGATGAACGGTACGAATTCTCCTCCTTTTTTATGCATTCGTCTTTTTATTATACTTCCCAGAGTATGTCCTGTATATACTAGAAAAGGGATTATAACCCATTTGAAATCAAAACCAACAAAATACAAAATGATGCTTATCATTATACAAACTATTAATCCGACAATAGTTGTTGATTCACCTATCAAACGATCACCCTTGTATTCTATTCTAGCATCGATAGGTTTGTCGTATTTTTTAGTTGAGGGAAAATGAAGTTTTATTGTCCCTAGAACATTTAAAAGCATATTTGTTCCCCAGATTAATACAGAATAAATTATAAAGTTGTTAATGGTTGTAGGTATCATCGAAGGTTGGGTTAACTATAAAATATTTATTTATATTATTTTTTAATAATTCCCCATTTATAATTGATAGTGGTTCTGGTGTGCAGTTGTTCATAAAAAAATTAACTTGTGTTGTCCAATTTTTCCCATTAAAAGATGATTCACTATTTTTTATATAGATAAAATCAGATGAGCTTGACAGATTTTTGATTGGTTCTTTTGTTTTTAGTTCAAATGATATATTTTGTCTTGGAGATTTTAGAATACATGTTATTCCAGGAATAGTGAGAGGTGTATAGGTTATATTTTTATTTAGTTCTTTTGAGATAGAGGATATTTTTTTATTTTCTTTTAAAATTTGATTTTCTATTAGTTCTTTTTCTTCATTATAAATATATATTTTTTTTCCTTGTTCTAGGTTTATTTTTCCATAATTATATATTTCTCTGTCACGAATACTTGATACCCACCAGCCTGAGAGAAAAAGTATTAAAAGTGGAATAAAAAATTGTAAACGTATTTTTTCTTCACTTCCATATAGTAATATGCCATATAGGAGTAATAACGTTGCAATTGATGATATATATATACCACTACCATATTTAAATGAATCAACATATAAGCTACTTGCTAGCAATAATATTCCAGCTAAAGAGATAAGGTAGTAATAATTTAAAATTACCTTACCTTTTGTTCGTAAGATAAAGAGTGTTATGAAAATTAAGCTGATAGAAAAACTTGGGTTTAGTATACCTCCATCTATTGAGGTTTTTATTAAAGAAAAAGAAATTATAGAATAGCCAAATATAAGGAATATTTTCTGTCTTTTGTTTTTATTATTTAGTAGTTCTTTAAAAGAAGTGATAAAGTAAAAAATTGTTTGCAAAATTAGGGCAACAAAAAGCATCGTCCCTGCTAAGAGTATAGGACTTGGTATTAGCCCTATATATGCTCCTCCAGCATCCATTGTTTGAAGATAGGTTTTGTCAAAAAAAGAAAAAATTTGTCCTATTACACCTTTTGCTATATGGGTATGCCAGATAGTTGAACTTGATATCTCTTTATTATTACCAATGATAATAAAATCTGTTAAATGAAGATTATTTTGTAATAGATAAAAAATGTGCAAAAAAAGTCCGTAAAAATAAGATATGAGTAAAGTTATGCCAAACCATTTCCAATCTGGTCTTACTGTGGTGTTTTTTCTAAATAAAAAGTAAAAGATAGATATACTTATAAAGTATAAAATTAAAAGATGTACTTTTATATTACTTCTACCACCGGCAAAAATATTTACAAAAGAATGAGCTATATATATCATCATAATTATTTAAAATGAACCAAGACCAAAGCCGAAACTAGAATTTTTAGATTCTAAATTTTGCGCATAAATACGATATGTTTCTGAGTTTACTGGTAAATCTTGATCTATAAGATAACCAAGTGCTCCTGGGCCTTCGTATTTATAAGAAAACCACCCATTGTATTTTTTTGTATCATCATGGCATGATTCACCACAGGGATCTTTTGCTAGTTCTTTTATATAAAGAGAGAGCTCTTCTTTTAGTATATCCCAGCGACTTGGTTCTGTGTCAGGAACACCACAACTACTATCATATCCTGGAATTGAACAATTTATATTTCCAAGAATTGGAGCATATCCATTTGTTGTGATATATAATTCAATCGCATTATGAATTTCTTGTATATCACGCATTCTTCGAGCATCACGGCTTTTAGCACGAGCAGAATTCAAGGAAACCATAATTACTGATGCTAATACACCAATAATTGCTACTACCACCAATAGCTCTATTAAAGTAAAACCTTTTTTGTTTGATTTATTTTTTAATGTCATAAGTTTATTATTAAATTTTAATTTTTTTATTGCAAGTTTTTCTTTACCTCTTTAAAAATATCATTTATACTTTTTTCATCTTTAGATTCCCCAAATAATCTTATTATGGGCTCTGTATTTGATGGTCTTAAATGTATCCATGACCCATCAGGTAAATCTAGGCGTAAACCGTCTTGTTCGTCTATCTTTGCATTATTAAAATGAGATTTTAATTTTTTATATATATCATTTAGATCTTTTCCAGCTATTGGCCATTTATCTTTTTTAATAAAGTATTTTGGCAATGTTGCTATGCATTCAGTAACAGTTTGCTTTCTTTCTGCTAGAAGTTCAAGAATAAGAGATAAACTAGTAAAACTATCACGTACTGTATTGATAGTAGGGTATATTACTCCACCATTTCCTTCACCGCCAATAATTGCATTATGGGAAAGTATTTTTTCTACTACATATCCTTCTCCTATTTTTGAACGAAAACACTCGCTATTATATTTCTTTGCTATATCTGCACCCATTTGAGATGTTGATAAATTTATTACTATTGGTTTACCTCTATTTTTGGATAAGATATTTTCTATTCCAAAGGCTACAGAATATTCTTCTGAGACTACTTCTCCATTTTCATCAACGATTACTAGTCTGTCTGCATCAGGATCATGGACAAAACCAAGATCTGCCTTAGATCCTTTAACTAAATTTTCTATGTCACTTAAATTTTCTTTAAGTGGTTCTGGCTTATGGGCAAATTTTCCATTTGGAATATTATTTAAAGGTATTAACTCTACTCCGAGTTTTTTAAAAAGATAAGGATCTATTACACAGGCAGAAGCATTCATCATATCTACAGCGACCTTAAATTTTCTATCGCGAATAGCTTTTATATTTATATTAGCTAAAATTTGATCAACATGTTCTTTGGAAAAATTAGGAACTTTTTTTGAAAATAGTTTACAAAAAATATTATTTCTTTCAGCACACATAATTTTATGTTGAAAGATTGCTTGTTTCGGCTCTATAGATTGCGCAATACTTCCCAAAACAACATCTTTTTGAAAACTATTTATTTTTTCAACTTCCTCTTTAATAGTAAAAAGTGCTTTGTTGTTGACAAATTTGAGACCATTATATTCTATTGGATTATGAGATGCGGTAATAATAATAGCACCATCATATTTATGTTTGCGAACAGAAAATAAAACTGTAGGTGTCGGCATTACATCTCCGTCAACAAAATTAATTTTGAGCTTTTTAAATTCTCTAATAATTATTTTTCTTATTTCAGGACCACTTTCACGTCCATCTCTACCAATTAATATAGTTAGATTTTCTTTTTTTGATTCTTCTTTAGTAAAAAAAACAAAACCATGAGTATATCTCGATACTATTTCATCATTTAAACTTTCTCCCCAAACTCCTCTATATCCAGAAACATTTAATTCAGGTTTTAATGGCATTTATATATTTTAGCACAATTTTCCTTTTTATCAAGAAGGAGCTTTTTATTGATTCTTCCAAATGTTAGTATATATTTATGGCCAACTATGCTCAAAATAGAAAAGCGAGATTTAATTATGAAATCTTAGAAAAATACGAAGCAGGTATTGAGCTTTTTGGTATTGAAGTTAAATCTGTGAGAAGTGGACAAATGTCCCTAGAAGGGGCCTTTGTTATTGTTAGAGGAGGGGAAGTGTTTTTAATTAATTCAAATATTCCACCTTTTCAGGTTAATAATACACCAAAGGATTATGATCCACTTCGTAATAGAAAACTTTTACTTACTAAAAAAGAAATATTGATACTCATAAGTAGTGAGAAGAATAAGAGTTTGACAATAGTACCAATTTCAGTGTATAATAAAGGTAGAAAAATTAAAGTCGAAATTGCTTTAGTTAAAGGAAAGAAAAAACAAGATAAACGTGAGAGTATAAAAAAACGCGATACTGATCGTGAGATAAGGAGAGAAGTAAAAGGACGTTGATAAAAAAATATGGGGATGCAAGGCATAGACAGTTGATTCAATTGTTTAATATGCATGTCGAGAATGTACGTAATCTCGTAAAACTTCGTTCAAATGTTAATTGCAAAATTGACTGCTAAAGTGAAAGCTTCAGTTTCTCCATATTTCGGTATGAAGGACTTTGCTTTTGCTCCAGCATACGCTTTAGCGTAAGCTGGTGTCTTTCTTATAGACTTCCGATATATAAGTTAAGGCATAATATTATCGGGATAGGGAAAAGAGTGTCCTGACTTTTTCCAAAACAAAGGGAATCGATTGAAAAATATTTTGTTCATTTAAGAATTTTTTGATTTAAAACAAAAAAATGTACTAAACATATAGATTTATTTACAAAAATCTTCTGCACCGGGGTTCAATTCCCCGCATCTCCACAAAATTTAATTAAATAAAAAATTTTAATTTTTATGTTTTTTATGCTATTATCTTCATATGGATTTTAATTTTTTAAATCAAAAAGATATTAAGGATAAAGTTAAGAATAAAGGTAAAAAGAGAAAAGAAAACCCTAGGTTTTCAGGCAGTATGCTTGGAGCTATTTTGATATTTATGACTATTACAGCTCTTTATATAATGGTATCTGGAACCAATAAGGAGACTTTAGAAGTTCCTATTTCAGAATTAGCAAAAAGTGTTACAGCAGGGGAGGTTAGGACTATTTTAGTGGAAGGAGAAAAGTTAACTATTACATATAAAAATGATGAAGAGAAAATTTCTAAAAAAGAGATAGAATCATCTCTTTCTCAGACGCTTTTTAATTATGGAGTAAAACCAGAATCTTTAGCTCTTACAAATATAGAAGTTAAAAATGAAAGTGGTTTTGGGTATTGGGTTATGAATTTATTACCTTTTCTTTTGCCAATTCTTTTTATTATATTTTTCTTTTGGTACATCTCACGACAAGTTAAGGGTGCTGGAATGCAAGCATTTTCTTTTGGTCAATCCAAGGCTCGCATTACAGATCCAAATGATAAAAACAATAAAGTAACTTTTAAAGATGTTGCTGGATGTAAAGAAGCAAAAGAAGAATTAAAAGAAATTGTAGATTTTTTGAAAAATCCTAAAAAGTTTTTAGATATTGGTGCAAGAATTCCTAAAGGGGTAATTTTGACTGGTGCTCCAGGAACAGGAAAGACATTGCTTGCCCGTGCAGTAGCGGGGGAAGCAGGTGTTCCATTTTTTCATTTATCTGGGTCAGAATTTGTTGAAATGTTTGTCGGAGTAGGTGCTTCACGTGTGCGTGATTTATTTAAAATGGCTAAAAAAGCTGCACCGGCCATCATATTTATGGATGAGATAGATGCTATCGGACGAACTCGTGGTGGTGGTTTTGGGGGTGGAAATGATGAAAGGGAACAAACATTAAATCAAATTTTAGTTGAGATGGATGGTTTTGAGCCTAATGAAAAAGTTATTGTTATGGCAGCTACAAACAGACCTGATGTTCTTGATCCTGCACTCATTCGTCCAGGACGATTTGACAGAAAGGTAATGCTTGATTTACCAGATCGTGTTGATCGTGAAGAGATTCTTAATATCCATGCATTATTAAAACCACTAGCAGAAGATATTAATTTAAAATTAATTGCAGAAAGAACTCCTGGATTCTCTGGTGCTGATTTGTATTCTTTGATGAATGAAGGAGCGATACTTGCAGCACGTGAGAATCGTAAAAAAGTTTTTCAATTTGATTTAATTCGTGCTATTGAAAAAGTAATGCTTGGTCCTGAGAGAAAAAGCCATTTACTTTCTAAAAAAGAAAAAGAGATCACAGCATATCATGAGGCAGGACATGCTCTTGTAGCGTCTGTTCTTCCAAATGCTGATCCCGTACACAAAGTTTCTATTATCGCTCGTGGTAATGCTGGAGGATACACATTAAAACTTCCTCTTGAAGAAAGACGTTTGCAGTCTAAAAAAGAATTTATAGATGATATTGCAATGTCTTTAGGTGGATATGTAGCTGAAAAGATGATTTTTGGTGATATTACTACAGGACCATCTAGTGATTTGCAGGTGGCTACAAATCTTGCTCGTGCTATGGTGACAAGATGGGGGATGTCTGATGTAATTGGACCAGTCACTTTTGGAAGTGATGGTGGTAAATTAAATTGGGGAGAGAGAAGTGAAGATCCTTATTCTGAAACCGTTTCTACTAAGATTGATTCTGAGGTTTCAAGAATTATAAATGACGGAATAAAATCAGCTGAAAAAGTTTTGACAGAAAATAGAAAAGCTTTGTCTGCCATTGCAAACAAACTTATTGAAGTTGAAACATTAGAACAGGAGGAATACAATAAAATAATAACTGCAAATGGAATAATGCCAAAGAAGATAGAAGAAATAAAAGCATAAAATATAAAATACATTGTTTTTATTTTTAAAATAATATAGTGTATTTATATCCGCCCTTTCAGCCAGAGGCTGATGAGCCTTTGGCTCAAGCTCTGTCCATTAATTTAATATATTTATGTTTAATATCTATGTTTTAAGAAGTTTAAAAAATGGAAAAAGATATGTTGGCTTTACAAGTAAGTCTACAAAAGAGAGATTAATGGAACATAATTCTGGAAAAAATTCTTTTACGAGACAAAATAAACCTTTTATGTTAATCTATTCTGAGGAATATAAAACAAAAATAGAAGCGATGAAAAGAGAAAAATTTTTAAAATCTGGACAAGGAAGAAAATTTTTAGATAATATAAACATCCGCCCTTAGCTCAGTTGGTTAGAGCATCGAGCTTATACCTCGAGGGTCCTACGTTCGAATCGTAGAGGGCGGACAATTTTATTCAAAATGAAACTCTCCAGCTTTTTCTTTTACCTTAGATTTAAGTAATGGGTAGTTTTTTAGTTCTGGATCTATAGATACTAGACGAATGGCTTCGGTGCGAGCGGCTTCTACCATTTTCAAATTTTTTACTGCTTCCATTCCTAAATCAGAAATACCCCATTGTTTATTTCCTCCAAGTTCACCAGAGCCACGAAGTGTGAGATCTAATTCTGCTAATTCAAAACCATTTTTTGCAGTTTTGAGTGCTTTTAATCTTTGAATAGTCTTGTCAGATTTTGCATCAGCAAAAATATAACAATATGCTTGATGATTGCTTCTTATTACTCGTCCGCGAAGTTGATGGAGTTGAGCAAGTCCGAATCTTTCTGCTCCTTCTATTATTATTATAGTTGCATTTGGTACATTCACGCCGACTTCTATAACAGAAGTTGCGCATAGTATATTTATTTTACCTTCTGTAAAATCCTGCATTACTTTCTCTTTTTTTTCTTTGCTCATTTTGCTGTGTAGCACACCTATTTCATATTCTTGAAATACTTCTTTTTTAAGACGTTTAGCTTCTGCTATTGCTGATTTGGCTTGAACGGCCATTTCTTTTACTGGATCTGGTTCATCAATTCTAGGGCATATCACATAAAGTTGTCTACCATTCTTTAATTCTTTTCTTATTTCTTCATATATTTCGTCACGTTTATTTGGAGTAATAATTTCTGTAATTATTTGTTTTCTTCCTGTTGGCATTTCATTAAGTAAAGATAAATCAAGATCTCCATATACTGTTAGTGCTAATGTGCGGGGAATAGGTGTCGCTGTCATTGAAAGCAAATGAGGTGCGATGTTGTCTTTTCTTACAAGTTTTCTTCTTTGTGCTGTACCAAATCTATGTTGTTCATCTATTACAACCAATGCCAAGTTTTTGAATTTAACTGTTTTTTGAATGAGGGCGTGTGTGCCTATCAAAATGGGTATTGTTCCTTCTGCTGTCCATTTTAAAAGTTGTGTGCGAGATATATTGGTCCAATTTTGAAAGCCAGCAGACATACCTGCCGTCGTTTGTATTTCATTTTGGGAGGGCAAGTTTTTTCTGTTTGTAGCGAATACTCCTCTAGGTATGTCTGCTGGCTTCAAAATACTTGAAGCTACTTTAGAAGGGAATTTACGACAACCAGAGCCTGTGATGAGCCCTATGTTAATAGGTAGATGTTTAAAATATTTTATAAAAGATTCAAAATGCTGTGCTGCCAATATCTCAGTTGGAGCCATATAGGCTACCTGTAAATTACCAAATCCTTGCCCGTTTGGAGTTTGGATAACAGTGGTATACGCAGCTGTAGCTGCGACAGCTGTCTTTCCACTGCCGACATCGCCTTCCAATAGTCTCGACATTGGAAAAGTTTTACCCATATCTTCTAATATTGTTTGTATAGATTTCTTTTGAGAGTCAGTAGGAGTGAAAGGGAAGCGTTTTACAAATTCATCTTTTTCTTTTACTTTTGTTTTTATTTGAAAAGATTTATTTTTTTTATACTCCAATTTATCATGTTGGCGTTCTATTTGGATACAAAAAACTTCTTCAAAAGCAAATCTTTTTCTTGCAGATTCTGCATCACGTGCATCTTTTGGTTTATGAATCCAGACTAGAGAGGTTTTTAAGGTTGGAAGATTGTATTTTTTTAAAATATCTTTTGGAATATAGTCTTCTATATTATCTAATGTTTTATCTCTCAATATTTTTTCTATTGCATGGTAAAACCATTTTGAAGTTATTCCTTTTGTTTCGTGATAAATAGGGAATGAATATCCTTGATTGTTCATGTCTCCTTTTGTAAATAAAGAATCATGGGAATCTATTGGCATAAGGCTTGTTCTTTCAAATTCTGGATTTGCTAAATATAATCCATATTTGCTTTCTGTTACTTTTCCTGTGAGTTTTACATTGTCTCCTTCGTGGATCATTTTTGCTAAATATGCTTGATGAAACCAAGTGATTTTTATTTTTCCAGATAAGTCTTCTATCTCTGCTTCACCCATAGGTATCTTAGATTTAAACCCTTTTTTTGTTTTTAAGTTTGAAACTTTTCCATAGACTGTGGCTACTTCACCAGTAACTAATTCTGATATTTTTTTTATTTCGCTCATATCACTATATCGAACAGGGAAGTGAAATAATAAGTCGTGAACAGAAAAAAGATTTAACTTATGTAAAGCTTTTTTTTGATTGATATCTAAGCGAAATTTTGTTTCAAGTTTGTCCGCTAATTCCATAGCGGAGACGGCGAGATTCGAACTCGCGAGGGGTTTTGAAGCCCCTGCCTCTTTAGCAAAGAGGTACGTTAGACCACTCTGACACGTCTCCATCTAATGTTTAATAACTTAATTACTTTAACACGTTTTTTGTATTTTTACATTTTTCTGATATACTCTTTTCATTAATAAAATATACCTACGGAGGCGTGGGTGAGTGGTTTAAACCAGCGGTTTACTAAACCGCCGTTCCTTAATCGGAACCGTGAGTTCGAATCTCACCGCCTCCGCATTGAAATTAGTGTATAATTAATTTATGAAATTAATATCTGAAAATATTACTAAGGCTATTCTTTTTGCAAAGGAAGCACATGAAGGACAATTACGAAAAGACAACAAACCTTATATTATTCATCCACTTTCTGTTGGATATATTCTTCAATCAGCTAAATATTCTGAAGATGTAATTATTGCTGGAATTTTGCACGATATCATAGAAGATACAAAATATACAGAAGAAGATATTATAAAAATGTTTAATTCACGAGTGGCACAATTAGTAAAAGGAGTTACTCTAAATAAAGATTTACCAAAAGAAAAAAGAAGATTAGCTTATTTAGAAAATCTTAAAATAGCTGACAATGAAATTAAAGCAATAAGTGGAGCTGATTTATTAGATAATAGGAGAGCTATAATTACTGCTATTGAAGAAGGATTTGATATATGGAGTATGCTTAAAATTTCACCAGAGAAATATATAGAAGAAAGTATAGAAAAATTGAATATAATAAAAGAAACTTTAAATAATGAAATTACAGAAGAAGCTGGGTTGGTTATAAATAAAATAAAGAATCTAATTTAGTCCTTATTTCGCAACAAATTGGTTCCAATAGCGTACCAAACTATACACATAAACAAAAAAAGGGGATTAATCACTTTATTCACACATATATTTATATAAATGCTTTTCCAAAAGTTCTATATATAATTGAAGATTATAAGGTTTCTCATCCTGATTGGGATATAAACAAAGAGGACTGTTTTGATATTTTTGATAATATTAGGAAAGAGAAAAATAAAGAAGGAATTATTATTATTTCGTAATGAGTTTTTTAAGTTCTTCTACCATGGGGACTTGTTCTGGGTCTTGTTCATATTCTAATGCTGTGTAATATGCAGTCCAGTCTGCCAATACGAGTGATGAAAATATCTTATGCCAAATGTCATTTCCTTTTATTTCTATTATTTCTACTTTTAGATTTCTATCTTTATATAATTTTTCTAATATATTCATTCTATTTATTATTCTTTCATCATCTTCTTCGTCTTTTAAAATAATAAAATAGAATTTATTACTTAATTCTTTTGTCGCGTCTACGACATCAAAACCGGTCATTTCATTATGATTTAATTCTGGAAGAACATTATAGAAAGAAGGAATCTTGCCAGTTTCATTTAATTTAATTTTCCAATTGTAAACTATAGATAAATTATTACTTGATGTATAAATAATTGGAACATAATTTTTTAATTTTTTAGCAAATATTTTCCCAGTTTCTTCGTAATCATTTGGATTAAGAATTTCAGATAGTTTACTAATTTCCTTTAATCCATCTTCATCTCCAATAAGTTTAAGAAATGCTTTTATTGAATAACCGAGAGCCATACGAGGCTGTATGCCAGTATTTGGTAATTTTATATAAGGAATACCATTTTCTTTAGCTAGGGATAATAATTTTCCACCGACAGATATCACAGCCATACTTAGATTATTTTCTTTTGCTTTTTGAAATGCGTCTAGCACTTCTTCTGTATTTCCAGAATAGGAACTTAATATTATTAAACTGTTTTCTAATTCCTTTTTACTGATTTGAGGTAATCCATAATTGTTATGGATCATGATGCTAATTTCTGGTTTGTATTTTTTTAATAAAAGGGGAGCAAGCGCAGAACCTCCCATACCAACTACAATAAAATTAGATTTTTTGAATAAATTTTCTTCATTTATCGTTTCAGGTTCATATAAAAACTGTTTATTAAAATTTTTTATGGATTCGTACATGTCTATATTTTAGCATATATAAAATAAAATAAATAAATTAAAAACATAGAAATAATTTTTATAATGCAATCTATCTAGCGAAGCTTCGGGAGCGTTCTGCTCGTCGTTCAAGTAAATAATAAATGGAATACCATTTTTATTTTCTAAACTCCTGTGCAAGGCATTCTAAAAATTATTTCTATGTTTTTAATTTATTATAAATATACGAAAATATAGCAGGTAAAAATGAGATTAATATTATAAGCAATATTATTGGTATTAAATATTTATCAATATTTGGAATTTGTTGGCCCAAGAAATATCCTAGTAATGTTATGCCGGCACCCCATATTAACCCCCCGAATATGTTGTATGTGATAAATGTTCTGTAATGCATTTTACCCACTCCTGCTAAAATTGGTATGAATGTACGAACTATTGGAATAAAACGTGCCATTACGATAGCCTTTCTACCATGTTTTTGATAGAAATTTTCTGCATCTGAAATATACTTCTTTTTAAATAAAAAAGAATCATCATGAGTAAAAATTTTAGGACCAATTTTTTTTCCAAATAAATACCCAATTTGATCACCAAGAACTGCTGCAAATGTAACAACTAGAATTAGTAATAAGATATCAAAGTATCCTTGTGACGCCAATAATCCCACTGTAAACAACAGAGAATCTCCTGGTAAAAAAAATCCAAAAAATAACCCAGACTCAGCAAAGATTATAAAAAATATACCAAGATAACCGATGGTTTTAACCAATGTCTGTAAATCTAGATTAAAAATAAAATCCATAATTTATTTAAGTGCTGCTTCAATTTTTGGTTTTACAGTTGAGAGTGGTTCTGCTCCTTCTATTGTTCCCATTATTTTTCCATCTCTAAGAATAAAACCTTTTGGTGTCCCTGTAACACCAGCATTATTTCCTCCTTCTTTTGAATCTTCAACGGCTTGCGCATGTTTATTTTCATCGAGGCATTTGTCAAATGTAGTAGAATCTAGGCTGAGGTCTTTTGCAAAAGATTTTAAATTAGAATCAGAAAAACCTCCTTCGTTTTCACCATTTTGATGAGAGTAAAGATAATCATGGTATTCCCAAAATTTATCCTGATCTCCTGCACATCTTGCAGCTTCAGCTGATTTTGTGGATTCTCTACCTAAAAATGTAAAATCTCTATAGACCAATAAAACATCTCCATTTTTTACATAATTATTTACAATTTCTGGTACATATGGGGCCCAATTTGGATCTCTTTCTTTTAGATATTTTATTACAGGCTGCATTGAAGGTGAATTAAGTTCTAGTCCTGTGACTGCTCCACAAAAAGGACATTGAAAATCTTCATACAAAATAATTGTTACTTTTGCATTTGGATTACCTAACGTTCTATCTTCTTTGCTTACAATAGGTAATGTTGTTATTGCTAAACCGTTATTATTTTTTTGTGAATTATTTTGTGTAATTGAAGAAAAATATATTGATCCAGCTATCAATACCCCAACTATTATTATAGCCATAGGAATTGATAATTTGTTTTTATCTAAATTTTTTATAGTAATTTTTTCAACCTCTTTTACTTCATTTTGTGTTTGTGTTTCTAAATTTTTTTCTGTTTCCATTTGCTAATTATATGTTTTTTATCTATTCTGTCAATTAAAAATATATGATATAGTAAATGCATGACTTTTTTCGATAAAATTAAACAAAAAATATGGGATTATATATATTCTTTTTTCTTACCAACTCGTAAATTTCTTTTAAAAACAGGGATTATTTGGCACAAAAAGGGTAGACAAAAATATCATATTGGTTGGCTTGCCCCTGGTAAAAGTCTTGAGGCTCTCAAGTTGCATCTTAATGCAAAATGGGGTTTTGGTAATCATTTTATTGCCTGGATAGATGAAGATCAGGTTTTAAGCTGGAGAAAATTAATGGATTTTGAGGAGCAATATCATTTGCGAATTTATAAAGATGGAGAAATCTGTGGACATTTTGAATTTACTCCTGAATCTCATCCCTTTAAACATATGGAAGAAAGAGGAGAGATTGATAAGAGAGAAGATTTTTTAAAATTTTTAGGTGATTTTGTGGTTCAAAAAAAATATATTTCTCATTTAAAATTAGACCCAGATGCTTTCGATCCTAAGTCAGAAATTACAATAGAAGAAAATTAATCTATTTTAGATTATGGTAAAGCAAGGTCCCAGAGTTTACCTGCTACATTATTTGGTTTACCAAAAAGAGGGTAGTGGTGAAGATCAATAAAAGGTAGAGAATTGCATTCGATTATTCCGCAATGTTGTTCTGTGTACCATGGTTTTTCTATTTTCTCTATTATTAAATCTACACCGACTAATGGATCTTTTAAATAAGCTCCTAATTTTTCTAACATTTTGATATTTTCAGGGTGTACTATGTCTGTGACTTCTGTTGTCGATCCACCAATACCACGACTTGTCTTTTGTGAAAATGTAATTATTTTATCTTTTTCTGGAACATCTTCCATTTTTATTCCTTCTCGTTTTAATTCTATTTCTGCATCAGGGTCAATGACTATCTTATGAAATATTGGTCCTTTTCTTTCTGGTCTTTCGTTTTCTTTATCCATTAATTCTTTTAATGTATGTATTCCATCTCCTATTACTTCTGGTTGGTCACGTCTCACTGCACCAACAAATTTTCCTCCGACCAAAGTACATCGAAATAAATATCCTCGTAATTCTTCTTCTATTACCACTAACGGAGAAAGCTTTTTTGCTTTTTTAAATCCATAAATAAGTTTTTCTTCTGTGTCTATGTGTATGAGTGTGTGACGAGAACGTGAACCTAAGTTTGGTTTTGTTATTACTGGTTTTGTTATTTCCTTAAATATTTTTAATGCTTTTCTTTTTGTAAAGGCTGTGCCTCCTTTTGCTACGGGCAAGCCTTCTTTTAAGAATTTTATTTTCATTATCCCTTTATTGTCCATCCATTTCAAAGAATCAGATTCTAAACGAGGTAATCCATCGAAGGTTATCGTTTTGCCTTTATACTCTGCAATAAAAGAGTCTTTTATTGGACCCATTTTAAATTCAATCATTTTTATACCACGTCTTATAGCTTCATCCCAAAAACATCTTGTACGTAAAGAATCTTTTTCATCAGGTTTATCAGAAAAATGTGCAAGCCCTAGAAAGACCATTAATTTTAAAAATGGTATTGAAGTCTTGTTAGAAATAGCTTCTGCTGTGCTTTTAAAAAGCATCTCCATAATATTAAAAAATGGTTCACTGACATAATTCATTACGACAGAGAAGTAAGCGACAGCGTGCACTTCTTGTGCCGGTTCACAATCTTTACAATATTTCATATCTTTATTATATATGAAGATATAAATTTTAGGAAATTAATGCGCTATTGTGAAAGCGATTACTTTTTTTACACCAAATTGTTTTAATATTTTTTTTGCTTCAGTTAGTGTAGCACCTGTGGTAAGTACATCGTCTATTACAATAATATTTCTTCCTTTTATAAGTTCAGAATTTTTAACTAAAAAAGAATTTGAGAGATTTTTTAATCTAGTATCTCTATCTTTAATATTTACTTGGTGTTCTGTATTTTTTATTTTTATTAAAACATTGTTTAATAAATTAAAATTTTTATTTAAAATATTAGATTTACTAGGAGCTCCTCTGTCTATCAAGGAGTGCGATACTGAAGTAGGGATAGTTTCATTTCTTTTTTGTATTTTTATTAATTCTTCACAAATTAATTGTGATTGGTTGTATCCACGTTCTTTATATCTTTTTTTTGAAAGTGGAATTGGAATTAAAATTGGATTAGAAAAATTACTCATCATACTTAATTCTGAAAGCTCTTCTATTATTCTGCCATACATAATCTCTGCGAATGTATTAGCAAGTTTCTTTTTGCCTTTATATTTTAAAAGCCAAATAGATTTCTTAATAGGTGGTTGACGATAATCAAATAAGGGAAATATCCAAGTTGCGCTTTCTCTTTCTGCTGGCTTAGAATTTAAAAGACATTCTATACACAAGCTTGAGCCTGTTTTTCCACAAGAAACACAATTCACAGGAAAAATCACATTTAGTATAGTATCAAAAAATTTCATATATGTTATAATTATAAACGTAATTTAAGAAAATGGATAATCCAATTAAAAAAATTTTTTCAAATATTAACCTTTTTAAAGGCGGGGACAGTGAAAGCGTTGTTGGAATAGACATCGGTACTTCTTCTATTAAGGTTGTTGAAATAAAGAAAAAGGGAGGTAAGGCTGTTCTTGAGACTTATGGAGCGATAGCACTTGGTTCTTATGCCGATGTTGATGTTGGACGTGTTACTAGTCTTCCAGTTGAAAAGATAGTAGAAGCATTAAAGGAAGTTTTAAAACAGTCTGGAGTCAACACTGTTTCTTCTGCCTTTTCTATACCAGTACAATCAAGTTTGATTTTTACTATTACTCTTCCTTCTCAAATCAAGGAAAGCGAGATCTCTTCTGTTGTTGCGACAGAAGCGCGTAAATATATTCCAATTCCAATGACAGAGATTTCTTTGGATTATTTTATTTTACCGCAGAAAGAGTCTTCTTTTGAAGAAGCAAACAGTGAAGAGAAATCTTCTTTACTCTTACCAGAAAAAACTGAAGTACTAATAGTAGCAATTCAAAATAATGCGATTTCTAAATATCGTTCCATTGTATCGTTGTCTAGTTTAGAGGCTAGCTTTTTTGAGATTGAGATTTTTTCTTCTATTAGGTCAAATTTTGAACATGAGCTTTCTTTAGTTCTTCTGATTGATTTTGGGGCATCCAGCACAAAACTTTCTCTTGTAGAATTTGGTATGGTTAAAGGTTTTCATACCATAAATCGTGGAGGAGCAGACATTTCTGATTCTATTTCAAAATCTTTAAGTGTTTCATTTTCAAAAGCAGAAGAATTAAAAAAAGAGTTTGGTCTTTTTGAAAATCCTACTGAAAAAGATTTGGCTGATATAATTAAGGTTCATGTAGATTATATCTTTTCAGAAACAAATAATGTATTATTAGGGTATGAGAAAAAGTATGACAGAACCATCAGCAAGGTAATATTTACGGGTGGTGGGTCTCTCTTGAAAGGATTAAAAGAAGTAGCATCTAATAACTTTCGTGCAGAGATAGAGATAGGACATTCTTTCTCTAAAGTTGGTGCACCAGAATTTTTAGGAAAAGTTTTAGAGGCTACTGGTCCTGAATTTGCGGTTGCTATTGGTTTAGCCTTGCGAAAGTTGCAATAAATTGAGATAATAAATATGTAATTAAAGATTACGAATTTAAAAAGCATCAATAATTTTAAATTTTAAATTTTTAATTAATAATTTGTAATTGAATATAATATGGAGCAAAATTTTCAAACATCTTTCATACCTAAAAAGCCAATGATTGAAAAACGATCTACTGGGTCACAGCCAGTTAGTTTTTTTACTATTATTTCTATTTTTATTTTTTTTACTATTGTTATTGGAACTGGGGCTCTTTATTTTTACAATGAACTCTTGAAAAAGAATATAATAAGCATGGAGAATGATTTAAATTTAGCCAAAAATCGCTTTGAACCATCAAAAATAATCCAACTTCAGGTTTTAGATAAACGCTTAAATGCTTCAAACGAAATTTTATCTAAACATATTGCTATTTCTCCTATATTTGAAGCACTACAATCTATTACGATGAAAACGATTGCCTATACTAAGTTTAGTTATAGTTTCCCTGATAATGTTGGCGTAAAAATAGAAGTAAAAATGAATGGAGTTGCAGTTGGCTATAAGTCTGTAGCATTACAATCTGATCTTTTTGCAAAAAATAAATATTTTATTGATCCTATTTTTTCCAATCTATCTCTTGATGATAAAGGTAGCGTTCTTTTTGATCTAGAGTTTTCAGTTGATCCGAATTTTGTTGATTACAAAAAAACACTTGAATCTGTCGGTGAAGATTTTTTAAATAATAAGGATATATAAAATTAATTATGTTTAAATTTATTACACCAACCATTTTAATAGGAATAGCAATAACGATGTTTTTTTCATTTACTAATCCATACTACAATGAGATTTCTTTAGCTAGAGAAAAAATAGTATCTTATAATGATGCTTTAAATAACTCGAAAACTCTTGAAGCAGAGAGAGATAAATTAACTCAGAAGTTTAATTCATTTAAAGTAGATGATTTGTCTAAACTTCAAAAACTTTTGCCTGACAATATAGACAATATTCGTTTGATTCTTGAAATAGAAAAAATAGCAGCACCATATAGTATGGTCCTTAAGGATATAAAATATGATACAACAAATAAGGAAGTTCAAACAGAAAATGCTAAGGGATTTAATACTGAAATAAAAGACACTAGTCCTCTTGGTTATAGAATTTTGAATTTAGAATTTTCTTCTCAGGGGACTTATAATAATTTTATTTCTTTTATAAAAGATTTAGAAAATAATCTTAGAATTGTTGATATATCTTCAGTTGAATTTTCTTCAAGTAGTACGGCTTCCTTTAACGAAGGAGTTAACTTATCTTTATCGGAAATTTATAAATATAATTTTAAAATTAAGACTTATTGGTTAAAGAATTAAAATAAAAATGTCTTCAAAAATAAAAAATATAATAATATTTATGGTGATAGGAGTTTCTTTAATTTTAATATATGTATTTTTAATTAAAAAAGCCCCAGAAGAAAATAACTTAATTTCTTCTAATTCATCATCTTTTGATCCAATGTTTTCTACATCCGATACACCAAATGGAGATTCTTTTGCAGTTTCTCAAGATTTTCTTTCTGTATTACTTGGTGTAAAAAACATAAGATTAGATGATTCTATTTTTTCAAACAAGGCTTTTATTAATTTACATGATTCTAGTATTTTGCTTACATCTCCGGGTGGTGAAGGAAGAATAAATCCGTTTGCTCCTATTGGTAGTGATCAAATTATCAAATTATCTGATACTGTAGAAAAAGAAAAAGAAATAGAAAAAGAGATGCCTTAATTTAATTATGAGTTTTTTAGAAGAATTAGCAAAAAAAGGTGTAATAAATAATACACAAATAGATGAAATAAAAAATAATGCTAAAGAAAAAAAGGGTGGTAGTATTGACGAAGCTTTAATTGAATTTGGCATTTCAGAAGAAAAAATACTTGAAATAAAGGGTGAATATTTTCAGATACCGACAAAACATATAGAATCTAAAAATTTATCTTTTGAAGCATTAAAATATATTCCAGAAGATGCTGCGAAGCATTATGGTTTTGCCCCAATCGAATTTAGGGAAGGTATATTAGAGGTTGGTATTTTAGATGGAGAAAATTCTCAAGCTATTGATGCATTGCAATTTATTTCATCTAAATTAGGTATTCCTTTTAAGATTTTTCTTATTTCTAATACTGATTATAAAAACATAATGGAGACTTACCAAGGATTAACTGTCCAAGTTGAAGAAGCCTTGGATCAATTTACAGAAGATGAAAGAAAAGAAAAGAATCTAAGTGAATCAAAAAATTTAGATAAAGAAAATATTAATAAAAAATCAAGTGAAGAAAAAAAAATAGTTGAAGATGCTCCAGTTATAAAAATTGTTTCTGCTATGTTGCGTGACGCCATAGAAGGTAATGCCTCTGATATACACATAGAAAATACTGGAGAAAAAGTCAAAGTGCGTTTTCGTGTAGATGGAACTCTTCATACTTCTATTATATTACCCCCAAACGTTTACAACGGTATAGTCGCACGTATAAAAATTCTAGCCAAATTACGTTTAGATGAAAAAAGAAAACCACAAGATGGGTCTTTTAGTACAACTCTTGATGGACATAAAATTGATTTTCGTGTTTCTACTATGCCTGCATACTATGGTGAAAAAGTTGTCATACGTATTCTTGATTCTGAAAAAGGAGTTAAACCATTAGATGGGTTGGGATTGTCTCAAAGAAATCTTAAAATGCTTAGAGATGCCATAACTAGGCCCTATGGACTTATCTTAATTACTGGACCAACGGGTTCTGGAAAATCTACAACACTTTATTCTATGATGAACGAACTTGATAAAGAGAGTAGCAACATTGTATCTCTTGAAGATCCAGTTGAATATCACATGCCAGATATTAACCAATCTCAAATGATGCCAGAAATCGGATACACATTTGCTTCAGGGCTTCGTTCTATTCTTCGACAAGATCCAGATATAATAATGGTTGGAGAGATACGTGATAAAGAAACAGCTCAGCTCGCTATTCAAGCAGCATTGACAGGACATCTTGTTTTGTCTTCGCTCCATACAAATAATGCTATTGGTGCAATCCCTCGTCTTATAGATATGGGAGTTGATCCTTATCTTATTGCGCCTACTCTTATTTTGTCTGTTGCTCAACGTTTAGCTAAAATGACATGTCCATCTTCTAGGAAACTTGTTCCGATAGATCCAAGTATTAAATTACAAATTGAAAATGAAATAAAGGACCTGCCTGATGAATTTAAAAGTAAAATTGAGATTAAAAATGAAATGTATGATACAGTGCCATCTTCAGAATGTCCTTCTGGTACTCGTGGCCGAATAGCTATTTATGAAATGTTTAGTGTTAGCAAAGAGATGCAAAGAGTTATTTTAAAAAATCCAATTGGTTCTGAAATTTATAAAGTAGCTCGTAATGATGGGATGCTTTTAATGAGAGAAGATGCCATGTTGAAGGCTTTAGATGGAATAATACCTTATAAAGAGGTTTTTAATTTTACTGAGGAAAATAATTAAAGTTGTCCACAAACCATTAGTGTTAAGAGTAATTTTGTAATATAATTATATAAACAATATGGAAGGTGATAAAAAGAAAATTTTAATAGTTGATGATGATACATTTCTTTTAGATATGTATGCGTTCAAATTTAGTCAACATAATTTTGAAGTTTATACAGCTCCAGGAGCATTGCAGGTTATCGATAAACTCAAAGATGGATTAAAGCCAGACATTATTTTAATGGACATAATTATGCCAGATATGGATGGTTTTGAAATGTTAGAAAAAATAAATAATGATAATTTATCTTCTAATTCTACGAAGATAATATTGTCTAACAAGAGCCAACAATCCGATATTGATCGTGGTAATGTATTAGGAGCTTCAGGGTATATTGTAAAAGCAAATTCTACTCCAGGCGAAGTTATTGAACAAGTAATAGAGATTTTATCAAAAAAAACTGTTAAATAAATTACGAATTAATAATTAAACACAATGGATTATAAAAAAGAACTAGAGGAGCTTATTTTAATTGTTATGCGCGAGAATGGCTCGGATTTACATTTGGGTGTTGGAAAAGTTCCAGCTATTCGTATATCAGGAGAACTTATTTTTCTTTTAAAAAATAGAGTTTTAAATAATGAGGATATTCTTGGTTTTTTAGGTGAGATTCTTGGTAAAACAAAATTAGCAAAATTTTTAGAAGAACAAGAAGTAGATTTCTCTTATGATTTTCGTGGTGAAGCACGTCTCCGTGGTAATGCTTTTTTTCAAAGAGGTTTGATAAGTGTCGCTTTTAGGTTAGTACCCAAGGTAAAAACATTAGAAGAGCTTCATTTGCCTCCTATCATCGCAGATCTAGCTCGTAAAAAACAAGGATTTTTCTTAGTGGTTGGACCTGTTGGTCAAGGTAAGTCTACTACATTGTCGGCAATGGTTAATCTGATAAACAATGAACAGTCTCGTCATATTATAACGATAGAAGACCCGATTGAATATATTTATACTCAGAATAAAGCTATTATTGATCAACGTGAAGTAGGTATTGATACTAAGGATTTTAATACAGCACTAAAATCAGTTTTTCGTGAAGATGTGAATGTTATAATGATAGGCGAGATGCGTAATTCTGAAACAATCTCAACGGCTGTCACTGCTGCAGAGACAGGACACCTAGTACTTTCTACACTACATACAAATAATGCTTCACAGACAATAGACAGAATAATAGATTCCTTCCCAGGTAATCAGCAAGACCAGATTCGTACAGAGTTATCATCTAGTTTGCTTGGTATTTTTTCTCAAAGACTGATACCGAGAATTACAGGTGGGCTTATACCTGCTTATGAATTATTATTAAATAACGATGCTGTTGCTAATCTTATTCGTGAAAAACGTACAAAAGAGATAGATGTGATTATAGAGACAGGAAGTAAATTTGGTATGATAGATTTAAATCATTCATTACTAGAGCTTGTACGTGCAGGAGAAATAACAATAGAAAGTGCTTATCAATATTCACTTAATCCAAAAGGTCTTGAACGAATCATATGATAATTAAATTTGTAATTCATAATTCGTAATTTTAAATTGATTTTTATGTTATTTAAATATAAAGCATTAGATAATAAAGGAATAAACAGAGAAGGTGAAATAGATGCACAAAATCGTGATATGGCTATTAGTGGTCTTCAAAGAAGAGATTTGATTATTATATCAATTGAAGATGAAAGTAAGTCTAAATCTATTTTTTCTATGTCTTTTGGTGGAAAAATAAAAACGAAAGATGTTGTTGTTTTATCTCGTCAAATTTCAACATTATTTTCATCTCAAGTTTCTGCATTGAAAGCTTTTACCATGTTGTCTTCTAATTCAGAAAATAAGCTTTTAGGAAAAAAGCTTTCTGAAATAAGTGATGATCTTCAATCTGGTGTTTCTATCTCTGGTGCACTAGCAAAACATCCAGATGTATTTTCAGATTTTTATATAAATATGGTAAGGGTTGGAGAGGAGACTGGTAAATTAAATGAAACATTCGATCATTTAGCAAATTATTTAAATCGTCAATATGCTATTACTTCTAAAACAAAAAATGCACTTATTTATCCTTTGTTTGTTGTCATTACATTTTTTGTAGTTATGTCTCTTATGTTTGTTGTTGTTATTCCAAAACTTGCAGTTATTATTGAAGATTCAGCACAGGAGCCGCCAATTTTTACAAAAATGATTATTAGTCTTTCTGGTTTTTTTGTACAGTATGGTTTCCTTGTGATTATTTTTCTTGTACTTTTAGGTGTATGGTTGTGGAGACTTTCTTCTTCAGAAAAAGGAAAAGAATATCTTGATAATTTACGTCTTTCAATACCCGCAGTAGGTAACTTATATAAAAAGCTTTATCTTTCGAGAATATCAGACAATATGGATACGATGCTTACCTCTGGTATACCCATAGTAAGGTCAATAGATATAACTTCAGATGTCGTTGGTAGTAAGGTATATAAAGAAATTTTAAAAAAAGCAGCAGATGGAGTAAAATCAGGTTTATCTCTTTCTTCTGCACTTGAAAAACATGGAGAGCAAATTCCAGGAATAATGATTCAAATGATAAAAGTTGGTGAGGAGACGGGTTCTTTGGGTCAAATATTAAAAACTTTATCTGAATTTTATAAAAGAGAAGTTGATGATGCTGTAGATACATTGGTTGGGCTTATTGAACCTATAATGATCGTAGTATTAGGTCTAGGTGTTGGTATTCTTTTAGTTTCTATTTTGATGCCTATTTATAATATGTCTAGTAGTATAAGTTAAGGTTAATTATTATAATATATTACTGTGTGGATAACTTTTTTGCATATATATAATAATAAAAGTTATAATATATTTATTAAAATAAAGTCGAAATTTCTGCCAAAGAGCAGAGAAAAAATTATTAGTTTCCGCCATTGGCGGATCAGCCTATGGCTGAAGTTAGTATAAATTGTTTCATCTAAAATGAAACGAAAAAATTATGAAGAATTTTAAAAAAGGTTTTACGTTGATTGAATTGTTGGTCGTTGTCGCTATCATCGGTATTTTGGCTTCAGTTGTTTTGGCATCACTAAACACTGCTCGTGCAAAGGGTGCAGATGCTGCTATTAAAGCAAACTTGGCAAACATTCGTGCTCAAGCTGAGATCGTATATGATGAGACACCAGGTGCTTATGGTACTGCTGCTAATTCTGCCACTGGTTGTTTGGCGCTCGCCTCAGGAACAGGAGCATGGGTACCAACAGCTGGTTCTCTTTTTGATAATACGACCATAGAGGCCGCTGTTAGAGCAGCTGCTACTTCAGCTGGGGCAACAGGTTGGTGTAATTCCACTATAGGTACTACATCTGCTTGGGTAGCTTCTTTTCCTTTGAAAGCTACTGCCGGCACAGCTTGGTGTGTTGACTCAACAGGTGTTTCAAAACAAACATCAGCAATACCTACTTCTGGGACAGCTTGCCCGTAATAATAGTCTAAATTGTTTAGATAATTTAGATAATAAAAAACCATCTCGTATTTTGATTCGAGGTGGTTTTTGTTTTTGATAGTGGTATAATAAAAAAAGGTCTTAAATAATATTAATTTTTTTATGAATCCTGTTTAAAATTTAAAAAATGGGGAAAAATTATAAAAATAACATAAATCAATTTTCTTTATGTATAAAAATATATGTACGGATAGTATGATTTCTAAAATGGATGAAGAATTTTAAAAAAGGTTTTACGTTGATTGAGTTGTTGGTTGTTGTCGCTATCATTGGTATTTTGGCTTCAGTTGTTTTGGCGTCACTTAACACAGCTCGTTCAAAAGGTGCAGACGCTGCTATTAAGGCAAACTTAGCGAATGCTCGTGCACAAGCAGAGCTTTTTTATAATGAAAATGGAAATAGGTATGATGGGGGCACAAATGCAACGGATGTTTGTCAAAGTACAGCTTCTGTTGGTAGTCCTGCAGTGAAGGGAATATATGCTAATGTTTTGGCTGCAGCAAATTCATCAGGGTCAACTGTTGTGTTTAACACTCTAGAGACAACAACAACTGCTGTTTGTAATTCTGCTTCTGGAACATGGGTAGCACAAGCTCCCCTTAAACAAGCTACCGGGACATATTGGTGTGTTGATTGGACTGGTTTATCTGTACAGAGAACAACATTACTTACTGCAGCTGCTACAGCTTGCCCAGCATCATAATAAAAAGTTTTTTTAAAAAAATTATGAAAAAAATAAATTTAAAAAAAGAAAAAGGTTTTACCCTTATAGAATTATTAGTCGTGGTTGCTATTATTGGACTTTTAGCTTCGATTACTCTTGGGTACTTAAGTAATGCTAAAAAAAGAGGTGAAGAAACAGCAGTAAAAAGTAATTTAGCAACAACTCGAGCTGCTATTGAAATTTTTTATTTAAATAATAATAGTACTTATTTACCAACTGGTGACATAGCTGTTAGTGGTGTTTGTCCTTTAGTTTATAATGCATCCGGGACTAATATGTTTTCTAGAAATAAAGATGTTGTTAATTCTATTGCTGAGGCAGTTAGTAGGGGAAGAAATGGTAGTTATTGTTATAATTCTAGAGATATCTGGTCTGTTGCAGTTGGAGTGACACCAAGTACTTCTTGGTGTGTTGATGTGACAGGTGCAGCAAGATTAGTAAATGGTATTCCATCATTAGTTATTAATAGCACCACTCATCTCTGTAATTAATCAAAATTTTATGACATCTATTATAACAATTATATTTTTCGGGTTAGGTATTATTATTGGGAGTTTTTTGAATGTTGTTATT
Source organism: Candidatus Nomurabacteria bacterium GW2011_GWE1_32_28 (assembly GCA_000989515.1). GTDB lineage: Bacteria > Patescibacteriota > Minisyncoccia > Phycocordibacterales > UBA9973 > UBA9973. Next base: position 23,061 of record LBOM01000003.1, on the reverse strand, counting down.
CTAAGATTTAATACTGGACGTTCTTTTAATGGGAGAAGTGGTTGTATGACTTGTCAGAAAAAACTTTCTTGGTATGAACTTATACCTTTGTTTAGTTTTTTGTTTATAAAGGGAAAATGTCTTGGTTGTAAGTCAAAGATTTCAATTCAATATCCCATAGTTGAGCTTATAACTGGTCTTATTTTTGCTGGTATTTTTTTAAAGTTTCAAGATATATTTTATTTGAATACACTTGTTTTTAGTATTTCTTATGCATATTATGCTGTGATGTTTTCTGTGCTTTTAATTATAGCTGTTTATGATTTTAAGCATAAAATAATACCAGACATCTTTTCTCTTATTTTTGGTATTGTGACTTTTGTTGGATTATTTTTCTTTTCTAATTATTTATTTTATCCTCATATTCCAACAGTTTTGGAACTTTTATCTGGTTTATTTTTGGCATTACCTTTTGCATTTTTGTGGCTTGTTTCAAAAGGTACGTGGATGGGACTTGGAGATGCAAAGCTCTCGCTTGGGCTCGGATGGCTTCTTGGATATAGTAGAATATTATCTGGTGCAGTCGTAGCTTTTTGGTCTGGAGCAATAGTAGGTCTTATACTTATTGTTTTCTCAAAAAAGAATGGATTGAAAACAGAGATTCCCTTTGCTCCTTTTCTAGTCTTGGGGGTGTTTATAGCATTTCTTTTTGAATTACATCTTTTCCCAATTGGTTTTTAAATAAAAATGATAAAAAAAATTCGTAATTTTAAATTCGTAATTCGTAATTGTCAGGCTGGTATGACATATGTGGAGCTTATAGTAGTTTTAAGTATTTTTTCTGTAATGAGTTCTGTTGTTCTTTTTAATTATAAAGGTTTTGAATCTAATATAGATATAAGGGTTTTATCAAATGATGTTGCATTAAAAATAGTGGAGGCACAAAAATCTTCTGTCTCTGGTAAATTACCACCATCAGGCAAGAATTCAATCTTAAACTGGAAACCTGCTTATGGAGTTTATTTTGATCCAGATAGTCCTCAACATTTTATTTATTTTGTGGATCTTAATAATAGTAATTTTTTTAGTAGCTTAATCTGTAGTGGTGAATGTTTAAATGATATTATTATTACCAAAGGAAATAAATATAAAATAGAAAGTTGCACAACGGTGGATTGTTCTAATCCTGATTTAATCGAAGACCCTTTATCCATTACTTTTAAAAGACCAAACTCTGGAGCAACTTTTAGTTATTCAGATAATACTTCAATTACAATTACTAGTTCTGTGTATGTGCGGATTACTGTTTATTCTTCGGATGATTCAGTCAATCCAGGATATATCAAGATTTATCCTTCAGGTAGAATTCAAATTAATTAAAAATTATGAATTATAAAAGACAAATTAAAAAATCAAAAAATACTGGTTATACAATAATAGAAACAATGATAGCTATTTCTTTGTTTCTTATTATTATTACGATAGGTATGGGGGCTCTTTTAAACGCAAATGCGCTTCACAAGAAATCACAAAATAAACGTTCAATTGTAGATAATTTAAATTTTATTATGGAAGATATGTCTAGAAACATACGAACAGGATCTAATTATAGTTGTGATAGAGGACCAAATTGTTCAAGTGGTGGAACAACATTATCTTTTATATCTTCTGATTCTACAGCATGGAGTTACAGAATAAGTGGTAATGCTATTTTCAGATCTATTTCTGGAGTAGATACAGAACTTACTCCTTCTGAAGTAAAAATAAACAATTCTGGTTTTGTTGTGGTTGGTGCAGAACCATTTAGTACACCAGATACACAACAACCATTAGTAACGATTATGTTGTCTGGGGCGATAACAGAGAGTGATGGTTCTCTAACACCTTTTTCTTTACAGACTTCAGTTTCTCAGCGTTTATTGGATATAAATTAAAAATTACGAATTGATAATTATGAGTTACGAATTAAAATGCAAAAAGATAAAATAAAAAAGAATAAAGCTTTTACTCAGCAGGATTTTTTAAAGAAAGTTTCAGGTGGTTTCACATTAGTTGAGACACTTGTTGCTATTGCTATTTTTACTATCTCTTTAATATCATTGATGTCTATTTTAGGCAGTAGTATTTCTAATACACGTTTTGCTAATAATAAAAATATAGCAGGGTATTTAGCACAAGAGGGTATTGAATATATTAGAAACATGCGTGACACTTATGCTTTGACTGGAGTAAATAATGCTTGGGGTAATTTTAGAACTAAACTAGTCTCATGTAATTCGAGTGGTGGTGAATGTGGTTTTAATACTTCACTTTATATTCCACTTGACTCGAATTTTATTGAAAAATGTACTTCTGACCCTGATATTTGTAAAGTATATTTAGATAATGGAAATTATAATACTAATTTAACTGGTTCAGATTCTGGTTTTACTCGTAAAATTTGGGTAAATGTAATAGATCAAGATAAAGAAATAAAAATATATTCTGAGGTTGAATGGACTCAAGGATCAGGAACTTATAATGTGACTTTTTCAGAAAATTTATTTAATTGGATAAAATAGAAATAATTATGAACCAATAATTACAAATTACGAATTAAAATGCAAAAAGAAAAAATAAAAAAGAATAAAGGTTTTGTAATACTTTTTGCTGTTATGTTGTCTAGTATTATTTTAGCTATAACTTTAGGTGTTGTAGATATTGCATATAAAGAAATTAAGTTTAGTACTTCAGTAAAAGATACAAATAATGCATTTTTTGCAGCTGATGTAGGATCTGAGTGTGCTCTTTTTCATGATAGAGTGTCTAATCTTTTTTTAGAATCGACTGCTCCTACTTTCTCTTGTAATAATATCTCTATATCTACAACAGAATCTCCATCGAAAGTTTGGACTTTTAATGTTGCTGGTTTAGGAGGGTCTGATAATGCTTGTGCACTTGTGACTGTTGATAAAACCGATCCAACAATGACTACTATTATTTCTAAAGGATATAATGATGGATGTATACCAGGAAATAATACAGTTGAAAGACAAATTGAATTAACTTATTAATTTAGAATGGAAAATAATAGTATTAAAAAAAGAATAAAAAAATTACGAAGTGAAATTACAAGATTACGCAATGAATATCATACAAAAAATACACCTAATATCACTGACGATGTATATGACTCTTTAACAAAAGAATTGAAAATTCTTTTGTTAAAATATCCAGAATTTAATGATAAAAATGCTCCTGAAAATAGAGTGGCAGGCAAGGCTCTTGATAAATTTACGAAAGTTAAACATAAAGTTAGAATGCTCTCTTTAAATGACGTATTTAATGAAGAAGAATTGTATGATTGGGAAAAAAGGATAAAAAAACTTCTTACAGAAAAAATGTCTAATTTTAATTATTTTTGTGAGGTTAAGTTTGATGGATTAGCTGTGTCTTTGATATATGAAAAAGGGAAATTTATAAAAGGTGCAACAAGAGGAGATGGATTTGTCGGAGAAGATATTACTGAAAACTTAAAGACAATAAAATCTATTCCTCTTTCTTTAACGGAAGCTGAAATAGTTCCAGATTATATTGAAGTTCGCGGTGAAGTATTAATGAGTAAAAAAACTTTAATAAAGTTAAATCTTGAGAATGAGAAAAATGGAAAGCCGCTTTTTGCAAATTCTAGAAATGCTGCTGCTGGAAGTCTGCGTCAACTAGACCCTAGTTTGGCAGCAAAGAGGGAATTAGATTTCTTTGCTTATGACATAGCTGAGATTTCTTTAGATAAGAGTTTATCAAAACATTCAGATAAACATAAATATTTGAAAGGATTTGGATTCCAGGTTGGTAAAGATGAAGCTATTTGTAAGAATTTAAAAGAAGTTATAAATTTTATTAAGAAATTTGAAAAAGTTCGTCCAGATTTTTCTTATGGTACTGATGGTGTTGTGATATCTGTTGATGATTTAAAACTACAAGAAGTTTTGGGTGTTGTTGGTAAAGCTCCACGTTATATGGCTGCTTTTAAATACCCAGCTGAAAAGGCGACTACCATAGTGAAAGATATAAAAATAAACGTAGGGCGTACAGGTGTGCTCACTCCGCTTGCCATATTTGAGCCTACGCTTGTTGCTGGGTCTACTGTATCAAAGGCTACTTTGCACAATATGGATCAAATAGAGCGTCTTGATCTACGCATAGGTGATACTGTGGTCATAGAAAAGGCAGGAGATGTTATCCCAAAAGTTGTTGAAGTTTTAACTCGTATGCGAACAGGTAAAGAAAAGAAATTTACAATGGTTCAAAAATGTCCCGTTTGTGGAGATCAGATTGAGAGAAAGTCGGCCCTTAAGAATTCAAAAAGGGCCGGCCTTCTTTCAACTGAATCAGTTGCATTTTATTGCATCAATTCAAAATGTTCTGCTAAGAATGAAAGATATTTAGACCATTTTATTTCTGTTTTTGAAATATATGAATTAGGTCCTAAAATCTTAAGAAGATTTAAAGATGAAGGTTTGATAACAGATGCAGCTGATGTATTTACTCTGACTAAAGAAGATATTGCTCCACTTGAGCGTTTTGGAGAAAAATCTGCAGAGAATATTATAAAAGAGATAAATCTAAAAAAGAAGATTTTATTTTCTAAATTTCTTTTTGCTCTTGGAATACTTCATGTTGGAGAAGAGACAGCACGAGGTTTGGCTACAAATTTTGGTACTTTAGAAAAACTTATTTCTTCCGCCAGACAAGGCCTAACGGAGATAAGTAATATAGAAAATATCGGTCCTGCTGTTTCTAAAAGTGTGTTTGATTATTTTAGAGATGAGAAGAACTTAAATTTTATAGATAAATTATTAAAGAATGGTGTAATAATTGAGAAAGTAGAGAAAAACAAAAAAGGTAAGTTGAGTAGAATGATTTTTGTTTTGACAGGCACACTTTCACAAATGTCTAGAGAGTTAGCTAAAGAGAAAATTATTTCTTTGGGTGGAAAAGTTTCTAGTTCTGTCTCTAAGAATACTTCTTATGTAATTGCGGGGGAAGAATCTGGGTCTAAATTGACAAATGCTAAAAAATTAGGGGTAAAAGTGATAAACGAGAAAGAATTTTTGGATATGTTAAAATAGAATTCCATGCGAGATATGACAAATAAATTTAAAACTTTTACTATATTTGTTGGCTGTCTATTATTTAGACTGTTGCCTTTAAGGGCTCCAAATGTTGAGCCTATAATGGCTTCTATAATGCCTATAGGGCGTAAAAATGGTGCAATACAAGGCTTTTTATTTGGGTTTTTAAGTATTATTATTTATGATTCTTTTACCAATTTAGGATCTTGGACTTGGATAACAGCTTTTACTTATGGATTTGTTGGTCTTGTTTCATTTTTTTATTTTAATAAATTTAAGACTTCAATTTTTCATTTTGCTATTTTTTCATTTTTTGCCACAATTTTTTATGACATAGTGACTGGTGTTTTGTTTGCTCCATTTTTCGGACAAAATATGGTTAATGCTCTTTTTATGCAAATACCATTTACTCTCCTTCATTTGTTAGGAAATATCGGTTTTGCAGTTACCCTGAGTCCGTTAATAAATAAATGGCTTTTAACTGAAGATTCTCTGTTGGTTAAAAATAGTTCTTCTTTAGTAGAAGTAAAAATTTAATATATTTTAAATTTGGAGGCGTCGCATAGCGGTCTAGTGCGCAGACCTGGAAAGTCTGTGTGGGGAAACCCACCGAGAGTTCGAATCTCTCCGCCTCCGCATTGACAACCTGTTAGTTTTGATGACCCATTTAGTTATGTACTAAGTGCGACCCACAAACCTAAATGTTAAGAAAAAAGAACGACAATTGTCGTTCTTTTTTCTTAACTGAAATCTATTTCAAAATTATACATTCCCATACCACAAGTTCCCCTGAGTGGCTCACCAACTTTAGGTATGCCGATATCAATTATTTCTTCTGCTGATTGAGAGAGAATTTTTTGATAATTAATTGATTTAATAACCAAAGAAGCTGAACAGTCGTATGTACCGCTTGTTTTTACAATTAATTTTGTAGGAATACCTGCTTTAGCATTACTTAGTTGTGGAGAATACCCACCCTTAGCATCAATTGTTATGTATTGTATCCCTTCTTTTATCTCGGTATTTTGAATTATTTTACTAGAGTCTTTTGTTGTTGATCCACCTGTTAAAACAATACCTATGGCAACAATAAGACCTAGCGTAATGATTATTGAAACTGTTTTGTTCATAAAGTAATTATATCAAAATTAAATATTAAATAATGGATTTATAACACCGAGACCTGCTAGCCCTGCGAGTAAAGCAAATATACCAAGACCTACGACAACAACTCCCGCAGATTTAAAGAATAATGGTGCATGTTTACCATGCGCAAAAGATGCCGATCCAAAAGATAGAATTGAAAGCACTGGTAATGTTCCAAGAGCAAATGCAAACATAATCAATAATCCAGACATAAAAGATCCACTTGAAATAGCTGCTACTTGCATAGCCTGTGTAAATCCACATGGTAAGAAGAATGTGGCAAATCCTATAATAAGAGGAGTTAAAGTTTTATGTTCAACCTTTCTAAAGAAATTAAAAACACCTGAAGGTAATGTAACATTACTCTTTTTAAAAACTCCTACTAAATTTAAGCCAAGTAGTAGCATAACGATTGAAGCCACAATACCTAGTATTGCTGAGAATGTGAAACTTATACCAATAGCATTACCTATAAGTCCTAAAACTCCACCCAAAAGAGCAAAGCTGACTAATCTACCAGTATGAAAAAGTATGAAAGTTTTAGTATCGCTTATATTATCTTCAGAGATTTTCGCAGAAAGAGATAATACTAGACCACCGACAATCGCAAGACAACTTGAAACAGATGCAATAAGACCAACGATAAAACTTGTCATTGGAGTAGTCTTACCTCCAATACCTAAATTGAGAATTCCTGATTTTTGTAATATGAAAAATAAGACAAGAAAAACTAAACCAATAGGTATAGCTTTCCAAATAACATCATCTTCTTTATTTTTATTAAGTTTTTTTTCAACCGACAAAGAGTATCCATTGGGTTTAATTTTATCTGCAAGAATGGTTGCGATTTCGTCTATGTTCTGTTCAGTATTCATTTCAACATCTACGGTCTCATTTTTTAGATTTACATTTGATTTAACAACAAAAGACTGCTCATTCAAAATATCTTCTATCAAGATTTTACATGATGCGCAGTGTGTTCCAGTTACATAAAATTTGTAATTTTTCATTGTTTTATAAGTTAATATTTATTTTAATCATAATTGAGCACTATCTTGTCTCCATCTTTCATATAATAATTCCCAAAATCCAATTTATCTACACCATTTACTGTCATCCTTATATTTGAACCGAAAGAGTTTATATCCTTATTCCAAATTTTGAAAAACTCACTGAGTTTAGTATCTCTACCTCGAACTACTGATGAAAACTCCAAATGGATAACTCCTAACTGTGAATCTTCGTCGTGAGTGTGAATTGGATTATGAACCGCACCAAGTCCAATATTTGCGGGGATTTCTACTTTTTCTCCTTTTATATATATAGAAAGCTCAGGATGCCAGTGAATTCCGTTTCGAGAAATTATTTCTGATTCATAAGGATTTTCCACACTACTAGATGAGGGTTTGTTTGAATATACGAAATAAACAAAAACCCCAATGACTAAAATGGCTAGTATCCATATCCAGATATTTTTATTATTTTTCTTGTGCTTATTTTTCATAATTATAATCTCTCACTTTTAATTCTCAGTGAGTTCGACACAACTGACACTGATGACATCGCCATCGCAAATCCTGCAAATACTGGATTAAGCAACCAGCCAAAAATTGGGTAAAAAACTCCAGCCGCAAGAGGGATTCCTACAATATTGTAAATGAATGCCCAAAAAAGGTTTTGTTTAATTCCTCGCATTGTTATTTTTGATAACCTTATTGCTTTTACAATTTTTGAAATATCTCCACCCAGGAGTGTAATTCCTGCTGACTCAATGGCAACATCAGTACCTGTACCCATGGCGATACCGACATCGGCTTGAGCTAGTGCAGGAGCGTCATTTACTCCATCACCCGCCATAGCAACAACATGTCCTTGGGATTGAAGTTCTTGTATTTTTAATAACTTATCTTGAGGTAAAACATGAGCAACAACTTCATCGACTCCAACAAGAGATGCGATGTGTTTCGCCGCTTTTTCATCATCGCCTGTAAGCATCACTACTTTAATTCCAAGTTTATGAAGAGCATTAATAGCTTCTTTTGATTCAGGTTTTATTTCATCTGCAACCATTACAAAACCAAGAACTTTTTCTTTTGTAGATATAATGACAGGAGTTTTTCCTTGGGATGTAAACTCTTCTAGCAATGTTTGATCAAAAGAAAGATTTAAATCTTTAATAAGCTTTATATTACCAACAAAATATTCAACCTGCTTAACAGACCCTTTTAGACCTTTTCCTTGAATTCCTTCAAAGTTTGAAACTTCTTGTATGGGGATATTCTTCTCTTTTGCATAGTTCACAATTGCGTGTGCGATTGGATGTTCAGATTTTTTCTCTAGTGTTGCAAGTATTCCTATCAAATCTTCATTACTCATATCTGAGCTATTTTGGATATCAACAAGTGTCGGTTTCCCAATTGTTATCGTTCCTGTTTTATCCATCATGACAGTATCAACTTTGTGTAATTTCTCTAGCGTAGCCGCATCTTTAATCAGTATTCCTTCCTTTGCTCCTTTACCAACCCCTACAATGATTGCAGTCGGGGTAGCAAGTCCAAGTGCACATGGGCATGCAATAACTAATATCCCGACAAAGGATACAAGTCCAAATGAAAGAGCTTGTGAAAATCCAAGTGAGCCAGTTCCAAACGCCAACCATACCCCCAAAGTCACAAAAGCTAAGATAAGAACTATCGGTACAAAAACGCTTGAAATCTTATCAGCTAATGCCTGAATAGGGGCTTTACTCCCTTGGGCTTCTTCAACCATGTGTATAATTTGAGCCAGCAATGTTTCTGATCCAACTTTTGTGGCTTTAAAAACAAACGATCCACTTGTATTAATTGTTCCTGCGACCACACTATCTCCAATCTTTTTCTGTACTGGCATTGGCTCTCCTGTTACCATTGATTCATCAACAAAAGATGATCCCTCAGTAATGACTCCGTCTACTGGAATCTTTGTTCCTGGTTTAACAATAATTAAGTCTCCATGCTTAACCTCATTTATAGAAATCTCTACTTCCTTACCTTCACGCGTAACCAAGGCTGTTTTCGCTTGAAGATTTAAAAGTTTTTCTATCGCATCTCCTGTTTTAATTTTTGAACGAGCTTCTAAGTATTTACCAAGAGCGATAAAAGTTATAACTACAATTGTCACATCGTAGTAAGTGTGATCTACATTTATAAAAGGCCTGAGTGTTTCTTCAAATGCACTGACAGCAAAACTATATAAAAAAGCGGCAACAGTACCTATACCAATAAGTGTATCCATATTAGCTTTGCCGTATCTTAAGAAACGATAAAATCCCAAAAGATATGGTTTCCCCACAACAAAGAGAGTATAGGTCGCAAAAATAGGTAGGAGGTGGTGAAAAAATTCTTTGAGTGCATAGCTCATCATAGGGGCAATACTGTACTGAGCAAGAATATCCCAAGTCATGACGAAAACACTAAAGATGGCTAGTGGAATAGCCGACATGACTTTAGATTTCATTTCCTTTATCTCTTCAAGCTTTTCTTTCTTTGACTGATTTAATCCTAAATGCTCAGCATGTTCGTTTTCACTCATGCCCATAGAACTCGCAGACATGCTTTCCATACTATGATCCATAGGTACTATCAAAGAATACCCAAGCGGCTCCAATTTCTTATTAAAAGATTCAGCGTTAGTTTTTGAACTGTCAAATACAATCTTTGCGTTCTCGGTACCATTGTTTACTGAAATATCTTCCACTCCATCGATTTTTTTTACTGTTCTTTCAATAATACTTGCACACGAAGCACAATGCATACCTTTAATTTTGTATATCTTTGGAGTATTCATAAATTATTTTCGTTTAAGCTGATAAACTTTTAAAATTTCTTTAGTAGCAACATCGACTTTGCCACTTTTAATTTGGCCAACAACACAATGACCAAGGTGACTTTCAAGGAGAATATCCTCAATACTTGAAAGACCTTGTTTTACGGCAGAGGTCTGGGTAATGACATCGATACAGTATTTTTCCTCTTCAATCATTTTTTGGATACCTCGAACTTGCCCTTCAATTTTTTTGAGCCGTGTTATGAGTTTTTGTTTATCTTTATGCATGAGACTATTATACCCCCTAGGGGGTATAATAGCAAGTTTCAAAATGTCAGTCTACTAGGGTAATCTTTTTTTCTTTCAATATCAGTCTACTCCTCAAATGTCCCATCAGTTCACGCTTCTCTAGTGGTGTGCCTTCTCTCAGTACGTACTTGGCATACTCTCTCGTATTCACATCATCTTCGTTGATGCTGTATTTCGGAGTGCCTTTGGTTGCCAGTCGTTGCAGTCTATTAAATCGTTTTATCTCTTCTTCAAGTTTGATTCGCATACCCAGTTCGTTGATGCTCACTTTGTCTATGACTTTAAATAGTTCTTCAATCAGCTCTTCCTCTCGTATATACTTATTCTTGCAGTTTCTATCTCTTGCCTTGGAGCATGAGTAGTAGACGTACTTAGCGGTCGTACCGTCTTTGAGTTCCTTGTATTTCTCCTGTGCCGTTATTCCTGATTCGCACATTCCACAGGTAAATAATTTGGTAAATGCGAACTCTCGATTTTCTCGTACTATCCTATCTCGCTTGAGTTGCTCCTGAGCTTTTTCAAATAGCTCTTGAGTAATGATCGGCGTATGGCTTCCTTGGTACCAGTTATCGCTATTTCGTGGATACTCGAATGGTCCATAGTAGATCGGCATATTGAAGATACGATAAACCCCTGAGAGTGTCAGGGGCTTATTTCCTCGGGTATAGAAATTTAGATCAAATCTGAGCCAGTTGTATACTTTTCTTCCACTCCATTTTTCGTATACCACTTTCTCAAACATTTTCTTGATAATCGGCGCTCGTTCTGGATCAATCACTATTTGGCACTTTCTGTCCATTAGTTTTTGATTCAGGTATCCAAGCGGTGCCATTCCAGGCCATAACCCCATCTCCACTCTCGTTCGCAATCCTCGCTTCACATTGATACCTCGATTGTCATTTTCAAGTTTTGCTTGGCTTCCTAATATCATCAGGAGGAACTTCTCATTTGGATTATTTCCGAATGTCTGCCCAAAAGTTCGTATCATATGCAGTTTTCCTGAATCCATCAGGTCTACGATTTTTCCCAAGTCTCCTGCGTTTCTTGAAATTCTATCTGGTGCCCAAGTCAGTATTGCATTGAACTTCTCTTGTTTGAGTTCCTCGATAATTTCATTGAAGACTGGTCGTTGTCCTGTCTCCTTTGCACTATGGCTCTCACGCTTCATGGTGACCACTTCAAGCCCCTCGCGGTCTGCCAGTTGGAGCATCTCGCTGATTTGGCTATCTATGGAAAGCACTTGTCGTTCCTCAGATTCTGTTGATTTTCTTGCGTATAAGCAGTATTTAATCTTCTTTGGTTCAACCTCTGGTTTCTTTACGCCTTGCTCTTGGTTTGGGTTTTCTATCTTCACAACTACATTGATGACGCAAATCGTCCTAGGAGTCTAGAGCGTCCCACCGCCATAGTGTTGGTAACTAAAACGCCTTTATTTAAAGGTCGATTTTTGGTAAAATGCATTTACTGGCATAAGAAACTTATGCCCAATATTAAAGTATGAAAATTTTTATTCGCAATAATCTATATCGCTCAAAAAAATTTTGGCTCACAAAAAAATGGTTTGAAGAAAAACCAATTTTTAGCTTTTGGGCAAAAATCTTTAAACTCGACTTTAATATAAATAAGGGTAAATATTCGGCACGCTTATTGTGGCCTTCAATTTTTCCCTTCATTCGGACCCTTATCTATTCTGTTTTTATAATCGCAATTTTTGAAACGTACAGTTACTTTTTTCCAGTAGACCAAAAGATATTTAGCGATCAAGTTACCGATACACTACTTTCGGCAATTGCCAGTGTTTCCGGTGTATTCCTTGGTCTTTATTTTACAGCTGTTTCCGGTATTGCTAGTAATTTTTTATTGCGTGCCACTCAAAACATAAGGCGTTACTTCCTCTCAACTCCAATTGGAGAACAATACGTTAAAACCGTAGCCCTTACAGGCATCATAAGTATTTTTTACCTCTTGGCAAAATCGTTTGGACACCCAATACATCCAGTTGGCTTAGTATTTCTTTGTATTGGTGGAGCCTATATCATAATCAGATTTTGGAGTGTTGGATCAAATGTTTTCTATTCATTGGAACCAACTGTTGCCCTGCCTTCAATCGGTAAAAACATTGCAGACCTATTGAGGGGGGTTACGCCACCGGGTTTTAAATGGGATAAACCAGCAATACAAAATCATCAAAGACGCCTAGTGTCAGATAATTTAGAGCTTGCTAAAGACCTTATTAATTTTGGAATTAAAGAGATAAAGCTTTCAAATGAACAATTGCATATTGCTCTTCGTTATTTAGGTGGTTTGCTTTTTTTGTATCCTCAATACAAGAAGAAGATACCGACTAATAGCTTTTGGTTCAAAACAAAAAATCAGTACGATAGTTGGACCTTGGCGGATTCAACACAAATCGCTCTTGCCTTAAACACTGGCACAAGTTTGCAACCCAAGACAATCAAAGATTTTACTTGGTTTGAAGAAGAAACTTTGGATATGAGTGTAAATATTTTTGAGTTTTACGCCAAAGAGAAAAATGTTGCCTCTGTATTCCAAGGACTAGAACTTTTTGTAGAAATCGCTGAAGTTTATGCGAATGATTTTGATGAGGAAGGACTAAAGCTTCTTTTACAGAAAACAGAAAAGGTTGCAGGATTGATTGACCTAGAAAAAGTAGCAGATCCAAAAAATGTTCGGTATAAAGAACAAATGGCTTTTATTGATACTCAAGGTCGGTTAGCGATAGGAGCGGTGCTTGGATTGGCTAGGTATCTTGATACTGCTTCTGCGGAAAGCTTATCCACGACTATTTCAAATATTAAATGGTATTCAAATAGAGACATTTATCTTACTGGGTTACCTTTGTCGGTTCTATCGCGTCTGGAATCCACTGCAAGTGATTTAAAGGCTGAAATGCTAATTGAGGGTAAGCAACTTTCCCCTGAGTGGTATATACGCACTCTTTGCGTTCAGAAATACTTATTCGCACTCTTAGGTTATTTCAAATATCTAAAGACTCTTCATTCAACTTACTTTGAACCAAAGCTTGGGAAATTACTTGCCGAGGATCAATTAGGTCTTGCTGTTCAATTGGTGCAACGCTGGATCGAGTTTACTCACAAATATAATCGGCTCGTTGGATTGATTGCAAAACATATTGAAGATTGCGTACCTTATCACCAAGTCAAAGATCTTTCTTGGATAGAGTTTAGTGCGGACGAAGAGTATAAAACCGCAAGGGACCGCGAAAAAGAAGTAACTGATAAAATGATTAGATTATTGCCTCGATTAATGACAATGCCTACCGAAAGCGATATGCCAGACTACTTTGGGCAAGCTCTTACGCAAGGCGTTCAGGCCTGTTATGAGGCGTGTGAGGAGAACGACCCAGTTAGATTGAAAGCAATATTCCCGGTTGTTTTTATAGCTTCACTTTCGGCTTTTGATATGACCCGAGTGAGAGTTCAAAACTGGTCCGAAGAACAAAGCAAAATAATCTATTCAACAGAACCTCTTATAAATCTCTACGAACTAAGTGGATTTGCTAAATTGTATTCAGAGCTCTACCAAAACACGGAGCTTTGGAATGTTGTGCAAACACCGTGGGACACTTATTTGGGTGGTATCGATGCAGTACAAGAAATTACACGCATAGCGGCCATTACTAACTATCGACGTGGACTTTTCATGATCATGCCACAAGCAACCTTACGAACAAACTGGCAAATGCGATTTAGTAATAAAATGAGAGAACAAGGTTTAGCTGTTTTCCCCGACAGTAGAAGTTATGACTATGTAAATGGCCGAGAAGATCCTGCGCATGCGAGCGCGGTTATTCGTGTAGTTACTCGATCAGGTGGTTTGAGTTTATCTACAGGTCAGACTGTATTTTTCGTAACATATTTATCCCAACACCCGGGGGCAACAGGAATTGATCTACCAGACCAACGCGACATGAGAGAACAAATACAACGAGAAGAAGAAAGATCTAATGAGGAAGAAAACAACGACTATGAATAAATACTTTAAAAAAATTAAAGAGGCAGTGTTGGTCTACTTAAAAGATCCTCTTTTATTGCGAAAGTGGGATCAACCAGATTATTACCGATATAGAGGACGTGGTGATGATAATAATCAGTTGTCATTCAGGAGTTCACGAAACAGACGTCATGGGTATCATTATCACGGTACGTCTTCAATGTTTATTGAAGATATGTTTAGCGGAATAATGCCGTTTATGATTTATAGCGGCGTTAGAGAAAAGTATCCTGCAAAAATTGAACCAGCCGCACCCGACAAAGAAGCAATAATTGCTCAAGGTCTTTCTGGTCGCAGACATCGAACAGCATTAGGTGAAGGTCTTTGTGATTTTATTCGTGATACAGCACATGTGCTTTTTCAAGACGGCGTAGCAATATACGAAATTATTTATAAAAAGAACGAAGCTGGAGAAACCGAAAGCTATAGCTTTGAATTAATGGACCATTATGGTCTATATAGATTTTTTGGCAATTACTATCAATTTGTTTCTTGGGCTGATGCAAAGGCTTCACATACCAAAGTTCAAATAATCAAAATACCGAAAGAAAAAGTATTACGCATCGAGTTCCCAAAAGAACTCGGTGGGCAAAAACGTATCAATAAAATATTAAAACGATCATGGGAACTCGGACAAGAGATTATTCCTAAATTTCAAATGGACGCAATGGAAAAACAAGAAAACATTGGCTTTGATTCAAAGATATATACGGAAGCAAAGTATTTAGAAATTGCGACTCTTACAAAAGACTTGGGATGGAACCAGCGTCAGTTATCAACCAACCATATTACGGAATATTATGCCCTTCTACGTCTTCTTAGGCAAAAGAAAGTAGAAGCTACTGTTCGAGAAATGATTTTTACCAAACTTAATGAAGCCTTAAATGGATCAGTTTTAAACTTTGGTGCTCAAGTTTCAATGGATAATCTTTTTACCGCTTCTGATATTGATGTACGTGTCAAAAAACTTAAAGAAGGTAACACAACTTTTATTGATTTGTTCACCGATACAAGTTTTTAAGATTTGAAATCTAGCTGTTGGTAACTCTACTACACAATAAACTCGATATAAGCTAAAGTACAAAAATACCTGTGAAAATGGTATAATTCGTTTACAACTGAATAAGAGACCTAACCCCTCAGGGATTTTCTTGAGGATATGGTCGAAAGCCCTATCAAGCATAAAGAACCCGTCATGGGGTCGCTTGATAGGCCGTATTGGGAAACTGGTACGAGAGGTTTCGACCTCTACCCGTGGCGGGCTTTTTGTGTAAAAGCTCGATACGGAATTATTAACTAAGTCCTATCAAGCAAATGAATAATGAAAATACAGAGCCTGTTAAATCAGTCTCAGGTAGCTTAATAATCCTTTGGCTTCTAGGTGTATCCGTAGCTATTATGGGTATCGCTGGAGGATCTATCACGGTTATATTAGCTGGGATAATTTTATTACCAATCACTAATACTCTCATCAAGAAGTATCTCAAGATAAATCTATCGAGTATGGCTCGGGTCGTAATCGCCGTACTGCTCATTGTCGTAGGTTCTATCGCTTCAAGTTCTCTAGATGAAGCACGCGAGAAAGTTAGTGAAAATTCTTCAATTGACACAGTTTCTCAAGAAGAAGTTTACAGTGAGATTGCCTCATTTAGTGGCAAGGGCAACCAAGATACAGGATCGTTTTCTGTTACAGGTAAAAAAGTAAGAATAACAGCAACTACATGTTGTGGTAGCAGTTCATCGGGTACTTATTCAGGAGTGAGCCTCAAAAAAGAAAATGACGGTTACACTGGCCCAGGTTTGTCTATTTCTACAGAGGGGTCTGAGAAGGGTCAAGGACAAACGACTTACCGCAATCTTACACCTGGTCAGTATTACATCCAGGTCATTACTGGAGTTAACTGGGAGGTTAAGGTTGAGCAAGTAAACTAGCTATGAAACTTCAATTACCAAGTTTCGTCAGTAGGTATTTCAATAGAAAGGATGGTCTCAAGAAATATCAGGAATCGATCAGTTCGTTCCTCTCTGATAGTGAATTATCTGTTGAAGAAAATGACAAATTAGTCGAGATCCAAAAAGAGTTTGGTTTATCAGTAGATGATGTGGGTAGTATTCATAAAAAATCAGTCGCTTCCGTATTTACCAGTATTGGTTCCGACAAGCGAATTACCGATGACGAAAAGAATGCCCTCGAGAAGTTACTTAACCATTTCAATCTAACGAAGAGTGATATCTCTTTCAATCAAGACAGTTTTAACAAGTACTATACGCTCGCACTTGTGGATAAGGGCGTATTGCCGACGATAGACAATGCTCAAGCTGAAGTAAATATTGTCTTCAAAGAGGGAGAGACTCTCCATTGGGCGGTCGCGGCAAGTATGATGAAGCGTAAACGAGTAACTACTCGCGTCAATTATGGAGGATTTACTGGTTCAATAAAAATTATGAAAGGTGTGCGTTATCGTGTTGGTTCAATTGGGGTACAGAGTGTATCAAAGGAGATATTAGACAATGAAGATTCTGGTATATTTTATGTGACCAATCAAAGAATTGGATATATAGGTTATCGTAAACAATTTTCATTCCCATTTAAGAAGATTGGTTCACTCGAATTACGTTCTGATGGCCTCCACATCTTTAAGGATGGGAAAGAAGCACCGTACATTCTTGAACTGCGTGATTACGAAGTGGCGCTAGCAATGATTTCTTCGATTCTTAACAAAGTTGAGTAGTGGAGTTTATATTCCTAACTTTTTAAACTCATCAGAATACTTTTGTGCAATATCAGCTATTTTTTCTACTTTGATTGTATTCAGATCGAAAACAAAGCATTCGTCATTGATATCAAGGATATACTTCAATGATTCTTCAGTGTAAAGATGTTCTGTCGCCACATCTATGAGTCTTGCAAGGCTCAGGTTCATCAAATCGACTTCTTCTTCGTACAGGTTAACAAATTCTGTATACCTCTCGCTCATGTCTACGTCGAACAATGTCGAGGTGTTTTGGGTTAGTTTTTTAAACTGACAAAGTGTCTGATGATTCATAATCGGTGTTGCATTTTTTTCAATAAAAAGAAACATGCTTGATATCGGGAATAGAATCTCGATCTGCTTTTTGTATTCCGATATGAAGTCAGTATCTTCACTGCAAGTATATAAACTTTCTCCAGTTACCACTTCAATTTTTCTAGTCATTTCTAAAAAGTCTTTTTCAACTGTTTTCTTATTCAATTTTTTTGAATCAAAAAGTTCCTCAAAATACTGTTTTGACTTTTGTAGTTCTTCATACCAAGCCATGAATAATTCCTTATGGTTCTTTTTCGTATTTCCGTTCCATGTATCAAAACGCTCACTCACATAAATTGGTGAGTAGTCATTAATAAACAACCCGTCACCTAGCCACTCAAATAGTGTATCCTTAACAAGTTTTTCAATGGATATGTGTCTGCTTTTTGCATATTCTTCAACGAGAGTCAGAATGCCATCTTCGGTATCAATATCCTTTTTACAAGACGCAACGCATCTGTCAGTCACTATTTTTCTGAACAAGTCCTTGATTGGAAGTTCTGCGAAGAATGCATGAGGAAGAAAGCCGTCCTTTTCAGCCGTACTCTTTTTGATTTTCTTGGCACCCTCGTAATACATTCGGGAATATATGCGATCAACAATCAGGTTCTTATCATCACTACTCAATGACCCATCTTTATATCGTTCATACAGGAAGACCTGATCATTCATATACTTTTCACAACCAGTAATTTCTGCATCCAAGAGAAGAAAGTCATCGCGTATTTCCTTTGAGAGGTTATAAAAAGTGAAAAGGTGCAATAAGTTCTCATATCGCAAGTATGTATTTCGTATGAGAAAGCGTATGCTTTCATCGGTAGTAATATCTTTTGTGAACACCCGCTCGGATATATGCTTGAGTCTTTTTGCATAAGAAAGAAAATGATCAAGCATTCTCTGGTTTCGAAGGAGTGACAGTTCAGAGCGATACAGGAACATCTGCGTATCCATCTTCATCGTATCTTCAAGCTGAACAATATTTATGTACTTGTTGTATTCACTTGCTTCTGGTCTGTTCGGATTCCATCCTTTAGTTAGAGCATATATATCAGACTCGGACAGACCATCTTTTCCTGTTTTTTCTCGGTGAATATCATTATGAACAAGTGCTTTCACTCGTTCAAATGGAGTTATGTTTGATCTTCTTAAAATATTGGTGAGACTTTTCATATTATTTTCTCCTTCTTAGTGATTCTTCTAAAAACTCAACACGCTCCTTCAATTCCGTGTTGACGATGTTTTTGGAAAGTGTAGAGGCAAGCTTGGCGATCATAGATGCTTGCTTGAGTGACATTTCTTTATTTAGTACCTTTCGTATGGTATCTGAAAGAATGTTATTTATTTCTTCTAGATTAATTGGTTTAGTCATACTAGTTATTTTCTACGATTTCAAACCAAGCTCTCACTTCATGAGCCTTTCCACTTTTAATAATGTTTTTGTAGAGTGCAAAGATAACATTTGGGGTTAACTTTCTTGCCCAAGAATTTATATCCTGAACTAATCCATCTTTCTCGAGTCTTTTGTTCCAGTCAGTCAATGTACCAGTATCGACTCCATACTTTTTTGAAAAATCTATCTGTGTTTTTATAGCAAGTAGCTCGAATGCTGATTCTTCTTCAATACCAAACTTCTCAAGTGCTACCCTCGGTTGTCCTTTTAGGAATGAAGGAAGAGACTTCCAAAGAGCATACCTTTCGTATGTTTGTTTCTTGTATGGATCTTTAGAAAAGTCTTCTTCTTGCATAAGTTAAACTTTTACCGCTTTCATTCCCGTGAGTTTTTCGAGTCTTGCGACAGATATCTTTACATACGATTCATCAAGCTCGATACCTATACACTTTCGACCTAGGTGCTGGCATGCAATCGCTGTTGATCCGCTACCAAGAAATGGATCGTAAATAATATCTCCGATCTTAGTTGAGTCAGGAATGATTCTTCTCAGTAACCCAATAGGTTTTTGAGTAGGGTGAAGTTTTGACTTACTTGGTCTAGGATAATAAATTACATTCTTTGATTTAGATCTTTCTGTTTTATGTTTTCCAAACCAGCCATAGGCAATCAATTCGTATTGAGATAGGTAGTCCTTGCGACTCATGACGGGCTGATTTTTGAGCCAAATAATCATTTGGCTGTAATAGAAACCTGCTTGTTTCATTCCAGAACGTAGACTTGGGAACATAGGGTCTGCGTTGAAGATATAGACCACATTGTGCTCTTCAAGATACGGAATAGTAATACCGAGATATTTCTTGGTAAAGTTTTCATATTCTTCTTCGCTTTGCAGATGATCGCCTGCAATTATTTTTTCATCTTTAACTCCAAGTTTTGCAAATCCTTTTTTATTCTCGACATACGCGACTCCATAAGGTGGGTCGCAGAGAATTGCTCGTATCTTGTTTTTACCAATCACTTTCTTAACAAATTCTCTGTCAGTAGAGTCACCGCATCCAATGAAATGATTTCCAACCTGAAAAATATCTCCTTTATTTACTTTCATATATTTTCTTCGCCTTAAGGTTTGTAAATTTTTCCCATCGGTCGATCACGATAGTTGCAAAAATTGGATCTTTCTCAACCCCTCGCCAGACACGATTTAATTCTTCACATGCAATCAAATCAGATCCACTCCCAGCAAACCCACTGAAGACAATATGGAGAGGTGCACTGCAACGCTTGAATGGCTTCTCATTTAAAGCCACAGGCTTCTGCGTAGGGTGAAGATAGCTTTGCGTGTTATCTCTTTTGACTAACCAAAGATCAATCATGTCTTGTAGTTCATCTAGCACTTGATTTCCAGTGGTTACTTCTTGATTGAGAATCTCGTTGGCATTTCTGAAATTTGGATTGAGATATGGCTTTCCAACTGTGCCATAGGTACATGGTTCATATAATCTGTTCCAGGCAATTTTAGGAGTGCAGTTCTGATTGGATTTTATCCAGAGACACACTCTTCTTTTCTTGATTCCGTGCTTGTCATAGAGAGACTGCGTCAATCCTATGCTGTTTGGGTCTGACCAATAAAAGAAATGTGAATCTGGCTTGGAGAACTTTTTAGCTGTTTCAACGCTCTTGTCGAGAAATTCATAGTATTCTTTTTCACTTTTATTATCCTTATATTCTCCGCCATACTTTCCGCCATATTCCCATGAAATATTAAACGGTGGATCGCAGAAAATGATGTCCGCCAGTTCATCTTTCATCAGCTCTTTTACTTGGTTTTCATCAGTAGAATCTCCAACCAAAAGCCGATGCTTTCCGAGTTCGTAAATCTCCCCAAGCTTCACTTTTGCAACAGGTGTGTCTTTGATGGCTTTACCAAGATCAAAGTCATCTTCTGTCATATCAACGTCGTCAAATAAGTTCTGAAGTTCTTCATCCCCAAATCCGACATCAAGAAGTAATCTCATATCAAAATCTTTCAAGAGTTCTTCATTCCACGACCCAGTATTCTTGTTAAGTCTCAAGTTGAGTTCCTTCTCTTCTTCGAGTGTTAGTTCTCGTGAAGGAACCATGCACTCGATACTCTCTATGCCAAGATCGGCATACACTTTTACCCGCTGCTCACCTCCGATAATAATATTGGCTCTTGATCCAATATTGATAACAACAGGAACAACTGTTCCAAACTCCTTTACCGACTTTTCCAAGTCTCTTTTTTCGTTCTCGCTTAACTTACGCGGATTGTATCCGTTTTTGATCAGGTCATTCAACTTGCGAGCAGTTGAAGACCATGTGATCTTTTTTTGTTTTGACATAATGATTAATAATTAAAATATTTGCCTTATTACAAATACCTAGTATTCATTTTTTCACTTATGGATATTTCAAAATAGACGCACTGACATGCAGGACAAACAAAAACAGCCTTATTTATAAAGCTGTTTTTTGTAGATTATTTAAACTTATTTGCTCTGATTTACTCGGATGAGATTTTATTATGAAAAGTTATATATTCATCCGTTACAGAAAGAATAGGAACTTTCTTTTCTGGGTGGATATTCTTAACACCGTTCTTTTTCAAAAAGTTATTAAAAGATTTTGCACTTTTGCCAAGATTAACTCTGTAATTAGCCCCGTGCTGATCTTTTTTATCGATATGTTTTTCTAACTCACTTATGCGAACCTTATCTTTATCTTCAGTCATGTAGGTAATAACATTTTTAAACATGTGAATATATTTAGGCTCCTTTAGTCCATTTTTCTCATAATGAAGCAAGCCTATTTCGTGGTGAAAAATATTATCGTTTTTTACGAAAAATATCTTGTTTGAATTTTCCAATTTTTCTTCATTTTTTATATCTAAACTATTAAGAACAATGAAATTATGAATACGCTCTATATCGGGCATATATTTTTCTTTTTTGTAATATGCTCCTTGTTGAATTTCTCCCGACATCAACTTTGAATATTCATTATTCATCTTTCTCGCCGCATGAATACGAAAAACATTACTTATGTCTATCTGTAGAGAATTAAAGTCTGTGTTCTCAAGAACACTTATTTCTTTAAATAGATTCATAAGTCTAGAAAGTGATCCTTCTTCTGTTCGTGCGTCCTTTTTTAAAAAGCTGTCTCGCTTATGAAAATAATCTTTTCTTTCTTTCAGTGCATGAATATCTTTTATAGTAGAAGAGGGTGATAGTTCCACAAATGAATTAATTTCTTTTTGGTAACCTAAATCTGATATTCTTTTTAAGATATCAAAAAAGTCGTCATACAGGGAATTTAGAAATTCTCCGCCAAACACATGAGTCGATCCAGCAAGAAGACTCTTAGTAGACTGAATTTCTTCTTGAAGAATTTGGTTATCCTGTAGCCCTAATTTTTTTGAAACAATAATTAGTTCATCAAGTAGTTTGGTTGCTTCCACCACAATCTTGTCTTTTATTGCTTCAATAGATTTTTCTTCTTCGATTCTAGAGATAAATTGCTCAGCAATTTGGTCGATAATCACTTTATCGCCATCGCCCAGAATAAAGGTAAAGTATGCGTGAAAACCTATAAAAAAATCCTTGTCGCTTGAAGAATTTGCGACAGTATCGTAAAGAATTTTCTCTTTTGCTAAAAGGTTCTTCATAATCCCATTATAACATTTTGTCCATTTTCTTGATCTGTTGCCTGTGCCGAAAAATTGGCATTTGTTGGCATTTGAGACTCCGACCCACAAACCTTATTTCCACCATCGGAAATGTGCTAAAATACCCTTACAAGGGTTGCACCCACGGGTACCATACCCGAGTACACCGCAATTTTTCGAAAAGGGTTTCCGAACCAAAAATATGGTCGGCACGAAGTGCCGTCTGTTCTGAATTCCCCCCAAAAAGTCCTGAATCCAAAAGGGTTCGCCACGCAGAGCGTGGCTCAAAAAGTACGGTTCGGTCTTTAATTAAAAAGTTCGAACCGACTTTTTTAAACAAATGAAGAAATTCTTCATTTGTTTTCTCGTTAGCCAATTCCACCATATGAATATTGGCTTTTAGAAAATTTTCGGTAAGTTCGAACCGATTATGAGATTTTTTCTCAAAAGCCGATAATTTCTCTTTTAAAAGTTGTTTTTGATTCACTAACTTATTTTTAGAATCACGATATTCTTCCAAAGACAAAA
>LBOM01000002.1 GCA_000989515.1 Candidatus Nomurabacteria bacterium GW2011_GWE1_32_28 | reverse complement strand
TGAAAAAAATATAGAAGGTAGAATAACTATTTCTGTTTATTATACTGGCAATGGTCCTAGCTTTACTACCAGTGGTATAGTAAATGGTAATGGAATTGTCACCACAACGACACCTCAACCTATTGGAGATTCAGGTTTGTATATAAAATTCCCAAGCACTAGCTCTACAAATGTCACTGAATGGACTATAGATATACCAAATAAAAAAGCATCTAATTATATAACCAACAATAACGCTTATGAAGCAGCTCTTAAAACACAAGAATCTGCAATGGGAACAGCGCAAGCTGTGATAGATCAACGCACAGCAGAACTATCCTTAAAACAAGCCACAGCTCGTCCTGCTGATATAGATCTTGCAAAAGCTGATATATTATCAGCTGAAGGTCAATATCAATTAGCAAGTTCTAATTTTGAACATACTATTTTACGTGCAGGAGCAAATGGAACAATAACAAAAGTAGATATAAAAATAGGAGAACTCACTCAAGCATTAAAAAATGTAATAACTCTTCAAGATGTAAATAGTATTTATTTAGAAGCAAATATAAATGAAGCAAATATAACTAGCATAAAAATAGGAGCTCCAGTAGATATTACGTTTGATGCTTTTGGTACTGAACAAATTTTTAAAGGTAGTATATTAGAAATTGATCCTTCTTCTACTATTATTTCTGGAGTAGTTAACTATAAAATCACAGCAGATGTAATATCTGGTCCTGAACTTCGTCCAGGTATGACAGCAAATATGACTATACTTGTAGACAATAAAAATAGTATTTTAGCAATTCCTTCTCGTGCTATCTTAAAAGATAAAACAGGTAAACAAACTATTCGTCTTGTAACAGATACAAAAACTAAAATATATGAAGAAGTACCTATCACTACAGGTCTTAATGGTGATGGTGGACTATCTGAAGTTATATCAGGTCTTAAGGAAGGTGATGAGATAGTAACCTTAATAAAAAAATAATAATGTTAATACAACTTAAAAATATTACAAAAGAATATGACAACATTGGTGTTATCACAAAAGTTCTTCGTGGTGTAAGTCTTGATGTAAAAGAAGGAGAATTTTTAGCTATTATGGGACCATCTGGTTCTGGTAAATCTACCTTAATGCACATAATTGGTTTTCTTGATAGATCCACAGATGGAACATATCTTTTTGATAATGAAAATATAAAAGGTTTAAATGACGATGAACTTGCTTATATTCGTAATGAAAGAATAGGTTTTGTGTTTCAATCTTTTAACCTTTTGGCTCGTACTACAGTATTAGATAATGTAATACTTCCTCTTACTTACAGTAAAAAGAAAAATCATAAAGAATTAGCAACAAAAGCGCTAGAAGCTGTTGGTTTGGGAAATAGATTAAGTTTTCTTTCAAATCAAATATCTGGTGGACAAAAACAACGTGTAGCTATAGCTCGTGCTCTTGTATGTGATCCAAAAGTTATTTTTGCGGATGAACCTACTGGTAACTTAGATTCTAAAAGTGGAGCAACAGTAATGAATATATTGGGACGCTTAAATAGTGAAGGACGAACTATTATTTTGGTTACTCATGATAGGAATGTAGCAGAACATGCAGATCGTATTATTACAATTAAAGATGGATCTATTATTAAAGATGAAAAAAATCTTAATAAAAGAAAAAGCGAGATGATAGAAGATGAGGATCTATAATTTTAATGAGACATTTTTTTAAAAATATAAAAATAGTTGTCAAAAATCTTCTTTCACGTAAGGCAAGAAGTTTTTTGACTGTTCTTGGAATAGTAATAGGTGTTGCTGGTGTGATCATTATCATTTCTCTTGGTGCTGGAGCTCAAGCACTTGTATTAGGACAGATTACAAAATTAGGGACAAATATAATTGGTATTCTTCCAGGTAAAAGTGATGAGACTGGACCACCAGCTGCTGTTTTTGGTGTACAAATAAAAACATTAGTTGAAGCTGATGTAGAAGCGATAAAAAATAAAACAAGAGTGCCACATGCTGTTGATATAGTTTCTGTAGTACGAGGGAATGTGACAATAACTTTTGGTGATCAATCTATAGATACTACATTTACTGCTACAGATGGAAGTTATATACGTGTACAGAATGTAGAAATGGATCGTGGTGTGTTTTTTTCTGATGAAGAAGGAAGAGCTGCAGCGAACGTCATAATTTTAGGATATGATGTTGCAGAACAATTATTTCCAAATGGCGGAGGACTTGGAGAAATTGTAAAATTAAAAAGTAATAGTAATTCTTTTGGTAGTATTCCATTTCGGATTATTGGAGTACAAGAAAAACTAGGAACAGTAGCATTTCAAAATCAAGATGACCAAGTTTTTATCCCATTTAAGATTGGTCAAAGACAAATCTTGGGTATAGATTATGTACAATTTATTAGGGTAAGAACCGATACTCCAGAAAATGTTAAAACAACAATTGAAGACATAGAAGGAGTACTTCGTGAGCAACATAGAATAAAAAATGTTACAGATGATGATTTTGCAGTTAGAGATTTAGCTGATGCCATTAAAATACTCACTAGTATTACAGATGCACTTCGTATGTTTTTAGGACTTATGGCTGGAATTTCTCTTATTGTAGGAGGAATAGGAATAATGAATATAATGTTGGTTACTGTCTCTGAACGTACTCGTGAAATTGGACTAAGAAAAGCTCTAGGGGCTACATCTAGTCAAATTAGAAATCAATTTTTAGTTGAGGCTGTAGTTTTGACTGGTATTGGTGGAATTTTGGGTATCGTCTTAGGTATAATAATTTCTTATATTATTGCATTAGGGGCTAGATATGCTGGATATGATTGGAGTTTTGTTATATCACCATTGGCTATTATTCTTGCTGTTTTTGTTTCTAGTTTGACAGGTATAATCTTTGGACTTTTTCCAGCAATTAAAGCAGCTAAATTAGATCCAATAGATGCGTTACGTTATGAATAATTAAAAAAATATGAAATCTTATTTATTACAAGCTAAAAGAGGAATCACACATAATAAAAGTCGTACTTTTCTGACTGCTCTTGGTATTATTATAGGTATAGGTACTGTTGTTTTGGTATTTTCAGTTGGAGAAGGATTTAAGAGTTATATTAATGCACAGGTTGATGCTTTCGGTTCTAATACTATTTTTATTGAGACCTCTGTTCCAGCATCTACAAAAGATTTGGCTAATGGCGCTTCTGATTCTGGTAATGTAAATAGTTCAGCTATGAATGCAGTACCAGTAACGACATTAAAAAATCGTGATGTAAAAGATGTCAGAAGTATTCCAAATGTAAAAAACTCTTATGGTGCTAGTATGGGACAAGAAGTCGTTTCTTATAAGGGTATCTCAAAAAACATTTTTATATTTGGTGCTGATGCTTCACGTTTTGATGTTGATAAAGGAATAATAGCCCTAGGAAGACCCTATAGTGAAGAAGAAGATAAATCTCTTGCTCAAGTAACAATATTGGGTGCAGACATAGCATCTGATCTTTTTGGTGATACTGATCCTTTAGGTAAATATATTAGGGTAGGTAATTATAATTTTGAAGTTATTGGTGTTTATGAACGTAAAGGTAGTACGGGTATTTCCAATGATGATAAACAAATTTTTATTCCAGTATCTACTTTACAAAAGAAAATTTTGGGAATTGATTATTTATTTTATGCTGTTGTTGAATTATATGATAATAGTAAAGCAAAAATTTCAGCACTTGATGTTTCTGAAGTTTTACGAAGAAACCATAATATAACAGACCCTTCTCGTGATGATTTTAAAGTAAATACACAAGAAGAAAGTTTAAGTGTTTTTAATACAATACTACAAGCCATTACATTTCTTCTTATTGCTATTGCTCTAATATCATTAATTGTTGGTGGAGTAGGTGTAATGAATATAATGTATGTAGTTGTTACAGAAAGAATAGGGGAGATAGGACTTAAAAAAGCCTTAGGCGCTCGTAACAAAGATATTTTATTTGAATTCTTAATAGAAGCTGTACTTTTGACGCTTTTAGGTGGCATTATAGGTATTTTAGGTGGTGCATTATTTGCATACATAATATCAAAAGTTGCAGAAAGTTTTGGTTTTTCTTGGAAATTTATTGTTCCTATTTATGGTGTCGTTATATCTTTATCTATTTCTATGATTATAGGAATAATTTTTGGAGTATTCCCAGCTCGTAATGCTTCAAAACTAAACCCAATTGAAGCTTTGAATAAAGAGTAAAAAAATATATAATATTATATATGACTCTTAAAAAACTTGGATTAATTTTATTTTTAATATTTTCTTTTTTACCTTTACAAAAAATATTTGCGGAAAATCTTAATGTTGGTTTTGTACCAGGAAATATTTGGTATTCAAAAGATCCTTTTGAAGAAAAAGATAAAATTAAAATATATACATTTATTTATAATTCTGATGAACGAGAACTATCTGGAACTATAGTTTTTTTTGATAAAACAACATTATTAGGTAAAAAAGATTTTATTTTATCTCCTAAAACAGCAGGTGACGTATCTATAGATTGGACAGTCACAGCAGGGGATCATACCATTTTTGGTAAAATTGAAAATGCTAAATTTTTAATCTCTGAGGGAAAATACGAAGAAGTATTTCTCGCAGAGAATCAAACAGAAAAAAGTTCACGTACTATTTCAAAAAAAATATTTTCAGAACAAATAAACACCAATCTTATTTCTAATATAAGTGATACTATATCAAACTCAGCCTCAGATCTTAAAAATATAGTAGAAAATAAAACACCAGATTTTATTACTGAACCAATAATTTCTAGTACAAACATCTTAGAAGAATTTAGACAAAATACAAACATAACATCTGATCTTAAAAAAGAAGAAATTAAAAAAGAAATCGAAGCTTTAGATAATACAAAAACTTTAGTAAATTCAAAAATTAAAACAAACTCAAAGACAATAATACCAGATTCTGTCTTAAAACCATTTAAATATGTAGAACTTTTTTTCTTTACTATCTTTTCTTTTATTTTTAATAATAAAATATTATTTTATGGAATTTTATTTATTTTAATTTTTATTATTCTACGTTTTATTTGGAGAAAAATATTTTAAAGAAAATTTGTATTTTAAATTTAAGTGTGTAAAATAGGGGTATGATACTTCGAATTTTTTTTTCTCTATTGTTATTGATTTCAATACTTTTTTGGCCTTTTTGGGTTTCTTTAATATTGGGTTTAATGGCTATAATATATTTCTCTTTTTTTTTGGAAGCTATAATTCTATTTTTTCTTTCAGATTTACTTTTTGGAGTCAAAGAAGCTAGATTTTTTAATATATATATTATTTCTTTAATTTTTTCATTTTTAATTTTAATAGTTGTGGAATCTCTTAAAAAGAAAATAAGATCTAGAGAATAAATAATGAAATGAGGAGAAAAATATTTAATAAACAAAAAATAAAAAATGCTAATTTCTTTGTAGAACCTTATGAAATTTTTCTTGATTCTAAAAATTTAGAAAATTTTGACCGTCAACAATTTGAAGGACGAATAGAAAAACCAATTTCTAAAAAAACTATTTCTTCTATATCAATATTTTTTTTACTATTTTTAATAATATTTACAGTGAGACTTGCTTATCTTCAAATACAAAAAGGTGAAGTATATTTAAGTAGAAGTGAGAGTAATATTTTAGAAAAACAAATTATTTTTAGTGAAAGAGGAATTATTTATGATAGAAATAAAAAAGAAATAGCTTGGAATAAAAAAGAAATTAATATGCCAACCATGATTCGTACATATCTATCACCTGGATTTTCTCATGTTTTAGGTTATGTTAGTTATCCTACTCAAGATAAGTCTGGAAATTATTGGCAAAGTGAATTTATAGGTAAAGATGGTCTTGAAAAACAATATGATTTAGCACTAAGAGGTCAAAATGGCTCAAAAATAGTTGAAATAGACGCACGAAGAGAGATTCATTCAGAAAATATAGTAAATACACCAGTACGTGGTGTAGATTTAATAACAACAATTGATTCACGTATACAAACAGAATTATATACTTTAATTAAAAATTTATCGAAAAGTAATTCTTTTTCTGGTGGAGCTGGCGTATTAATTAATGTAAAAAATGGAGAAATAATATCTTCTGTAAGTTTTCCAGAATATAATTCAGAGATACTTTCTTTAGGAAAAGATTCCAAAATAATTGGTGATTATTTTAAAGATAAAAGAAAAGTTTTTCTAGATAGAACAATATCTGGATTATACACACCAGGTTCTATCGTAAAACCCTTTTTTGCTATTGGAGCATTAAATGAACAAGTAATTGATCCATATAAAAAAATATTATCTACAGGTTCAATATCGATACCTAATCCATATTTTCCAAATGAAAAAACTGTTTTCAAAGACTGGAAAGCACACGGATGGGTAGATATGAGAGAAGCAATTGCTGTATCAAGTGACGTATATTTTTATGAAATAGGTGGGGGATTTGAAGGTCAGAAAGGTATTGGTATATATAACATAGAAAAATATGCTAAACTTTTTGGTATTGGAGAAAAGACAGGTCTTGATTTACCAGATGAAAAAGGTGGTGTAATTCCTAGTCCTTTGTGGAAAATAGAAAATTTTAAAGGTGAACAATGGCGTGTCGGAGATACTTATCATACTATTATTGGACAATATGGATTTCAGGTAACTCCAATGGAAATGACTCGTGCAGTTTCTGCATTAGCAAATTATGGAACATTAATAACTCCACATTATATTTTAGAAGATAAAGAAAAAGAAAAAATAATTTCAAAAATAGATTTAAAAAAAGAATATTTTGATGTAGCACATGAAGGAATGAGGCAAAGTGTGACATTTGGAACTTCTATTTTATTAAACGTTCCCTACATAGAAGTTGCTTCTAAAACAGGAACAGCACAATTGGGTGTAAATAAAGACAAGGTCAATTCATGGATTATTGGTTTTTTCCCATACGAAAATCCACAATATGCATTTACAATAATGATGGAAGCAGGACCTTCAGCAAACAGCGTAGGTGCATCGTATATTATGCGTCAACTCTTAGACTGGATGTCTATAAATACACCAGAATATTTTAAATAATGTTTTAAAAACTAATTAAAAATATGTTATTAAAGAATATTGATTCTATTATTTTTGATTTGCATTATTAAGTATTTATGAAGTATAATAATTATATGAGTAAAATAAAAATAATTTTAATTTTGGGTATTTGGGTAGCAGTATTACCATACTTAGGTTTTCCATATTCTCTAAAGAATATATTATTCTCCTTAACTGGTTTATCTTTTTTATATATTAGCTATTTATTATATAAAGAACAAAAAAAGGAAGGCAAAATAAAAGATAAGACTTTTGAGAATTTTTCTGAAAATAATAATTTTAAAGAAATAAAAACAGAAGGATCAATAGTTTTAGATGATACAAATTAAATTTAATAATCAATGAATAAATTTATAGAATATATTAAAGTAAGACGTGCTAGAGCGACAGTACTACTTGTAGTTATTTTTTTTGGTTTGGGTATTTATATAGGTTTTATACAAAGACCAGAAATAAATAAAGTTGTCAATATTCTTAACAAAGAGACAGCTGCTTCAACAGAGACTGATTTTTCTCCGTTTTGGAAAGTTTGGAATGATATAAATGAAAAATATCCCAATGTCAGCAATACAAGTGACCAAGACAAGCTTTATGGTGCTATTTCTGGCCTTGTAGGCTCTTTAAATGACCCATATAGTACATTTTTTAATCCAGAAGAAGCTAAACTTTTTGAAGATGATATACAGGGAAATTTTAGTGGAGTTGGTATGGAAATTGGAATAAAAGATAAAATATTAACAGTGATTGCTCCTTTAAAAGATACTCCAGCGTATAAGGCTAATATAAAATCAGGTGATCAAATTCTTAAAATTAATGATACTCTAACATCTAATTTAAGTATAGATAAGGCAATAAAATTAATCAGAGGAGATGTCGGTACTGTTGTTACTCTTACAATTTTTCGTGAAGGAGATGAAGAACCTAAAGAAATAAATGTTACGAGAGGTGTCATCAACATACCAACACTTGATACAGAATTAAGAAAAGATGGTATTTTTGTAATCAAACTTTATAGTTTTTCTGCTAATTCTGCAGAATTATTTCGAGAAGCCTTAAAAGAATTTTCTTTAACAAAAACTGATAAATTATTACTTGATTTAAGAGGTAATCCAGGAGGATATTTAGATGCAGCAGTTAGTATGGCTAGTTGGTTTTTAGATAGTGGAAAAGTTGTAGTAACAGAAGATTATGGAGATAATCTTAAACCTAAAATATATAGAAGTCAGGGATATGACATATTTAGTGATAAATTAAAATTTGGAATCCTAATAGATGGTGGTTCTGCATCTGCTTCTGAAATTTTAGCTGGTGCAATGCAAGATTACAAAAAAGCTTTTCTTGTTGGAGGAACAAGTTATGGCAAGGGTTCTGTTCAAGAATTATTGAAAGTTACACCAAATACTATGTTAAAAATTACAGTAGCTAAGTGGTTAACCCCTAAGGGTAATTCTATATCAGAAAAAGGATTGACTCCTGATTATGAAATACTTTTTACAAAGAAAGATATAGAACAAAAAAATGACGTGCAGCTAAATAAAGCAATAGAATTATTATTAAAATAATAAAAATAAAATGAAGGTAATTTTTTTACAAGATATATCTAGAGTAGGTAAAAAATATGATATAAAGGAAGTAAATGATGGTTATGCCTTAAATTTTTTATTTCCCAAAAAATGGGCCACGCTTGCAACGCCAAAAGCAATAGCAGAAATAGAAAAAAATAAAAAAGAAATTATAATAGAAAGGGAAATACAAGAAGATCTTTTGATTAAAATTTTAGAAGAAATAAAAGGTAAAACCATAATAATAAAAGCAAAATCAGACGAAAAAGGTCATCTTTTTTCTACAATTCACAAAAAAACATTAATAGATTCTATGGAAAGAGAATATCGTATACAAATAGAAGAGAAATTTATTGTCTTAGAAAAACAAATAAAAGAAATAGGGGAGTTTGAAATACCAGTTGTTATTAAAAATAAAAAATCATTTTTTAAACTTATTGTAGAAAAAATATAATTTAAAATAAAAAACCCCTATTTTAATTTAAGGGGTTTTTTATTTTAAAAGAAGGGGAGTTTTAGACTACATTTACTACCTTTTTAACAACAGTCTTACCATTAAAAGATGTTTTACGTTTTGAGCCAAATTTGACCATTCCAGGCTTTAAAGCAAAAAGTGTGTGATCTTTCCCCATAGATACATTCTTTCCAGCCATAATCGCTGTACCACGCTGGCGAATGATAATAGAGCCAGATTGAGCCTTTTGGCCATCAGCAAGCTTTGTACCTAGGTACTTTGGATTAGAATCTCTTAAATTTTTCGCGGTTCCGCCAGCTTTTCTATGTGCCATATGTTTTTATATTATTAAATGTTAATATTTACTTATAAATCAACAGAATGAAGTATAAACAATTATATGGAAAAAATCAAGCAATTTATAGAAAATGAAAAAGGTAAAGATATATTGGTAATTATTATAATAATTTTGGTTGGTCTGGGCTCATTTGAGCTAGGTAGACTATCAAAAAATCAGGTACAAGAGGGCATAAAAATAGAGTATATAGATCAAGAAGCAAATATTGTAGGATCTATGTATCCAAATTTAGATAACCAAATACCAAATTCATTAAATTCAAATATAATAAAAAGTTCAACTCTAGGAAATTTTTTTGGTTCAACTAGAGGAAGTAAATACTATTCTTTAAGTTGCTCTTCAGGAAAAACAATCAAACAAGAAAATAGAATATATTTCTTAACTCCAATGGAAGCAGAAGCAGCAGGTTATGAGCTTTCTAGTTCATGTAAATAGCCTTTTTGTTATATATATGCCCTAAAGATATATTGTGCGACATACTATTAATTAAATAGATTAGTACAAAAGATACTAAAATGTGTTATTCCCTATTGATTAAGCGTAGGAGCAAGATTTTCGTAATCAGTAGGTTTACCATCACGAATTCTTTCCATATTATCTATAAAAGATACCCAGAAAATATCTATAAAAACATCATTCCATAAATAAAAAGCTGGTTTTTTAAAATAATCATCCCATAAATTTCTAGTATTTCCACCAATATAGCTTATATTGTCTTGAGCTAAAGGATCTTCTATCACAGATCTTACACTTATTTTAAAATAACTAAGAACAAGTATAAGAATGAATCCTAATAATAGAATTCCGATAAGACTTATCCCTTTTTCTGATTTATTACTTTTTTTCATTTTAGTTTTAATTTAAAATACTAATAAATAAATCCTTAATCCAGTTAATTATATCAGATGCATTTATTTTAAAATATTTCATTAAAAATAAAGCAATAACTAGAAAAATTATTAACTTTAAAAATCCACCCTCTTTGTTATTATAAGTAAAAAATTTTTTATTTTTTTTAATATCTTTTTCCATATTTTTATTTTACCATTATATTAAAATTATTTACAATGATAATTGTTAATATAACTTCTATTGTAAAGATGGAAGATAATACATTGGATCAAGATAGGCATTTGTTGGTGCTATTGGCATAGTATAAGAACGTCCTTCACAAGCCTTACTTGGTCTAGTCTCCATTTTTGCAGCTTCAGAAGCATAAACAGTAAGGTGTAAATGTGGACCTGTAGTGTGCCCAGTATTTCCAGAATATCCTATTATGTCTCCCCTTTTTATTTTTTGACCTTCTGAAACTTTAATAAGTGAAAGATGACCATAAGTAGTAGATAATCCATTGTTATGTTTAATAAATATAAATTTACCAAAAGAAGCATATGGGCAGGTCTTGTCAGTATCTCCAACACCAACGACTACTCCATCTGCAACTGATTTAACTGGAGTACCTATAGAAGCTCTAAAATCGACACCACTATGTGATCCTGAAGCGTATAAACGCTTAGAATCCTTTGTAACACCAAATAATTGAGTTATATATACATAATCAAGTGGCCAAGACAAAACTCCTTTTTGTGGAAGCAAAGATGGATTTAATATAAATTTTATTTGTGATTCATAGCCTTCTACTTCTTTTTCAAAAGCTTCTTTCTTTGCAAGTCTATCTTTTAATAATTTTTGATAACTAGTCTCACTATTTTTTGTTTGTGTTAAGAGCTTATTCTTTTCTTTTGTGTTTTGCTCTACTATCTTTTTTTGATCATTTAATTTAGATTTAAGAGTAATAAGTTCATTTTTTGCATCGGTTGTTTCTTTTTTTGTGTATTCTAAATTATTTTTTACTTTTTTTAATTTAGTCGTCATTTCTATTAATGCATTACTGATAGAAGACATATTTTCTATATCATTCCAAATAATAGTAAAATCATTTTCTGATAGTATTGTTTCTATTAAATCATTTTGTTCAAGCTCATTCATTCTTCTTATATCTAATGCTATAACATTACTATTATTTAAAATAATATCTTCTTTATCATTTATATTTAAACTTAATTCTTGTATTGTTAAATTAGTCTTGTCTATTTTATTTTGAGTTATAGATATATCTGCAATTAATTTTTTTTTACTTAAGTCTAATTGTTTAATAGAACTACTTAAAGAACTTTTTTGTTTACCTAAATTATTAATTTGAGATTGATATAATGCTATCTCTTGTTCTAGCTTTGTTATATCTATATTCTTTTGACCTATTTTATTATTAAGTTCTTCTATGGTTTCTGCATAAGAAAAAACAAAAGGAACTAACATCAAAATTCCTAAAAAAAATATAATTATAAACCTATAAAGCTTTTTGTAATCGTAATAAAGTTTCATTTTTTCCTAAAATTTCTGCAATAATAAATGGATCTGGGGATCTATCTAAGCCTGATAATGCAAAACGTACTGGGTGCAATATAGCTCCACTTTTTCCAGTCTCTTGAGAAACTAGATTTAAGCACTCTTTGACTTTCTCTTTTGAGAAAGAATTTTCATCTATTTCATCAAGTTTTAAAATAATATTTTTTATATTATTTGATATTTCTTCTTGCGTTGAATCTTTATATATTAATTTCTCTTTAGAATAGATTGGTTCTTTGTAGAAGAAATCCAACTCCCCCCTTTTTATCATTTCTGTTATATCACTCCATTTTGAAATTCTTTCTGAAATTATAGGAATAATTTTTTCTATTTTTATTTCATCTGGTAAATATTTAAAAATATTATTTCTTAACTCTTCTTTGGATAATTTTTTGATATGTTCTTTATTTATCCAATCTAATTTTTCTAAATTCATCTGTGCTCCAGAATGTCCTATACGAGAAATATCAAAAGCTTCTATAAGCTCATCTACAGTAAATATCTCTCTTTCATCTCCAGGATTCCAACCCAAAAGAGCTAAGAAATTAATCATGGCTTCGGGTAAATACCCTTCATTTCTATATTCTAAAACATCCTTTGCGCCATCTCTTTTTCCAAGTTTCTTTTTTCCATCTGACCCCATTATTGGTGGCAATGTGGCATAAAATGGAGGTTTGATGCCTAATGCTTCATAAATAGATAAAAATTTAGGAGTAGAAGAAATAAATTCTTGTCCACGCATAACGTGTGTCACACACATTTCAATATCATCTACAATATGTGCAAAATTGTATGTTGGATAACCATCACTTTTTATTAAAATAAAATCATCCAGTGCTTCAGGCCCAGCAGAAAGATTTCCATAAACTAAATCGTTCCATTTATAACTTTTTATCTCAGGAGTTTTAAAACGAAGTGGTTTCGCGCCGTCCCATTTATCAAAAACTTCTGGACGATGTTCTCTATATAAAAATGGTTTTTTTGCAAGTTCTGCTGTATCACGAAAAACTCCAACTTCTTCTTCAGTATATGGATCAGGGTATGCCAAACCTTTATTAATTAAAATTTGTGCATATTTTTTATATAAATCTAATCTTTCTGATTGTAAATAAGAAGCATGTGGTCCTCCAATATTTGGACCTTCATGCCAATTAATTCCTAACCAATTTAATGATTCGATAATGTGTTCTATCGATCCTCTGACTTCCCTTTCCTTATCTGTATCTTCAATACGTAATATAAAAGTACCATTATTTTTCTTTGCCCAAAGCCAAGCATATAAAGCAGTACGAATACCACCAACATGCATAAAACCCGTAGGTGAAGGTGCAAATCTTGTGACTACTTTATTTTTATTCTCTACTTGTTCTTTCTCTGACATCTATTTATTCTAACATCTATTTCTCGTGGCTCAAAACTGTATCTATTAATTCACGAGCTATTTTATACGCAGCGTCAGGTTTATTAAATGCTTTTGCACTATTGGCCATATTATTCCAAATTTCTTTATCTTCCACTATTCTTTCGATCTCTGAACTCAAAATATTTGCAGTCATATTTGCTTCCTCTATTACCTTGCATGCTCCAGTATGAGCATAATTAAAAGCATTTTTTCTTTGATGATCACCATTAGTTTTAGTTATTGGAATTAAAATAGAAGGTATACCCCAAGATGCTATTTCAAATATTGTAGATCCTGCTCTTGATACTACGATAGTCGCTGCACCAGCAGCCATTTTCATTGTGAGTGGATTCAAGAAAGCAAAAGGTAAGTATCTAGCTTTTTCTTGTTTTTTTTCAAGTATAACTTTTGCTCTTGCTGAAACACTATTAAAGTTATTAACTCCTATTTGATGTATAATCTGAAAATTATTTAAAAGTCTTGGTAGTGCATCAAGTATAATATTATTTATAAGTTCTGCGCCTTGTGAACCACCTAAAACTAGTATAACCGGTAGGTTGGATTCTAGTTTAAAATAATTTAATGCTTCTTCGTATTGAATGGGATGCTCTATTTCGGTTCTTATTGGATGCCCTGTCCATACAACAAATTTTTTAGGAAAATAGTCTACAGCTTCTTTAAAAGAAATAGCAATTTTTTTAACAAAATGTCCAGCCCATTTGTTTACTCTACCTGGAGTAGAATCTGATTCATGAATTATAATAGGTATACGTAAAATCCTTGCTGCTAAAATAGTCGGAAATGAAGCATATCCACCTTTACCAAAAACAACATCAGGATAAATTGAAAATATCTTATATATAGCATTTATTGAACCCAAAAACATTCTAAACATATCAAAAAAATTTTTAATAGAAAAATATGTACGCATTTTACCAGCATAAACTTTTTCAAAAATAAGCCCATTCTCAAAAAGCATTTCTTTGTCATAGGGATCATCAGAAAAATAATAAAGTTTTACTCCTATTATATTTTCCTTATCTATTATTTGATTAACTTTTTGAGCAACAGCAATAATTGGATAAAAATGTCCACCTGTTCCTCCTCCTGTAAATACTATTTTCATAATTAATTTTATTTATATTATTTTTTATTTTGAAACTTTGATATTTGAAGCACTATTCCTATTGCTATAAGATCTATCATTAATGAAGTTCCTCCATGACTCATAAAAGGAAGAGGTACTCCTGTTAATGGAAAAACTCCAGTAATAGAAGCTATGTTCATAAAAGATTGTGCTGCAATTAGTATAACAATTCCTGAAACCAAAAGTCTACTAAATAAATCTGGAGAATTGTTTGCGATACGAAGTCCACGTAAGACAAAAAGTAAATAAAGAAAAATTATTCCAACACTTCCAATAAAACCTAATTCTTCTCCAATTACTGCAAAAATAGAATCCCCTTGCGGTTCTGGTAAATAACTAAATTTTTGAATACTCTGACCATACCCTCTACCAAAAATTCCACCTGAACCTATGGCTATTAGTGATTGCTGTATTTGATAAGAAGAACCCTGAGGGTCTTGTGATGGATCAATAAATGTCTTTACACGCTCTTGAAGATATGGAGTAAAAAATACAAGAGTACCAAGAACCAAAACTGAGCTTATTCCTATTAAAGATATGTATCTCATGGATACCCCAGAAACAAAAAGCATAGATATACCTGTAATAGTGATCAAAATAAAACTTTTAGTATCTGGTTGATTAAATAAAATTATTGCAATAATTCCAAGTAAAATACCTAGCGGGAGAATACCAAATTTAAAATCTTGAACTTTGTTCTTTACCCAAGAAAGCCAAGCTGCAAAATAAATTATAAAACCAAATTTTAAGATTTCTACTGGTTGAAATCTAACAAAACCAAAATCTATCCATCTTTTCGCTCCTAGATGAGTCCATCCTAGGTTTGGAATAAAAACTGCTGTAGTTAATAGTACTGATCCTAATAAAATATAAAAAGAATATTTCCTCCAGAATTTATAATCTACCTTAAGAGCAAAATACATACCCAAAAAACCAAAACCAAAACCAAGGACTAGTTGACTAAAAAGAACTGAATAAAAGGTTCCTTGATTTTTAGCTAAAATTCCCAATGAAGCAGAAACAAAAATAGCAGCTCCTAAAAAAATTAGAAGAAAAATAATTATTAAAAAAAATTTATCTACTTTTTTAAACATAATTTTATTTACTTATTACCGCTAAAATTATACCTATAACAGAAAAAGCAATAGATAAAATCCAAAAACGCATAGTAACTTTATAAGAAGGCCATCCAAGTGCTTCAAAATGGTGATGTATCGGAGCAAGTATAAATATTTTTTTTCCTCCTCTTAATTTTTTTGAAAGAATTTGTAAAATAACTGATGCAGAACTTATAACAAGTGGCATGCTAATAATAGGAAGAATTAAAATAGAGTCTGTTAAAAATGATATTGTTGCTAAGGTTATAGTAAGTCCCATAATACCAGTCTCACCCATATAAAATCTTGCTGGTGGTATATTAAACCACAAGAATGATAATACTGCTCCAGTAATAACAGCTGAAAATGCAGCAATATCAATTTGGTTGTTTATAAATGCAATTACAGAATATGCTGTAAAAATAGAAGCAAATACACCACCAGAAAGTCCATCGATACCATCAATAACTCCCCCAGAAAAAGTTGCTAAAGAAACAATAATAAAAAATGGAATAATAAAAATACCTAAATACATTTCTCCACCAAAAGGAATACTTATTGAGGTCATTCCTAACTTATAAAAAAACCAAATTCCAATTAAAAAAGATATAAAAACAATTAAAAGTGCTTTCCATTTGCGCCAAGATTTATCGTCTTGAGCGATCTTTCCTTTTCCATAGATTTGTATAAGATCATCCCAGAGTCCCAAAAAAGATCCAAAAAGTAAAACCAAAAGAGGAATCAACGTTTGATTCTTACTTAAGAAATTTATTTTTCCAGTCATATCTCCTGGAAATAAAACAGATATAAAATAAAATATTAAAGTTGAAAAGAGTACAGAAACCCAAAT
The DNA here is from genome assembly GCA_000989515.1 of Candidatus Nomurabacteria bacterium GW2011_GWE1_32_28. GTDB lineage: Bacteria > Patescibacteriota > Minisyncoccia > Phycocordibacterales > UBA9973 > UBA9973. Next base: position 81,195 of record LBOM01000002.1, on the reverse strand, counting down.
TATTATTCCACCAACCCTGGGTGTTTTAATTTCTTCATTCTCATTATGGATTTTTTGAAAATCCAAATTAGTAACATTATTACGAGAATATTTTTTCCACATTTTATATTTATAAAAAAAATGTGTTGCAAGTGGTGTAATAAAAAGCCCAATCAAAAGAGCGACAATCATTGGCAAAAATACTTTAATCAAATTTAAAAGCATATAAAGATTATACCCTGTAATGATCTTTTTATCAAAAATAACCAAATAAGAATTCTTCTACCAGTTCAATTTATTGAAAACTAAAATAGTTTTATAATATCGTGATAAGTAATTAAAAGCATAAGAATAATTAAAATCAAAAAACCTACCATGTTTGCACCATTTGCAAATTTAGGATTTATTCTAGAACCTTTTATTTTTTCAATAAGTAAGAAAAACAAACGTCCACCATCTAATGCTGGAAATGGTAAAAGATTTATTATCGCTAAATTTACGGAAATTAAACCTGCAAAAGATAATAAATATACAAAACCAAATTGATAGGCATCACCGACTATTCCAACCATTCCAACAGGTCCAGTAACTGAATCAAAGCTCCCTTCACCCATTATACCCTCTTTAATGAGCGTATAAAGCCCGATAACGGTACCTTTTGCAACAAACCAGTCAAGTTTAAATCCTTCCCAAAAAGCTCTTAAAATAGGTAATTTTACTATTCCTATCTGGTCCATAGAAATACCAATACTATAGCTCTCATTAACAGAATTTTTAATAGGAATTATTTTTACAATATTCGTTTCTATGTTTTTTCCTCTTGTATAACCAATTTCAATTTCTTTATCACCATGAGAAACGACAAAAGATTTTAATATATCAGGATTGATCTCTGAGACTATCTCATTTTCACTCCTTAATGAAATTATTCTATCTCCAGATCTTAATCCACCCTTTTCTGAAGGAGAATCATCTAAGACAGATACTACAACCAAGTGAGAATCTACGATTTTATATCCTTTTGGTTCACTGCCAACTGATGTAGGAAGACCAGACAAAAAACCAATAGAAAATAAAATCCATGCAAGTAAAAAATTAGCAAAAACTCCAGCAAGTAATACTATTGCCTGTTTATATTTTGGTTTATTTATAAAACTCCTAGATGCATCTGGCCCATTAGTATTTTCTTCATCAGGATTTTCACCAAAAATTTTAACAAAACCACCAATTGGTAAAAGATTAAAAGTATATTCTGTCTCCCCTTTTTTTATACCAAACAATTTTGGTGGAAAACCAAAACCAAATTCATCTACTCTAATACCAAATTTTTTAGCAGAAAAAAAATGCCCAAACTCATGGATCAGTACAAGAACAAGAAGAATTATTATAAATATAAGTATGTTCAATTTGTAATTCGTAATTATTAATTCCTAATTTTTTACCCCATTACTTCTTTCTCTTTCTTTTCAAAAACATTTTCTAGTTTTTGATTTATTTCATCTATAACTTTTTGTAAATCTTCTTTTGCTTTAAATCTTTCATCTTCTGTTAGATTACCTTCTTTTTCTAATTTTTGAATTTTGTCCCAGACTTGTTCACGTTCTTTTCGTACTGTTATTCTACTTTCTTCTAATTTTTCTTTCAAAACTTTAACAAGCGTCTGACGAGTCTCTGTGGTTAGCTGTGGAAAAATAACTCTTATACCTTCACCATCTACAGCTACAGATAATCCCAAATTAGAAGAAACTATACCTTTTTCAATTCCTTTTATCTGATTTTTGTCCCAAGGAATAATACGTAATGTTTTAGGGTCTTCAATCGAAACTGATGCTATGTTTTTCAATGATACGTAAGAACCATAAGATTCTACCGAAACACTATCTAAAATCATTGGTGACGCACGGCCAATATTTAATTGACCATATTCTTTGCTTAAATAGTCTACAATCTTACTTATTTCTAATTTAAAATTTGAAAAATTATATTGCATAAATATATTATACCATAATATAAAAAAAATAATTAAAAATTTGGAATAGCTAAAGCAATAGATTCCATTAGACTCTTTAAAGAAGAACCTGGTTGATTTACAAATTCACGAACCTTTAATAAATGAGGAAAAAAGTCATTTAATAAAATTTGATTTTTTCTCTTATATAAACTTACTTCAAGAGCATTTAAAAAATTCAAAGATTTTGCTCGATTGCTCAAAGGTTGAATTATCAAATTTTCTTCACTATCTTCCTCTTCTGATAAAAATCCTTTCATAAAAAATAATCTTTCTTTTACTGGCATTAAAATAAATTTTTCTGCTAATATTAATTGATCATCAGACATATCTTGATTAGAAGAAATTAAATAAAATCTAGATATTAAGGTTTTTAATAATATATTTTTATTAGGAATAATTATAAAAAAATGTGTATCTTCTTTAGGTTCTTCAAAAATTTTTAATAAAGTATTTTGTGCTTCTAATAAAAAATTATTTACAGAAATTAAAAATATTTTTTTTCCACCAGAAAAACTTTTTTCATATTGAACTGACTTTAGGTTACGAGCATCTTCTATTTTAAAAGAATCTATTGTTATATTATAAAAATCTGGATTATTAGAAGTTTTTACACCTAAATCTTCTAAAAATTTAAAAATTTCAGGTAGAATTTCATTTCTTTCACCTTCTATCAAATATGCATGATGCAAATTATTTTTATCTAAATATTTGAGTATGCCCATATTTTTGTATAAAAAATAAATTAAAACTTTTAAAGTAAAGTTTACTTTTTACTTAAAACTGTTTTTTTGTAAACATCTAAGTGTTCGAGTGCTAAACCTGTACCTTTCACAACACAAAAAAGAGAATCTTCAGCTAGTGTGGCTTTTACTCCAGTTTTTCTATAAACCAAATCAGTTAAATTACGCAATTGAGAAGAACCACCTGTCATAATAATTCCATAATCTATAATATCAGAAGCTAGCTCTGGTGGCGTTTCTTGTAATACGTCTTTAATAGCCTTTACTATTTGTTTTAATTCTCCATCTATTGCTTTTACTATTTCATTAGTTCCAACCTGTGCAGACCTTGGTAGTCCTTGTATAAAATCTCGTCCTTTTATTGTAACTTTTAATTCTTCTTCAAGAGAAAGAGCCGCACCAATTTTTATTTTTACTTCTTCTGCTGTTCTGTCTCCTATAGCTAGGTTAAATGTTTTTTTAATATAATCAGCGATAGCTTGATCAATTTTATTTCCTGCACATTTTACTGAAGTAGAAGCAACAATCCCACCTAAAGATATGACAGCAACATCTGTTGTGCCACCACCAATATCGACAACCATATATCCCTTTGATTCATAAATGGGAATACCAGCACCTATTGCAGCTAGTATTGGCTCTTTCACAACATAAGCATTTCTTGCACCTGCACGTATCGCTGCCTCAACAACTGCTCTACGTTCCGTAGAAGTAACTCCAGCAGGAACAGAAATCATAACATCTGGTTTAAAAAAATTAAATTTACCTAATGCTTTATTTATAAAATAATGAAGCATTGCTTCAGTAACACGATAATCTGCAATAACTCCATCTTTCATTGGACAATAAGTAATAATAGAATCTGGAGTTTTTCCTATCATATCTTTAGCCTCAAATCCAATAGCTAAAATTTTATTGTCTTGCTCAGAAACTGCAACAACAGAAGGCTCATTTAAAACTATTCCCTTTCCGGGTAAAAATACTAAAGTATTTGCTGTCCCTAAATCTATTCCTAGTTTTCTTGAAAAAATACCCATAAGGTTAATATATCACAAATTATGATAGAATGAAAAGATGAAAATAGTTACAGTAATACCACTTCAAAAAGGAGTTTTTAAAACAGATTTAACCTATTTTACGGCTAAAGATATTAAAAATGGAAGTATTGTAAATATACCAATACGTAATAAAAAAATTTTAGGTTTGGTAATATCCTCTGAAGATGCAAGTAATATTAAATCAAAATTAAAAGAAATGTCTTTTAATTTAAAAAAGATAGACGAAATAAAAGAACATTCTATTTTTAGAAATGAATTTATCGAATCTACGCTTTTATTAAGTTCTTATTTTGTTTCAAAAAAAAATAGTAGCATAGTATCTTTTATTCCTTCTATTTTTAGAGAAAAGTATGATGAGATAGTAAAACTTTCTACGAATAACCAAAAAGCCTTAACTGAAAACAATAATCAAATAGAAACAAATATTTTTAATAAAAATATTAAAACAGAAAAATTGCTTTTTCAAGCTCAACTAGAAGATCGTATCTCTTATTATAAAACTTTGATACGAGGGCAATTTGCTTTAAAAAAATCTGTTTTTCTAGTATTACCAACAGAACATGACATAGAGATATTTTATCAATCACTTTCAAAAGGTATTGAAAATTTTACTTTCTTTATACACGGAGGTTTAAAACCAAAAAGAATAATAGAACAATACAAGCAAATAATAAACTCATCACACGGAGTTTTGATTTTAGGAACTGCTCCATTTCTATCTATTTCAAGAACAGACATAGGTGTAATAATAGTTGAACACGAAAGCTCAAATGCTTACAAAATGATACGAAGACCTCACTTTGATTCACGAATTTTCTCTGAAATTTTTGCTTCAAAAATTAATGCAAAATTTATATTAGGTGATACATTGCTACGTTATGAAACAATAGCAAGAAAAGAAAATGATAATCTAGGAGAAGTATATCCATTATCTTTTAGGACTAATTTTAGTAATACAAAAATAGAAATAATAGATCCAAATATTGATAAAAATGAAAATTCGATTAATTCTAAATTTAGAATATTTTCCGAAGATAGTTTAAAGGAGATAGAAAATACACTAAATAATAAAAAAAATGTTTTTATATTTTCTTTAAGAAAAGGATTAGCCACATATACAATATGTAAAGATTGTAATGAAACAATTAATTGTGATAAATGTCTCGCTCCTTTAGTCTTATATTTATCTAGTAATGGTAAAAAAAGAATGTTTGTATGCAATAAATGTAATACAGAGAAAGATCCAGAAACCAAATGTCCTATTTGTAAAAGCTGGAATCTAATGCCACTCGGTATCGGTACAGATAGAGTCTATGAGGAATTAAAAGAAAAATTTCCAAAAAATAAAATATTTAAATTAGATAAAGAAATAGCAAAAACAGCATCTGGTGCATCTAAAATTGTAAATGAATTTAAAAAAAACACTCCATCGATACTCGTAGGTACAGAAATGGCTTTTTACTATTTAAAAGAAAAAATTGATTTATCTATGATAGCTTCCTTCGATGGACTTTGGACTATACCAAATTATAAAATGAGTGAAAAGATAATTCAGCTCTTACTTTCTATGCTATCAATAACTGAAAGAAAATTTATTATTCATACAAAAAACAAAAAAGATTCTGCACTCCTTGCAGTAAGAGGAGAAAATTTACTTCCTTTTGTACGTGAAGAATTACAAGACAGGAAAAATCTAAATTATCCCCCTTATAAACGTTTTATTAAAATTACTTACCTAGGAAACAAAGAAGATTCATTGGAAGCAAAAAAAATATTAGCTGAACTCTTTAAAGAATATAACCCAGATATTTTTAGTGGATTTATTCTAAAAAACAAAAATCAATATATAACAAATGCCCTTATAAAATTAGATCCACTAAAATGGTCTTTGTCTGAACTTTCTCATAATTCTTCTATAGATCAAAATCTATATAATTTATTATCCTCTCTTCCCTTTTCCTATGAGGTATTTGTAGATCCAGAAGATTTGTTATAAAATTAGGAAACAAGTAAGGTAAACTCTCCTTTTTGATGAATAGGATTTTTAGTAATATATTCTAAAAGCTCTTCTGCTGAACCAGTTTTAAACTCTTCATATATTTTAGTTATTTCACGTGCAATACAAACTTTTTTATTTGGACAAAATTTTATAAGCGATTCAAGTGTTTTTAAAATACGATGTGGAGATTCATAAAAAACCATAGTGCGTTCTGCTACAGCTATTTCTTTAAATAAAGTTTCTCTTCCTTTTTTATGTGGTAAAAAACCTAAAAAAGTAAACTCGTGAGTTGGTAATCCTGAAGCTGAAAGTGCAGTAATTACAGCAGAAGGTCCTGGTATTGGAATCACTTGCACTTCATCTACATTTTCTGCGATAGCAGGGTTTGTAGATAAATTAAATTTGTCTTTAATTTGAGAAATGAGCATCGCTCCTGGATCAGAAATAGTAGGAGTTCCTGCATCTGAAACTAATGCTAGATTTTTCCCATCTTTTAATAATTCAAAAATTTTATCAGTCTTTGCAAGCTTGCTCTGTGTATGATAACTCATAGTAGGAGTATTTATGTTATATTTTTGGAGAATTTTTTTTGTTTGTCTTGTGTCTTCACATAAAATCAAATCCACTTCTTTAAGTGTTTCAATCGCTCGAAAAGTTATATCTCCCATATTCCCTATTGGCGTCGCCACTACATAAAATTTAGACATAATTTATTTTATTTTGAATTCTTTATAAAATTTTTTGAAGATTTTTATAAAAAATTTTATTAATTATTTTCTATATTTTTTAGTTTTCCATTTATCAGTGATTCTCACACGAGTAAGTGATCTTTCTAGTTCTAAGGCAAAATGTTCATAATCAACATGTTCTTTATTTTCCATTTGTTTTTTAAGTTCTTCTGCTTTAGTTTTAGCTTTTTCTATTTTATCATCTGTTATTTCAGATAAATGTTCAGCAAAGTCAGCCAAGACAGCGACAAGAGTAACATCATCTCCATTCTTTTTAATCTCAACAAAACCACCAACAACTGCCATAGGAACATATTCTCCATTTACCAATGCTACTACATCTCCAGAAGTAAGAGAAGTTATAAGAGGAATATGATTTGGTAATACAGTAATTTCACCTAATGTTGTAGGTAAACTAACTTGATCAACCATTTCTTCCAATACTAATCGTTCCGGTGTTATTATTTTTAATTTTAATTGTTTTGACATATTTTTTACAAAGCACCTTTCATATAAAAATCTCCTTCTGGCTTATCATCATGTTTACCTTCAAGAATTTCTTTAAATGATCTTATTGTCTCAGCAAGTGGAACATAAGCACCTTTTGATCCTGTAAACTGTTCTGCCACAAAAAATGGTTGAGAAAGGAATTTCTGAATTTTTCTAGCACGAGTAACAAGCTCTTTATCAGCTTCAGACAATTCTTCCATACCCAATATTGCAATAATATCTTGCAAATCTTTATAACGCTGAAGTACGCGTTGAACTTCACGAGCAACATAATAATGATCTTTCCCTACAATATTTGGATCAAGAATAGTTGAAGAAGAATCAAGAGGGTCAACAGCTGGATAAATACCTATTTCAGAAAGTGAACGATTGAGCACAACAGTAGAATCTAAATGAGAAAATGTGGTTGCTGGAGCTGGATCTGTAAGGTCATCGGCTGGCACGTACACAGCTTGCACAGAAGTAACAGAACCTTTATCTGTAGAAGTAATACGTTCTTGTAATATCCCCATTTCTGTCGCAAGAGTTGGCTGATATCCGACAGCAGAAGGAATACGTCCGAGTAAGGCAGACACTTCAGAACCTGCTTGAGTAAAACGGAAAATATTATCTATAAAAAATAACACATCTTTATTTTCTTGATCACGGAAATATTCTGCCATTGTGAGCCCTGAAAGAGCCACACGAAGACGAGCTCCTGGTGGTTCGTTCATTTGCCCGAATACCATCGCGACCTTATCAAGAACTTTTGAATCTTTCATCTCATGATACAAATCATTTCCTTCACGAGTTCTTTCACCAACACCAGCAAAAACAGAATATCCCCCATGATTTGCCGCAATATTGTGAATAAGCTCTTGAATAACGACAGTCTTACCAACACCAGCTCCTCCAAAAAGTCCTACCTTTCCTCCTTTGAGAACAGGACAAATAAGATCAATAACCTTAATACCTGTTTCTAAAATTTCAACTTTTGTAGATTGAGAAACAAAGCTCGGAGCTTTACGATGTATTGGAGATATGGAACCTGTTATTTCTTTACCATTATCTATTGGAGCACCAAGAACATTAAACATTCTTCCTAAGGTAACTTTTCCAACAGGAACAGAGATAGGAGATCCTGTATCTACAACTTCCATTCCACGATAAAGACCATCAGTAGAATCCATAGCTACAGAACGAACAGTATTCTCTCCTATGTGTTGCTCTACTTCTAAAATTATTGTTGAACTACCTTTCTTAACCGAAAGAGCATTATAAATATCTGGAACTCCATTCGGAAAAGTTACATCTACGACCGGACCTATTATTCTTTTTATGATACCTGTTGTTTTCATAATTTACTTTTATTATTTTATAATAATTTTTAATTGATAATAATTTTTAAAAAATCAACTTGCACTTGCCATACCTGCACTTATCTCTGAAATTTCTTTAGTAATATTACTCTGTCTTGCTTTGTTAAATACTAAAGTTAAATCATCTATCATTTCCCCAGCAGCGTCAGAAGCATTTTTCATCGCTATCATCCTTGAAGATTGTTCAGAAGCATTTGATTCAAGAAGCATCTGATAAATTTGCATTCTTGTTATTTTTTCTGCAAGTGATCCTATGAGCTGATTCTGATCTCCTTCAAATAAATAATCTACCTTTTCTTGACCTTTTAGTATCTTATTCTCCTCATCTACTTTTGAAGAAAGAGGCCCCAGCGTATCCATCAAATCTTTTAAACTAATTTTTGAAACTGGAATGATTTGTCTAATATTTGGTTTTTGGGAAATAGCAGAAATATAATCAGTATAAGCAACAAAAACTTTATCATAATGTTCCAAATTATATTCATTTATTGCAAACTCTGAAATTGGCACAATGTCAGAAATAGAAATATTTGCTGGAATTTCAAAAAAACTAGCAATAATATTTTTTCCAATACGACGCATCATGATATCTCCCTTTTTACCGATTGTAACAATATCTATATTAAGATCTTTATTATCATTTCTCAAAAAAGATAAAACTTTTTTTATGATTTGTGTATTATATGCACCACAAAGTCCTCTATTAGAAGAAATTATAAAAAGTAATATATTTTTCGTTTCACGTTCTATAAAAAGTGGATGAGTTATTTTTTCAATATTTTTAGCAATAGATGTTAAAATTTCCCAAGAATATTCTGCATACAAACGAGAAGCTAAAGTAGAAGATACAGCTCTTTTCATTTTTGAAGCAGCAACAAGTTCCATCGCTTTTGTGATTTTCTTTGTACTCTTTACACTTTTTATTCTTCTTTTAATTTCTTTTGTACTTGCCATATTTATTACTTTAGGAAATTTATTTTAAAATCTTCAATTACTTTTTTTAATTCTTCTTCTCCTGCATCACTCCACATTTGTTTTTCAGAAATTTCTTTAAAGAATTTTTTACTATTATTTTCTGTATAATTTATAAGACCTTCCTCAAATTCTTTAATTTTTTCTACAGGAATATTATCCATATAACCTTTTACTAATGCATAAAGTACTACTATCTGGTGTTCTATGGCTACAGGAGCGTATTGTGGTTGTTTTAATACTTCTACTGCTCTCTTTCCACGTTCAAGTTGTTGTTTAGTAGCACTATCAAGATCTGAACCAAATTGTGAAAATGCTTCAAGTTCACGAAATTGTGCTAAGTCTAATTTAAGAGTACCAGCTACTTTTTTCATAGCTTTGATTTGTGCATTAGAACCTACACGAGAAACAGAAAGTCCGACATTTACAGCAGGACGAATACCTTTATAAAAAAGATCTGTCTCAAGGAAAATCTGTCCATCAGTTATAGAAATAACATTTGTAGGAATATAAGCAGATACATCACCAGCCTGTGTCTCTATTATAGGTAATGCTGTGATAGATCCTCCTCCATATTCTTTATTTCTTCTACAAGCACGTTCCAACAATCTAGAATGTAGATAAAAAACATCTCCAGGATAAGCCTCACGACCTGGTGGACGTCTAAGCAAAAGAGAGATTTCACGATATGCCACAGCGTGTTTAGAAAGATCATCATAAATTATTAATACATCTTTACCTTGATCCATAAAATATTCAGCAATAGATACTCCAGTATAAGGAGCAATATAGGATAAAGGTGCAGGTTCAGAAGAACCAGCTGAAACAATAATTGTGTAAGCCATAGCGCCACCTTCTTCTAATTTAGTTTGAATTTTACGAAGTTTAGAATCTTTTTGACCAATAGAAACATAAACACATATCATATTTTGACCTTTTTGATTTAAAATAGTATCAATAGCAATAGCTGTCTTTCCTGTCTGACGATCTCCTATAATAAGTTCACGCTGACCTCTTCCAATAGGAATAATGGCATCAATAACTTTTATACCAGTAGATACTGGAACATTAACAGAAAGACGAGTAATAACACCAGGAGCAACTTTTTCAATTGGATAAGTTTTATCTGCTTTGATAACCCCCTTACCATCTATTTCCACACCAAGAGCATTCACAACTCTTCCTAAAATACTATCAGATACAGGAACCTCGAGAATTTTACCAGTAGTTTTTACTTCATCACCTTCTTTTATCTTTGAAAAATCAGAAAGTATTATAATACCAACAGAATCTTCTTCTAAGTTAAGAGCAACGCCTATTTCTCCATTTGGAAAAGTAACCATTTCTGATGATTTTATATCAGAAAGTCCGGAAACTTTTGCTATACCATCAAAAACTTCTAAAACATGACCTACTTTTTCAGCTTTTATTTCTGATGAAAAATTTTCTATTTCTTTTTTTAAATTTTCTACTATATAATTCGTACTCATATTTTTCTTGTTAAATGTTCTTGTAATTTTCTAATCTTATTTTTTATTGTTAAATCAATTATTTCGTCATCAATCTCTATTCTTATTCCTCCTAATAATTTCTCGTCTATTATTTCATTAAAAACAATTTTTTCCATCTCATAACGTTTTTTTAAAAAAAGTGCAAGTTGTATTTTTATTTCCTCTTTTAATTTTTTAGCACTTGATATTTTAACTATAATTTTTTTATTTTCACGATTAATTATTTTATCTAGTCGTTCTAAAATATCATTAGTTTTTGATAAAAATCTCTTATGAGTAAGAAATTTTATTATTTTATTATTTACAATACGAAGTTCTGTTTCTGTTTTATTTTTCGAAACTAAATAAATCGCATTTGCTATATCATTGTTTGATATTGTCGACATAATTTTATATATTACTTAATTCTTTTATTGTTTTTTCATCAAAACTTCCATCAACCTTACTACCAAGTATCTTCTCTGCTATTTTTATTGAAATAGAAGCAATCTCTTCTCTTGCCTCATTAACCATTTTTATTTTCTCATTTTCGAGAGTTTTTTTACCATTTTCAATCATAACAACAACATCTTCTTTTGCCTTTTCTAACATCAATGTTTTTTTTGTTTCAGCTTCTTTTCTACCTTCTTGAAAAATATTGTTTGCTTCATTACGAGCTTTTACTAAAATTTCTTCATATTCAGCTTTTGTATTATTCAAAATTTCTGAATTTTTTTTAGCATCAACTATTCCTTTTTCTATTTTTTCTGTCCTCTCTTTCATTGTTTTTATAAGAGGCTTAAGAGCAAAAACATATAAAACGATAAAAACTACTCCAAAATTAAAAGCCTGAGCAATCATTATCTTCCAATCAATATGAAACGTGTTAATAATTGAATCCATAGAAAATTAAAATTTTTTAAATTAATAATACAATACTCGTATATAACGAGCAGTATAAAAGATTTAAAAATTAAAAATTTTTAAATTTTAAATCTTCTAACTACCAACTATATTGAAAATGCAATAACAAGTGCATAGATAGCAATAGCTTCAGCGAATGCACAAGCAAGAAGCATTGGTACAAGAATTTTCCCAGCAGCTTCTGGGTTACGTCCAATTGATTCCATGGCTTTTGAGCCAATCCAACCAATAGATATTGCTGGAGCAACTGCGCCCACTGCCATAACGACTGCTTTTGCAAAAGGTGTTAATCCTTCCATATGTTTTTTATATTAATTAATAATGATCTTCTCTCTTTCGATTAAGAGAGCAGATATACTTTAGATACATTTTTATATATCCAAAGTATATACGCCCACTTTTTATACTGACAAAACTTTTTGTTCATTTATAACTTTAACTTCTTTTATATCTTCACTATGTTTATTTTCACCATGCTCTTCGTCATGATCAGACGCACTTATAGTAAAATAAACAACTAATAAAATTGAAAAAATAAGTGCTTGAATTACTCCTACAAGTATTTCTAAAAAAAGAAATGGTATTGGAACTACATATGCTACAAGTGTTGCCATAGAGACCAACAATACTTCTCCTGCAAAAACATTACCAAAAAGACGAAAAGACAATGAAGCCACTTTCGCTAATTCACCAACAATTTCAATTAAACCAACAAAGAACGTAATTGGAGCAACTAATATAATTGTAGGATCTTTACGAATCTTCTTGCCTATTTGTCCAAGTACATTTAGATTAACATACTTGTTAAAAGTTTTCCATAATCCTATAGAAAAAACTCCAAAAATATTCGCCCCGACTACAGCCATTATAGATAGAGCTATAGTAGTATTTATATCTGCTGTTCCACCTCTAAAATAAGGTACAAACACAAGTCCTTCTTTTCCTTTTTCTATAATCCCCATCCATCCCAATGGAAGAATCCCAAACCAATTATTTACAAGAATAAAAAAGAAAACAGAAATTGCAATCGGAAAAATCTTTAAAGATAATGCTCTATCATTTGTAACTTGATCACACAAAGATAAAGCACCTTCTACTATAACTTCAATAAAATTTTGAATTCCTGTAGGAATTTCTTTAAGTTTTTTTCTAATTATAAAAGATAAAACAATAATAACAATTACAGCCATCCAACTAGTAAATAAAGCATTTGTAATTGTAAAATTTCCATAGTGATAAATGGGTTCAGCAAAAAGAGTAGATTCGTGAGATATCTGTTCTTCTCCTTCTTGGCTATGTATATTATCAGCTGATTCTTCTAATTTTATTATTATATTTTCTTCTTGTGTCATAAATTATTTTCTTCTTCTTTTTTTACCTGCCCGACTTCATCATTCAGGCGAGTTTTAGCTGAATATTTTTTTACAGCTTTTACTATACCATAAGATGATATTAAAAAAGCTAAACCAGTAAGTGCTAGAAGAAAAAAAGGCTTTGTACCATAATGTTCATCTAAAATTTTACCTCCCATAACAGCCATTATTATAGGAAATGCAATCCATGTTGATATCTCGCTAAATATCTCCATTGCTGGTTTCCACCAAATCCCTCCATTTGGTTTTGTCTGGGATAAATTATTATTTTCGTTTTTATTTATCTCCATGTGGGCGTGGTAGGAATCGGACCTACGACCTCTGTCTTATCAGGACAGCGTTCTACCACTGAACTACACGCCCTAAATTCTTATCAACCCAATAAAATATAACAAAAGTATCTATTTTATGCAAATTAGTAAAAAAGAAAAAGAGCCTTAATTTTTCAACTAAGGCTCTTTTTTAAAAAACTAATTAAATATTAGTATTCTCGGCGTCCACCACCATGACTATTTCCACCACCATATCCACCACCACTTTGTCTTGGTGGACGAGCTTCCATTGGGCGAGCCTCATTTACTGTAAGTTTACGTCCTTCGAATTCTTGTTCATTGAACATAGAAATAGCACCTTGTGCTTCATCTTCTGTTGCCATCTCTACGAATCCAAAACCTTTTGAACGACCTGACATCTTATCCATTATAATCACAGCAGATGTAACTGAACCTGCTTGTGCGAAAAGCTCTTTAAGAGCATCTTCTTGTACACTGTAAGGGAGTCCCCCTACATATAGCTTTGTAGCCATACTATTTACTTCTCTTGTTTTTTAAAAAACAAGCAAAAACTAATTATAATGTTCTAACTCTAGATTAGAACGTAGATACCCTCGTCGCTCAATGATCTTTTTGATGCTTAAACTAAATCAAACCTCACAATTAAAACAAAAAAGCTCTTGAAGAAACTACACAATAAGTATTACATATAGATAAACAAAAAGCAAAATTTTATTCCTCTTCATCCCCTGTTTCGCCAGATTGAATAGCGTCTACAATTTCTTGCATATATCCTCCCATTATTTTTGGTAAATTATGCCAAGATTTTTTGATACGATGATCTGTAACACGATCTTGTGAGAAATTATATGTACGAATTTTCTCTGATCTATCTCCTGTACCTATTTGATCTTTGCGAACACCTGCATATTTTTTAGCTTCTTCTTCTTCTTTAAGTTGCTGAAGTTTTGCTGTTAAAATCATTAATGCTTTTTCACGGTTTGCGAGCTGACTTCTTTCATTAGTAGAACGGACATCTAGACCAGTTGGTTTATGAATAAGTCGCACAGCTGTTTCAACCTTGTTTACATTCTGTCCACCTTTTCCTCCTGATCGAGAATATTCCATATCCAAATCAGCTGGATTAATTTCAAATAAAACTTTTTTCCTAATAGGAAGTACTGCTACCGATGATGTAGAAGTGTGAACTCTTCCATTCTTTTCTGTTGCAGGTGTTCTTTGTACTCTATGTACTCCTGTCTCATAGCGCATCATTTTATAAACATCTCTACCTTTTATTTCAAAACTCGCTTCTTTATATCCACCTAATTCACTTTTTGATTCATAATTAGTTTTCCATTGCCAACCTTTCATTACAGAAAATAATTCATACATATGTGCAAGCTCCCAAGCAAAAAGAGAAGCTTCGTCTCCTCCAGCTCCAGCACGTACTTCTAATACAACCTCATTTGCCATTTCTTCTTCTTCAATGTCTTTATCTAAAATATCTTGAATTTGTTTTTCTATAATTTCTCTTTGCTCTTGTATAGATTTAAGTTCTAAAGAGGCCATTTCATGCAAATCATCATCTCCACCCATCATCTCTCGTGCTTGTTCTTCTTCAAGTAAAAGACGTTCTAAAACACCAGCAAAATAATTGGTGTTGTGATTCTTTTTAAGTTCTTCTAGATCAAAGCTCATATAGATATATTATAAGCTCGTTGCAGGCGTATTTTTTAGAAAGCCTTGGTAGGAGCGACGGCGACGGACAGAGAAAATTTTTAGTAGAAAATTTTTGTGCTTTATAAAAAGTATGCCAAGAAAGAGCTTGGTAATTATTAAGTTACTTTTTAGCTTTTGCAACTAAAGCACGACGCTTATTGAAACGTTCTACGCGTCCAGCGGTATCCATAACTTTTTCATTACCAGTATAAAAAGGATGGCAATGACTACAAATTTCCATTTTTATTTCAGATATTGTTGAACCTACTTCAAAAACAGATCCACATACACAAGTAGCTTTAGCTTTAACGTCAAATTTTGGGTGTATATCTTTTTTCATAAATTTAAAAAGAAAATTAAAAGATTTTAAGAGTCGTGTTAGTCCCCTGTTCTCACGGACTCCAAGGACTAAGACTCAGAAATCTTTTGAATTTTCTTTTATCATATTATCATAATATTAGATTGAAAGCAAATCTATATCTGTTTGGATTTTTGCAGCAATGGCCATAACAGAATTTCCATAAAAAGCATTTTTTACAGATGGATCAGAACATTTTCTTCCAGAATAATATCTACAGGCAGCATCTCTTTCTGCTGTATAGGTTTGAGATCCTGCACCATTTCCTTTAAGTAAAATAGAAGATGCCATAATTGCATCAAGAGGATTCCAAGGATCAGGGACCGTTTTACCTACAGCTTTTGCTATCTGTGATTTAATCAAGTCCCATGTTGATGGAATAAATTGTGCAGGACCCATTGCTCCACCATAACCCACTGATTGTGGACAAGAGACCACGGTGCTAAGAGGATTTCTTCCAAGTTCTTTAACTATTTCTTGTAAAAGAGGCAAATCACGAGTAGGATGAATACCTTTAGCAAAAACTTTATCTGAATTTTGACTTTTTGTTTCGCCAGTAGAAAGATTGGTTATAACACACGAACCTACATTGGCTCCTAGATTAGTTTCTTGTTTTAAAATAGCTAAAACAAATGCTGGGCGAACTCCTGTTATTTTTTCAGCTTCTCGTGCATATTCTAAGGCTGTGCCAAACGGTATAGCTTTTGCATCACGAAGTGGAAACAAGGCAGAACGAATCTTCTCTGCTCTTGCTTTTTTTTCAGCTGCGAGTTTTTCATATTCACTTTCTTTTTGTTTACTTATATCTAAAAGTTTTTTCTTTTCTAATTCACTTTGAGCAATCTTCTTCTGAGCAATTTCAAGTTCCACTTTTGCGTTAGTTTCTGCATCTTGTTTTGTTTCTAGGTCTTTTTTTTGTACTTCTGTCTCACTTTTTATTCCTCTAATTTGATCAACAGATGTTTTTATTGCTTGTTTGATAGAATCATAAGATTCAAGATCATTATAAAAACTAGAAAGGCTTTCATCAGAAAAAATTAAATATATAAAATCTTGATTATCAAAATCATTTGTATTTCGTAATAATTGAGCTAGAGATTCATGTTCACGATTTATCTTTTCTGATAGGGTATCTATCTTAACAACCTTGTCTTTTATATCTACTTTAAGCTGAGCAATTTTCAAAGCTCTAGCTTTAACTTTTGTTTTTAGTGCATTTATTTGACTAGCTAAATAAGTTACATCACCCTTCAATGTACCTGTCTGTTTTTGTTGTTCTTTTTGTTTATTTAATAAATCAGCGAGTTGGGCTTCTATCTGAACAAGTTCATTCCTACAAAAATTTTTATCTATTTCAGAAGAAAAGTTGTTTAAAGTAAGACAATCAAAAGAAGCATCTACACTATTAGACGTCTTAAATATTAAAGATACTATGATAAAAACTGTAATAAAAAAAGCTATAACTGTCTTTCTGGCCATAGCTTTTATTATAACATAATTAAAAAAATAGTTTATTTAGTTTCTACGGTAGTATCAACAGCTTCTTCTTCTTTCTTACCTTTCTTTTCAACTTCTATTGTAGATAAATCAATTGAAGAGACTTCCTCTTTTTCTTCTACTTGAAGAATAATAGAAGCTACAACCTCTTCTAGGTCAGTAATCATAACAACACCAGATGGTAATTTAATATCAGAAACAAAAATCTGACTTTCTGTTGTTTCAAGTTTTGATAAATCCACTTCTAGTTTATGTGGAAGATCTTTTGGTAATGCCTCAATTTCTACTTCATGTAGTACTTTAACAAGATTACCTGATCCATTTTTAACTGCATTAGATATACCTATAAATTCAAGAGGTACACCAACTTCTATCTTCTTATTCATATCTACAACTAGAAAATCTACATGTAAAGGTTCTTCTGTAATAGGATGTACCTGAACTTCATGTATAAGTGCATCAACACTCTTACCATCTACAGTCACCTTAACAGTAGAAGATTCTCCTGCTTCACGCCAGATTTTTTTGAAATCAATAATTGAGATAGAAATAGAAGTAGTCTTACTTCCTGCTCCATAAAAAACAGCTGGAATCTGTCCATTGCTCTTTAAAGTATCTGTCTTTATACCCTCTTCTCTTTTTGTAGCCTTAATTGTAAACATAAATCAAAGTATACCCGAATTTTTTTAAAATGCAAATTTTATATTATCATTTTAATATGAATATCTAAGTTCAAATAAAAGTAAAATATACAATAAACTTTTTTAATCAAAAAATATCTGGAACAGGTGTAAAAAGTTTTTGATTTGATTGAATATTTGTGAAAACATTTTTTATTCTAAATTATTAAAAAGTCTTAATCTTGCTTCTACGACTTTTTCTATAGCATCTACTGCTCCATGTAATATTTTATAAGGTGCAACATCATTTGGATTTTCTTTTAAATATTCTTCTAATGCTTCCTTGTAAGCAACACGAATTTCTGTATTTATGTGAATAATAGATATTCCTGCTTTTATAGCATTTTTAAAATCTTCGTCTGAAATTCCAGAACCACCATGTAAAACAAGAGGCACACCAGAAGATTCACGAATTTCTTTTATTCTAGTTATATTAAGCTTGGGATTACCACCCTTCACCATACCATGAACATTGCCGACAGATGGAGCAAGTAAATTAATACCTGTTTTTTCTACAAAATATTTTGCATCTTCAGCTTTTGTCATTGTATCTTCTCCGACTCCATCTGGCAATTTATCTAAAAGTTTAGAAGAAGTTCCAATAAAACCAAGCTCTGCTTCTATTAAAATATCTTTATTATTTTTCTCTGAAAATTCTTTAGCATAATCAACACATTTTTTTGTAAGTTCTATATTTTCTTCTAAGGGTAATTTTACAGCATCAATAATAGCTGCATCATATCCAGCATCTATAGCACCTTTTACAGAATCAAAATTATAGTGATGATCTGCATTTAAAAAAATTGGGTAATCATCCCTTTCACGAATAGCATTTATTAAAGAAAAAGCTTCTTCTTTCCCAACAAAAGCTTCTTCACCTTCAGATAAACCAATAATAACAGGAACATTTAACTTCTTTGCTGCATTATAAATACCATGCAAACCTTCTAAATTTGAAATATTAAAATGGCCTATAGCCACACCTTTTTCTTCTGCCTCTTTTATATATTCACCAAGTGACTTCATCTATTTATTATAACAAATCCTTCAACATTTTGATAACTATTTGTGGATTTGCACTACCATTACTTTCCTTTATAATTTTTCCAACAAGAGACATGATTGCATTTTCTTTTCCTCCCTTATAAATAGCCACAACTTCAGGATTCTCTCCTATTATTTTCTCAACAATAGATTTGATAGAGCCTTCATCATTTTTCTGAAGTAAACCTTTTTCTGTTGCAATTTTTAATGGTGATTCGTCTTTTTTTACAATTTTTATTAAAATATTTTTTGCTGTACGTGAGCTTATCAAAGAATCCATAATCATAGATGAAAGTTCAGCCATGTTTTTTGGACTAGGTTTTTTAACCTCTGAATCATTTTTTTCAAGACCAATAAAGTCAGAAGTGATATAATTTGAAGCAATTTTTATTTTTTCTTTATCTTTAAGTATTCTTGCGATATCTTCAAACCAAGGACCTAATAAAAAAGGATCATTAATATAGCTCTCTATATCTTCATCTTTTATTCCAAAATCTTTTTTATATCTCAATCGTTTCTGTTCAGGAAGTTCTAATAAATCTTTTCTAATTTCCTCTAAGTTGAAAACTTCATATAATTTTAATTTTGGTAAATCAGGATCTGGAAAATATCTATAATCTTGACTTGATTCTTTTTTTCTTTGTGAAAATGTTTTTTGTTTTGCTTCATCCCAACCCCTAGTCTCTTGCACTATTTCAGAACCTTTCCCATTTTCTAAAAGTTCTATCATTCTATCTACTTCATATTTTATTGCTTTTTCTACACTCTTAAAAGAATTCAAATTCTTTACTTCTACCTTTGTTCCCAGAGAAGCTATAGCTTCCATACGTCCAGACAATCCAACAGGTCTATTGAGCTCAAAAGCTTTTATATCATCAGAGACAGAAATATTTGCCTCTACTCGCATCTCACCTTTTTCCATATTTGCTTCTGAAACTCCTAAATACCAAAGTATAAGTTGGAGTTCTTTAGCAAAAGTAGAAGTTGCTTTGGCTGCTTCTTCGTCAGTCTTAAAAGTATGAGGTTCTGTGACAAGCTCCATTAAAGGCACACCAGCACGATTATAGTCAATAAGAGAATATCCATTTCCCACAAGTTGAACTTGTGGGAAAGTTTCTTTTATGTGTTTATTATTAGCAGTATCCTCTTCTAGATGTACTCGAGTAACATCAAAATCTGCAAGATGACCACCAGAGACTATAGGATATTTATATTGAGAAATCTGATAACCTTTTGGAATATCTGGATAAAAATAATTCTTACGATCAAATTCTGTAAAGTTTGCAATTTTACCATCTATGGCTAAACCAACTTTTATAACATTTTCTACTGCTTTTTTATTAATAACAGGCAAAGTTCCTGGATGTGCCATACATACAGGACAAATGTTTATATTTGGTTTTTCTTGATCTGGATTATTTTTACAACTACAAAACATCTTTGTATTTGTTTTTAGTTCTGCATGTATTTCTAATCCAATCGTAGGATAATATTTCTTTACCATCTTATTATTATACCTTTTTCTTTAAAATTTTCACTAATTCGTCTCTCAGATTCTTTACACTATCATCATCAAATAAAGACAACACAAAAACTTTCTTACTCCCGCCAGAGGAACGGGCAAGTATTTTTTTAAATTTACTTTTTTCTCTTTCTATTGTTTTATCATTCTCTACTGTGTCAGATTTAGTCAAAATAATTATCTCATCTTTAAGAGAAAGACCTTCATCTTCTAAATTTAAATTCTTATCATATTTTTCAAGTTCCTTACGAATCTCTTTATAAACTTTTATCATACCAGTAGAACCTTTAGATAAATTTTCAAAAGAAACAAGATGCGCAATCATCTTAGTGCGTTTTATATGTCGTAGAAATTTGACCCCCAATCCTTTTCCCATATTTGCTCCTTCTATAAGTCCTGGGATATCAGCTATCGTATATCCATAAAAATCACCCAAATTAGGATCTAACGTAGTAAAAGCATAATCACCTACTTTTGCATCTGCATTGGTTATAGAGTTAAGCAGTGATGATTTACCAGCGTTGGGAAGCCCCACTAGGCCTATGTCAGCAAAAAGTTCTAATTCTATGTGAAAATCACCATGTTCTCCTTCTTCTCCGGGGCGCCAATCTTGTGGAGTTGTATTTGTAGAACTTTTAAAATGTTCATTCCCAAATCCACCATAGCCACCTTTTAAAAGTAATATTTTTTCTCCTTCCTTAAAAAGTTGATATTTTTCTTCTGTATCTAAATTTGTAATGATAGATCCAATAGGTAATTCTAAAATAAAATCATCACCACTTTTTCCATGTAAACTTTTATTTCCACCATCCTCACCCTTATCGGCATAAAAACTTTTCTTTGCCTTATATTTTGAAAGTATGTGTATATCGCGAACAGCTTGAACATAAAAATCACCACCACGTCCACCATCACCTCCTGCAGGCCCACCTTTGGGTATAAATTTCTCCTGACGCCAACGAACAACACCGTTGCCACCAGTGCCTGCTTCTCCATATATTTTTATTTCATCTATAAATGCCATATAAAATTAAGAAAATAAAAATTTTAAGAGTCGTGGGTCCCCTGTCCTTATGACTCCGAGGGCGAAGGCTCAAAAATTTTTGATTTTCTTAATTTTACACTGAAAGTGCTAAATTAGCTAATTTTATAGCTCCTTCCTTAGATTTTGCTACTGCCATAAAAAGTGCCTTATGGCAAAATATAGCATCCTCAACACCTGTGATATTTTGCAATTCTTCATTCATTAAACCACCCCAATCTTTTGGTAAATTTTTTTTATTCTTAAAATTCTTTGGATCTTCTCTTATGGCCTTTACACCCCAACTAATATTGTCTGTCCTTGGATAAACAACAAAAATAGGTTCAGTAAATTTATTTAAAATATTTTCATATGAATAATCTTTATTTAAAATAATTATTCTTTTATCTTTTGAATTTTCATAATCCTCTTTTATTTTTTCTTCTGCTAAAATAAAATGCTCAGCTTGAATAATTTCTCTAGAGAGGATCATCTTTGCAATATCTATACATTTTAAAAACATTTCATCTTTCTCTAGTTTTTTTTCATTCCATGTTGGATTCATTGAAAAGAAAAAATACTGTAAAAAGTAAGGCGATACATCATATTTATTTTCAACTAAATCAATACCATTGTCAGAAGCATCTATAGGAGCTGTAAGTTTCTTATCTAAAATATCTGCTATATCTTGTGATCCTACTAAATCAACACCAAATTTCTTCCAAACTAAACCAAAAGAAGAATAAATAATCCCATTAGACCTTTTTTCTTCAAATCCTTTTTGGTGATGGTCAAATCTATTTATATTTTCATCATAAACTCCACCAACATCAAAAACGTAATCCCCTGTTTTAATTATTTCTGGATCACGAGTACGTATTATTTCAAAACTTTCACCACTTTTTTCTAATAATAGAGAAAGTGTGGCAGCAGCAAAAATATCATCTGAATGAAAAGATCCATTATGTGTAATTAATTTTTTTTTATTCATTTTCTTTTTCATTAATAATATTAGTATTCTTTAAAAATTCAAAGATTCGATAGAATGAGGCAATTAATTTATCAAAAAATAGGAATATAAAAAGAAATATAAATATAAGTAAAGAAAACCTACCTATTTCTTTACTTAAAGATAATGCAGTCTGACTAAAAAAGAATCCTAGTGACAAAAGTATTGGCGCCCAAATTATTGTAGAAAATATTTCAGCTTTTAAAAATGTTCTTAATGAAATTTTACTATATCCAGAAAAAATAATAACTAAATAATTTACACCAATTATAAATTTTGAAATAAAAATAGACCAAAATGGTTTTTGTTCAAACCTGGGTATAAAATAAAAAACTCTTTTCTCAAGATATTTAAAAAATCTATGATGATTATATTTTTTATGAAGGAAACCTCCTAAATAATAGCCACCAAATGTTTTAACCATTCCACCAGCTAAAATAAAAGAAAGTGATATCCAAAAATCTAAAGCTCCCAAATATGACAAAACACCAGCAGTAATAACAACAACTTCACCTTCAATAATAAGACCTACAAAAATTATTAAATATGCTATTATTTGATGATTTTCTACTAATTGATTTAGAACTTGTACTGTATGCATATTAAAATTAAAAAAGACTATCAACTATCTCTTTAACAACTCCACCATCTGCTTTACCTTTTAAATCTTTCATTATTGCTTGCATTAAAATCCCTTTTTTGGTTACATCTGTAATATTTAATTCTACTTTTTTATCTTTAACAATCACCTCAATATCATTTCTTTCCATTAATTTAGGTAAATAAGTCTCTAATATAGACAATTGAGCACTTTCTTCATCTACTAGATCCTGACGATTACCTTTTTTGTATTGTTCTATCGAATCTTTTCTTTGTTTTGCAAGACGTGTTATCACAATCAAAACTTCTTCATCAGATAAAAATTGACTAGGTTTTTTATTTTTAGAAACAAGTTCGTTTGTGAATGCAGAAACCATAGAACGGAGTGTTTCAAGCAAAACAAAATTCTTCTTTAACATTGCATCTTTTATACTATTTTTTATTTGTTCATGTAGCATTATAATATTATACCAAAAATATGTTAAAATAACCAAGTATGAATAAAGAACAAAATATTATATTTTTTGATACAGAAACAACAGGAGTAGATAGTAAAGATTTCCTATGCCAACTAGCATATAAAATAAAAGATGAAACATTCTGTGAATTATACAAACCAGAAATCAAAATACCACCAGAAGCTTCTGCCGTACATCACATAACAAACAAAATGGTAGAAAATAAGACTTCTTTCAAAGAAAGTAGTGATTTTAAAAAAATAAAAAATCTTTTTGAAGATGAAAATTCTATAATGGTAGCTCACAATGCCAAGTTTGATCTAGCCATAATAAAAAAAGAAGATATAAACCCTAAGAATGTTATCTGCACATTACGTGTTGCTCGTGCATTAGACAAAGAAAATAAAATTCCTCAACATAAATTACAATTCTTACGTTATTTCTTAGATATAGATATAGATGCTACAGCTCATGATGCTCTTGGAGATGTATTGGTACTAGAAAAATTATTTGAAAGACTTTTTGATAAAATAAAAAAAGAAAATAATTTTTCTGATGAAGAAGTATATAAAAATATGATAGAGATATCCTCCAAGCCTTCACTCATGCATTCGTTCTCATTTGGAAAACATATAGGTAAAACAGTAGAAGATGTAGCAAAGACTGACCGTGGATATCTAGAATGGTTTCTAAAAACAAAAGAAAATGAAAATTCTGAAGATGAAGATTGGATTTATACGTTAAAACATTATTTAAATAAATAGTATATAATTTATTTGAAAAACTATGGAAAATATTTTAACAATCATTATAATAGTTTTGATCGGAGGCATTATTGCTTATTTTTTATTTAATAAAAAAGTAGAAAATAATAATAACGATACTGGTTTGAATCTTATTCTCACTCAATTAAACGAACTATCACGTACAGTAGACAACAAACTAGGCGAATCACACAAACAAGTACAAGAAAGTTTAAAATTCCATTCCTCTCAATCAAATGAAATAATCCGTGATGTTACAGAAAGACTTACTAGATTAGACGAGACAAACAAACAAGTCATATCTTTTGCTGACCAATTACAAAGCCTGCAAGATGTATTAAAAAATCCAAAGCAACGTGGAATACTCGGCGAATATTATTTAGAAACAGTTCTAAAAAATGTTTTACCACCTGGATCCTATCAAATGCAATATCCATTTCCTGATGGCACTATTGTAGATGCTGTTGTTTTTGTGAAAGATAAAATAATTCCTGTCGATTCTAAATTTTCTTTGGAGAATTACAATAAAATGGCTGAGGAGCAAAATATGGCCGAAAAGAAAAAGCTAGAGACAATCTTCGTGAATGATTTAAAAAATAGAATAACAGAAACTGCAAAATATATTCAACCAAGTAAGGGTACTACAGACTTTGCATTCATGTTTATACCACACGAAGCTATTTATTATGATCTTCTTACAAATAAAGTAGGTGCAACGAATATAAATGATAGCGAGAATGAAAACCTTATTCAAAGAGCAGCAGGAAAATATAAAGTAATTATCACATCCCCCACTTCTTTCTTGGCATATCTACAAACAGTGCTACAAGGACTCAAGGCCCTCAAAATAGAAGAGTCTGCAAAAGAAATAATAAAAAAAGTGGAAGATCTAGGAAAACATTTAAAATCTTTTGACGAATACCACGACAAGCTTGGTAATGCATTAGGCACTGTTGTAAACCACTACAATGCTTCAAATAAAGAGCTCAAAAAAATAGACAAAGATGTATTAAAAATATCAGGCACTTCTCCAGAGCTTTCTACACTTTCACTAGAAAAACCAAAGTCAGAAGAAGACTAAAAAGTTTTCCACAGTCTATTTGACAAAACACTATTTTAGGTTCATAGTTTATTTAGAATGCTCTTTATATAAAGTATTCTGTTTTAGTTTTACCTATTTTTTTTATAAACTAATGGAGTTACTCATGTCAGAGAAACATTTTCAAAACCGTGCGGAAAAGAGAGAAAAAGCAAAACTCAGAAAAGGAAAAAGGAAAGAAAAAAAAATCAGAAAAATATCTTGTAAAAAAGAATAAGATTGCAATTACAGGGAAAAAATAATTTTTAAAATTCAGAGCGTTCTCAAAAGGTGCGCTCTTTTTTATTTTTATTTTTATTTTAAAATGCTATATTCTATATGAGGCCCTATCGTCTAACGGTCAGGACGTATCCTTCTCAAGGATAAAATCAGAGTTCGATTCTCTGTAGGGTCACAATTGACAAAACTATAAGAATATGTTATTATTAAAAGTAATCAGTATTAACAAATCATTATGGAAGTATTATGTAAGAAAAGCTCTTTAATAATTATAAAAAGGCGAGAATTATATTCTCGCCTTTAATTAATTAATTTAAAATTAGTCCATACGCATGGTGTAAAAACTACGCCACACAAAAACAAGAGCAACTGTCAAAAGAACTGCTGCTGCAATAAAGTGGAAATACGTATAAGAAGTTATTCCATCTTTTGTTACAGCAAACTTAACAGCTAACTCAATCCCAAGCAAACCAAATAGACTAGAAAATTTGATTATTGGGTTTAGAGCAACAGAGGAGGTATCCTTAAAAGGATCACCTACCGTATCTCCAACAATAGTCGCTTCATGTAGTGGAGTATTGGAAAGCTTAAGATCTACTTCCACTACTTTCTTTGCATTGTCCCATGCTCCACCAGCATTGGCCATATAAATAGCCATAAAAAGCCCAACAACAGAGACAGCAATCAAATAAGAAATAAAGAAATTTGGGTCTATTAAAGAGAAACCAATAGTGATAGAGATAAGCACCCAAAAAATATTTAATGCTCCTTTTTGAGCATATGTAGTACATATTTCTACTACTTTTTTAGAATCTTCAACACTAGCTTTTTCTACATTAAAAGAAAAATTCTTTTTTACAAATGCTGTAGCTTTATATGCTCCAGCTGTAACTGCTTGTGTGGAAGCTCCAGCAAACCAAAAAACAAAAGCACTTCCAGCTATTAATCCAAAAAGAACCGGCGGCTCACTTAAACTTAAATTAAGCATACCAACTTTTTCAAGAAGTAACATAATAGAAAAAACCATAATTGTAGCACCAGAGACTGCTGTACCTATAAGCACAGGTTTTACTGTAGCTTTAAAAGTATTACCACAAGCATCGTTTCTTTCTAATAATTCTTTTGCCTTTTCAAAATTTGGAGTAAATCCAAAATTACGTTTTATTTCTTCTCTTATGTTAGGTAATTTCTCAATTTGAGATAATTCATAAATAGATTGAGAGTTATCTGAAACTGGACCATAGCTATCGGTAGCTATATTTACCGGGCCCATACACAACATTCCAAATGCAATTAATCCTAAAGATCCTACGTCGATATGAGGTATTAAATTTTCTAATCCAGAAAATTTTCCTATAACAAAACCAAGAAACATAATTAAAAGCATCGTCATTCCCTGCCAAAAAGCAGAGAAATTACCAGTAACTATTCCTGAAAGTACTACAAGTGCAGAACCTCCCTCCCTGCCTGATTTCACTATTTCTCCAACATATACAGACTTAGGAGAAGTAAAAACTTTAGTAAGTTCGGGTATCAAAAGCGCACTAAGAGTACCAAGACTTATTATACTTGCAAGTTGATACCAATATCCATTTCCTAGATGGGATAATAGTATATAACTTACGATAAAACTAATCATAATACAGCCAAAAGCTGCAATTCTAATCAATCTTGTTAGAGGTTCTTCAAAATCAAACTCAGTTAGATTAGCATATTTCTTTTCAGAAATTTTTTGATTAATGAAATACGATATACCTGAAGACACATCCATAATAAATCTCATAGAAAAAATCCATACTATAAGCTTAGCTTGAAGCATAGAATCAGGAACCGCAAGTAAAAAGAATGTTATAAGAGCTACACCTGTAACACCATAACTTTCAAAAAAATCAGCTGTCGGTCCAATACTATCTCCCGCATTATCACCGGTACAGTCTGCGATAGTTGCCGGATTACGAGGATCATCTTCTTTTACCTTAAAGATAATTTTCATTAAATCCGCACCTATATCAGCAATTTTTGTAAAGATTCCACCTGCTAATCTTAAAACCGATGCACACAATGATTCACCTATAGCAAAACCTAAAAAGGAATACGTCGCCAATTCACGAGGAACAGCCAGAAGAATAATCACCATCATTATCAATTCTAATGATATAAGAAAAAGTCCTATCGCCATACCTGATTGAAGTGGAAGGTTGACTATTTCCCATGGTTTGCCTTTTAAAGATAAAAAAGCAGTCCTAGAATTTGCCCAAGTATTTAGTCTTATTCCATACCATGCTACAAGATACGAACCTATCATTCCTAGTAAAGAAAAAACAAAAACATATCCAACAGAAGCAAAGAAAGAAAATCTCCCACTTGGCATCTGTGATAAATAAATAACAATAATAATCATTGTAAATGCAAACAAAGTCATTAAAAATTTTGCTTGACTTACAAGATAAGTTTTGCAAGTTTGGTATATTATTTCTGAAACCTGCAACATGGAATAATGTGCAGATTTTGTTTTTATTTTCCAGCTCATAAATAAGCTGAAAGATAAAGTTACAATAATCACTAATGTTCCTGCCATTAAAATCTGCCAACCATTAGCAAACCCAAAATAAGCTGTGCTCATATCAGGAATTTTTAGATCAATTTCTTGTCCTAGTAAGTTAACACTAGAAAACAATAACAACAATAGTACTTTCATGAAAGACTCCTTTTTTGTTTATTTAATGAATTTATTAAATTGATTTTAATTTATTTTTCAAAGAAATAACCCATTTATTGGGCATTTATTTTATATTAATACTAATTTGTACTTTTGTCAAAAAAATAAATTCATTATCAAATTATGAAAAAGCCCTTCAATTAAAGCTGTAGAGTCACCAACTAAAAATTGACAAATTCATTTATTAAAGATATATTTTAAATGAATTTTAAAAAGGAGATTTTATGGAAATATTAGAAATAATAAGTTTTGTTCTTTTAGGAATATTACAACTTTTTTTTATTATATTTTTAATCTATGTTTTTATAGGTAGAAAAGGTATAATATCTTGGTTAAGGATACATGATATCCTTCCACGTAAAAAAGGAGAAAATTATATTGAGTAACACTTTTCTATTTGTTTTTTACTTTATACCTTGACAAATAAACCAAGGTATGCTATACTTAAAAAAGTAATAAAGTAAAAATTAAAATTATTCATTGGAGGTTAAAATGTTTGAATACCTTAATCAAGCAGAACCAGAAACTATATTAGGAATTTTTCTTTTAGTTTCTGCATTCATTTTGTTAATAATTCCTTCTAAAAAAACATTGAAGAAGCCCTAAAAGCTTCTTAACACAGAGTAGGCGTTATACGTTTACTCTGTTTTTATTTCTTATCCAACCACTCAGGATCCTGGCGGACAAGAAGTTTAACTTTATTTTCTTTATCTAAAAGTATAGACTCTACTGCCCTTTCCATGCGCATTCCTTGAGAACCTTTAATGAGTATAAAATCATTTTTTTGTACAAATGTTTCGAGGAATTTTCCAGCTTCAAATGAATCAGAAAATTCAAAAATATCTTGATCTTTCATTCCTTCTTCTATGGCACCTTCTTTTATTTTTTTTGCTCTAGGTCCCACTACTATAAGTATTTCAGAATTTACTTTCGCAATTTTACCAATATTTTTATGAGCTTCTTCGGTGTGTTTTCCAAGCTCTAACATATCACCCAAGACAGCAATCTTCCTACCAATCAATCTAACCTCCTTTAGGGTCCTAAGGGCAAATTCGCAAGCAAAAGGAGAAGAATTGTATGTATCGTCTATGATAAAAGAATCATTTATTCCTTTTAAAAAACGCATACGTCCTGGTGGAACGTTATAATTTTTAAGTTTATTTATGGCTTCTATTATGTTTAATTTCAAGCCTACAGCAAGAGCAAGAGCTCCAAGAGAAGCATATACATGATTTCTTCCAAATAATCCCTCAATAATAACAGGAAAACTATTCTGATCTTGATCTATCCTAAAAATTAAACCTTCTGGAATTTCTTTATCATTATAAAGAATACTATCCCCAGAAGCTTTTACATCAGAACTATCTTTAAAACCAAAAGTAAAAATTAAGTTTTTTGTTTTTTCTTTAAATCCTGAAACAGCTTCATCATCATTATTTAATATTAAAATTCCATCTTTTTTAAGAGTTTTTATAAGTTTACTTTTTTCTTCTATAAGATGTTTACGTGATTCAAAAAATTCTATATGAGAAGGTGTCTCTCCTATGGCTGTGATTATGACGACATCACTCTGAAGCCATGAAGCTGTCTCGTGCATGTCTCCTGGTTTACCTATTCCAACTTCAAGCACAAGCCATTTAGGATACTTATGAGGCCAAACAAAAAGCCAAAATCCTTTTAAAACATTCAAAATCCAAGCAAGAGGATTATTCCATCCATTTGAACATCCTAAAATAGTAAGAGGCAATCCTATTTGGCTATTATAACTTTTTTCACTTTTGCGTACATGAGAAATCCCAGAAATTACAGCATACACTGCATCTTTTGTGGAAGTCTTTCCTACAGATCCAGTAATAGTAATAACTTTTGGTTTATATTTCCAAAGTACTAGTCGTGACTCTATTTGTAATATATATGTTAATATTTTTTTAAAAATCGTTTTCATCTTTTTTAAATTTTATAATTGTTAATTTGTAATTTATTATTTTATCTATCAGGAGGAATTTCATAATAATTAATCAAAAATTTCGTAATACTTAAAAATGGATCTACCCAGGTTTGAGATGAATATTCTACACCCTTAGGATTAATTGCATAAAGAAAAACTATAAATTTTGGATCATAAGCTGGAAAATATCCAAAGAAAGAATGATTGTGTCTATCTTTATAGTATCCTCCTCCCTCATTATTCGCAACTTGTGCAGTTCCTGTTTTTACTGCAATACTATAGTGTTCAAATTTAGCTTTTCCGTTTTGAATAGAATTATCCATAACATTTACAAGCATACGAGTAATCTCTTCTGCCGATGCTGCTGATATCTTTACAGGTTTTGTATCATATTTCATTTCTTTTTCTGTACCATCATTATATTTTATTTTTTGTACTAAATGTGGAACAACTAGATTACCACCATTTGAAAGTGAGGCCAGTGCTCTTACTATCTCTATTGGCGTCAAAGCTATACCTTGACCAAAAGAAGCATTTGCATATTCAATATCACGTGGACTGTTTATTAGATTAGAAACAAGGCCACTTGTCTCATTTGGTAAATCTATTCCAGTTTTTTCTTTTATACCATAAGAAAGCATATAATCACGGAATTTTTCTTTTCCTAATTTTTTATAAACAAAAACCATACCAGTATTAAGTGATTGGTTTAAAACTTCTTGCATATTTACAACACCACGACCCTTTTTATCAAAATTAAATATTTCTTTATCTTCAACTATAACAGATCCACTATCATTGTATGTTGTATTAGCTGTGACGACACCTGCATCTAATGCTCCAGCCATAACCAATGGCTTTACTACTGAGCCAAATTCAAAAACATTTTCAACTAAAGGATTTGAAAAAGTAGAAACAGTTTTAACTTTAGAAAAATTATTAAGATCAAAATCAGGTTTACTACTAAGTGCATATATAGAGCCATCAACAGGATTCATTATTATCCCAGCAATAGAATCTACCTGATATTTATCTTTGACACCTTGTATTGTTTTTTCTAAAAAATTCTGCACAGATGGTTCTATCGTTGTGACTATATCTCCTGCTCTAGACTCACTACTAAATAAAGTATCATTAATGTTAGAAAAAACTTCTGCAAAGAAATTAACATAAGGATTATTTTTATCTCTTGAAAGTTCATTATTATATTGTCTTTCAAGGCCATAACGTCCTGCTAGTTCATCTCCTTTGTATGCTACAAAACCCAAAGATTGGGCTGCTAAATTAATCCCTGGATAAAAACGCCATTTTTCTTTATAAATAGAAATACCTGGAATCTTCAAAAAACTTATAGCATCTGCTTCTTCTTTAGAGAGATAATTAGCAATTTCTTCATATGGATCATTTTTTTTATTCGCTTTCGCTAAAAAAACATCATGATCAATATCTATTATTTTTGATAATTCAGAATAAGATGATTCTTTGTCTATTATTTTTGTAGGATCAATAGCCACTTTAAATCCAGTAGTCTGCATTGCAGCAGAAACAACCTGACCATCTTTTTGTGAAAAATAAATACTTCCACGCTCAAAAATATTAGATGAAGGTGTAGAATATTGTCTGTCTGCTCTATCAGAATATTCACGACTATGCACTATTTGCACTAAAAAAAGCTTACCAATTAAAATCAGAGCAAAAAGTGAAATACAAAAAAATATAACTCTAGTTCTAATTAGAAAACTATATTTCATTTTTAGCAATACTTATACTGCCAAGTGCTTTTCGAGTTGCATACTCTTTATTTTTTATTTCTTTAAAGCCAAGAGAATATGCTAGATTAAGATCAACTTTTTGAGACATTGAAAGATATTCCAATTCTAGATCACCCACATCATTAGACAAAGTACGTGCATATGTTTCAAGAGATTTACGTTCTACAATATCAAAAACTACATTACCTAAAAAGAAAACATAAGAAAATGTAAGAAAAGCAATAATCCAAAGCATTATATTTAAAATCTTCCTGTTTAAATTACCATTATCTATAATATTTACATTATTAGCATAACTCTTTAGTTTTAAACTTGCTGTTTTCATATAATTTTTTCTAAAATTCGTAATTTACTACTTCTTGATCTTGGATTATTTATTATTTCTTCTTCGTTTGCTATTATTGGTTTTTTATTTATTAAAATTACTTCTTCTTTATCTTTTTTATCTTTAAAGAATCTCTTCACAATCCTATCTTCTAAACTATGAAATGAAATTACTGATATTCTGCCTCCTTTTTTAAGAACTCTTAGTCCAGCTTCTAAACCCTTCTCTAACACCCCTAATTCATCATTTACTGCTATTCTTAATGCTTGAAATGTTCTTGTTGCAAAATGCAGTCTCTGTCTTCTGTATGATGCTGGAACACTGTCGCTAATAACTTTTACTAAATCTTCTGTATTCTCTATACTATTTAATTTTCTGGCTTCTATTATTGCTTTTGCTATTCTTCTAGAAAATCTTTCCTCACCATAGCCATAGATAATATCTGCTAAACTTTTCTCACTCCAGCCATTTATTATATCCATAGCTGTAAGATCTTCTGGAAGAGGATTTTCTTTCATTGTCATAAGTAATGGCTCATTTTTCATGAAGGAAAATCCTCGTCCGGAATTCTCTAATTGGTCTGAACTCAAGCCTAGGTCAAATATAATTCCATCAAAAAGATAATTTGAAAGATTTAAAGCGTCGTGTTGGTTCCCTGTCCTTATGCCGCCCTGGGTGAAGGCATAGGAATCTTTTAAATTTTCTTTTTGAAAAATTTGATCTATATCTCTAAAATTTTTGTTTATAAAAGAAATCCTCTTTTCTAAACCTTTAAATTTATCTTTCGCTTTCTCCCAAGCACCTTTATCTTGATCTAATGCAATTATTTTTACATTTGGATATCTTTTTAAGATTTCAATACTATGTCCGCCACCACCAAATGTTGCATCTAAAATCAAAACATTATCTTTTTTATCAAGTGATGATAAATTTAGACCATCTATTGTTTCATTTAAAAGAACTGTCTTGTGTACACTTCTCATCTTAAAATTCTCCACTACCTAATTTCTCTGCTAATTGATCTGCTTGTTTCTCTACTACATCTCTATATTGCAACCATGTTTTATCATTCCAAATTTCAAGTCTATCTTCTACTCCGATTATCGCTGCTTTGTCTGTAAGCTTAATTCTTTCTTTAAGAAAATCAGGAATCAAAATTCTTCCAATTGTATCTATATCTACTTCCACTGCTCGTCCAAACATAAATCTATTAAAACTTCTTTTGTCAGCTTTTAGAAAAGAAAGATCAGAATCTGAGTCAGAAAGTCTTTTAGAAACCTTTTTCCATTCACTAGCTGTAAAGACAAATAAACATTGATCAAGCCCGGGTGTAATAATAATTTTCTTACCAAGTTCTTTTCGAAATTTTACTGGTAAAGAAATTCTATTCTTCTCATCTATTGTATGTATGTATTCACCTATAAGCATAATTTTCTATTTATTTGATTTCCCACCTTTTCCCACTTACTATACATTATAAACCACTATTCCCCACAAAACAAAATACAACCTGTGGATAACTACAGGTTGTATAACTTTGACTTATTCTTTAAATCATGTAGATTGATATGAATTGCTCTTCAAAGAAGAAAAATTTAAAAATAATAAATATCAGGCCGTACAAGGCTGTAGGTATATAGATAACCCCCCAAAAAAAGACGTTATTTTTAAAGGCATTAATATGCATCTTCTTATATTTAATATTTAGAAAATTTAAAAAGCAATTTACACCTCCTTGTCGAATGACAATGTGAGGTGTTTTTTTATGTTTTTTATTTTAAATTTTTAGGTTTCATTAAAGGAAAAAGTTGAGTTTCACGAATTGGTTTATCTACAAGAAAACTAAACAACCTTTCAGAAAGACCAAAACCAAAAGCAGGTGGCATTGCATATTCTAATGCTTCAACAAATTCCATATCTGCCATTTGTGCTTCATCATCTCCTGCGTCACGGAGAGCTTGCTGATTCTTAAATCTTTCACGCTGGTCTATCGGATCATTTAATTCACTAAAACCTTTCCCCATTTCACTACCAGCCAAAATAACTTGGAATCTTTCTACAATGTTTGGATTATTTAAATTCTTTTTTGCTAAAGGCTCCATAGACACAGGTACACCTATAAGAAAACCTGGACCCATAAATTCTTTTCTAATACTCTTCCAAAGTAAATCTGCTGTACTTGAAATATTATATTCATTACGATCATACTCAACACCAGAGTTTTCACATATTTTTTTTAATTCTTTTTCTTCTATTTTTTTACCCGTCTTCAAATAAATATCAGTAGAGGGATTAAAACCAAACCTATCTTCAATTATTTTACTAAAATCATAAATCTTCCATTCAGCATTTAAATCAATTTCAAATCCTCTTATGGAAAACTTAGTAGTGCCAAAAACTTTTTCTGCAATCAACCTATATAACTCTTTTGTCATCTTCATTCCCTCTTGATAATTTGAATAAGCCATATAATATTCAAGCTGTGTATAGTCTTGCAAATGTTCATTAGAAATTCCTTCATTTCTAAAAATACGTCCTATTTCAAAAGTTTTTGGAAATCCAGCAACTAGAAGTTTCTTCTGCCATAATTCTCCTGCAGAAATTCTTAAATAAACATCTATATCTAAAGCATTGTGATGCGTTACAAAAGGACGAGCATCAGCACCTCCTGTAGTGTTTTCTATTACTGGGGTTTCAACTTCAAGAAAACCTTTAGAAATCAAATACTCACGAATAACATTCCAAAATTTTGCCTTTTTTATAAAAATTTCTTTCACCTCAGGATCCATCAAAATATCTAAATATCTTTTTCTAAATCTCTCTTCCACATCTTGTAAGCCGTGCCATTTTTCTGGCAAAGGAAGCAAACTTTTAGAAAGTATAACCCAATCTTTTATTTCTACTGTTTTCTCTCCTCTTTTAGTAGCAAAAAATGTACCAAAAATTTCTATAAAATCTCCAATATCAATTACTTCATTAAAAAAATCAAATTTTTCATCTCCGATAATATCTTTTTTTAATAAACCTTGAAAAAGAGCAGTACCATCATTTAAAGTCAAAAAAATAATAGCACCCTGCCCACGTATGGACATTATTCTTCCAGAGATCCATTTACTGTCTTTATTTTTTTCAAGATCCACAAAACCATCAACAGCATCTCTAAGAGAAATCTCTCTTTTTGATTCTGCGGGATATGGATCGATGCCTTTATCACGTAAAAGTTTTATTTTTTTTATTCTTATATCCCTTATTTCATCAATTGAAGACATATTTATTTTTAATTTAAGACTAATCCGTTTTTAATGGAAAACTAAGATACATTTATGATTCTATAATCAACTTGTCCATTGGGAGTTTTAAATGATACGTTATCTCCTTTTTTCTTTCCAAAAAGTGCTTTACCAAATGGAGATTTATTAGAAATCTTTCCTTGTGCCATGTCAGCTTCTTCTGATCCAACAATCTGAAAAGTTATTTCTTTGCTCTCTCCTTCTTTTAATACAAGAACCTTTGATCCAATTTCAATTATATCACCTCCGCTTGCAGATACTACCTTGGAAGATCTTAATATCTCTTCCACTTTTTGTATACGTTCCTCTAATTTACCTTGGTCTTCACGAGCTTGATGATATTCTGCATTTTCTGATAAATCACCTAATGATTTTGCATAAGCCAAAGTATCCAAAATTTCTTTTCTTTTTGGTCCTTTTAAATCTATTAATTCTAATTTAAGAGCTTTAAATTTCTCTTCTGTTATATAATTTTCTGATTGTTCCATAGACTTACTATCTTAGCTTTTTTTTATAAAAAAGTCTAGGAAAAAACACAAATTAATGCTTTCTCTTATTGTGTACTTTTAAAATAAGGTTTATTATTTTTAGATTGAAATACTAATTAAAAAAAGGAAGCTAATCTATATTTTTTATATTACTAAGAAAGAATTAAAGCTAGTGGCTTGCCTATATCTTAGCTATATGATAATCTACAATATATGGCAAAAACAGTAATAGAAGTAAATAAAAATGGAAATGAAAACAACTCAAGCATATTGCGTCGTTTTTCTCGTAAAATTCAAGAATCAAATATAATTCAAAAAGTAAAAGGTTCTCGCTATAATAAAAGAAAGGAATCCAAACTTACAGTTAAAAAAGGTACTCTAAAACGACTAATAAGAAGAAAAGAAGTAGAGAAACTTCGTAAACTTGGAAAAATGAAATAAACTAAGATAATGTCTATATCTTATTCGAGTTAATTAAATATGGAAGAAAAATTCTCTGTAATAAACAAAACTAAAAGTAAGTTACCAAACTTGCCTGTTTTTGATCTTAAAAATAATATTTTAGGAAAGAATTATTCTTTATCTCTTGCATATATATCAAAAGGAAAAATCAAAGAAATAAATAAAAATTATAGAAATAAAAATAATGCAACAAATATATTATCATTCTCTCTTTCAAAAACTTCTGGAGAAATATTAATATGTCCAACCTTGGTAAAAAAAGAAACAAAAAAATTTGATAAAAATTTTAAAGAATTATTAGTATTTTTAATTATCCATGGAATGTTGCATCTAAAAGGTTTTGACCATGGTAGAAAAATGGAAAAAGCAGAAGAAAAATACTTATCATGTACTAAATTTTAAATTTGGTGATATAATAAAAAGTATTAAAATTAAAATTTAAAATTTTAGTACAGAAATGATAAGGAATATTTCAACAGGAATAGATATTGGATCTACTACAATAAGAGTTGTTGTAGGAGAATTTTTTAAAGGAGAAAAAAATCCTAGAATTATTGGTGTTGGAGAAAGTGAAACAAAAGGTCTTCGGCATGGATATGTTGTAAATATTCCCCTCGTAGTAACTTCTTTGGAAGATGCAATTTCAATGGCTGAAAAAAATTCAGGTATAAAAATCAGACGTGCTTTTGTATCAATAGGCGGTGTAACCTTACGAGGAGAAACAAGTAATGGCATAGGCATAGTTTCCAAGGCTGATGGTGAAGTAACCAATTTAGATATAAATAAAGCATTAGAAGATTGTGAAGAAAATCTAAATTTAAACAACAAAAAAATAATAAAAGTTTATCCTACTTCTTTCAAGCTTGACGGAAAAGAAATATTAGGTAGACCAGAAGGAATGATAGGTACTAAATTAGAAGTAAAAGCTCTTTTTGTAACTTGTTCCAATTCACATTTTGAAGACCTATTAGAGGTTATAACTTTAGCTGGCATAGACCCAATAGATATAATCGCTTCTAATGAAGCAGCAAGTCGTATCTCATTATCTGAAAAACAAAAGATAGTAGGCTGTGGATTAGTAAATATAGGATCTGAAACAGTATCTCTTTCTGTGTTTGAAAATGAGACACTTGTATCACTTCATACTTTTTCTATTGGTGGTGCAGATATTACAAATGATATAGCACTTGGAATGAAAGTATCTTTAGAAAATGCTGAACGTTTTAAGCTTGGTAATATTACAGAAGATTTTTCAAAGAAAAAATTAGAAGAAATAATTGAAGCACGTCTTTCTGATATTTTTGAATTAATAGAAAATCATTTAAAAAAGATAAAAAGAAATGAATTATTACCAGCAGGAATAGTTTTTATAGGTGGGGGTGCTAACACAACTTCGCTTGAAGAATTTTCAAAATCTACACTCAAGCTTCCTTCAAAAATAGGTTCAACAGAAATTTTTGGTAATATAAAAACTAAACTTCGTGACCCTTCTTGGTTTACAGCTCTTGGTTTACTAATACCAGATAATGAAAATGATTCTTATGAAAAAGGTTCTTTCCAAAATATATTAAAAAATATTAAAAGCATATTAAAATCAAATATTAAGCAATTGATGCCTTAAAAGATGTGCCCTATTAAGCAAAACTCAAGGCTTTGCTTTTTTTTATTTTCTGCTATTATAAGACATATATAAATTAAATAGTTTTATTAATAAATAATATAAAAATATATGCCTAAATTAAACCCTGAAATAGAAAGCTTTGCTCGTATTATGGTCATCGGAATAGGAGGTTCCGGTAAAAATGCCATAAATCATATGATAAATTCAAAAGTCAAAGGTGTGTCATTTATATGTATGAATACTGATACACAAGATCTTCATCATTCTTTAGCTGAGAAAAAAATTCATATTGGTAAAAATCTCACAAAGGGTCTAGGCGCTGGAATGAATCCAGAAGTTGGGAGAAAGGCTGCTGAAGAGACAAAGTCAGAAATTCAAGATACTATCAAGGGTGCTGATATGATTTTTGTTGCTTGTGGAATGGGTGGAGGTACTGGAACAGGTGCTGCTCCTATCATAGCTCGTGCTGCAAAAGAACAAGGAATACTTACTGTCGCTGTAGTTACAAAGCCTTTCTTTTTTGAAGGTAACCATAGGATGAAAATTGCAGAAAAAGGAATTGAGGAATTAGCAAAAGAAGTAGATGCAATTATTATTATTCCAAATGATAAATTAATACAACTTTCCGACAAGACTACAAACTTCAAAGATGCTTTCGCAAATTGTGATAATGTATTACGCCAAGCAGTAGAAGGTATATCAGATTTGATTACAACACCCGGTATTATAAATGTTGACTTTGCAGATATCAGAGCAATAATGTCAGATGCAGGAAGTGCACTTATGGGCATAGGTCTCGCATCTGGTGAAGGACGTGCTCCAAAAGCAGCATTGCAAGCTATCAATTCTCCCCTATTAGAAATCTCAATCAATGGTGCAAAAGGGGTACTCTTTGCTATCTCAGGTGGAGATGATGTAACTATCCATGAAATACAAGAAGCAGCTAAAATAATTACAGAATCTATAGACAAAGATGCAAAAGTAATCTTCGGTACAATAAGAGATGAAAAATTAAAAAAGGGTGAATTAAAAGTAACAGTTATAGCAACAAGTTTTACAAACGATATCCCTCGTAAGAATCTTTTTAGTGGTACTACTGTTTTAAACCAAACAGTAGTAAAAGAAGAAAATGTAGAAAAAGCAATTAAAGAAATACACAATACCATTCAAAGCTCAAATAAAAATAATAATGATTTCTTAAAAAGAATAGAAAAAAAGACAGATGTTGTAGAAGAGATAATAATAGATGATGAAACAGAAGACTGGAGCGCTGTTCCAGCATTTCTAAGAAGAAAAAAAGATTAAAAATAAACTAAAATCTAATTTTTTATGTACGATTTAATAATCATTGGAGGAGGGCCAGCAGGTGCAGCTGCCGCTGTATATGCTTCTCGTAAAAAACTTAAAACTTTATTTATAACCAAGGAATGGGGTGGTCAATCCATCGTGTCGGAACAAATCTATAACTGGATTGGTTCTGTTTCTATATCTGGTGCTAATTTAGCTCTAAATCTAAAAAAACACGTACTTGCTAATACTGGAGACGGTCAAACATTAGAAGTAAAAGAAGGAGAAAAAGTTTCAAGTATAGTTTCGGGTGTTGGACACCTGGAATCTGGGCGTCCAACACCTGAAACTTTTTCTATTAAAACAGAGTCTGGAGAAGAATTTTTAACTAAAACAATATTGATAGCTACAGGAAGTGGACGTAAAAAATTAGAAGTAAAAAATGCAGATAAGCTTGAACATAAAGGCCTTACATATTGTGCAACTTGTGATGGTCCCCTTTTTTCAGATATGGATGTCGTTGTTGTTGGTGGAGGTAATGCTGCTTTTGAAAGTGCTGCACAACTTTCTGCTTACTGTAATTCAGTAACAATACTTCATAGAAGTGAAAAATTTAGAGCAGACGAAATAACAGTTGAAAAAGTTCTTAAAAATCCTAAAATTAAAGCATACAAAGATATAGATATTTTAGAAATAAAGGGTGAAAATTTTGTAGAAGGAATAATCTATAAAGATAAAATTTCTAATATAGAAACCAAATTAAAAGTCTCTGGTATTTTTATAGAAATAGGTCAAATTCCAAACACTAATTTCATTAAGGATATCGTTCCATTAGATGAAGGAGGACGTGTAAAAATAAATCCATTAAATCAGAAAACAGAAACTCCTGGTATTTGGGCTGCTGGAGATTGTACAGATATTTTATACCATCAAAACAACATCGCTGCTGGTGATGCTGTACGTGCTCTTGAAGATATATACCTTCATATACACACAAAATAAATAACTTTTTTACATAACAAAAACTTGACAATTTACTTACAAATTGTTAAATTTTATATGGAAAAAGTAAATTAATAATTAAAAAGGAGGTTAAAATGAAATCCCCTATTGTTATTCATGGAAAAGTTAGTTCTGAGGGTAGCAGTATTAAAAAAATCCTTTCTGTTTATATATCAGAAAAGAAAATGATTTTAAAAAATATGATTTCTTTTATCTTTATTTTTCTACCATTAAGGAAGAAAAAAAATGGAAAAAACATTAATCCCTTTCATTTTTACAATAGGGATTTTGATTTACTCTTTGACCTCAAGTGGGGTCTATGATGGTTCAAAACCATTTATTGCAATAGGAATAATTTTTTTTATTGCTCTATATGTTTATTTAAATAAGTTGATTTAATAAAAGGAGGTTCTTTGAAAAAATTAATAATACCTGAACCCATTAGATTCATTCTAGGTGGAGCTCCAGGACTCTTATTAAATCTAATAATTCTTTATATTTCTTCTCTTTTTTTTGAAAAAGAAGGAATAAAAATGATTATTATATCTATAATTGCTTTTATTTTAAGAGAAGCAACAAGCTTCACTGTCCATAAATTATGGACGTTTAAATCAAGAAAAGATGTAAAAAAAGAAGCAGTATATTACACAATCTCTGTATTAATAGTCACTACAATCAACACAGTAGTACTTTTTCTTTTTATAAAAATAACTAATTTTGATGTTGTTCTTTCTCAAATTATTGTTAGTTTACTTCTTTTTAAGATAAATCTTGAAATAGTTAAAATGGTATTTAAAAAACCGAAAACCCGATATGCATAAAAGTATTATTGGGTTTTTCTTTTGCATTCTTCTTTCTATGCTTTATTTCATAAGTCCTAATTTTTCTAAACGTGAAGTTATAGATCCCCTTTTTCTACCAAATTCTTTTACAATTTCTTTTACTGGAATCTTTTTTGCGAAGAATTTACGTAATTTTTCATCTTCACTTTTTGTCCATGGTTTGTATGCATTAGGAAATTTCTTTCTAATTTCTTCAAATGGTACCTTTATTTTATTTTCTTTCTTTTTGGATTTTGAAACTACTTTTCCTAGAGAAGCAACAATAAAATTATCATGCATTTTTTTAAGTTTGTCAGAAGGAATCTCAGAAAATACTTTTTCTGCTTCTAAAGATTGCTCGCGAAATATCTTGTCTCTAGAGAGAACTTCTGGGTGTACCTGAAATGCTTTTTTATTTAATCCAATGATATAAAGCCCTGAAAGCCGTCGTACACGAGAAAGAGCTACATATCCTTGTCCATATTCAAATACTTCAGATAGGTCCATTATAGCCCCATCCATGCTCATTCCTTGGCTTTTATGGACAGTTATAGCCCATGCCAAACGAAGAGGAATCTGAGTTATTTTAGCTCGAATTTTACCATTTTCTTCGACACTCCATTCCATAGGTTCGACTGTTATTATATAGCCATTTCTTGTTTTTATAATTGGATATTTTGAAATTTTATGAAAATCAACCACCGTCCCAAGAGTTCCATTGACAAATCTTTCCTTGGGATTATTTTTTGTAAACATTACTTCAGCACCTATCTTGAGAGACAAGCTCTCCGGAGACAAACATCCTTTTTGCAAGATAGCCACGAGCCCATCCGGACCTTCTGAAGACATAGGAAAAACTTGAACTTCTCTTTCTATCTTAGAAAGAGTATCAATATTTACAGAATCTACGTTAATATTGTGCGAAAAAAGTTTAGGAATATTTTCTGGAAGATTTGATCTATCAATTTTTCTTTTTTCAATTTGATTCAAGTGGTCTTTGTTAAAAGTATTTTGACGAATAGCAGAAAGTATAGAAAGAAATTCTCTATCATCTTGACGATATTGTTCTGTAATATAACAAATAATAGGTTTTGTATTCTCCCAAGCAAGACAATCATAAGCAAAAATAGATTCTCTCTCATCTGGAATAAGTGTAGCCTGTCGATCTTGTTCCTCAAACCTTTTTACAACAGGAGGCAATTGGAAGAAGTCTCCAACAAATATTATCTGAAGTCCACCAAACACTTCATCTGTCTGTTTTACTTCTCTACAAACTGCTTCAACCATAGAAAGAGTTTGAGAAGAAAGCATAGAAACTTCGTCTATAACAAGAACTTTCGCACGATTAATTCTTTTTGAAATATATTCACTACTAGATATTTTATCTAAATCATATTTATCTAATTTATTTTTTATACCAATCCCACTCCAAGAATGTATCGTCATACCTCCGATATGAGTCGCAGCAATACCAGTAGAAGCAGTTATAGCGACTTCAACTCCATTATTTCTCAAGTATTTTATATATTCATTTAAAGTGTAAGTTTTTCCAGCCCCAGGCTCCCCTGTCAGAAATACATTTACTCCAGTTTTTAAAATATCAAGTGCTTCTTTTTGAGTCATGAACACATGATAGCATTTTATTTATTTTTAAT
This sequence comes from Candidatus Nomurabacteria bacterium GW2011_GWE1_32_28, assembly GCA_000989515.1. Taxonomy (GTDB): domain Bacteria; phylum Patescibacteriota; class Minisyncoccia; order Phycocordibacterales; family UBA9973; genus UBA9973. The sequence goes on along the minus strand of LBOM01000002.1, from coordinate 38,398 downwards.
TTAATTTATTTTGGCGGAGACGGGAGGATTTGAACCTCCGATACCTTGCAGTATGCCGCTTTTCGAGAGCGGTGGTTTCAACCACTCACCCACGTCTCCTTGTATGTAAATCTAACATTTTTTGCACTTTTTTCAAAAAATGTTATACTTTTTTATATTTCAATTTATAATTTATAATTGATTTATTTGGCCCTATCGTCTAACGGTTAGGACATCGGGTTTTCAATCCGGTAATCAGGGTTCGATTCCCTGTAGGGTCACAAACTTTAATATGAATATAAAATACAACAGCGAAGATACAGTAAGCCACCATGGAGTCGCTGCCGTTATTAAAAATAATGCATCTGAAATTTTAGTCCAAGAACATGTTAAATATGGTTTTTGGACTATTCCAATTGGAAAAGTAAAGAATGGACAAGATATTATAGTTGGTTTAAAAGAAGAAGTTTTTGAAGAATCTAATTTACAAATTGAAGATTATAAAGAACTTATAGTAAAAAATTATTATTACGAAAGAAATAATAATAATGTTAAAGTCATAAGTCATTTATTCGAAATTTTAAAATTTTCAGGAGAAATGAAAAATATGGAACCTCAAAAACACAAACAACAACTCTTTATGTCTATTGAGGATATAAAAAAATTACCCTACATCTCAGACCTCACTTTGTTGTATTTAGAACTATTAGGATTTAAAAGAAATGCAAAAATATAAAACCTATCTGATTGAAAAACTAGTTTTAATCCCCTATTAGTGAAATCTCTTGGGTATTTATAGAATAATTCTTTAAATAATTAAACAAAAAAATAAAGATAAATAATCTGCAAGAAACTTTATCCACACTTAAAATTGACAGGCTTAGATAAAAGAATAAAATAAATAAGTTCATTTAATAATTATAAAGAAGTGATTGGGGAAGCTGGTTAGATTCCAGCACAGTGCCGCTACGGTAAGCCTATGACTTTAAAAGTCTTAGGACAAGTCCGACTGCCAATCATTTTTGTTTTCCCGAGCAGGAATTACTTCTTAATTTATTTTGAAGGACCACAAATTCTGCCCAAGCAGAATTTTTTTGTTTTTAATTGTTTTTATGGATACATTTTATACAAGTGAAGAAATAATAGATGAAATAGATATTCAAGACACCGAAATAGATTTTGGTGAGAATTTTGAACATCATATCAACGACAAAGAACACGAAAATAATAAAGAAGAGGAAGCTGTGATATGTGTAGAAAATGAAGAAAAAATTGACCCTTTAATTCAATCCATAACGGATAAGCGTGGAGCTACTGCTGAAAATTCAAAAGTTGAAATTGACAAGACTCTTGACGCAGGCCAAATGAGGGAAAATATTCTAAATTCTAATATGAACTTAGAGCAACAAAAAGAAGAATTATATAGACTTGATAATATTATTGCCAATCCAGAAGAAGTTTACATGTTTCCAGATTATATAATAAAAGAAACTGAAGAAATAAAAATAACTTCAATTGCAGCAATGACAGCAGACAGAGAAGGCAATATTAGAAGTCTGATTGTATTTGTCGAAGAAATAAAAGAAAAACAAGAAGAGAAAACAAATGAACCAATAGCGAAAGAAGTAACTTTAAATCTTAAACTTAATATAGATGTAAACAAACAAGAAGAAGCAAAAAGAGAAACATCCCTAGAGCAATCTTTGCTAACAGAAAATGAAACAGTTAATGAAATAGAGGTTGAACAAGTTGAAGAAATTATTCAAGTTGAAGAACAGAATTTTAGTACTTTTGAAGTCCATTATGCCAATGTTGAACAAGTAATGTTGGTGGAAAATATTCAATCAGAGCTTATTTCTTCTAAAGAAAATGTCAGCATAGATAATACTCACCATATAGAACAATTAACAATAGATACAAAAATAGATGTAGAAAAAGTTATAACTGAAAAAATCATTGACTTATTTAAAGAAGAAACACAACCAGATTCTATCGAAGAAATGAACATTATTATTGATGAAACTGAAACTAAACAAACTTTTAAAGACATTCAAGAATACACCGAACCTTTAACTGTAACAGTTGAAGACAAAGAAGAAAAAGTGAAAACACTTGAAAGTAGGATTATAGAATTATTTAGAGAAAAAAATGAGCAAACAGAAATATCCTTTGAGCAAGTACAAACACCTGATATTGAAAATACTCAAAAAGAACAAATTTTTATTCATAATAATAAAATAATAGAAATAAACACACCAACTGAAACTATTACAGAGATAGAGGAGAATTTACCATTTACTTACACTACAACCACAGCAGAAAAATCAGCATTTTTAAAAGAAGAAACAATAGAAGTTGTATTTAACAAAACAGAGATAGAAAACAAGACAGAAACAAATGAAATAATAGAAATATCTAACACAAAAAATATTCAAGAACGAAATACAGAATCAGTGGAACAGATTTTAAATACTGAAAAAAAGGAAAATCTTATAATCAAATCAGAAGAACTATTAGAAAATGTTGATACAACCGCATTTAATAATACTGAAATAAATATTAATAATATAAAAGCAGAAAAAGAACTAGTTCAAAAAGTACAAAGTTTTAATATTCTAGAAGAAATAGTTAATAAGCCACAAGAAATAAAAAAGATAGAAACTGTTCCTTATAAAACTGATAGTATAAAAATTGAAACTCAAAATATTTTAAATATAAACATAGAAAATAATAAAAATAAAAAAACTAATCAAAATAGAGAAAACTTTTTTGTAATTAAAGATGAAGAAAAAATCAAAACAAAAACAAGAGAAAGAGAAATAAATCTCAAAAAAGAAAAAACCAAAAAAGAGGCTATTATATTGAAATTTAATAGCAATATAGCTTATAACACTACAAGAAATGAAGCTCCAAAATCTTTAGAAAAACTAAAAGAAAAAAATCTAACCAGAGAAGAAGGTTTAAAAGCAAAACCACTCAGTGGTCATGAGATTTTGTTACAGATTCTCGGAATATCTCAAAATATAACTGAATCAAAAAATACTGAATCAACAAATTCCAGATCGGTTCCAAGTGTAAATCAAGAAGAACAAGAAACTAAATCAGTAAAATCGATTCCAAGTATATATCAACAAAGAAATTTAAACGGGATAACACTAAAAATAATAGCCTAAAATAAATGAAGACTTTTAAAAAAACAGAATATAACGACTTAAGAGAAGAAATTGCTTTAGGTAAATTACCAAAATTTATAGGAAGGACCGATGAGATCAATCGATTAACTAGAATTGCGAATCGAAGTATCAATAACAATGTTATTTTAGTTGGCTTAAGTGGTACAGGTAAAACAAGTCTAGTTTATGGGTGGATTGAAAAAATGATTAAGCAAGATATATACAAACACTTGAGTTTTGTTCAATTAGATAATGAGCATTTATTTAGATTTGATAGTGGTAGCGAAGAAGGAATTTATTTTAAAAACGTAATGAACGAATTACCTTCCTGTGTTTTGTTTATTGATAATTTTGGTAGAAGCATATATGGAAATCCAAGTCTGTTACACAACATAGCTAGATTATATTCTGATGTTCTTAAAAATCCTGAAGTTAAAGTTATTCTTACGATGGAACCAAAAGAATACAACTTTATAGAACGTGAATACCCATCATTCATAAAAGTATTTGAAACAGTCAGATTTAAAAAGCAAAGTAATCTTGAACAAATTCAAATATTAGAAAGTAAATTAGCACAACTTAATAAAGATCATAAAATTATTGTTTCTTCAATAGTAATGCAAGATATTATCACATATGTAGAAAAATTCCCCAGTTTAGGACAACTGCCTCAAGCAGCTATAAGTATAATGGATGAAGGAATTGTACTTGCTAAATCAATAAATAAAAAGAATTTAACAGATGAAATGATTTCCGATATTATTTCAAGCAAGATAGGTATACCTAAAATGCAATTAAGTGGAAATGAAATAGAGATATTAAAAAATCTCAATCAAACACTAAATTCTAAAATTATTAACCAGACTAAACCAGTTAATAAAATAATTCAAACATTACAAAGAGCAAAATTAGGAGTAAGGAATCCAAACAAACCGCTAGGATCATTTCTAATATTAGGACCATCTGGTGTTGGAAAAACTGAAACAGCTAAGCTAATATCTGAAATTATGTTTGGTAGACAAGAAAGCTTTATCAGATTTGATATGTCAGAATTTAGTCAAGATCATACAGTACAGAGATTAATAGGAGCACCAGCAGGATATAGTGGTTATGAGGCTGGTGGAGCTCTCACAAATGCTCTACAAAAGGAACCTCACTGTTTAATATTATTAGATGAAATAGAGAAAGCTCATCCAAAGATTTTTGATATATTTTTACAAGTACTAGACGACGGAAGGTTAACATCAGGACAAAACGAAACAGTAGATGCTTGTAATTCTATAATAATGGCAACTTCTAATATAGGAGTGAATGTAATCTTAGAAGCATTTAATAAAGGAAAAGATATTATGGACATAAAGTTTATACAAGAAAAAATTATCCCAGAATTAGCAAAAATATTCAGATTAGAATTTATTAATCGTTTTGATAGCATCTTAGTTTTTAATCCACTCACCTTACCAAATCTTATAGATATAGCAAAACTTGAAATAAAGAAAGTAGAAAAAAGACTAACTAAACACAATGTTTATTTTGATATAAATATAAAAGAGCTTGAAGAAAACATAAAACCATTACTTGATGAAAGATTTGGAGCACGTCCTGTAAAAAGATTCATTGAAGAAACATGCGAATCTTTATTAGTAAATACATTATTAAATAAATAATAAAAATCTTATGTACAATGACGAAAAATTAAAAAATATAGAAACTTCTTTTAGAAATGAAGAAGAACAAAGCAATATGGATAATTTTCTTTCATTTGAATATGTAAATAATATATTTTTACTAGAAAATGAGATGCTTCTATCTATAGATAGTTATCTAGATAAAGAAACAAAAAATATTATTATTTATAAAATAAGTAAAGAAAATAAAATTCTTCTTGAAATCACAAACAAAGAAATATGTAATAAAAAAAGAATTGAAAATGAAACTAAAAACGTAATAGACATTAATTACTTTAACAAAAAGCCTTTAAGTATCAATAACATATAAATTCATGAATAATATAATTATCGGAATAAACAAATATCACGGAAAGACAACTATTATCAAATATGCTGAGAAAGATAGGTTGCGTCATATGTATATGGTCGGTAAAACAGGAGTAGGTAAATCAACCATATATCAGAATATGTGTTTACAAGACATTGAAAATCAAGAAGGAGTTTGTTTTATTGATCCACATGGAGAATCTATAGATTGGTTACTTAAAAATATTCCAAAAGATAGACTAAAAGATGTCGTCTTGTTTGATCCAAGTGATATTGATTTTCCTTTTGGACTCAATATACTCGAAGCACATTCCGAAATAGAAAAAGATTTTCTAGTTAATGAATGTATACAAATATTTTATAAACTGTTTGATCCACAAAAAACAGGTATTATTGGTCCCCAATTTGAACATTGGCTTAGAAATGCTGCACTCACTATCATGGCAGGACCAGATGGTGGAAGTCTTATAGAAATTCCAAAACTTTTTATTGATCACAAATTTGAAATGGAGAAGAGAAAATATCTTACAGACCCCCTCGTAATAGAATTCTGGACAAAACAAATGTCTAAAACATCAGATTTTCATAAAAGCGAAATGCTCAACTATTTTATGTCAAAATTTGGACAATTTATGAATAATACTTTAATGCGTAATATAATAGGACAACATAGAAGTAGTTTTGACTTTGAAAATTTAATGGACAATAAGAAAATATTACTAGTTAACCTTTCAAAAGGTAAAATTGGTGACATAAACGCTCATATGCTTGGGTTAATAATACTATCAAAGCTTCAAGCTGGAATATTAAAAAGAGCCAACAAAGAATCAAGCGATCGCAAGCCATTTTATCTATATGTAGATGAGTTTCAAAATTTTACAACAGACACATTCATTAGCATGTTAAGTGAATCACGAAAATATGGATTAGGTGTGCATATAACCAACCAATACTTAGCTCAATTGCCAAAGAATATAAAAGATTCAGTTTTAGGAAATGTTGGTACAATTCTTTCCTTTGAGATTGGAACAGAAGATGCTGAAATATTATCTAAGGAATTTATGCCAATAGCAATTGAAGATTTCATTAATTTACCCAAATTTAGTTTTTATATAAAGTTGATGATAGATGGCAAAACAAGTAACGCATTTTCTGGTATTGGTATCTTACCAGAAACATCAAAATTCCCCATTGCCACAAAAGAAGCAATAGAAACATTTAATAAATTATATTATGGGTCTCCAAGGGTTCTAGTAGAAAAAATAATAAATAAAAACTGGATATAATATTAATATTCTTAAATTAAAAATATCCAAGATCCTAAAGCAATCATTATTATACCTGCTACTAGATGAAGTTTCCTTAAGTTTTTTTCTTTCCATGCTTCAGCTTTTTCTATTGATGAAACTCCAAAATAAACAGCGAATACAATAAACAATAAAGGGAGAATAAATACTATATTGTAAAATAAAAGTATCGGAATAATACTTACAATACTTTCTGCTTGTGACAATAAGCCTATTACAAAGAAATATGGTCCACCAGTACAAGGTAACTCAAATAAAGTAACTACGAATCCAGAAAGAAATGCACCAAAAGGAGAAGTAACGCTATTTAAAATCTTTTTTAATATTGGTCTCCAGTTTCGTGGTATTTCCATTACAAAACCTCCTCCTCCATAAAAGAAAAAATCTTTAATATTAGCTAACCCAATAATTAAAGCTATTATTCCAACAATTTTAGATATAATACCAGCAATATTTGTAACTGCTATTAGTTGTAACAATCCTAATCCAAAAAGAAAATATGTAATATAAATAGAAAGAGTAAAAGCTAATCCACCATATAAAGCTCTCTTTTTATTACCTGAGGCAACCATTAAGGCCGTCAAGAGTATTAAAAGGACAGCAATAGCACAAGGGTTTATTGAATCAACAAATGCAGCTCCTATGATAGCCCAAATCGAATATGACTTCTTTGTAGGTATATTTAATTCATCAGTACTATCTACTTCTATGTTTAGTGGTAAAACAGGTGAAATTATAGATACTTCTGTTTTAATTTTACTTGATAAAAGTGACAAATTTGTAACAATTTTATTTTCTAAATTATTTATTATTGGTTGATCTCCAATCAAATATTCGTCACCTATAAAAACAATAGGTACTCCCCCACGATTTTCTTCTATAACTTTATATTCATCATACAATGAATAAAGCAACAAGGCGTTATCCTGATTATGATATATTTCATAACCATTAAATAAAACTTCTGGAAACTTATTTTTAAGAAGATCAATTATTGGTTCAACTCTTGCGCAATGAGGACAACCGTCACCATAAAAGAAATCTACTTTTACTTTCTCGTCTGCATATGATACTTTTGGATTAAAAACAGATATTACAGATGTGACTAAAGCTAACACTCCAAACAAAACAAACAATTTTGAAACTATGGTTAATTTTTTACTCATGTATTATTTATGTTTAATAATTTTAATAGCCTTACCATTTATTAAAGCGTCTCCTAATTTTTCATAAACAGAGTAAAGAATTCTTTGATAAGTACTCGTAGAAGTATTCATTTTTTCTCCTGCTTGTGTTTGTTCTAATTTTTCAACATGTCGCAACCTATAAGCTTCAACTTCTTCCATAGAAACTTCTACTATCTCTAGATCTCTCATAGAAACACCCTGTGGTTTAAAATAAACTATATTTGGCTCAAACTTTATATTCTTACATAAACAGTTTTGTGTTCTTGGCATAATTTTATTATATATCTTTTATTCTAAAATCTCTCTCATTTCCTCAGCTTTATCTATAAAAAGTACTCCTTCTAAGTGATCAATCTCATGCTGGAAAATATGTGCAAGCAGACCACTTCCTCCTCTAGTAAATTTCTTACCATTTTCATCATATGCTTCAACAACTGCTTTAACAGAGCGACGTACTTTCCCAAAAATTGGACGAACAGATAAACACCCTTCTTCTAATAATTTTTTTTCTCTAGATATTTTTTTTAAAATTGGATTAATAAAAATTAAATTTGGTGATATTTTTTTATTGGAAAAGTTATCTTTATCTATATTTTTATCATTAATGAAGTTCTCATCAAATATTTTTCCAGAAACTATAAAAATTCGCAAGGATACATTTATCTGCGGAGCGGCGATAGCGACACCATCATTTTGGCCATCGAGAGCTTCACTCATATCTTTCAAAATTTTTTGTATTTTTGGTTTTATTATTTCAGAAATAGATACTTCTTTAGCTATTTTACGAAGAGTTTTATTTCCATTTTGAATTATTTTTACCATATATAATTAAATAATTAATAAAATTAAATGACACAAACTGACTTATCTGTACAAATAAGTCAGTTTGTATTATTTACTTTAAATTTACTAAAGCAGATTTTTCTTTACGCACTGCTTCTAATTCTTGCTCAAGCATTTTTTCTTGTTCTTCTAAGGTATCTAAATCATTTTTAGAAGAAAAAAATCTTCGAAATCCAAAACCTCTACCACATCTACATCCGCCACAACAACCCCACCCCATACCTCGACCAGTTCTTGGTCCTTGACCCATTGGTCCTCTACCATCTAAATTAGGCATAATATTTATATAATTTAATTAGTTTTTAATAGATAGCTCGACCTAACATCTACTATCTATAATGAGTATATACCCACTACGATATTTAGTCAAGTATTATCTTATTAAAACTATTTAGTGATAAGAGCTCCTCCTTTTTCTTGCCATTCTATTATTCCTCCAAGTTTTTCTACATTATTAAAATTTAATTCTTTTAATTTAATTTCTGCCTCCCCTGCTCTTCTGCCTGACCTACAATATATATAAATTGGTATGTTTTTTGGTAAATCTTTTATAGTTTCAGTATTTAAATTACCTAGTGCAATGTGCTGTGCTCCCTTAATGTGACCTTCATTCCATTCAGAATCTTCTCTAACATCAAGAAGAACAATCTCATTATTCTCTACTTGTTTATTAATAACTTCTGGATTCATCTTAGAAGTTACTTGTTCTGCTTTTACGGGAATATTTTCAACCTTACATTCTGATCCAATACACTTTGTTGAATAAACAGCAAAGGTTATTAATCCTATGGCTATAATGATACTACCTATAATATTGTATATATTTTTATATTTCATTTTTTTGAACATTTTTTACAAATTCCAAATAAATCAAATGAATGATGCGATATGGAATTAAAATCTTTATTTTGTTTTAGCGCCTTAGATATAAGCAAATCTGAATCTTCTTTACACCCATTAAAATTATAAACTTTTTTACAATATAAACAAATAATATGATGATGATGGTGATCATCCACAAGTTCATAATAAACAGATTCTTTATGTAAATCGACACGTTTCAATATCCCTTCTTTCTCAAAAGATACAAGAGTCCTATATATTGTAACTAGGTTTGTTTTTTTATTCTTAAGTACTTTATATATATACTCTGCATTTATCGGTTTACAATCATTTGAAAAAATACCAAGTATATCTTTACGAATTTGAGTTACTTTAAAACCTTTATCTTTAATAAGATAGCTAAAATCCTTTATCATAATATTTTATATATTAAACTAAATGTTAAGTATTTGCAATTACCATTTAAGTAGTATATAATCTTAAATGTAAATGACTAACAATTACAAAGGTCTATTTTATTAAAAGTTTAAATAAGATTTTATGAATAAAAAGTATATTATAGCTTTATCAATATTGATTATATTAATAGTAAGTTTTTTTGTTTTGTTTAGTAATAAAAAAGAAAAAGTAGTCTCAGATGATAAAATAAAAGTTGTCACTAGTTTTTATCCTTTATATTTTTTCACATCTGAAATCGCAGGAGACAGAGCTACTGTTTTAAATATAATTCCAAGTGGAGCTGGTCCTCATGGATATGAACCAACTGCTCGTGATATGGCTACGATAGAAGATAGTGATCTACTCATCTTAAATGGAATAGGTTTAGAAGGCTGGGGAGATAATATTAAAACAAATCTTGAAGATAAAGATACTTATATTGTAATTGCTGGAGAAGGTCTAGCAACAATAGAAAAAAAAGGAGAAGAGGAACACGAAGAAAACAATAATAATGGAATTGACCCTCACATCTGGCTTTCTCCCGTGTTGGCTATCCAGATGGCGGATAAAATAGAATCTGGACTTTCAATTGTAGATCCTAAAAATTCTTATTATTATAAATCTAATACTGAAATTCTTAAAAAGAAACTAAATATTTTGGATGAAGAATTTAAACAAAGTCTGACTACTTGTGGAAGTAAAAACATTATAGTCTCTCATTCTGCTTTTGCTTATTTAGCACAAGAATATAATTTAAATCAAATTTCCATAGCAGGCCTCTCACACGAAGAAGAACCTTCACAAAAAGAAATGACAGAAATATCAAAATTTGCTAAAGAAAATAATGTAAAATATATTTTCTTTGAAAATTTAGTTTCCCCTAAGCTCTCTGAAGCAATAGCAAGAGAAATAGGAGCAAAAACATTGGTCTTAGATCCTATTGGAGGATTAACAGATAATGAAATATCAGAGGGCAAAGATTATTTTAGTGAAATGAGAAATAATTTAGTAAACTTAAAAATAGCATTAGAATGCATATAGATCATACAAAAAATATTATTGAAATCAAAAACATCTCCTCCTCCTATGGTGATGAAACAATTCTTAATGATATTAATTTATCAATTCATAAAGGTGACTATTTAGGAATAGTTGGAAGTAACGGTTCTGGAAAAACAACATTACTTAGGACAATTTTAGGACTTCTCTCTTTCAAGAGAGGGACAATTAAATTATTTGGCCAAGATATATCTGTTTTTAAAGATTGGTCAAAGATTGGTTATGTCCCTCAAAAAGTAATTAATTTTGATAATAATTTTCCTGTGACAGTTGAAGAAGTTGTAATGATGGGCAGATATGGAAAACTTGGATTGTTTAAAAGAATAAATGATAAAGATAAACAAGAAGTATATAAAGCGTTAGAACAGGTTGAAATGCTCCCCTATCGCAATCGTCCAATTGGAGATCTCTCAGGTGGACAACAACAACGTGTTTTTATTGCCAGAGCTCTAACTGGAAACCCTGAAATTATTTTTCTAGATGAACCTACTGTCGGAGTTGAAAAAGATATTAAAGAAAAATTCTATAAATTACTCCATGATCTAAATGAAAAGCTAAAACTTACTATCGTTATAGTAACACACGACATAGAAAGTATGTCTCACGAAGCGATGCATGTAGCTTGTATTAAAGATCATACTTTAATTTTTCATGAATCTATTGATGATTTATTTAAAGAGTCGCATGGAATAATTAGTAGACGTTTATAATATATGTTAGATATTTTTCAATACAACTTTATATTAAGAGGATTTGAAGCTGGAGTAATAATAGCTTTTATTGCACCACTTATAGGTACTTTTCTTGTATTAAGACGTTATTCATTAATAGCTGATACTCTTTCACATATTTCGCTTGCAGGAGTAGCTATGGCCTTTCTATTCGGGTGGAATCCTATTTTAACAACACTTGGCGTAACTACAATTTCTTCAGTTGGCATGGAACGATTAAGAAATACAAAACATATTTATGGAGAATCTGCGTTGGCTCTATTTCTCTCTGGTGGACTCGCCATCGCAACAGTACTTTTAAGTTTAGGTAAGGGTTTCAATTCAAATTTACTCAACTATCTTTTTGGAAGTATTGTAACCGTCACTCAAAATGATATATATACCATACTCATACTTGGAGTAATTGTTTTGATTCTTCTGATTATTTTTTATAAAGAAATTGTTTATATAACTTTCGACGAAGAATCAGCAAAAGTTAGTGGGCTTCCTGTCCGTTTTATTAATACTATTTTTATAATGCTTGTTGCTATCACTGTATCTTTAGCTATTCCAATAATAGGAATATTGTTAATAACAGCATTAATAGTAATACCTGTTGTAACAGCACTTCAATTAAAAAAAGGATTCTTAAAAACAATCATATACGCAGAATGTTTTTCTATTTTGTCTGTCATAGCTGGTATTTTTGTCTCTTTTTATTTTAACCTATCAACAGGTGGAACAATTGTCTTATTAATGCTTGGTATTTTCTTAATAGTTATTTTAAGTAAAAGATATTTGTAGAGAGATCATAATAAAAAGCGCGATATTATAAAAATATATCGCGCTAAAATTTATTTAAACTTCAATTTCTTCTCCGACTTCAATCGGAGCTTTAATTTCTCTTTTCTCTTCAAAATATTCTTTAGGAAAATCGAAATTTATATGTCCCATAATATAATTTAATCTCTCTAGAGAGAGATTACTGATTATTATTTGATAAGAAAAATCAATAATTCCATTATTATTGATTAAAAAACCGACTTTTCCGTTGGAAAACATTTCCAAGGAAGATACTTGTACACCAAATTCTTTAATCTTTCTTATCATTAAAGAATCCCTCTTTTCTAAGAAAAAAGAAATCTTTTTTTCTGAATAATTAGAATTATTATAAGTAACGGAAACCTCTATTCCCTCTTGAATTCTAAAATCTGTAAAATTTTGGATCTGATCCATTCTTACTCCATTAATTAAGTGAAAAAATAATTATTTAAAATAACTTTTATCTAAATAGAGACTAACATAATAAAAGAATAAAGTCAATAAACATAAGCAATATATTTACTTTATTTTTGACAAAAGAATTTTAGTATGTTATTATTTTTTTGTTTTAAATAAAATAAAATAATATGATCAATACTTGTAAAAAATCTAACAAAATACTATTATAATAAATGTTATATATAAGCTTTTAAATAAGATAAAGCGAGCAACACAAAAGCTTGCTTTTATATTTATAAATTAAGAATTTAATACAATATTGATATTTTATGGAAAATTTAGACAAAATTAAGATAATAATTTTAGCTGGAGGAAAAGGAAAAAGAATGCAAAGCGATCTACCAAAGGTTCTAATAAAACTAAATGGCAAACCACTAATAAAATATATATTAAATTCGGTAAAAAAAGCTTTTAATAAAAAACCTATAGCTGTAATAGGAAATAAGGCTGAACTCGTAAAATCTGAACTTAAAGATTCTTGTTTTTATGCAATCCAAAAAGAGCAACTAGGTACTGGTCATGCTGTGTCTTGTACAAAAGAATATTGTAAAGACGCAGAACATATAATTATATTATCAGGAGATCAACCCCTAATATCACCAGAAACTCTTAAAAATTTATTAAAAAAACACCTAGAAGTAAAAACCAAAATAACTTTCACGACAACAGAGGTATGCGATTTTGATAATTGGAGAAAATCATTTATCGCATTTGGTAGAATCATAAGAAAAAATGGAGAAATTACAGCAATCCGTGAATATAGGGATGCTAGCGAAGAAGAAAAACTAATAAAAGAAGTAAATGCTGGAAGTTATGCTTTTGACGCAAAATGGCTTTGGAAAAATCTAGAAAAAATAAACAACAAAAATATACAAAATGAATACTATCTAACAGATCTCCTTCATATAGCTTCTTTAGAAAAAGAAAAAATAGAAGCTATACAAATAGAATCTCATGAAGCACTTGGAGCAAATACAAAAGAAGAACTTGAAATTTTGGAAGAATTTGTCATATAATTATTAAACAAGTTTCTGTTTAAAAGCGCGGTTAGCTCAGTTGGTAGAGCGACTCATTGACGTTGAGTAGGCCATAGGTTCGAATCCTGTACCGCGCACATGAAAATTTTAAGTATAGAAACATCTTGTGATGATACAGCTATAACAATATTAGAAGTAAAAAAAAATACTTACATAGGTAAAAAAACAATACCAACCTCTTTTGAAGTTTTAGCTAATTCTACAAATTCACAAATAAAAATTCACAGAGAATTTGGTGGTGTATTTCCTATGATGGCAAAAAGAGAACATATAAAAAATTTACCTTTACTCTTAGAACAAGTTTTAGAAAAAATTACAAATTATAAATTAGAAATTAGAAGAAAAAAGATAAATAAAAAAAAACCAGTAGATTTAATAGCTGTGACATATGGTCCAGGATTAGAGCCGTCTCTCTGGACCGGTATAGTCTTTGCAAAAGAATTAGCAAAAAAATGGTCTATTCCTATTATGCCCGTAAATCATATGGAAGGACATATATTATCTCCCTTTGGAAAAAGTAAGGAGAAATTTATAATTCCGAATATAAAAACTCCAATATTGTCTCTTCTTGTTTCTGGTGGGCATACAGAACTCATACTTTCAAAAAAATGGATGCAATATAAAATAATAGGAGAAACATTGGATGATGCAGCAGGAGAAGCTTATGACAAAGTTGCGCGGATGATGGATCTTCCATATCCTGGTGGTCCAATAATTTCGAAGTTGGCAGAAGAAGCAAGAAAAAAAGAAAAACAATCTTTGCGGGGTGTCTCGCAGGACGACGGTCCGAGAGGCAGCGCTCCGCTAGCAAGCGGAGACAGCGACCCCGAAAAGATTAGTTTTTCTTTTTCTCTTGCTTCTAAAATCAAACTCCCCCGCCCTATGATTTACAGTAAAAATTTTGATTTTTCTTTTTCAGGACTAAAAACAGCTGTACTTTATTTAATACGAGATCTTAAAAAAGAAAATCCAAATATTTTCAAAGACGAAAAAATAAAACAAGCCATAGCCTTAGAATTTGAAAACGCTGTTGTAGAAACTCTTATTTATAAAACAAAAAAAGCTAAAGAGAAATATAAAATAAAAACTATTATAGTCGCAGGCGGAGTATCTTCAAATAAGCATTTACAAAGAGAAATGAAAAAAGCTATGGGTAAAGATACTGAGGTACTTTTTCCAGAAAAAGAATTGACTGGAGATAACTCAATAATGATAGGAATAGCTGGGTATCTACAGTTTATTAAAAAAAATAAGAAAGTACCAAAAATCTCAAGCATAAAAGCTAAAGGCAATTTAAGACTAAGGTAGAAAACCCTTTTATTTTATGATATTATCTAATATATGGATGAAAGATTATTAAAACCTTACGATCCAAAAGAAACAGAAGACAAAATCTACAAACTCTGGGAAGAGAGTGGTTTTTTTAATCCAGATATTTGTATAGAAAAAGGAATAATAAAATCAGATGCAGAAACTTTTTCAATAGTTCTTCCACCACCCAATGTGACTGGTAATTTACATACAGGCCATGCTCTAATGCTAGTAATAGAAGATATAATGGTTCGTCACGCTCGAATGAAAGGATTAAAAACATTATGGATTCCTGGAACTGATCATGCTGCGATAGCAACACAATCAAAAGTTGAAAAACTTTTAGAAAAAAAAGGAGTTCGTAAAAATGATATAGGACGTGAAGAATTTTTAAAACAAGTAGAAGAATTTGCAAAAAATTCTCATAATACTATCATAAACCAAGCAAAAAAAATGGGGGCATCTCTTGATTGGTCACGAGAGGCATTTACTTTGGATGAAAAAAGAAATCTCGCAGTTAAAACTGCATTCAAAAAAATGTATGATGATGGTCTTATTTATCGAGGGTCTCGTATAGTAAATTGGGATACAAAAGGACAAACAGTTATTTCTGATGATGAAATAATTTATGAAGAAAAAAAGGGTAAATTTTATACTTTTAAATATGGACCATTTGAAATTGGAACCGCGCGACCTGAAACAAAATTTGGTGACAAATATGTAGTAATGCACCCAGACGACGAAAGATACAAAGATTGGAAACATATGCAGAAAATAACGCTAGAATGGATAAATGGTCCAATAGAAGCAACAATAATTAAAGATGAGATAATCGATATGAAATTTGGTACTGGTGTAATGACTATCACACCTTGGCATTCACACGAAGATTTTGCTTTAGCAGAAAAATATAAATTAGATAAAGAACAAATAATAGATAAATATGGAAAGCTGCTTCCAATAGCTCAAGAATTTTCTGGAATGAAAATAAGTGATGCTAGAGAAAAAATAGTTGAAAAATTAAAATCAAAAGGGTTATTAGTATCTATTGATGAAAATTATGTAAATAGAGTGGCTACAGCTGAACGAACTAATGGAATAATAGAACCGCAAATAATGTTGCAATGGTTTATTGATGTAAATAAAAAAATATCCTCCCGAAATAATAAATCATTAAAAGAATTAATGCTCGAACCCGTACAAAATGAAAAAATAAAAATATTACCAAATCATTTTGAAAAAGTTTATTATAATTGGATTGAAAATTTACATGATTGGTGTATCTCTCGCCAAATATGGTATGGTCACAGAATACCTGTTTGGTATAAAAAATCAATTAACAATTACGAATTAGGAATTACGAATGAAAATTCAGAAGAAATATATTGTGGAATTGAAGCACCAGAAGGTACTGAATGGAAACAAGATGAAGACACACTAGATACTTGGTTTTCTTCTGGTCTTTGGACCTTTTCAACTCTTGGATGGCCAGGAAAAACAAAAGATTTAGAAGATTATCACCCTACAAGTGTACTTGAAACAGGACACGATATACTTTTTTTTTGGATTGCACGAATGATATTAATGTCACAATATTTACTCAATGAAATACCATTCAAAAATGTATATTTACATGGAATGATACGTACTGCTGATGGTAAAAAAATGTCAAAATCGCTTGGAGATAAGGCTATCGACCCTTTAGATATTATTGAAAAATATGGTAATGATGCACTTCGCATGGCAATGATAGTAGGAAATACTCCTGGTAATGATTTAAAACTAAATGAAGATGATATTCGTGGTTATAAAAAATTTACTAACAAAATCTGGAACGCATCACGATTTGTTATTGAACAAACAAAAGATATCAATTTATCTAATCTAGCAGAATTAGATGAAGAAGATAAAAAAAGCAAGATAGAGCTTGATTTACTAATAAAGGAAGTCACAAAAGAAATGAACGAATTTAGATATTCAATCGTAGCTGAAAAGCTTTATCATTATTTTTGGCATACTTTCGCTGATATTATTATTGAAAGATCAAAGAAAAAGATCTTAGAAAACAAAAGTCCTGATTCAGCAAAAGCACTTTTATATATAGAGCTCATTAACCTACTCAAATTACTTCATCCATTCATTCCTTTTGTTACTGAAGAGATTTGGTCTATTATTAAAAATAGCAATAAAGATGATTTAATCATAATAGCAAAATGGCCTTCTTTTTAAAAAGAAAAAATGATAACTGATCCAAAAATTTTAGGTCTAGCACTTTTAGGGGGTATTATTCCTGCTCTATTCTGGTTATGGTTCTGGCTCAAAGAAGACAATCAAAAACCTGAACCAAAAGGTCTTATTGCATCTTTGTTTTTTATAGGTATGATCTCTGTTCTCTTTATAATACCAGTACAAAAATTCCTTCAATCTAGTATAGATTCTTATCAATGGCAAATTATCAGTTGGGCAAGTGCAGAAGAATTAATTAAATATTTATCTGTTGTAATTATACTTTATAAAACAAATCGTATAGACGAACCAATAGATTGGCCAATTTTTTTAATTACTGTTGCATTAGGATTTGCGGCTTTAGAAAATACAATGTTTTTAATTAAACCAATCTCCCTAAATGATGCTACTGTCGGATTACTTACGGGACAACTTAGATTTTTAGGTTCTACACTACTCCATGCTGTATCTTCTGGAATTATTGGTATATCGCTTGGACTTTCATTTTCAAAAGTCAAATTTATAAAAAAAGTATATCTTTTTTGGGGTTTAATTTTTGCTATAACCTTGCATAGTTCTTTTAATTTTTTTATAATAGATAGTAATGGAAATAATTCTTTTAAGATTTTAGGTTTTCTTTGGGTCGTTACAATTATTATTATGTTACTTTTTGAAAAATTAAGAAGAATGAGTGAATAATTAACAACACTTATTAAATAAAAAATATATGGAAAATAAAAAAAGAAGTTTTTTTGATAGATTAACAGGTGGTACAAATTCTACAGAAGAATTTGAAGAAAAAAAAATAATAACCAACGAAGACAAAAAAAGTAATGGTTGGATAGAAGAAGAAAATGAAGAAATGGAACTGACTGTAGATGTATATCAAACACCTACAGATATTTTAGTTAAAACAATGGTAGCTGGTGTTAAACCTGAAGATCTAGAACTAACTATTGCTAGAGATACTATTACAATAAAAGGTAAGAGAGAAGAAAATGAAAATATAGATGAAGAAAACTACTTCATAAAAGAACTTTATTGGGGAAAATTCTCTCGAACAATACTATTACCTCAAGAAGTAGAACCAGAAGAAGTAGAGGCCACAGAAAAACATGGATTATTGACTATAAAAATACAAAAAGTAGATAAGGAAAAAAGAAATAGCATAAAAGTTAAATCAATCTAAATAAAATTAAAAAACCTACAAAATTTTGTAGGTTTTTTAATTTTATTGTGCCGAGGACCAGAGTTGAACTGGTGACATCTCCCTCTTCAGGGGAGCGCTCTACCAACTGAGCTACCTCGGCATACTTTAAAACTTTTTTAATAAATCTTTTAAAGAAGATGAATTGGTGTCTGAAACATCTTTTATATTTTGTTGTATGCCAGAAACTGAACTATATAAATCCATCATCTTGTTTAAATATGGCTCTAAAAAATAAAATGAACCAAGGGTAATACCTACGATTAGAACCATTTTTAATATTTTCCAAACAAATTCTCTGTTTTGTACACCTCTAATCTTATGAAGTAATTTATTATTTTCTTCAGCAAGCTCTAATGTATTTTTAAGTAATTGTTTAGATTCAGGATCCATAAGTCGTATTTTATCATAACTATTTTAAAAAGCCAATTTCCAAATTTTGATTTTTTGTGTTAAATTAAAAGAGTTTCAAATCTTTAAATGCCCTCATAGTTCAATGGATAGAACAGTTCCGTCCTAAGGAATAGATCCCCGTTCGATTCGGAGTGAGGGCACAAAAAAGAGTAGATATAAAAGTTTTGGCCTGCGAACATCTTGGCTATGTTATACGCCAGAAAATTTTTGATATTTACTCTTTTTTTGTTAAAATTATAAAGCCAATTCACAACGCTTTTTTAGAGCTAAAATATCTTCTATCGTTAACTTTTCATTAACACCATTATTAAGACGATACATTACAGATTCTGGACTTTCTAAATGACCAAGCCCTAATGCGTGCCCAAATTCATGGGTTAAAACTCTTGCTAATTTACCAATATTATCAAATTGATAAATATCTATTTCCCTACTAATAGCATCTTCTTTATAAGTACCCTCTTCAAACTCTCCTCCAAGCTGATCTCCAATTGTATTAAATTTATTTACTTCTATATTTAGAGATAAAATAAGACGATTTAAAACAATAGCAAGTGAATTAATATTATCTACATCAAAATTAAGTTGAGTCTGTAATTTATTTATTTCTATAAATTCTACTTCGAGAGCCCTCTTTTCTGTATTCAAACGATCAAATTCTTTTTTCGATGCACCACCATTTTCATTCAAGTAACTAACTTCTTTTTCATAAGCGTTTTGACGATTTTGTAATAAATTAATTTGTAATTCAAAACTTTTTTTACTATTAAAATAATCAGTCTGCATTATATTATATTTTAATTTTAATTCATCATAAGACGCCTTAGTATCATTGACTGTAATACCTATTTCTTTTAATTTTTCAGTAGCTTCTTGACGAATATCATAAATTAAATTTATTTTTAAAACACCACTACCATCAGACTTGTAAATAAAAAGATCCTTATTAATAGCTTTTTCCCACACCATTTCTCCAGTATTTACAACCTTTATAAATTCATCTTTTGATATACCGAATCTATCATCAAAAGAACCTATTGAATAGGTAATGGGTCTACTACATGGTAGATATTTGTTTTCTAAACTAAAAAAAACTTGTTCAATTTGAGAATGAAAGAAAAAAAATATAATACATACCACAGCTAAAGAAAAAATTATTTTAAATATTTTTTTCATTAAAATGAAAAACTAAATAAATCCTAACATTTTTGCCAATTTTGGCTTATCAAAGCCAACAGTAATCTCATTTTCTATGATTATAACCGGTACACCCATTTGTCCACTTTTTTCTATCATTTCTTTTCTTTTTTCGACATCAGTAGCAACATCATATTCTGTATAAACAATATTATTTGCAGTAAAAAAATCTTTTGCTAAATTACAAAAATGACAAGACGGTGTTGAATAAATAACTACATTTTTCATATATTTTTTGATCCCGAAAATACAATCAGGGTCCCCATTAAACAGGGATTACTTTTAATATCAATATTATAGCATATTATAAATTACTCAATATTCCAAACAAAACTGTCATTATATTCAATTCCTCCACCATAACATACTTGCTCCAAAGATAAAATAAAGATATATTTTATATATGCGGGATTAGTTTAGTGGTAGAATGAGTCCTTCCCAAGGATTAGACGGGGTTTCGATTACCCCATCCCGCACATTTATATAAAAGAATAAATTCAATCTAAATACACAAAAAAACGGAAGTATTATTTCCGTTTTTTTGTGTATTTTTTTACAAATGCTTTTTGAGATGTTTCCAAGATTTATGAGCTTCTTTGGTTAACTTTTTTAAATCTTCTTTATCAAATTTACCTTTTTTATTATAATCTACGATAGCTTTATTTATAAATTCTTTATATTCTTTTTCTCCCATTTCTTTTGCATTTTTTAACTTTGGAGCAATAGTTTTATAAAATTCCACCATTTTATTATTTACTTCTTCTTTAATCTCTTTGCCAGTTTTAGAATTTGCAAATATGCCTGCAGCTACCCCAAGTGCTGCTCCTATCAATGCACCACTTAAAAATTTACTGCTTTTATCTTCTTTTTTTGTTTTTGTTGCCATAAATTTTATTTTTTGTTTTTTTTATTAAACGAATTAATAATTTTTTTAATACTTATTTTTGTCTTTGCATAGGTCTGAAAAATATCATCAGAGACACTACGAGTATTTTTCAAAATACCTATCATATAATATACAACTATCATAAGTAGCACACCAATAACAATTATGACTACTGATGATACTGCATAAAATATTGTTTGTGATATTATAAGTGCATCCATATTTATCTTTAATTATACCTTTTTTTCACCTAATGCCATAATAATCTTTATCACAGTATCAGGATTGAGAGACATACTCTCTATACCTTCTTCTACTAAAAACTTAGCAAATTCTGGATAGTCAGATGGTGCTTGTCCACAAATACCAATATACTTCCCTTTTTCTTTACATTTATGAATAATATCTGCCACAAGTTTTTTGACTGCAGGATTATTTTCATTTGAAATATGAGTAACTATCCCAGAATCTCTATCAAGCCCCAAAGTAAGTTGTGTCAAATCATTTGAACCGATAGACATACCATCAAAAATCTCAAGAAATTCGTCTGCTAAAAGAATATTTGAAGGTATCTCACACATAACATAAACTTTTAAATTCTTATCTTTTGTACGGTCTAAACCATATTCTTTCATTACGTCTACAACCTTTTTACCTTCTTCAGGAGTTCTACAAAATGGAATCATCGGAATAACATTCGTAAGACCCATATCGTCACGTACCATTTTCATAGCTTTACATTCAAGACCAAAAGCATCTTTAAATTTTGGATCATAGTAACGAGAAGCTCCACGCCATCCAAGCATTGGATTTTCTTCATGTGGCTCATACATGTCACCACCGATAAGTGTGCGATATTCATTTGTTTTGAAATCAGAGAGACGAATAATAACTTTTTCTGGATAAAATGTAGCTCCAATCTTTGCTATTCCGAGAGCAAGCTCATCTACATAAAACTGAGTTTTATCTTTATAAAGAGGTGTCAAATTATCAATCTCTTTTAAGAGTTTTAATATAGCTGGAGTTTTCTTTTCTGTTTTTAATTTCTTATAATTAATCAAAACATTTGGATGAATACGAATATGAGAAGCAATAATAAATTCTAATCTTCCCAAACCTACTCCTTGTGCTGGAAGGTGAGAACTTTTAAATGCTTCATCTGGAGAACCTATATTTACCATTATTTTTGTATCTATTTTAGGCAATTTATCCAAACGATGTTCTACTATCTTAAATGGCAAAATACCAGTATACACATTGCCTACTTGCCCTCCTGAAGAGTCCACAGTGACCTCCTGACCGTTTTTTAAGACCTTAGTGGCATTATTTGATCCTACGATACAAGGAATGCCAAGTTCACGAGAAACTATAGCAGCATGAGATGTACGTCCACCTTTATCTGTAATAATAGCACTCGCTATTTTCATTATTGGCTCCCAATCTGGATCAGTAATCTCTGTGACTAATACTTCTCCTTTCTTAAATGATGAGATATTCTTTGCACTAGAAAGGACACGAACTTTTCCACTTCCAATCTTAGAACCGACAGCTATACCTTCTACTAAAATTTTAGATGTTTTTTGTAATTGATATTCTTTTAATACATTTTTATCTTGTCCAGATACAACAGTCTCAGGACGTGCTTGCACAATAAAAAGCTCACCAGTCTTTCCATCTTTTGCCCATTCTATATCCATAGGTTGATAACGATTGTGTTTTTTAGAAAAATATTTTTCTATTTGTAAACACCATTTTGCAAGCTTCACTGCTTCTTCATTTGTGATACAAAACTTTTGTTGATCTCCTGGTAAGACTTTTGCTTCTTTTGTTCCATCTTTCGCATAAACAAGTTTAATATTTTTCTTACCAATATTTTTTCCAATTATTGGATTCTTGCTTCCATTTTCCAATGTTGGTTTAAAAACAATAAATTCATCTGGTATAACCTTACCTTGCACTATAAATTCTCCAAGTCCATAAATACCATTTATTAAAATAACTTTATCAAAACCTGTTTCTGTATCTATTGTAAATGCAACACCTGAAGAAGAAAGATCAGAACGCACCATGCGTTGGATACCCACAGATAATGCTGCATCAAAATGAGAAAATCCTTTATCTGCTCTATAAGAAACAGCTCTATCTGTAAACAAAGAAGCAATACATTTCTTTGTTGCTACAAGTATGTTTTCTATTCCATGTATATTCAAATAAGTCTCCTGTTGCCCTGCAAATGAAGCACCTGGAAGGTCTTCGGCTGTGGCAGAAGAACGAACTGCCACATCACTATTCTTTCCATATTTCTTTCCTAACTCTGTATAAGCTTTTGTAACTGCATCTTGAAGATCTTGAGGTAATTTAGCTTTCAATATAGCCTCACGAACTTTTTTAGCACGAATTTGAAGATTTTTAAGATCACGAGTATTTAAATCGGAAAGAATCTCTTTTATCTTTTCATCTAATCCAGTTTTTTTAAAGAAATAACGATAAGCATCTGCTGTTAAAGCAAAACCATCTGGTATATTAACACCAAGTGGTACAAGATTAGAATACATTTCTCCCAATGCCGCATTTTTACCACCAACAAATTGAACATCTTCAATACCTACTTCACTAAACCACTTTATAAAAACATTATTTTCTTCTTTTACCATATGATTTTATTTTTACATTAATAATAATTAATACTTTTCAACATATAGAAAGATATTATAGCATACAAATATAATTCAAATTATATGAAAAATAAATACTCTCAACTATTCTAAATTTAACTTTTAAAAACTTTCTGAAATTCTTATCAATCTATCATATTTAACTTTTCTTTCAAGTTTTAATGGGGCTCCAGATTTTAAACCAAAACAACCAAATGCGAACGCAAGATCAGCAATGAAATCATCATTAGTTTCCCCACTTCTATGACTAACGATAAGCTCTATCCCATTTTCCCTAGCTAGTTGCATAGTATCCAATGTTTCCGTTAAAGTACCTATTTGATTTGGTTTTATAATCATTGCATTTATGCTATTTTTTTCTAAAGCTTTTTTTAATAAAATTTTATTCGTCACAGTTAGGTCGTCACCAACAACAAAAAGATCTTTATTATTTTCTTTCAATTTTCTAAAACTCTCAAAATCTTCTTCCTCAAATGGATCTTCAATAGAAAATATAGGAAACTCAACTATTAAAGAGTCATATATATTCATTAACTCTTCTTTTGAAATATTTTTTTTACCAATATTGTACAAACCATTCTTATAAAAAGAAGAAGCAGCTACATCGAGCGCAAGACCAACTTTGGACTCTAGTTTATTTTCTTTTATTGCTTTAGTTAAATATTCAAGTGGTTTTTTAATATCACTTATTTTGGGAGCAAAACCACCTTCGTCACCCAACACAAGAGATTCTTTTCCTAATTCTTTTTCAATAATTTCTTTTAAACTATTCTGTATTTTAATTCCATTTTGAAGAGCCTCTGTTGCATTATCAGTATTTGAAACAACATGATATTCTTGAAAAGCTAAATTATTTTCAGCATGCTTTCCTCCATTTATCAAATTCATATAAAGATGTGAAATTCTCTTAGATGGCTTTATTTCACGCAAAGCACGCAAATGTTCAAATATCTCTATTCCAGAAACTTTTGCAGCTACTTTAGCACAAGCGATACTTACACCAATCATAGAATTACCTCCTAGATTATCTTTATTAGAAGTTCCATCTAATTTAATCATAATTCGATCAATTTCTTCTTGATTAAAAACATCCTGTCCGATTAATGCTGGAGAAATTATATTATTTATTTTTTCTATTGCACTTGTTATACCTTTTCCACCATGATCTCTTAATTCATGCGCCTCATGTACCCCAGTAGATGCACCAGATGGCACAGAAAAACTATCAAATTTGTCTCCACAAAAGATAGTGACTTTAAATGTTGGATTTCCTCGTGAATCTTTTATTTCTTCTGCTGTAATTTTTGTAATTTTATTTTCCATAATTTTTTAAACTTCCTTAACCTAACATATATGTTAACTTAAGGAATTTTCTATTATTTTTATTTCTTTGTTAAAAGAATCATTAAGTCTGAAACATTTGCACCAGTAGGCCCTGTCATTATAGCATCTCCAGATTTCTCGAATACTGGATAAGAGTCAAATCTTTCTAAATAATCATCAATATTTAAACCTAATCTCTCTATTTTTTCTATTGTATTCTTATCTATAATAGCTCCTGCTACATTACTATTATCCATACCGTCAGATGCAAACGAAACAAAAACAGAATTTTCATCTATGAGTTTTTTCTTAATTACAGAAAGTCCCATGTGGAGATTTCTGCCACCTTTTCCTCCTTTATTTTTAACTTGTATGCTTGGTTCGCCAGCAGCCAAAACGATAGAATTATCTTTTTCTAAAATAAATATTTTTTCAAGAGCTCTATCTATTACATCATACAAATCAGTCGAAGCAATATTTATTTTCAAATCAAATTCTTGTGCTTTTCTTGCCATAGCCTCTACTGCAATTTTATTTGAAACAAGAACAAAATTGTAGACTTTTTCAAAATATTTATCTTCTTTTGTGGTTTCAACTAAATCAAAATCACCTAGATTATTATTAAAAATTATTTGCTTAGCGTCATTGATACTAGTCATATCTTTATAAGTCGGACCAGAAGCGACGTCTCCAAATGCATCACCAGGAACATCAGAAAAAATAAGCCCAACAACTGTCGCTGGATAAGCCACTTTAGCCAAACCACCACCTTTTAAAAGAGAAATATGTTTCCTAACTGTATTTATCTGACTTATAGTTTTACCGGACTCTAAAAATGAATCATAAAGTTTTGCACCTTGTATATATTCATTTTCAGGATAACAAAGAAGAGCAGAGCCACCACCAGAAACAAGTACTATTATAAGATCATCTTCATTTGCTTGTTCGACAAGTTCATATATTTTCTTTCCAGCCTCTATGTTCATTTCAGATGGTCTTGGATGAGTTCCAGCAAAAGTCTCTATGTTTTCAGATACGACTTTTTCAAGTCCGATTACGACTCCCTCATTAATTCTATCTCCTAAAATTTTTTCTAATGAGAGTGCAGCCTCACATGAAGACTTACCAAAACCAACAATTTTAATATTTTTGAATTTAGATAAATTAAATTCTTTTCCTTTTATAGTTAAAACATTACCAACAATAAAAATAGAAGAGTCTATAACCTTTTCTGTGCTAACAGCAGCATATCCAGCTTCCATTATCTCTAATACTATTTTACGATTTGGAGTTATTGCTAATTCATCAAAATTTTTAATACAACGTTTTTCCATATTATTTAACTAAATTCTGTAAATTATCAGACAAGAAACCTTTTATATTATCAACTGTCGTCTGCATTATAGAAAGAACAGCTTCACGTGTAAAAAAGGCCATATGGGGAGAGACTATTACATTTGGCATTTTCATGAGCTTATGATTTAAAATAGTCATATTTTTATCATCTTTTAATTGTTTTACACCCTCTAAGACATCGAGTCCAGCACCAGCAATAATCTTTTCTTCAAGTCCCCAAACAAGTGCTTCTGTCTCGACAAGTTCTCCTCTTGCAGTATTTATTAAATAAACACCTTTTTTCATTTTTAAAATATTTTCTTTTTTTATAAGATGATGATTCTCTTCTGTATATGGTGCATGTAGTGTAATAATGTCAGACTTAGAAAGTACTTCATCAAAATCCTTATATTCAAAATTATTTTCTTTAGCAAAATCAATGTCTGGATATAAATCATAAGCTAAGACATTCATCTCAAAACCTTTAGCTATTTTGACAACATTTTTACCAATCTTACCAGTGCCAATAACTCCGATAGTTTTACCCTCAAGATTAAAACCTTCCATCCATGGAAAATAATTATAATCAAGCGTTTCTCTAAGATAAGCATTTGCACTATAAATATTTCTAGAAAGATTTAAGATCAATCCAAAAGCAAATTCGGCTACCGTATGAGAACCATAAGCAGGAACATTAGAAACTTTAATACCCTTAGAAAAAGCATATTCACAATCAATATGATTAAAACCTGTGGATTGTGTAGCTATAAATTTCAAATTAGGAATTTTTTCAATAACATTTTTATTTAAATCTGAATCTACAAAAACTGAAACAACATCAACATCTTTTACAAGATCAACATTGCTCTCATTTAATTTCTCTTCAAAAAAAGAAACATCTTCCCCATTAAAAAACTCTCTTAAAAAATCTTGTCTTGTTTTAGAAACTTCAAAAAATGCTATTTTCATATCTATATTGTATCATAAAGAGTTACTTGAACAAATTTCTCAAAAAACTCCAAAAACCGCTAGACTCAATCTTTTTTTCTACTATCTCAGGCTCTATCTCTTCTACAACCAAAATCATATTCTCTCCTTCTTTTGCTAATCCAAATTTCTCTCTTATGTTTTCCTCTACACCCCTCTCTGTGTTTAATTTTAAAATTTTTAAATCAAGTTTTTCTTTTGATTCTTCTAATTCTTTTATTTTTTGTTCAACTGTTTCTCTATTTTTTCTTGTTTCTTCCATTTTATTCATAAAATTAAAAATACTGAAAAAGAAAATAACAATAAAAAAACCTAGAAATATCAAAAAAGGGGTTGACTGCATAATATTTTTCAACTTCCCTCTTTTTTGAAAATTTCTCATAATATGATATTATTATAGTATGTTTTTCAATAAAAAACACCAAAAAAAAATTCAGGCAATTTGGTCAGTACTTGTTGTATTGATAATAATAAGTATGATTTTACTTTATTCCCCTATATTTTAGTACTAAAGTAAATATCTAGACAAAATTATAGATTATCATTTATAAAACACAAAAATTTTTTACTAAAAATTTTCTCTGTCCGTCGCCGCCGCTCCTACCAAGGCTTTCTAAATAAAAATCTACAATTTTGCTACTCACCAGAACGCATCATTTTCAAAAATACATCTTGTGGAATGTTTACTCTTCCACGTTCTTTCATTTTCTTTTTACCTTTCTTTTGCTTATCTCTAAGTTTATTTTTACGAGTAACATCTCCCCCATACATGTGTTGAGTCACATCTTTACTAAATGCTTGTATTGTACGAGATGATATTATTCGTCCTAATGCTTTACCTTGGATCTTGGTAGTAAACATCTGTCTTGGCAATATACTATGTAATTTTTCAACTACATTTTCAGCTTCTTCTTCTGCTCTTCTTTTGGAAACAACTCTAGAAAAAGCTGGCACTATCTCATCGGCAACCAGTATATCTAGTCTCGTAACATTAGCTTTTCTCATATCATCTATCTCATAAGAGATAGATCCATAACCAGAAGAGACACTCTTTAGCTCATCAAAGAAATTACGCATAAGTTCACGAAGTGGCATTTTGACAGATATAGAAGAACGATTGTTTCCGAAATTATCTGTCTCACCTATTTCTGCTTCATGGTCAAACAGGAGTTGCATTATATTACCTATAAATTTTATTGGTGAAATTATTTTTAAATCTACCCAGGGTTCAAATACTGTATCTATATTTCCATCATCTGGGAAAAAATATGGCGAGTAAATCTTTACCTTTTTACCAACTTGCCCTAAATTAGATGAAGGATTTTTTAATAAAACTTCATACGTAATAGAAGGTGTGGTTATGACCAACATTAAATTAAATTCTCGTTTTAATCTTTCTGTAATTATCTCTAAATGCAACATGCCAAGGAAACCACACCTAAAACCTCGTCCCAATGATCCAGAAGATTCTTCTTCGTAAGAAAAAGATGAATCAGAAAGCCTTAACTTTCCTAAAGACATTTTAAGTTCTAAAAAATCATCGGCATCTTCTGGAAAAACAGAAGCCCAAACAACAGGTAATGGTTGCATATATCCAGATAATGCTGGTAATGGATTTTTTTCTTTAGTTATCGTATCACCAACAGAAGCTATACCAGGTCTCTTTATCCCTGTAACAATATATCCAGTATCTCCAGCCTCCAAATATTCTCGTGGAGTTTCTTCAGGAGAAAAAGTACCAACTTCAAGAGAAATAAACTTCTCACCTGATACTGAAAATATCAAACTCTCTCCCTTTTTTACCTTTCCATCAAGTAATCTAATAAAAACTATAACCCCCCTATGAGAAGAATATTTAAAATCAAAAACAAGTGCACGTAAGACATTTTCTCCTAAATAATTTTCTACTGGTGGTGGAACACGTTTTATGATTTCTTGTAAAAGATTTTCTACTCCTTCACCAGTACGCCCAGAAACAAAAAGTATTTCATTCGGATCACAATTTAAAAGTTCTACAACTTCTTTTGTTACTTCATCTACACGCGCAAGTGGTGAATCTATCTTAGATAACACAGGAATTATTTTTATACCTCCTTCTCGTGCCATATTAAGTGTTGTTAATGTCTGTGCCTGAACACCTTGTGTTGAATCTACTAATAAAATAGAGCCTTCCACTGCCTTCAATGCTCTCGAAACTTCATAAGAGAAATCTATATGCCCAGGGGTGTCAATCAGGTTTAATATATATTTAGTTTCTTCTTTTTTTCCTCCATTTATAATCCCTAATTTATCATCCGTAATTACATACTCCATCCTTACTGGTTGCATTTTTATGGTAATACCACGTTCACGTTCAAGCTCCATAGAGTCAAGAACCTGATCACGCATTTTACGCTGTGGTATAGTATGGGTTGTTTCAAGCATTCGATCAGCCAAAGTACTTTTACCATGGTCGATATGAGCTATTATGCTAAAATTCCTAATATATTTTAAATTCATAAATTCATATTAACAGAAAAAGACTTCAATTCCAAAAAATTAAAGCTCCTCTTGTGGAGAAACTAATATATCAGAACGCCAAAACTTAGTTTTAAGAGTTTGTATTAGACTTAAAAATTCTTCATTTCTTAAAATATACAATATTATAATACCAGAACAAATACCTAAAATTCCTGATATAAATCCTTGTAAAAATACTCCCAAGAAAGTATCCATTCCAAATATTGGAGAAAAAATATTTAAACTTAAATAAGTTATAACACCAATTAAAAAAGAAGCTCCTAGGCTTTGAAAAAAAGTTTTAGTAATAAAAGATTCATGATTCATAAAATCTCTCCTAATAAAATACCAATGCAAAATACTATTAATAATAGTACCACTAGAATATGCAAGTGGAAGCATTAAAACTTCAGTACCAGGAATATTTTCAACTTTCAAAATAGATTCTATAAAATAATGGAAAAGTGGTATATTCTCGAAAATTTTAATAAAAAGATAGGCTAAAACAATAATCAGGATAGAAGAAAATAAATTTACGTACAAAGGACGTTTTGTCTCACCTGTAGCATAATAAACACGAGACAAAAGAGCCACCATACCTTGAGACAAAACTGATACAGAAAAAATTGCTAATGAAGCAGCTACAAGACGTGTATTATCCCAAGAGAAATAACCAGAACCAAGTATCACACGTACTATCTGAGCACGAAGCACTATAAAAAGAAATATTACTGGAAGAGACCAAAATACAATCTGTCGCGCAGTAGACTTTAAATGTTCCCTAAATTCACTTTTTATACCACGATCAAAAGATTTTACTAAAGTTGGAAATGCAGCTACAGCGTAAGATATTCCAATAATATTAAGCGGGACAGATTGAAGATTAAATGATAAATTAAAAATAGAAATAGAACCACTTGATAAATAAGACGCAAAAGCAATTATGGAAATGAGCGCAATATTATTAAATGAAAGTCCTAAGGTTCTTGGTAAAGAAGTAAGCGCTATCTTTTTTATTTCCTTAAAATCAATATCAAAAGAAAATTTAGGTTTAAAACCACAACCGAAAGAAGCAAAAACTTGAATTAAAAAATGCATAAATGCACCAATAACAACACCAAAGACTAAACCATATATTCCAAAAATAGGATATAAAAAAACAATACCCAATATAATACCTATATTATAAAAAATAGGACTAAGAGAATAAATAAAGAATTTGCGAAAAAGTTGAGTTATTGTACCAAAAAGATTTGAAAGACCCATTAAGATTGGAGAAAGTAACATAATTCGTGAAAACAAAACAACCTTTGTCTGCATATCTAAGCTAAAACCTGGTGTTACAATAGATATAATATAAGGCATAAGAAAAAAAGCAATGACGGAAATTACTATCATTGTTATAAAAAAAACAGTAAAAACATCACTTAATAATTTGCGTGCTTCTTCTGTGACTTTTTCATCTTTCATTTTCCCTACAATAAAAGGTATAAGTACAGTTATTGAAGCAAGAGATGCAATAGAAATAAAAATTAAATCTGGAACACGAAAAGCAGCATAATAAGCATCAAGACTAGCAGATGGCCCAATAAAATGAGCAATAAATCTATCACGAAAAAGTGCTAGAATCTGAGAAAGAAATGTAAAAGATCCTAAAAGTAATGCAGCTTGGTTTATGTTTACATATTCCTTACTGAAAATTTTTAGGATCCTCTGCATTTTTTTTATTTATTATTAGTTTTTTTTAGTAGTGTCATCTTTTATGACAGGAGCCACTGAAGAAGTTCCGTTCTTTAAAGAGCTAACATACTGAATTAAATCTTTATTATCAGGAATTAAAGATAACGCAGTTTCTGCATAAGAGATAGCAAGAGAATTATTTCCAGCACTTTTTTCTATCTGAGAAATAGTAATCAATGCATCAATATAATCAGGTTTTAGAGAAAGAGCTTCTTTGATATAATCTCTAGCTTCTTTTGTTTTTCCATCTGCAGAAAATACTTGCCCTATCGAAAGTTTTATTCTAGGATTTAATGGGTTAAGAACTGAAGCTGATTGATATGCTTCAATAGCTTTTGAATAAACATCCTTTACTCCAAGTGAACCAACAGTGTGGTAGACAGATCCTAATAAATCATAATTTAGATAATTTGTCTTATCATAAGAAACTGCTAATTTTGCACTATTTACTGCTTGATCAAAACTTGATTGTAAATCTGCTTTGTCTGTTTCTGAAAGAGAAGAAGCTTCTTTTGATACTATTGAATTAATTTTTGTAAGATAAACTTGTGCATAAGTACGTAAATATAAATCATTTTGATGTAATGAAATAGCTCTACTTATAAAATCTTCTGCATCTGGAATAGTTGTAGCAGAAAGTGTTTTTCCATAATAAGAAACAGAAGCCAAACGTTCTATGTATTTAAATCCAGTTGCTGCAGAAATAATCATAAGAACAACAAGGATAAGTATAGAGAAAAAGCTTTTTCTAGGGTCATCTAAAAATGACATAGAGATTTCTTTATCTGGATTATTCGAAGAAGATAAACCTATAAATATACCAGTAAACGCAAAAGCCAATAAGAACATCACACTACCTGTAGAATAAAAGAAAGATGAGACGAATAGATAGAAAGATGCTACAAAGAATATCATTACTTCCCAACTCATACTATCTTTTATACTAGAAAACAGAGATTTCAAACCTGCAATCAAAAATAAAACAAAAAATGCAATCCAAGCCAAGATACCCAATGACCCAGTAGTAGAAGCAAAAGTTGGCAACAGACCAGAACCAGAATTAAAAGAAGTATTCCAAAATTGAGTAGAGTTAATAGCTTCTGATTTATACATTGACCAAACTTCTCCAAATTTATTTGGACCTACTCCTAAAATTGGATTTTCTATAATAGCTCCTTTAGTCACTGATATGGTAGCTCCAAAAGAAGGTCTAACTTCTGTATTAGATATGCCCAACATGTCTGGCAAAACAGGACCTATAAATTTGCCTGACATAAAAAATAAAAGACAAATCATCATAACAGCAAAAGAAAATATAGGAAAATGTTTTTTGGGTTGTACTTTATTTTCACTTTCATTTTGATCTTGAGATATATCTTTTTGACCAAAAGAGAAAGAGACTTTATAAACAAAAATAATCAAAGCAAAAACTCCAAGCAATTGCCAAACTAATGAGAAATTTACTGTTATAGATAGAATAACAGAAAATGCAATCAGAATACCTAATAACCATTTAGTTATCTTAGGAATTGAAAAAAATTCAATTATAAATAAAGCAATAATTGTAGAAAATCCTGTAAAAAGACCAAATGCATTCCAAGATCCTAAGATATTATCAGTTTTTTGACCTAGAACCCCAAAAGAAAAAAAATCTGGTAAAAATAAACGTAAACTTTGAAATACAAACAAAACAAAAGAAGATACAATCAGACCCCAAAAGACAACTTTTGCATTTTTTTTATCCTTTAAAATTATTGAAGAAACTAACATCAAAAGAAATGCACTTAATATAAAATAGAAAGTACCTACATCAAGCATTATTCCAAAAAGAGAAATTTGTAAAGTTTCAGAAAACAAAGCAGAAATAAGAAATACTAAAACAAGACCGAACCCTGAAAGCAAAAGCCAGGACTTGGCAATCACAACTTTACCATCAGAAAAACGTGCTGCTACCCAAAAAATGATAGAAACAGCTAAACCTACCACCAACAATAGTCCCTTGGAAGTTTCTACTGGAATTTGAGTAAAGGGTAAAAAGAAAACTGGTAATAAAACTATAACCACAAACAATGACCAAAACGAAATTCTATCTAATATATTTGATAACATAATATTTATTATTAACTATTAAAAAACATTAATAAAAGACATAGCAACTTTATTTATATAATACTATAAATTAAACATAATAAGCAACAAAATAAATCAATAAAAATGTTAATATCTATTTCAATAAATTATTAATTGCTTCTATCGCATAAGCTTTATAATTTATTGAATATGAATATAAAAAATTATTAATATTTAAAACTAAATTACTTGTTTTTTCAAATAGATTTACAAAAGATGATGAAATAGAATTACTCGTACTACTTATCAAGTATCACGTTCCATCAAAAAGATTTTAGAAAGAATAAGACATTATGTCTCGTGTATTAAGTGTCAAATATTTTGTACCATCAAATAGATTCTCAAAACTATTAAAAAAATTATTTATAATAGTTATAAATATTTCTTTAATTCGTTTGAAAAATATAGATATAGAAGATGGTCCTTTTTCACTTTCTTTTTTAACAAGAGTCATAGAATTTTCTACCTCACTTTCATTTCTCCATGTTGTACGTACACAAGAAGAAGGATCATTACAATCAAATTTAATCCAACCACCATAAGGTCCAGATGCCCAAGCCCAACCATTCCATTCTCCCGTAGTTGGATCAACTATTACTTTTTGTCCCGTAACAGAAAAATTAATAACTCCTGATGTCTCACTCAAAGCTGTACCCTTCAAAAGTCCAGTCGTATCATCAGCAAAAGATACACCACCATCTGATGGATTAAAAGTAATCCAACCAAGCCCCCCTCCCCAAACTTTTCCACTCAAGCCTTTTTCTTTATCTATAAAAAATGAGTCATTTTCAGAAATATTAAAATTAATAATTTCTGAATTCTCACAAATAATATCTCTACATACTTTTGCTTGATTACTTACTACAATATCAGCCTCTACCATAGAAGCAATACAAAAATATATTACAAATATACCTACTATAAAAATTATCTTCCTCATATATGTCTTCAGTAACATCTTTTATATATTATACTATTTTTAAAATAAAAACATTTTAATTTACTTTTATTCCTGTCTTTCCATTTTTACATTCTATTTTCTTAACTTTTTGTATATTTTGGTTAGCCAACTCTAACGTCCAAAGCATATCTCTAGATATGTCTTCTTGTTTTTGTTTATCATCTTCTTCTATACAAAACTCATTATCCTCTTTTTGATAAAATTTATCAAAACCACTCTCTGTTAATTTTACATCTGCCTTTAATGTATTTTCTTTTATAATTTTCTTATTTTCTTCAAAAAAATAGAAAATCAAAACTACTACTACTAAAAAAAACGTAGCCCATATTATAATGTATAGTTTAATTTTTTTAAAAAAATTTTTCATTTTAATAAATAACTTTATTGTGCCAATATAGAAATTTTTGATCCACTCACTGTTCCATCACTATAATTACGCCAATCATTATATGCAAAAGCTGTATAATAATAAGTGACACCAATAGATACAGAAGAATCAATATATGTAGAATTTTTACCATTATATATAGTAATACCATCAGTGGAAGATGTAGGATAAGAACCAATTTTCCTTATTAATTTTGTACCCTTCCAATTTATATCATTAAATGGATTTGTCCAAGCTAAAGCAATTTGTCCACTTGCAACATCGGCTGACATATCTGCAATATTTCCTTGTGTGGTTATGTTTGGTTCAGTAAAAGCAGTAGATGGAGAATCTGTCTCTGTTACATCTCCAACAGGACTACCTGAATACGGTGTCGCTTTTGTTTTAACAGTGTAATCAACTAAAGAAAAATTATTATCTCTATCAAAAGCAAAAATTGTATAAAAATATGTTGTGCCATTTACAAGTCCAGTGTTCAAATACGAAGTACCACTACCTTTATATACAAGTGTCCCATTGGTTGAAGAAATAGGATAATAATTTGTCCTCCTTAAAATTTTTATTCCTGCAAAATCTGTATCACCTGGATTAGTCCAAGTTAGATTAATCTGACCGTTACCAGCTGTCGCACTAAAACTCGTTGGCTTATTAGGTGAAATAGTATCTGGCAATTCAGTAGAAATTATTATTTCTACTGGCGTAGCTGTTGCTCTTGCACCGCTTGTACTACCCGATGAATAATTTGGTACTTCATCATACGCAAAAGTTGCATAATAATATGTCACATCATTTGTAAGTCCTCCATTAGTGTCAGTATAAGAATTTCCAGTATTATTATAAACAACTGCTCCATCAGTACTATTGGCTGGATAAGAACCAACCTTGCGAACAATTTTCACTCCAGCAAAATCTGCATCATTTGGATTAGTCCAAGATAAATTCACTCTTGCATTCCCAGATATTGCCTGTAAGTTTGTAATCTCAGAAGGTGGAGTTATGTCTGGCCCTGAGCTTGGTGTAGCTATTGCTCTTGCACCACTTACACTACCTGGTGAATAATTTGGTACTTCATCATATGCAAAAACTGCATAATAATATGTCACATCATTTGTAAGTCCCGTATCAATATAAGAAGTACCATTGCTATTATAAACAACTGTTCCATCAGTACTATTGACTGGATAAGAACCAACCTTACGAACAATTTTTACTCCAGCAAAATCTACATCATTTGGATTAGTCCAAGATAGAGAAACTTGCGTGTCTTCTGCTGTCGCTTGTAAATCTTGAACTTCAGAAGGCAAAGCTGTGTCACGAATAATCATCAACGGATCACCAATGACTACAGACACAAAATCCATATAAGCTAGACTCTGATAAGCAGCGTCCGCCCAAGAGTATCCCACAGCATAAGCTGGCATAAAAATCTCTTCATGCGCAATATTAGAAGCCCATGGTTCATACACATTACCTATTCCACCTGAACCACCAATCTCTATCCATTCCGCAACTTGTCCATGATCTGATTGATTTTTATTAGCAAAACCATAAGCATTAAAACTTTCATAAGAAGAAAACACAGCACCATTAAGCAAAGTAAAATCCAAATGATTCGCATTTACTGGACTATTGGAAACATAACCATCACCCATATATGCATGAATACCGTGTGATACATAACCCATTACAGGACCAGAAGGATTAGTAATAATATAATTAGTCGTGTCTGACCAAGTATTTGGGTTAACATTCTGCCCTAAATTATGCAAATTTGTGGAAGCAGTTTGCATAAAATCATAACCCTTAAGATGATCATCAATTACCCAATAACCATCCCCACTCGTATTTGTAGTAAAAGCACGATCAATCATCCCTTTAATATCTGATATAGTATAACCATCTAAACGTGTCACAAGATAACGCAAATAAACTCCATTAATAGAAAAATGTTCACTCTGAAAACGATAACTCTTTGTATATGAAGGATCTACATTATAATATGGATTAGATAAATGCCACGTCGTATCATAATTCTCATATAGCAAAGTAACAGCAGAATCAACAGAAGAATAATTCGTCGTGCTATATTCAAACCCATTTGTAGACTGTATCTTAAGTGGAACACCTTTAACCAAAACAATATATTTTATAGAATTCTTTAATCCACTTGATGTAAGATAATTTTCTATACTTGTTTTTATTTCTGTATTGTATTGTGTCCTTGTAATTTCTTCTATTGCTTGTGTTGATATCCCTAAAACATTTGTTTCTGGTATGCTTCTCTTGTTTTTATAATAATTTGCAATCTCTAAAGAATCTTGAACTCCATCGCTATCTGAGTCTAGAACATAAGAAGAATTATAAACAATCAAAACTTCACTAGATGTAGGTAAGTCTTGAAATGTTGGAGTAGCTGCAAAAGCATAAGGGCCAACACTAAAAATCATTATCACAATAATGATTTTTAGTGTTGTATTCTTTTTTAAAAAACCATTTTCCATAAATTATAAAACCTCTAAGAGACTGTGTCTACTGGTGTTTCATCTGATGGTAATTCTTCTGTTGATGATATGTCTACAGATGTTGGATCAACTTGTGTTTCCTCAGGCAATGGTGAATCAACTGGTGTTACTCCTGTACCCACTATCACCATTCTCGTAGTCGTCGCGCTATTTCCAGCAGTATCTATTGTACTATAAGTGATAACATAAGTTCCATCTATTGACACATCAACCCCTCCGCTTATTGTAACAGCGACAATACCATCAATATCATCAAGAGCTGTCGCACCTTCTTCATCATAGATATCTCCTAATACTAAATTAATTGGACTATCACCATTTAATGTTATTACAGGAGCTACTATATCACCATTTGATTGTGAAGAACCATCTGAATCTGTTGTAGTCGTAGCTGAAGAAGATATTTGAGAATCACAAGTTCCTAATTTAAGATTAACTATTCCTGTATTTACATCTTCTACTTCTAAACATCCAGCTTGTCCATTTTTATCATATATAGTTATTCCTGTTGGTTTACTTGGATTACCAACTGTAAGTGTATCAAGAACTAAATTTTTCATATATGCTATACCATTTTCAACTTTTACTAAAATATCACTAAAGAACAAACTAGCGTATTCTCCATAATCATTTATTGTCTCAGTAGGGGAAGCTATTGTGCCTTTTTCTAGATTTGAAATTTTTATATCAAGTTCTTGAATTGCTTGAACGAGATATGGTACAAGAGGAGCATAAGAAAGTGA
>LBOM01000001.1 GCA_000989515.1 Candidatus Nomurabacteria bacterium GW2011_GWE1_32_28 | reverse complement strand
ATTTCCACTTATTGTAGGAGCTGTATAATCACTTTGTCCTCCTGAAGGTAATGCTTCTGGAGTAGAATTTAATAAATTCTTATAAGCGTTTGACACTAGTGTTTCTTGTTGTATTTTTAATCGATCATAATCACGTTTTGCATTTTCTAATGCAATTTTTGATAAAATTATTTCTTCATTTGAAGCACCATCTAAAATACGTTGATACCTTGCTTGTGCTGCAGCTACTGCTCCACGAGCAGAAGTAAGTGATGCAAGTTCATTTCCTTGATCAAGTGTCGCTAAAATTTGTCCTTTTTTTACATTATCTCCTACTTTTACATTAAGTGAACGAACAATACCACTAGAAAAAAAAGATAAGTTTAAATCAGTATTTGATGTTACTTGACCCGTAGCTAGTACTGTTTGCTTAAGATCCATTAATTTTACTGTATCTGTTGTGATATTCGCACTATTGTCTGTTGATTTAGCTATTGTATATCCAATGAAAACTAAAATAATTATAACCATTGAATAAATTATTTTCTTAGTAGTAGACCACCCTTTAATTTTACCCCAAATATTTTTTACTTTTTGCATATTACTTTATAAAATAACATATTTTTTACATTAAAACAAATTATTTTTAATCATAAAAGTTTATATACAAGATTGATTTATAATAGTAAATTTAAAAAGCAGAATAAAAAATATCTTTACTAGTATTAAGACTGATTATCGTTGTTTTTTTAACTTTTTTGGTGTATTTTGTATAGGTGGATACATTTAAAAATACCAAAAATACGATAACTACCGAAACAATAGATGGAAGAAAATTAAGCAAAGAGCTTTTATCTGATACAAAAAAAGAAGTAGATTCTTTATCTTTTCGACCAATTTTTTGCGATGTTCTTGTAGGAAACGACCCAGCTTCTATTCAGTATGTAAATATGAAAAAAAATATGGCTGAAAAAATAGGAATAAGTTTTCACGAAGCTTTCTTCCCTACTGATATAAAAACAGAAGATTTAATAAAAGAAATAAAAGTTTTAAATAAGATTCCTGATATGTGTGGAATAATAATACAACTTCCACTACCAGAACATTTAAATGAAAAAGAAATCTTAGATGCAGTAGATTCTAACCTAGATGTTGATTGCTTAAGTACTATTGCAAGTAATAAATTTTATAAAGGAGATTATTTTTTAGGATTTCCAACAGCACTTGCTTGTATTTTTCTTTTAGATTCTATTAATTTAAATTTAAATAATAAAAAAATAGTTGTATTGGGTAATGGCAAGTTAGTAGGCAAGCCTGTCTCTTCTATACTTCGTTATCGTAATCTAAACTTTAAGATTCTTTCTAGTAGTACAGAAAATAATGAAGAAATATTAAAAGAGGCTGATGTTGTTATTTCAGGAATGGGTAATGGAAAATATATAAAAGGTAATATGATAAAAGCCGGAGCAATAATAATAGATGCTGGTACTTCAGAATTAAATGCAGGCATTGTAGGTGATGTTGATTTAGAATCTGTAAAAGGTATAGCAAGCTTTGTCTCGCCTGTTCCAGGAGGTGTCGGACCAATGACCATAGCGATGCTTTTTTCTAATGTTCTTAAGGTAGCTAAAAATAAATCATCAATACTAGAAAAATGAGATAGTGTTCGGTTCACTAATTACAGATTCTTTTAAAAAACAAAATAAGGGTTAAATTTTAGATAAATTAAAATCTTTTATCTCAACTTCAGGATAATTAATAGCATTTTCATTAGGAAAAGTTATATTTTTATCACTAATATATTTATCAAAAAAAGATGTAATTAAATTATTGGTTATTTGTAGCATCTCTTTTGCATCTATTTTACCTGTCATCCCAATTAATTTTGTAGAAGGCATTATTATTTGGTTATCATCAAAATTCATGTGCTTACTATCTTTTATGGTAACTAAATAAAATTTATTTTTAAATTGATTTAGAATAAAATCATTAACACCAGCAAAGTTTTCACTTTGCATTATCATAAATGGTTGTTTAATTACATTTTTGACCACATCCCCCCATTGAAATCCATCTAGATTAACACAAGCTTTAAATCGACTATCAACCGAACAAACCTGACCTGCCACAGCTCCTCCCATTGAGTGTCCTAATATCCCTAGACGAGATAAATCAAGTTTATTTGAAAAAATATTATTTATATTACCTGAATTCATTTTCTCCATTTCATCTACCATAAATTGAATGTCAGCTGTACGTACACGTAAAACTGTATCCATAAAAGACTCGCTATCCAATATTTTTTTTGAAATTTCTATTCTTTTTTCTTGATCTGTAGTTGTCCAAAATTCTTTCCAGAGAGGAGTTAGATTTTCTTGATTTTCTTTATATTTTTTAAAATGTTCCTCACTAAATGGAATTATCTTACTATCAGGATAAATTACTGATTGAGATTCATATGGTTGATTTGGAGCAAAAACAATATAACCATGGCTAGCTAATTCTTCTATTAATATTTGATAATCTTCATAACTTGCTAAAAACCCAGGAGAAAAAACAAGTACTGGATATGTTAATTGTTGATTTGAAATAGGTGTATCTAAGTATGAATTAGTTTTTATTAAATTATAATGACTAAAAATAAAATTAGGTGGTCCAGCAGGTTCTATAATACCTACCTGCTGAACATTTTCTTTGTAAAACATAGAATTTCCTTTTACAAAATCAGCTGGATACCATATTCGAGCCATAAACTCACGGGTATCTTTTGGATCATCAGTTAATATTTCAGGGCGTTTTGTGTCATTAAATGACATTAATGTTGTGCCTACTACGTAAGGGCCTGTTGGTTTTGGTAGATTTACTATTGGAAACAAATATAAAACTGCGCTGGCAACTATTAAAAGTAGCAAACCTAAAATAATTGAAATATATTTAAAAAATTTTCCTTTATGTGATTCAGGTTCATTTGAAATTGTTTTTTTAAACTTTGTTAAAGAAATTATAAAAATAATGCTGGTTAAAGCATAAACAGGAATCATTTGCCACTGATATTTCCAAAATATTAGATGTATTATGACAAAAACAACAACTAACCAAGGTAAGAAATTAACCCAGTATAATCTCTTATATTTTGGAAAAAAGAATGTAATTAAAGTTAATAATAATGAAACAATGATTAAAATTTTAAACATAAATATTATTCTTTCATTATACACTATTTTAAGTTGAGTTGCTGGGAGTCTAGTACGATGCGGGAACCTTAATTGGTAACGATATCTCCAATACCTGTATAAAAAATTTTGTCTAAGTAGCATTTAACGCCCAACCTGCTTGCATCAAAATGTGGTTCGGGAAGTTCTCTTGGATTTACCCAATTCCACCCCCCACATTTTTCTATTTCCATATTTTTTAATTCTCCAGAATATTTAGTCACGAGCAATACAACAGAAAGATAATGCTTTCCTTCTTCTTTATATGTTTCTAAATTGTTAGTAATAGCAATAACTTTAGATTCTAAAATATCTAAGTCTGTTTCTTCTTTAATTTCTCTTATGGCTCCTTGTTCAAAAGTTTCTCCTAAATCTAAATGACCACCGGGAATAGAATATTTTTGTGCGTGACTATTCTTTCTTTTTCCTATTAAAATTTTACCCTCTTTATTGATAATAATAATTCCTAATCCAACTTGTGGGTAGTCAAAATTTCTCATAAACTAATTATAGCAAAAATTTTTTGATTATTTCTTCTAAATCAGTTTCATTCGTAAACAAATATGATTTTATACCGACACTTTCAGCTGAATCTAAATTCTTTTGTTGATCGTCAAAATAGACACAATCTTCAGGTTTTAAATTATTATCAGATAAAACAAATTGCCAAGCCTTTGCGTCAGGCTTAACAAATCCTGTTTGCCAAGAAAAATAAACTTTATCTATCGCCTCATACATCCATGGATATTGACCATAATAATTTGCTCGTTCTCTGAAATTGTTTGAGAGGATAAAAACCTTTATGCCCTTATTTCTTAATTCTTTAGCAAAACTAATCATTTTATCAGATTGCATTTCTGAACTAAACCAATAATCCCAAAATTTATTTTCAGTAAATTCTAGCTTCCATTCCCTTAAAACATTTTTCCAATAACTAAAAGCTGGCTCAGCATTTGGCTTTCTAACTTTTTCCATAATCTCTGAAAGTTTTGGTAAAAACAAAGATGTCTCAATATTAAAATCTTTTTTAAATCTTTCACTTAATTTAGGGCTTTGTATAAATATTCCATTCAAATCAAAAATAACTGCTTTTATCATATATTTATCTTTCTTATTCTTTAACATCAGGTTTGAAATCTATTTGGTATTCTGGAATACCAAGAGAAATTCCATGTTGTTTTGCTAAATCATATTCTTCTTTATTTTTTCGATCAATATAAAATACTTTATCATTAAAGATAATATAATGATGTGTTGTATTTTTATAATCTACATACCAATTATGCTTTTTATCTAAACTTGCACTTATTTCTTCAGCTATTTCCTTTGCCTGATTCTCTGGGATTAAAACAGTATGCAATGTCCATTGCTTTACCCAAGGAGTTTTATGTTTCTCTGTCGCTACCTCTATCTTTGTCTCTAAAATCTGTACTTTTTTGAGTACATCTTTATTAATCAAACTCTCTTCAATAATAACCCCCCGATAATCTTTCATTAATTTGGCATCATTTTTCTCTTTCATATAAATAAATAATGTTAAAACAGTAAAGGCTATACCTAGGTAACCAAATATATTTTCACCATTGTTTTTACTTCCTGTTAAAAACTCAAGTACAATCAAAATCATAATTATGTTTATTAATATTTTTGTTGAAAATAATTTTTTCATATGTTTATTATAGCAAAATAATACTAAAAATCATCTGTTTTGTTTTTAGTATATGAATATGAAGTTATAACTTATTTAACTAAAAAATTAGTAATTTTATAAATTAAATCTTGAGAATTGGAATAAGATATTAATTGGTTTGTTGTGTGTTTCAAAGATCTCGATATTTTACTACCTTCTTTGTAAATACAAAGAATTGGAATATTTGAAACACTAGCAATACCAATTTCTATACCTTGACCAGTAGAAGGATAAGAAACTTCGGCAATAATTAAATCAGCTTTTAAAATTCTTTCTATATTATCTGAATCATTTTGATTTTCATGTGGAAGAAAAAAAGAATATAAATTATTTATATTCGATTCTCTTATAGGTTTGTATAATTCATTTTTAAAATCAAAATATCTCGAATGTGAAATGTATATATTCATATTTTTATTATAACAAATTTAGTTTAAAAACACTGGTTTATACTGAGTTTGTCGAAGTGCTTGGAGTCTGGTAAGTTATTGGAACCTTTTTAA
This sequence comes from Candidatus Nomurabacteria bacterium GW2011_GWE1_32_28, assembly GCA_000989515.1. Classification (GTDB taxonomy): domain Bacteria; phylum Patescibacteriota; class Minisyncoccia; order Phycocordibacterales; family UBA9973; genus UBA9973. The sequence goes on along the minus strand of LBOM01000001.1, from coordinate 159,746 downwards.
TGGAAAATAAGGCTATTTTATTTAAATTCTAAAAGTAATGGCAAATGGTCAGAAACTTGGTCTTGTAACACTTTAAAATTTTCAACTTCTATGTCTGGAGAAACAATTATATAATCAGCAAATTTTTCAGGCTTGAGGTAGAAAGAACTTCTGGTTGAAGTTATTTCATATTCCCGAACTAAATTTCTATTACCTTCGCTTAAAATATCTATACTTTTGGTGTCTGGTCTTAAGTTAAAATCTCCACATAAAATTTTAGCTCCCTTGGCTCCATTAAAAATTTTTATTACTTTTTCTGATTGCTCAATTCTTCTTTTTGTATCAATTTTACCTTTCCCCACCCACATACCATGAAAATTTAAAATAGAATAAATTTTTCCTAAATGACTAAACTCCACACATTGCAAGTCTCTACCCATAGAAAAATAATCTTCTCTATCTTCGTCTTCCGTATTGTTTAATTGCTTAAAAACAACGGCGTGCTTTATGTTATTAACAACGAAAGATTTTTTTATAAAAATTGCTAAACCACCCACATCATTTTCCTGTGCAACTGCGTGATGTCCGTTAAAATCCGGAAGCACATTTTGGATATCATAAAAAAGATTGGGTCGTACTTTTCCCAAAGATGGCCTGGGAGACACTGAAGCTGGATACACTTCTTGAAAACAAAAAATATCTATATCCGAATTATTTTTAATGAATTCAAATAATGGTTCATTTACAATACCACCCCAAGTATTTAATGTTATTAGTTTCATTATTTTATTATATTAAATTGTAGTAAAAAAACTAGCTGGGTGCTTTGAGCAAAAGCCGTAGTAGGTCAAGCCCAGTAAGGTTATCTTTAACACTTTTATCTTAGCTTTTTAACGGTCTTTGAGCAAGTTAATTAATTTAATTTTTATTGATAAACTCGCATGAAAATATATTCGTTCTCTTTTTCTGACGTATTTTCGATTTCGTGATAAATTCCTTCTGGAAAGATAAAAACATCACCAGTATTATATGGATATATACCATCTTCATCGCGAACACTGCCATTACCTTTTAGAACATACATGACTTCATTTAATTTGTCATGATTATGCCAATCAAATTTTGAACCCGCAGGTAAAAATCCGCGAGTCATCCCTTGGACATTTTTCATTTCTTTTTCAGCTAGTAACAATTTTCTACTGCCGCTTCCTCCATGAGCATCTTCACATACAAAATTTTCATTTAGTTTTTTTATAACTTTCATTTTTAAATTATATCGCTGATTAATAATAAATAGTAGTTTCAAAGCTTTTTGAGCTAGCTCAAGTTTGCTGGCATCCTCGGATTCGGAATTTTTGATACCTTACCTCACAATGTTATTTCTAATCTTTTTATTATACCAAAACGACGTATCTCGTGCGTATTAATATATTTATTTTTTCAAATATTTTGATCTTATTTCAGTCACCAAAACTGAATATTTAGGTTCTTTGTCTAGGATGGCGAGCTGTTCTTCGATTTCAGAAACATAAGTAGATTCTAATATTATACCATCCATTTCTTTACTTAATCTCTCTAGGCTAGTTAATATACTCCATCTTTTTTCTTTTATATCTTCTCGAAGAACATCCATTGAATCAATAATTGCTCCCATTTGACCCTCTTTGCTATATTTATAAATATTCAATATCTTAATCTCTCTTTTAATTTCCTTAATATTTGATTTTAGTTCAGCTATTGTTTTATTTAATTCTACTAAATTTTTATTTGAATCATTTTTTGCATTAACAATATTAAAAGTTAATATTTTTTCTAAAATAGCAATTTTATTTATAACTTCAGAAAAAATAATTTCTTTTAATTTTATATCTTTACCCTCAGATACATTTTCTATCTTTTCTAAGATACTTTTCTCTGTAGCAGCAAATATGTTTTTATTTTCTAAAATAATTTTTTCATTATTTTTGACTAAAATTTCATTTAAATGTTTTTCGTATTTTTGTTCGAAATCTTTCAACGACTTTCCATTTTTTTCTTCTGTATCTTTTAAAACTCTAGTAGTCTCTTTTTCTTGAGATTCCATTTTATCATCTTGTTTTGTTATTTTTTCTTGTAGTGGTTTTAGATTAAAAAAATAAAATACACCTAAAAGAATTCCTGCCAGAACCAAAATGGCACTTACTGAAATACCTAAATATACTGCATTAAGTGATATAGCATCGTGAGTTAGGTTCATTAAATCCACAAGGGAATTGGAGGCTGTTATTGTTTCCATAATTGTAAATAAATTACCTATAAACAAGTTAAATATGACTTGCAGATGAGAAGGAACTCGAGTACGCGAACCTCGCTCAAACTGGCTGGGGGACTTGGAACATGAGTACATTTTTCTCCCTCGACTCAAAATGTTTTCGTCAAAACATTTTGGTCTGGGCACCGACTCGTGGATTTTTATTACTACAAAAATCACACTCCGTCGTTCTCATCCTAGGCATAGGCAAAGCAGTTTGCCTACTTCCCCCATTAAAAAATTGCTTCACTCTTTTTTGCTGAGACGCTCGGGCTGGGACCAATTAGTTCCTTACTCTACAATGTTATTTTTAATCTTTTATTATAATAAAACGACGCGTCTAGAGCGATTAATTTAATTAGTAAAAATAGAGGATTCTAGCTCAGTATAAACAGGCATATCTTTTGAAATAATTTTTGCTATGTTTAGTTTAAAATCTTCTTTACTTACACTAGTAATAACACTACAAATTACTTTTATTTCTACTGTCTTATCCTTTAAGTTTTGATTGTTTATATCAGTCACAAGTTTATCATATTCTTCCTCGTTAAAATTAAGTTTATTTATTGAACAATACTTTTTTAAAACTTCTTTATCATATAGATAGTTTTTAATTTCTAATCTGTCTAAAATTTTTAAAATTGGTGTTTTTGTTTTAAGTAAAAGCTTATTTTCCTGAGAAGCATTGTTGCCTGTGTTTTCACAATCACCATCTGTTAACAAGAGAACTTCAACGTCATCAAATATCTTCTTTAAAAGAAGTAATTTAAGAGGCTTTATGCTAATAGAACCTAACTCATTACATCCACCGGCTGAAACAAATAGAGTATCAAAGTGCTGGTCTTCAAAAATATTATTATAAACCTGAGCATCTAACCCTTCTTCTTTTTTATCACTCCCTAAAATATCTTTACCTTCACAATAAATAATTCTTTTAGGACTAATTAAGCCATTTAAATCATCTAATGCTGTTTCAAAAACTTCTTTCCATTTTGAAAGTGATTTTTTCATAGGAGTAAGAGTTTGCGGAGTTGAAGCCCAATTTATTCCTTTTTCAAATTGAATTATCTGACACTCATTTTTTAAGTCTTCTTGTAAAGCTCGCAAAAATCCAATACTATGTGTCGCAATCCATATTTGGCAATCCTTGCCAATTAATTTATCTATTTCTAATAGTAGTTTCTTTTGTATTGATGTATTTATATGTAACTCTGGTTCGTCAATAATAAAAACTGTATCATTATATTCATCTTGTCTTAGGTATAAATCTAATAAAATATCAACAACTTCTTTTTCGCCAGAGGAAAGAACATTAAACTCGAATACATTTGGATGATCATTTTTTTTAAAATACAGAGTACCCTTACTTGCTTCTATGTCGCCAATACTTGTAATCTCTAAATCCAAGCAATTTAATAGTGAATTATTTATGTCACCGATAATTTTAGCTTTAGCAACACTGGGCTTGCAGTCTTCTTTATTAAGATAGTTATTATATTTTACATACAATCTTCTATAATTTTCAATCATCTTATCATCTAAATCAGATGTTGTAGTTGCTCCGTAATTATTTAATCTAATTTCTGATGTAGCTTCCGATTGTAATACTTTTAAGTTACTGTTGTAACGGTAAGGACTTCTGAATGAGAAGATAGTTTGCTCTTTCCCTAATTTTACCTTACTAGCTCTTACAGCTTGGAAGTCTCCAGTAGTAAATTCAATTGAAATATTTTGCCAATTATAATTGGGCACTTGAGTCATTGAGTGATAAGTGAAATCTTTTTGATTTTTATTACCAATTCTTCCATGAGCATTTGTTATATAAAGTAGTCCATCAAATACACTACTCTTACCACACCCATTTGGTCCAACTAATGCAATGATTTTTTTGGGTTCAGGACCTAAATCAATAGTAAGGTCAAAAAACCTTTTATATTCATTTTTTAGTTGTATTTTTTTAATTTTCATAGCATATCTCGAGCACTGAAAAACTCAATTAACCTTTTACAAAAGTTATAATGACAAGTGCTATTGTGGCCAATGCAAGTACGCCTGTAGCAATAGCCAAAATCCAAGTAACACGAACAAGCGCATCCGTGTGTTTGTCTGAAGAACTTGATGCTTTTTCAATGGCGTCTTTTGCGTAACCCAAGGCTGTCGATGTTTTTGAGCCTGAATTAAATATAGCGACTGTTAGTTTATGAATTGCACGATTTATGCCTGTACCAACAGTACCACCATTTTGATTTATATCTTCCCACCCCTCTAATTCAAAATTTCCCATGTTTTTAAAAATATTATTAAACAAGTTTAAAACTTGCAGATGAGAAGGAACTCGAGCGCGCGAACCTAGCTCAAACTGGCTGTGTCTCCTGAACAAAATCCGAACTTTTTACCAAAACAATCCGAGCGACGACTAATCTGCGCGCCTCGTCCGCTCCCTTCGGTCGCCGGAGCAAAAACCAAAAATTTTCCTTACCTTTCTTCTTTTCTTCGGCGGGGGGTGTGGGGGGAGCCGACAAAAAATGGAAAGGAAATTTTTGGTTTTGCTTCGCCGCTACAGACTACAAAATGAACATTTCCATTATATCATTTGTGATTCTTTAGCGTTGTTCATTTCTCCGTCCTTGCGGCGAGACGAGGCGCTTCCTCTCGGCGTTTGGTGGTAGCTCTAAACTATGTGCCTCCGACCGAGTTCGGCGATAACTCTTAAAGTGGATTGTGCAAAGCACAAACAAATCTTATTGTGCTTGCCCCGCCCGCCCTGTGCGCGCACAAATCCCCGCCGTTTTTAGGAGAAATTATAAAACGGCGGGGGTTGCTCCCTTACTGAAAATAGATTACTTATTTTTCTTTACGTTTTGAAAAAAGTTTTCCTAAACGTACTGAAATAAACGCCGCAAGAGTTGTTATCACTACCGCATATGAAATTTCTTCAAGCAAAGTTCCTTTGCCACCAAACAAATTTTCAAAAATATGCCTTAGTGCTTCATCCCACGCAAGAGCGGCGATTAGACCCAAAGCGGCAATTACCAGAGTTATGATTCTTTCAAAAACATCAGAGTGGATATGACGGAGTTCATGCTTTTCCAAAAACTTTTCCATTTCCGAAATTTCAAATTTTTCCTTAGGAGATTCCATATGTAAAATATTATCACAATTTTATTGCTATTACAAATGAAAAGGGGCCAACGCGAACGTTGGACCCCTTGTGATTGCCGGACGACTCGTCAGGCGAGAAGCGTTTCTGCTCGCTCCCTCAGCGTGGATTCGATCTTCCCCTTGAAGAACGACGCCGCGAAAGGGAGATTGCCAGAAAGTTCCACTCCCGACGGATTCACGATCAGCGTTCCGCTGACGGAGAATCCCATCGCCGAGAAACTGAACTTGCCGGTGTTGCCGTTCCACTCCTCGCGCAGATCGCTGATCTTGGTCGGCGAACTGGGTTTTCACCTCGCCGAGGAGCGTCTTGACGCGTTTGAGTGCTTCGTCCTGTGAGAGGCGATGCGAGACCGCCATGTTGAGCTTTGCCATTTTTCTGTCTCCTTTTTTGGTTGTTGGTGTACTGGTTTTGAGCCAAAATAGCTCAATGAATCCTGCTCTATCCTAGCATACCAAAACCTTTCTGTCAAGGACAAAAAGACGGCCTATTTTATGGGGTTATTCATTGGAAATTGGCTCATCTATAAAACTAAATTTCATATCAACTGGGTCGCTTCCCTCATGGTAAACCCCACTTTCTTTGTAGTAAATAATTTCTTTATAAGGATAACCGAATGGTAAAAAACGTTTCCAAGATTTTTGCCAATATCTTCTACCTTTGAAGTAGCCGAAGAACAACGGCACGAAGCCGTGCTCGTCTCCCCGCAAATCAATATACTCTATCCATTCGTAAGGAATTACGCCGACCTCAAAAACTTTAATTTTTTCTTGTGCCGTTTTTTTACTTTCGGTATTCAGCGTTAAACAGCCATCTGGTTTTCTGTAAATTTCTTTGATACCACAAATAAACTCAACCCCATCAAATCTCGTAGTTTTAATCTCTGCTTTTATGTGAGAATACCCACTAAACATTTTTTCTTTGTTCGACGGGTAATCTTTAAAATATCTCTTAACATTTACAAGATAAACTTCTCTACCTAGTTTTAATTCTTCCGCTTTTTTCTTTATTCTTTCTTTGTGTTCAAGTTTTGCTTTATCCGATAACCGTTTGGAAAGAAAAAAGATGTGATAGGCGATAAAACTTTGTACCAAAAGACTTATAAACAAGCCGTAGTTTTCTGATAACCAATTTAAGATTTTTTCTAAAATTTCCATATCATTATTTCAAAAGCTCGTCGCTTGCTACTCCAAGCGCGCCCGCGATTTTTTCAATCATCGCTAATGTCGGATTTCTTTTTCCGCTTTCCAAACTACTCACATATCCGCGGTCTAGTTTAAGAGCACGAAAAATATCTCCTTGCGTCATTCCTTTTTCCATTCGTATACGCTTGATATTCTCTCCAAGCTTTCTTGAAATACCCTTTTTCATATCCACAGCATAACCAATCTTGCACTTGATAACAATATTGGAGTATAATCCAATATGGAAACGGCGAAGCAAAACCAAAAATTTCCTTTCCATTTTTTGTCGGCTCCCCCCACACCCCCCGCCGAGGAAAATAAGAAAGGTAAGGAAAATTTTTGGTTTTTGCTCCGGCAACCGAAGGGAGCGGACGAGGCGCGCAGATTAGTCGTCGCTCGGATTGTTTTGGTAAAAAGTTCGGATTTTGTTCAGGAGACACAGCCAAGTTTCAGAATTCATGCGGAGCGTCGCAAAGCGACGCGACGGGGGTTTCCGAGAGAATAGCCCAAGGGTTTTTGAAATCCAAAAGAAGCGAGCGGGACGCGAGGCGGGGGTTTATGATGAGTACATCATTCAAAACTTCGTTTTGCGAGCCAATCAGGAAGCGAATAATTATCAATATTTAACATAAACCTTTTTCTATGAACAAATTCTTTCTATATGCGAGAAAATCTACCGACGAGCCAGATCGTCAGATTTTGAGTATTGAGTCGCAAATTGACGAGTTGAAAGAATTTGCCACGCGAGAGCAGTTAGAGATTGTTGAAACCTTTATTGAATCACAGACTGCTAAAGAGCCGGGCAGACCTATTTTCAACAATATGCTCTCGCTCATAGAAAAAGGCAAAGCGTCGGGTATTTTAGCTTGGCACCCCGATAGATTGGCGAGAAACAGCATTGACGGCGGAAAGATAATCTATCTGTGTGACCTTGGCAAAATTAAGGAGCTAAAATTCCCGACGTTTTGGTTCGACGCTACGCCACAAGGTAAGTTTATGTTAAATATTGCTTTTGGGCAGAGCAAATACTATGTAGATAATCTTTCAGAGAATGTGAAGCGTGGACTTCGACAGAAAGTAAGACGAGGCGAACAAAGCGGTCAAGCTCCAACTGGATATTTGAATGATAAGTTGAACAAGAAAATTATTCCCGATGTTGAAAGGTTTCGCCTCGTCAGGAAAATGTTCGAAGTCTACGCTACTGGAAATTATTCTCTGAAAGATACAAGGAATTTGCTCGCCCAAAAGGGCTTGGTGTCTAAAAATGGTAAAGTTCTCACTGTTTCAAACACGCAGATGATTTTGAAAAATCCTTTCTACTATGGAATGTTTTTATTTAACAAAGAACTTTACCAAGGAAAGCACGAGCCAGCGATTTCAAAGAAACTTTTTGATAAATGCGCGGAAGTATCGGCGAGGAATGCTCACCCGATGAAGCGAGGAATTAACAAGCATATTTTTCGCGGAATATTTTTGTGCGAAGAATGTGGCTGTGGTATTACAAGCGAAGTGCAAAAAGGTCATACCTATTATCGTTGCACCAAAAAGAAAGGTGTCTGCACACAAAAATATATTCGCGAAGAATTCCTCGCCGAACAAGCGAATGACATTATCAAAAAAGTTTCTTTGTCGTCCGAGTGGAAAGAATTCATGCTCGCTGAACTGGACAAAGAGCAAGCGAGCAGTTTCCACTCTGACGCCCTTTTCGTTCAAAATCTGAAAAATCAAATCAAAAGTGTTGAGGAGACGCTAGACAGGCTTCTTGACGCTCATTTGGATAGCACTATTACGAGCGAGGAGTACATCGGCAAAAAGCAAAAGCTCCTCAACCAAAAGATTGATTTTTCAGAAAAATTGAAGGATTTTGAACGAAAAGGCAATCGTTGGCTCGAACTTTCTCGTCAATTCATTTTAGACAGTAACCAAGCCATAATTATCGCTTCCGAAGAAAATCTCGAAGCCAAAAGAGATTTTCTTAAAAAGATTGATTTCAAAAACCCTTGGGCTATTCTCTCGGAAACCCCCGTCGCGTCGCTTTGCGACGCTCCGCATTTTGGCGAAAAAACGAATTCTGAAACTTGGCTGGGGGACTAGGATTCGAACCTAAATAAACGGATTCAAAATCCGTTGTCCTACCATTAGACGATCCCCCAATATATCTCACTATTTTATTTTCAAAACTTCTTCAAAAATTGCCTCAGACCAACTAGCTATTTTCCTCACTAAATCTGAACTTTTTCTAACTTTGATTTTTAACACCCCAAAATATTTTTTCCCAACGTTTCTTCTATTAGTTTTCTTAATTTTACTCCTTTTTAAGTAAACCCTAGAGAAGCTACTGATTGGAAAACCTGTTGTTTTAGACCAAAATCGCCTTACTTCATCTGATCTATCTTGATGTCTCTCATGAACCATTATTTCGAATAATATCATATCTTTAGGAATTTTGCATATTTTATCAAGCCATCTTAAGAAAAGAATTATCATCTTAGGATCCATGTTAGAAAAAGCAACTCCAGAGTCTGGGTGATATTCTTTCTCTTTTGTACCCTCTGCCCAATACAAAACAACTCCTATTAAAAATAATTCTTTTTTAGAAATAGAATTAATCTCAGATTTTGCTTTTGAAAAAATACTATTCTGTTTTTCTATTCTTTGTTTTCTTTTTGCATCACCACCTCTTTGAGAGCCAGCTAATCTTTCTTTAGTGATTCTTTGTGTTTGCTTTTTACTTAGACTCACTGATTGTAACCAAATAGATAAAGTAGATTTTGCAACAGGCACAATAGACAAAATTTCGGAATAAGTCTTTCCTTCTTTTCTTAATTTTATAGCTAATTCCCTTTCTTCTGTTTTTTCTATCATAGGTAGGATACAAGTATTATAACACCTTACCTATGTTCAGACAAAAAAACAATGTTAAATTTACTTTAGAGGATATAAATTAAACACTAACACGAATAAAAAAGAATTCATTAACTTTAGAGTCTGTGTTCTCTATTCTATGAGATAGATTTGCAGGATTATAAATAACTTCATTAGCAACATATGTAAGTTCTGTTCCGTCAGCATATTTTACTATGCCAGCACCATTTAAAACAATAAAAAATTCATCAATATTATCATGTTGATGCCAATCGAATACACCACCCGGCTCAAGGTATCCTTTTGTCATTGCTTCAATGTTTTTAGATATTATATCTGTCGAAGAAAGTATAAGTTGTCTACTTCCTGAGCCTTGATGAGCTTGCTCAATTGGAATCTCTGAAATATTTTTTTTAAATGGCTTTTTTAGTATATCCATTAACATATTTTAACATCTTTATACTAAAATATTAATGATATTTTAGTTTGACTTTTTAATAAAAAATATGTGATATATAAACATCTTTTTTTGATCTTTATATAAAAATACTATTAATCCTTATTTTCTATCAAAATCGTTCGGATACTGTCCCAGACTCTCAGCATCAAATAAAAAATCCCGACATCGTCGGGATTGATAAATATATTGCGCTATCTGTTGGATAGTTTTCCAATTCTCCTTGAGAATGTCTTGCACAACAGCGCTATACAATATACTCAAAATATATTAACAAAAATTTAAATATCGTCAAATAAATAAAACAAAATTATTTTTTAGCTTTTGCTAATTTTTTTATTTTTTTAGATTTAACAACGCCATTTTTAAACCAAAAACCAACAGTGCTTTTACCTATTTTAAGCTTTTCTGCTATTTGACCAAAACTAAATCCCTTTTGCCTAAGCAATACTGCTTTCTCTTTAATTTTTAAACTATGTGAAATCATATATATTAACAATATACTTTTTTTATTTTAAACACAATATCTATTATTCTTTTGAGAGAATTTTCACCAGAGCGAGTTCTAATGGCAATTCGGAGATAAATGCTCTATCTATATCATTATATGAATCAAGTAAAATAGACAAAGCTTTTGATCGAAGCAGACCTTCCTTGTCTTCTTTTACCAAACCTTTCAAGAATTCCAAGTCTCCTTCACTCAGATCCCCTGCCATTTCTTTTTCTAATTTTGGTGCATATTTTAAAATCACAGCCATACGAAACTTTTGTATTATGAGTTTAAAATAAAGCTTCATATCTAGATTTTCAGACGCAGCTTTTTTAGCTGTCATTATTCCTTTTTCTAAATCCTTCAAAGCAATAGCAGAAATAAAATCATTTACTAAAATAGTCTTTGGTGCACCTGTTATTTTTTCTACATCTTCTTTGTTTATTTTCTTTACTTTTTTACCTTTTGAATCAACAGAGAAATTTAAAACTTTCTGAAGTGTTCCCAATGCATCACGGAAAGATCCATCTCCTAGTATCGCTATCAATTCTGCTGTACCATTATCTAATTCAAAACCTTCTTTTTTAGAAACTTCTAAAATCATATTTTTAGAAATTAATTCTGAAGCTTTTCTAAATGTAAAAACCTGACAACGAGATACAATAGTTTCAGGAACCTTGTGAACTTCTGTAGTAGCTAAAATAAAAATAACATGTTTTGGAGGCTCTTCTAATGTCTTTAGTAATGCACCCCAAGCGTCTTTAGAAAGCATATGCACCTCATCTATAATATAAACCTTGTATTTTGAATCAAATGGTAATACACGAACTCCATCGCGAAGCTCTCTAATGTCTTCAATGCCTCTGTTTGAAGCAGCGTCTATTTCATAAAGATCATTCTCAGATACTCCTATTTCTTTAGCAAAGATACGAGCAACAGAAGTTTTTCCAGTACCGCGAGTACCGACAAAAAGATAAGCATGAGAAACTTTATTTGTCTCCACTGAGCTCTCTAGTACCTTCACAATATGGTCTTGTCCTAAGACTTCTTTAAAGCTCTGTGGTCTATATTTACGATATAAAGCTAAGTCATGCATAATTTTAATTATAACCTAAAAAGCAAAAAAATTAAAATCAAAATTTTTGTCGGTACAAATTTTTTGAAGCTTAAAAAATTCTGAAGTTTTCACTACGTCGAGCTCAAAACCCCTTAAAAACTTTATTTTATTTTTTTTGCTTTAAAAACTCATTTATTATATTTTCTACTTCTTTTGAGTTGTCAGTTTCCATTAATTTTACTCTCAATTCTTTTGCGCCAGGAAAATCATTTACATATGCTTTAAAATGTTTCTTCATAACAGAAAAATTCTTATATTTAGGTTTCAAAAGTTCTTTATCAAAAATTTGTGTATGTTCTATCAAAATCTCTAATTTCTCCTTTAACTCATCATTTTTGATATAGTCAGAAGAAAGCCCTTCGACTTCGCTCAGGACGTTTTTCTTTGTAAAGAAAAACGGATTCCCAAAAACTCCTCTCCCTATCATCACCCCATCACAACCATATTCCAATGCTTTACTTTCTGCGTCTTTCAAATCTTTTACATCACCATTACCAATGAGTAATATTTCTTTTCCACTATCTTTAATAATTTCTTTTATTCTTTTTATATGATCCCAGTTTGCTGGAACAAGCGACAATTCTTTTGTAGTACGCAAGTGAATAGTCAAAGCAGAAATATTTTCTTTTACTAATTCTCCTATCCACATATCTAATTCTTCTTTTTTATTAAAACCAATTCTTGTTTTAACAGATACTGGAATATTTGCACCAGAAGATTCTATCCCACGATGAGCTGCCTGTATTATCTTCCTTGCAAGTTGTGGAGTCTTTATAAGGCCTGATCCAGCTCCTTGAGCTACTACAGATTTATCTGGACAACCCATATTAATATCAATACCATCAAAACCAAGACTAGCAATATAACTACAAGCCTTTTCCATATTTTCAGGATTAGCACCAAAGACTTGAGCCACGATAGGCCTCTCAGCTTCTGAATATTTTAATATATAAGATAATTTCTTTTTTGCTAACTTATTACACAAACCATCAGCTGCTACGAACTCTGTCCAAAAAACGACACTATCTTTATTTTCTCTATTTTTGCTATATTTTGCCAAAATACGACGAAAAGCGATATCAGTGACATCCGACATTGGCGCTAAGCAAAAAAATGGTTTATTAAGTTTTTTCCAAAAATTACTCATATTTTTTTATGTTCTTTCAAAAGGAACAAGAAATCAATCTTTATAAAGCAATCTATCTAGCAAAGCTTTGGGAGCGTTCTGCTCGTCGTTCAAGTAAATAATAAATAGAATACTATTTTTATTTTCTAAACTTCTGCGCAAGGCTTTCTAAAAATTATTTCTTGTTCCTTTTTTTTGTTACTTGAATTTGTAATATACCTTATTCCCAAACCTTAGGTCAATGTAAAGAAGAGAGTCATATTTATTCTTAAAATCTGATTTCAATGGTTCTGTGGTAAGAACTGATTGTAAATTTTCTATCACTTTATCAAAATCTGAATCTAATTTAAAAATTATTTCTGGCCCCATTTGGTAAGTAACAGAAGAAGAAAGAAACATTTTAACATCTTCATTGTCTTCAATAAAGAATGCCACGGGTTTTATATTAATTTTGTTTAATGTTTCTTTTAATGCAACTAACTTTTTAAAATACGGTTGATAAAAATAAGATCCAAGAGGGCTATCTTTATTCTTATCTAAAATTCCAAAAAACTTTAAATAAACATTTCCTGAAAAATATAAAGCTTCATCAAAGATATAACCACTTTCATCTATAAAATAACATTCTTGATTTTCTATTTCAGGTTTTAAATCTAAAGTATCACCACAATATGTATATAGAGCAACACGTTCTGTTAAAGAAATTTCTAAAGTTTTTAAATTTCTTAAATTAATAGATATATTTTTTATTCTTCTAAATTTATCAGTCAATTCTGTTATTATTTTATTCTTAGGATAAAAAAAGAAATTTGTTTTTGGAAAAAAATAAAAATAATTCCCAGCTATTTTATCTTTTACTATATCTTCTATTACCTTAGTTTCTATTACCTTATTACCAGAAACTTCAATATTGTCTATATTTAGGTTATCCCATCTTGAAAGAAAAGATAATCCAACTAAAATTAAAAAAAATAAAAAAATAAAAAAATAAATTTTTTTTCTTAAAGTTTCATATTTTTTCTTTTTTAATTCTAAAATACGCGGAGAATTTAAGGCACTATTTTTCATTCGTAATTCACGCCCAAACGACTACTCAGTCAGGCGGGCGTAATTATTAATTCGTAATTGTTTCCCTTCCACCCATATATTTTTTCAAAACTTCTGGAATTTTGACAGTACCATCGATCTGTTGATAATTCTCAAGAATAGCAATAAGCGTCCTACCAATAGCACAGATAGTAGCATCATTCATATGAACAAGCTCCACTTTACCATCTATACGTTTAACTTTAGTATTTAATCTTCTTGATTGGAAACTGGTCATTAGATCTGCTGTATGTGTCTCTCTGTAAGTATTTTGTCCAGGCATCCATGTCTCTATATCAATCTGACGATAATCAGGCTTACCCATGTCTCCTGTGCAAATCAATACAACTTGATAAGGAAGTTTAAGCATCTGTAAAAGATATTCTTGAATAGAAACCAAAAACTCTTGCTCTTGAATAGAATTTTCTGGTAAACAAAAAGTTTCCATCTCTAATTTTTCAAATTGATGCATTCTAAGAATTCCTTTTGTATCTTTTCCATAAGAACCAGCTTCTCTTCTAAATGCAGGAGAATAACCAACATAGCGTATAGGCATATCTTTTTCGTCTATAATTTGATTCATATGCATTGGTCCAAGAGAATGTTCTGCGCTACCAACAAGATACATATCATCAGCTACTAAGTGATATTTATCTTCTTTGGGCTCTAGTCTAGCCATCTTAAGATAAGTATTCGGTTTTACCATAAAAGGAGGAACAACAGGCATAAATGGCTTAGTGTCTATATTTATATTTTTATCTCTTGCAATTTTTTCTAAAATTTCTTTATTACCTAAAATTTCTAATATAAAATTTATAAGAGCAAATTGCATTAAAACTAGATCACCCTTTAGGTAAGTGAATCTTGCTCCAGAAACTTCAGCAGCAGTTTGATTGTCTATGATTCCCAACTTTTCACCTATTTCATAATGTTCCTTTGGTGTAAATTCAAATACTGGTTTCTCTCCCCAATTTCTAATCACAACGTTCCCAGATTCATCAGGCCCTTTTGGAACATCAGGAGAAGTAACATTTGGAATTTGTAACATGATTTTCTGCCATTCGTCCATTGTTGCTTTTAATTTTTCTTCTTTTTGTTTTATATCTTCTTTTACAATTCGCATTTCTTCTATCAACTGGATCTTGAGTGCTTGATCTTGGTTGCGAGCGATGTCTTGAGATACTCTATTCACTTCACTTCTTAAATCTTCAACCTCTTTTAGTTGTTTAATACGTTCATCATCTAATACGAGAAGCTTCTCAATATCAACTTCAACTCGTTTTCTTTTTGCTCCTTCTTCTACAATATCTTTATTGTCTCTGATGAATTTTATATCTAACATAATATCTATTATATATTATAAATAGTATAATTACAAAAGTTATAAAAATATGTTTTAGAAAATATTGCACAGGAGTTTAGTAAAATAAGGAGGTATTCCGACTATATTTTTCTTGAACGACGAGCATAGCAATTTGCCAGCTGGCAAATATGTCGTGTTTTATAAAATATACTTTTATAACTTTTGTATGAAAATTAGAAAACTATTAAAAAAAGAATTCCCTACTGCATTATTAGAAATTCCTCAACCACCAGAAGATCTTTGGATTATAGGCGATTTACCTACTGATAAGAATTTAATTTATTTATCTATAGTTGGTTCTCGTAAATTTACTTCTTACGGAAGAGAAGCTTGTGAAAAAATTATTGAGGGATTAAAAGGTTATCCTATTGTAATAGTTTCTGGTTTTGCTATTGGCATAGATACAATATCTCATAAAAAAGCAATGCAAGTAGGATTGAAGACCATAGTATTCCCTGGATCAGGACTTTCAGATGAAGCAATATATCCAAAAACAAATGTCAGATTAATGAGAGAAGTAGTAGAAAGTGGTGGATGTTTAATCTCAGAATTTGAGCCTGACTTCAAAGCTACGCAATGGAGTTTTCCGATGCGAAATAGATTGATGGCAGGAATCTCTAAATCTGTATTGATAATAGAAGCAGAAGAAAGATCTGGCACACTCATCACAGCAAGACTTGCCACAGAATACAATAGAGATGTGCTTGCCATACCTGGATCAATATTTTCATCAAGTTCAAAAGGTACAAATAGATTAATACGACAAGGAGCGACACCTGTGACTTGTGCAGAAGATGTATTAGAAGCGTTAGGATTTGAAAAACCAAAAGATGAAGAGAAACAAGCAAAACTTTTTGCAGATTTAACACCTGAAGAGAAAAAAGTTGTAGCTTTACTTCGTGAACCCATTCCAAGAGATGATCTAATCAGAGCAATGAAAATGCCAACACCAAATGCGAATGCGATTCTTTCAATAATGGAAATAAAAGAATTAATAAAAGAAGAAATGGGAGAAATACGATTAGCTTAAATAAAATCTAAATTTGCAAAAAAAATATATTTCGTGTAATACTGTGAAATAGGTATTAATAACTTAAACTTAATTCATTATGAAATTATTAATTGTTGAATCACCATCAAAGGCAAAAACTATTGAAAAATATTTAGAAGGCGCGTACACAGTACGTGCTTCTATAGGACATATTCGTGATTTACCTAAATCAAATAAAATAGCAATAGATATAGATGCTGGATTTATTCCTCATTATGAAATTTCTCGTGGTAAAGAAAAAGTTGTTCATGAACTTCAATCTTTAGGAGAAAAAGCAACAGAAATTATTCTAGCAACAGACCCTGACCGTGAAGGAGAAGCTATCGCATGGCATATAGAAGAATTATTAAAAAAAGATAAAAAAATAAAAGCATCAACCAAACGTGTAGCTTTTTATGAAATAACAAAAGAAGCAGTAATAGAAGCATTAAAAAATCCAAGAGATATAGACACTAATCTAAGAAAAGCACAAGAAGCAAGACGAGTATTAGATAGACTCGTCGGCTATGATCTTTCTGGGCTTATTTGGAAAAAAGTAAGATATGGTCTTTCGGCTGGAAGAGTACAATCCCCTGCACTTCGTATAATAATGGAACGAGAACGTGAGATTCGTGCTTTTATACCTGAACAATATTGGAAACTCTTGGGTCTTTTTGAAACAGAAAAAAAGGTAAAATTGACATTTACTTGTTCAAAAGAACCTAGAGACCAAGAACTTGTTGAAAACATATTAAGAGAAGGAAAATCTAAAGATTGGCAAGTAAAAGAGATAAAAGAATCAGAACAAAAAAGAGTTCCTCGTGCACCATTTACTACTTCTACATTACAACAAACTGCGAGCTCACGTCTTTCATATTCACCTTCAAGAACAATGCAATTAGCACAAAAACTTTATGAAGCTGGACATATAACTTATATGAGAACAGATAGTACAAATTTATCTGTAACAGCACAAGCACAAATAATTTCTCTTGTTGAAAAAAAATATGGTAAAGAATATGCTCAATCTAGAATATATAAAACTAAATCAAAAAATGCTCAAGAGGCCCACGAAGCTATTCGTCCCACTCATATAGAGAATCTAGGAGCAGGTACTGATGAACAACAAAAACTTTATAAATTAATCTGGGAACGTACTATATCTTCTCAGATGACTGATGCAAAATTATTAAAGACAAAAATAAGTGCAAATATATCTTCAGCACCTGATTTTGAATTCCCAGACTTTACTGCAACTGGTTCAAGAATTCTTTTTAGAGGATGGTTAGAAGTCGATAGAGATAGCACAGGAGAAGATATAGAACTTCCAGAAGTAAAAAATGGAGAAAAATTAAAGTTACTCAATTTAATAAAAGAAGAAAAATTCACAGAACCACCAAATAGATATAGTGAAGCTGGACTCATAAAAGAATTAGAAGCCCGTGATATAGGCAGACCTTCTACTTATGCTTCAATAATGAAAACTCTAGAAGACAGAACTTATGTAAAAAAAGAAAATAAAACTCTATTCCCTACTGATGTCGGAGAAGTTGTATCTGATTTTCTAGAAACACATTTTGCTAATTATATTAGTGATACATTTACAGCAGAAATGGAAGATCAACTAGATGAGATATCTCGCGGAGAACGTGAATATGAAAAAACTTTAAAAGATTTTTATGGACCATTTTCAAAAGAAATAAAAACAAAAGAAAAATTAGAAAAAGCTACAAACCTGGGTGATGCACCTAAAAATATTAAATGTCCAAAATGTAAAGAAAAAATGATAATAAAGCTTTCACGTAATGGTAAATTTTATTCTTGTGAAAAATATCCAGATTGTGATGGTGCTCTTCGTTTAGATGGAACTGAGATAGAAGGCCCAAAAGAAACTGGAGAGATCTGTCCAGATTGTGGAGAAAAAAAAGGAAAATCTGGTGGAGGTAAATTGATAATAAAAGAAAGACGAGACGGAACAGGTACTTTTATTTCTTGTTCACGCTATCCAAAATGTAAATTTATTAAAAAAGACGAAGCAGAAGAAGCAAAAAAAAGGACTGGAGTGATTTGTCCTTTATGTAAAAAAGGTGATATTTCAGAACGACGTGGAAGATTTGGAATATTTTATTCTTGTTCTAATTATCCTGATTGTAAATATGCGATAAAAGCAAAGCCAACTGGTAATATATGTAAAGAATGTAACTCTCTAATGATGGAAGGAACTAAAACAATACCAGAAAGATGTAGTAATAAATCATGCAAAAACCACAATCCACACAAGCTATTAAATATAAAATAGTATAGTGATATAATAGCAAAATGCCTGAGATAAAAGAAATATTAAATCTTATAGGAACAAAAATAAGCGAAGAAGGACAAGAAACCATTAAAAAGGCCTATAAATTTGCAGAACATGCACATGAAGGTCAAAAAAGAATGGATGGAACTCCATACTTTTCTCATGTTCTTGAAACAGCAAAAACATTAGCAAAGCTTGGAATGGATGTAAAAACAATAGTGGCTGGACTTTTACATGATGTTTTAGAAGATACAGAAATCACAGAAGAAGAAATGAAAAAAGAATTTGGAGAAGAGATCGTCTTTTTAGTAAATGGAGTAACAAAACTTGGAACTTTAAAATATCGTGGACATGAAAGACATGTAGAAAGTTTAAGAAAATTCTTTGTTGCAATGACAAACGACCTACGTGTGGTCATTATAAAATTTGCTGACAGACTACACAATTTACATACTTTACAATTTATACGAGAAGATAAAAGAAAAAGGATAGCAATGGAATCCATAGAGGTTTATGCACCACTCGCAAATCGCCTTGGTATGGGAAAACTAAAAGGAGAAATAGAAGATGCTGCATTTCCTTTCGCATACCCAGAAGAATATTTGGAAATAGAAGAAATGATAAAAGAAGAAAAAAATTTATATCAAAAATATTTATCTGAAGTACATGAAAAACTAGAAAAAGAATTACAAAAAAATAAAGTAAATGTAGTCGAGATAAACTACAGAATGAAACATAAATACAGCTTATGGAGGAAGCTCTTAAAGCGTGATATGGATATAGCAAAGATACACGACATAGTAGCACTTCGTATTGTAGTAAAAAATGTAGAAGAATGTTATAGAGTATTGGGAATAATTCATTCAATATGGAAACCACTACCAGGTAGAATAAAAGATTATATAGCTGTTCCTAAACCAAATGGATATCGTTCTATACATACTACTATTTTCACTGGTTCAGGGGGAACAGCAGAAATTCAAATAAGAACAGTAGAAATGCATGCTGAAGCTGCTTATGGTATAGCTGCACACTTTGCTTATAAAGAAAAAGGCAAACAAAACAATGAAGATAAATCTAAGTTTAAATGGATTGAAGAATTAAAAGACTTTAATTATAGTTTAGATAATCCTGATAAATATTTAGAACATCTAAAAACGGATTTCTTTAATGATCGTATTTTTATATTTACACCAAAAGGTGATGTTGTAGATTTACCAGAAGACTCAAGTCCTATTGATTTTGCTTATGCAATACACTCTGACATAGGCGACCATATTTCTGGAGTAAAAGTAAATAATAAAATAGCACCAATTCTTTCAAACCTTAAAAATGGTGATATTGTAGAAATAATAATGAACAAGAAATCACATCCATCTTCAAAATGGTTAAATTATTCAAAAACAAATATTGCAAAAAAGAATATTAAATCTTACTTAGAAAAAAATAGTTTACTCTCTAAATTAAAAACTTTTGGACGTAGTTAAAGACTAAAACTTGATATATCATAAAGGTTATCATTATTTTCTTCTTTTTTTATCTCTTCTTTTGTCCTATCATCCAATGATAGCATTTCGATCCCAGTTATATCTGTAGATATATTAATGAGTTCATCTGGTTGTTTTATGACTTCACCTAAATTATTCTTACTTATATAGTTATCAAGCATCTCCCCATGTTTCTTTTCAGTATTTCCTTTATTTATAGAATCTAAAATAGTGCGTAAATCTTCGACAGAAAAAAAATCGATCTTTATTTGACCACCTAATTCTTTTCTATCTATGTGAACACGTGTGCCTAATTTATCTTGAAATTCTCCCTCAAGTTCTGTTATTTCTGGGTCTGCAGCATATTCTTTTTTTCGTACACGATCAGTAGCTATTTTTCTAGCTAAACTTTCTGCTTCTCGTACTGTTATTTTTTTATATAAAATTTCTTTAAATAAAACCATCTGCTCTTCAGGATGATCTATCAACATTAACAACGGTCGCGAATGCCCCTCTGTCATCTTACCTTCTGATAATGCATTTAATATTTCTTCTGGTAATGCCAAAATACGCAATGTATTTGAAACATATTCCCTACTCCTTCCCATTTTTTTAGCAATTTCAGTATGAGTAAATTTAAATTCATTTGCTAAACGAAAAAAAGCACGAGCACGATCAACAGAATTTAAATCTTCACGTTGTAGGTTTTCAATGATTGCAAGCTCTAGTTTCATCATTGAAGTATCACCTTCACGTATTATAACTGGAACCTGAGAGATACGAGCCATCATAGCAGCTCTTAATCTACGCTCACCTGCGATAAGTTCATACTCTGTAGAAAGCCCACCATCTTCTTTTTCTATTTCTACACGAGAAACAGTTAATGGCTGAAGCACTCCATACTGTTTTATAGACTCAGCTAAATTTTGTAAACGAGCTTCGTCAAAATCGCGTCTGGGTTGATATGGATTTGGTTTAATCTTATCTGTATTAATCCAAAAAATTGAGTTTGAATATAAATTAGACATAAATGTATTTTAGCATAAAGATTTTATTTTTAATAATTGATTTTAAGGTGTTTTTTGTGTAAAATGTGTGAATTAGCCCAGGTGGCGGAATTGGTAGACGCGATAGACTCAAAATCTATTGGTGGCAACATCATGAGAGTTCGATTCTCTCCCTGGGCACAAATGATATGAATAAAAAGATAAAAGATACAATTATTGATTTTCAAGTAAATGGAGGTAAGAAACTTCATGGAACAATTACAACAAATTTTTCTAAAAATGGATCTGTCGGTCTTCTTTGTGCTTCCCTTTTAAATAAAGGTACAACAACCTTACATGGTATCGCTCACATAGAAGAAGTAAATAGAGTAATTGAAATATTAAAAAGTATTGGTGTAAAAATTATTTGGAAAGATAAAAATACTGTTATAATTACTCCACCAAAGAAATTTAATATAGAAAATATAAATATAGAATCATCAATAAAAACACGTTCTATTGTTATGCTGATAGGTCCACTGATACACAATATCTCATCTTTTTCTTTACCACATGCACAAGGATGTAATCTAGGTAAAAGAACAATCGCTGCTCATATTTATGCATTTGAAAAATTTGGAGTAAAAATAAAAACTGAATCACAGAATTACAAAATAAATGTTAAAAAATTAAAAAAAGCTGAAATTGTTATGTATGAAGCAGGAGATACTGCTTGTGAAAATATATTAACTGCTGCTGCATTAATAGAAGGGAAAACAACTATTTTCTTTGCTAGTGCAAACTATATGGTGCAAGAAATATGTTTCTTCTTAGAAACCTTAGGAGTAAAAATAGAAGGTATTGGAACTTCAACATTAATTGTTCATGGAATAAAAGAAATAAATAAAAATATAGAATACTGGAATAGTGAAGACCCTATAGAATCTATGATGTTTATATCTGCTTGTATCGTTACAGATTCTAAGCTCACAATAACACGTTCCCCTATTGATTTTCTTTCTTTGGAGCTTGAAAAATTAAAAAGAATGAATTTAAAATTCAAAATCTCAAAAAGATATTATTCTTATAACGGTCGCACAAAACTCGCTGATATCGAAATTTTTCCAAGTAAATTAAAAGCACTACAAGACAAAATACATGCCAATCCTTATCCAGGAATAAATATGGACAATCTTCCATTCTTTGTACCTATAGCAATTCGTGCAAAAGGACAAACAATGATTCATGACTGGGTTTATGAAAATAGAGCAATATATTTTACAGAATTAAATCGTCTAGGTGCAAATGTAACACTTGCTGATCCTCATAGGGTCTATATACAAGGTGGAACACCTTTAAAAGCAGCACAAGTCGTCTGCCCACCTGCATTACGCCCATCAATGGTAATACTCATTTCAATGCTCGCAGCTCCAGGTATATCCATTTTACGTAATGTATATATGATAAATCGTGGCTATGAAGAAATAGCTGAAAGATTAAATTCTATTGGAGCTGATATTAAAATACTCAAATAAATTCAAAAATGACAAAGCATAAAGTTATCGTGATACTAGGAACTACTGCAACAGGTAAAAGTGATTTAGCTGTTAAAATAGCACGCAAGGTCAAGGGTGAAATTATTTCTGCTGATTCTAGACAAGTCTATAAAAGTCTTAATATAGGAACTGGAAAAATTACTTTAAAAGAAATGAAGAGTATCCCCCATCACTTGATCGATATTGCAGATCCTAAACATAAATTTACAGTTACCGAATATAAAAAATTAGCTGAAGAAAAAATAAAAGAAATAATTTCTCGTGGCAAAACTCCTATCATTTGTGGAGGTACTGGATTTTATATTGATGCTATTACTAAAGGAATAATTTTTCCAGAAGTAAAACCTAATTTAAAACTCAGAAAAATTTTAGAAAAAAAGAAAGCTAAAGAGCTTTTTATAATATTAGTAAAACTAGATAAAAGACGTGCAAAAGATATAAAAGATAAAAATGAAATTAATAATAAAATAAGAATAATAAGAGCTATTGAAATAGCAAAAACTCTCGGTAAAATTCCTATGGCGGAGGAATTGCCTCCGCCCTATAAATTTATAAAAATTGGACTATATTTACCTCAAGATGTTTTAAAAAAGAAAATAGAAAAAAGAGTTAAAAAGATGTTTAGAGATGGACTCTTAAATGAAATAAAAAAAATAAAAAAGACTGGTATTTCAAAAAAAAGACTTAGCGAATTTGGTTTTGAATATGATTACCCTACTTATGAAAAAGTTGTAAAAGAAACTATAAAATACTCTAAACGCCAAGTGACTTGGTTTAAAAGAGATAAAGAAATCAATTGGTTTAATGCTTCAAAAAAGATCAATTTAAAAAATTAATATAAGGTTGCTTTTTAGGAGATTTTATATTATTCTATATATATGTCACAAGATAGACTTATAAAACTTGCATGTACTACATGTAAGCATATAAATTACTGGTCCAGTAAAAATAAAAAACTCGTCACTAAAAAGATTGAGCTTAAAAAGTATTGTAAATGGTGCAAAAAACAAGTTAAGCATAAAGAGATTAAAAAATAATTTCTATTTTTTAATTACTCTGCTATACTTAAACTTACAATAAAATAGTATTGTAAGTTGTTTTGTTTGGGCGATTAGTTTAGTGGTAGAACGAAGGTCTCCAAAACCTTTGGCGGGAGTTCGATTCTCTCATCGCCCGCAAAAAAAAGAAACAAAATCTGTTTTTTATTTACAATTGAAAGATAATTAAAAATTAAAAAATAAATAAATTTTAATTATCTTTTTAAAAAACTTGACTTTAAAAAAATATATGCTATCATACAAATAGATATAATTTTAAATATTTAGCTCATTAAAATAAATTAATACAAAAAGGAGTACAAAATGAAAATGAATTGGTTAAATAATTTAATCTTTAAGATTAGTTCAATTTCAGATGAAGAAATTGAAATTCAAAAACCAAAAGAAAAAGTCGCCAATGGAGAAAGAGTCATTGGTTCAATTATCAATTTAAAGGATTTGCAAAAATTCTATACATTCTATCGCATGCTCCTAAAAGATTTAGGAGATTCAAATTTTTATAATTCTAGTTCTTCTATAGCGACAGAAGCCAAGGTTGTTAAAATAGCTTTTTGGGAAGAAGTCCGCAAAATTATCAAAAACAATAAAAACATAGACATCCGAGAGGATTGGCAAATTGTTGAGATACCAGAAGAAACATCTAGAAAACTCAGTCTAAAAATAATAGAAAGACTAGAAAAAATTCTTTTATAATTATACAAAGCCCCAGCTTATGCAACGGGGCTTTTTCTATTTTTATCCTTCTAATAAGGATCTATTAAAAATTTTAAAAACCCCAACAAAAGTCAATCTAATCCCAAAAATTTTTTATTATATTATAATCGTATTTGAATTGATTTAGCTGTTACACTTCCATCAGAATTTGTAGTACCTGTGGTTGAAATTTCTGTTCCTATTGCTAAATCATCCATAGATCCAATAGTTGTCTTTATTATATCTGTGCTTGCACTAAAAAAAATTATTCTTGATCCACCATCTACAAGCTTTACAGTAACACTTTTATCATCCTTAGAAATAATCTCACCAACAGAAAAACCACCACCAACAATTCTATTATTTCCACCTATTATTCCAGGTTGACCAGTTCTATCTTGCATATTTGAACCAAACCTAGAAGAAACTAACGCTGAAGTTTGGCTTTTTCCATAAAACGTTCCTACATAAAATACCCCTATTATAACAACTACACTTATTACCATATAAATAATTGTTCTTTTATTTTGCATATTTTTTACTACTTTAAATAAATATTAATAATAATTTTTACTCATATCTTAATGCCTCTATTGGATTAAGTTTTGATGCTCTAGTTGCAGGATAATATCCAAATATAATTCCAATAAAAGTAGAAACACCAAATGCTAATAAAACAGAACTTACTGAAACTTTTGTTGTAATTATTCCAAGCTTAGTAATTACAAAAGCAATAAGCCATCCTAAAAACACACCAATAGTTCCACCAATAAAAGTAAGCATAACAGCTTCTAATAAAAATTGACTACTTATATCTTTTCTCTTTGCACCAATTGCTTTTCTTAAACCTATCTCGCGAGTTCTTTCTGTTACGGTAGTAAGCATCATATTCATAATACCAATACCACCAACAAGAAGAGAAATACCTGCTATTGCAGCAAGAAGCGTCGTAAAGGTGCTTGTTATAGATGAAGCTGTCGCTATTATATCTGCCTGATTTAGTGTAGAAAAGTCTGCAAGTGTTGAGTCTGTGATATGATGTCTTTCTAATAATATGGTAGTAATGTCAGTCTGTACTTGTGAAGTTACTTCGGCGCTTTCTGCTCCAACACTAATAGATGTTACATATTGATCACCAGAAAAATACCTTTGAGCTGTTGTAATAGGAATAAAAATCATATCATCTGTACTATTAAATGACCCTCCTTTTGTTTCAGTAATCCCTATAATTTTAAATTGCATATTTTTTATACGAATCATTTGTCCTAGGGCATTTCCATCTACACCAAAAAGATCATCACGTACAGTGGGACCAATAACTGCAACTTTTGATCCACTTTCAACATTCTGATCTAAAATAAATGATCCCTCATTAATTTGAATATTGTGCACTTCAGCATAATTAGAAGTTATACCATCTACTGTAGTATTCGTATTTGTTCCTTTCGCTGTTACCTGATAGCGACCCGATACTTCTGGTGAAACATTTTTTATAGATATTAAATTTTTTTCAAGTGCATAAGAATCTTCTAACGTTAAAGATTTAGCTGTACCACGCCCA
This sequence comes from Candidatus Nomurabacteria bacterium GW2011_GWE1_32_28, assembly GCA_000989515.1. GTDB lineage: Bacteria > Patescibacteriota > Minisyncoccia > Phycocordibacterales > UBA9973 > UBA9973. The sequence continues at coordinate 133,959 of LBOM01000001.1, read as the reverse complement.
GTACTTACTTCCATCCCCACTCCACGTGCTGTTCCTGGACGAATTGTTATAAGATTAGAACCAATAGATTGAATAGAGTCTGTTATAGAACTTTGTGCTCCGTTTCCAATAGCTGTCATCGCTATTACAGAACTAATACCAATAACAATACCAAGCATCGTAAGTCCTGAACGAATTTTGTTTGATGAAAGTGCACTATAGGTTTCTTCTAAAATATCTTTTATTTTCATAATTTTTTTATTTATTTTTTCTATCACTTATTATTATTCCATCTCTTATATGTATTATTCTATCTGCATGATCAGCAACATCTTGTTCATGAGTAATAAGAATAATAGTACGTCCTAGATCACGATTTAATTTTTGAAATGTAGCTAAAACTATTTCCCCTGTTTTAGAATCTAGGTTCCCAGTTGGTTCATCTGCAAGTATAAGTGTCGGATTATTTACAAGAGCACGAGCTATAGCCACACGTTGAATTTGTCCACCAGAAAGTTGATTTGAAAGATGATCAAAATAAATTTCCTCTAATCCTGCATCTAAAAGCGCAGTTCTTGCACGTTTGTTTCGTTCATCACCCTGTACACCTTCGTAAACAAGTGGCAATGAAACATTGCGCAATACTGATGCACGAGGTAAAAGATTAAAGGCCTGAAAAACAAAACCTATTTTATCTCTTCTGATATCTGCAAGCTCGTCGTCAGAAAGCATAGATACATCCTTACCATCAAGAAGATATTTTCCAGAAGATGGACTATCTAATGCCCCAAGAATATGCATCAATGTTGACTTACCAGAACCAGAAGGTCCCATAATGGCTACATATTCTCCATCTAAGATAGTAAAACTTACTCCCTTTAAAGCTTTAAAATCTTCTACACTACTTTTATAAATTTTTGTAATATCTTTTACTTCAATCATATATAATGATCTAGCGCATACCTCCTCCACCAATTCCTTTTATATTCGTTCCACCAAGAAGAGATGACGATGATGAAGCTGATGCAGTTGTACTAGTTGTGACTATGGTACGAGAAATTATCTGGTCTCCTTCTTTTATTCCAGAAATAATTTCCGTATTTGTATCATCTGAAATTCCTGTTTCTATTTCTACTTGTATTGGTATTTCTTTTGACGATACACCCTGAGATTCTACTAACATAGTAGGAAGTGGAGTTGAGAACATTTGTACATATTTTATATTACCATTTGTTTTTATCGCGCTAGAAGGCACTATCAGTATATCTGTTTTGGAATCAGTAATAATTGATGCAGAGACGCTCATTCCAGGTTTTACTTGATTATCTTTTGTATCAAAAGTAATTTTTACGTTATAAGACACAACGCCTTGAGATACAGTACCAAGAGTATCTATCTCTGAAACAGTTCCTGTCATGGTCAAATTTTCTATTGCATCAAAAGTTATCGTGGCTTTCTGACCAAGTTTTATTTTAGATACATCTACTTCATTCATTGAAAGAGTTGCAATATCTTGATTTGTAATTATTGAACCCAATACACCAGAAGCAGTATCTCCTATCTTTCCTATTATACTTGCAATAGTTCCATCAAATGGTGCATAAACATAATAATCAGATAATGCTACTTGTGCATCTAAAAGTAAATCTTCTGCTTGTTTTACTGCAAGTTGTTTAGTTCTTAGTGTAAGAGCATCTGGTTCATAAAGATCATTTAATTTTTTATTATTTTGAGCGATAATAAGATCTGCTGAATCATTTACTTTTTTTTGATTATCTATTGCATCTTGATATAAAATCTCATTTGAATAATAACTATTTGCAGATTTATTTGGAAGTGTAATAACCCAAGTTGATTGACTTGAAGAAGCTGTTGCAAATTTTATATAAAGACCAGAATCACCAATCGGTTGAGTAAGTACTGTAGTTACATTTCCTGAACCAGTCACTATTCCAGCTGGAACACTACTTGCACTAAAATATGCTCCATTTCCTGTCTGATATATATTTATAGTAATCACAGCTTCCTTGTCTTTTATATATGTCCCACTTATGGTAGGGGGAGTTTGTTCATCTGATGGATTTACAGAAGAAGCTACTATAGAAGTATTAAGTAAAGTCCTATATTTTTCTTTTATTACTTTTTCTGCATCAAGTTTAGAAGCTTCTGCATCTGTAATCGCTTTTTTAATTTCAAGTACATCTACTGTGTCTGGTGCTTCTTGAAATTTTTCTAGCTCTAGTTTTGCTGTTTCTAAACTTGTTTTAGCATTTCTAACATTTCTTTGTGCATCACGAGCATCTAAAGAAAAGATAGTTTTTCCTTTTTTAACAATATCTCCTGCCTTAGCTCCAATATAAACTATCTCACTGCTAACATTTGTTTTTAAGTCTATCTGACTAGAACTTTCTATTTGTCCAGTTGCACTAATAGAAGAAATAATAGTTCCCTTTTGTGCAGTTGTAGTTATATATTGTTTTTCTCCGGTAGTATCTATTATTTTATTAAACCCCCAATAACTTAAAACTATTATAAATAGTAATATACTGATACTGACCTTTTTGTTAGAAAAAATATATAACTTAATTTTACTTAAATAATTTTTCATATTTTTTTTATTTTTTTAATCTAAAATCAGTATTTTTTATTAATTCTGGTGATGGCATAATACGGATAAGTTTCGCTTCTATTTGACCTTGTTCATTTGGATTACCTATTACAACAATAAAATCATCTATCTTTAAATTATTAACTGACATATCTTCTCTTTTTTCTTGTATTTGAGTATCATCTTTGATTAAGACCACTTTTTCTATATTATCTTTATCTTGTACTATTATTGTTGGTAACTCTATTTTTATAATCTTACCTATTGCTCCATGTGCATTTGGAAAATTATCTTCATTAAACATCATTCCACCTGGCATCATTCCAAAATTACGTTCATAATTTTCTCCCCAAGCTTGTCCAAAAGATGCTTTATGAAATCCAACAGATACACCAATAGAAAATATTAATATCATTATTATAGCTGCAGCAATTCCATAGATAAATCCAACTGAAACCTTAGAATCAAAAACTTTTTTTATATCTTCATATATTTTTTTCATATTTTTTATTTGTTATTAATTAAATGATAATTTAAATTGACTTTTATTAACCTGTCTTGACGCATATTTAGCTGATAATAATACTACAAAAACAAGCGAAAATAATAAAAGAATACTCGTCGTTGGCAAAACTTCAGCAATAGAGAAAGTAAGTTCTTTCCAATAAGACAAAATATAATTACTATTAGAAAACATAAGAGAAAAATACTCATAAACACCAGACTGCGCTAAGTCGTTTGATAATATTTTCCAAGCTGGTATGAGTCCGATCAAAGAAGAAAAACTCAAAAAAGAAAAAACCCAAAACTTTATAAAAGCTATACGTCTATCACGTATAAGTATATTTTTCCAAATATTTTCAACTAAATTTGACTGATCTTGATATTTAGCCTTTAAAAAAACGTCTTTTAACTCTTTTTCCATATACTATATATACGATATAGAACATGTTTTGGTGCATTTATTAAGATAACTTGAGTTATTTTTTATCTATGTTATAATAGAATAATAATAGTTCAATTTATTATATAATAAAAAATGGAGTTTATAATGAATACCGAATCGTTAGAAAACGTATTATTTATATTGCTTGGTGTTTTATTTCTATTTGTCCTTTTTGTTCCTTTCCACAAAAAGAACAAAAAAAAGCAAAAGGAAAGATTAATATACTAAATATCTTAAAATTAAAATTATTCCAGCCTTTTAAAAGGCTGGTTTTTATTTTATTAATCAAGATAGCAATTTTCTTAAATCAAGAATTGCACGACGATGTTGGCTCTTCACTGTGTTTAGAGGTTTTTTCAAAATTTTTCCTATTTCTTCAAAAGTCATATCTTCCTGATAATGTAATAAAAGAATAGTCCTATAATTTATATCAAGTTTTGCTAATAATTCATTCAAAAGATCAATATCTTGTAATTTTTGTAATGCTTCATCCTGTAATAAATTTTCATCCAATATATTCTCTTCAAAGCTATTGTCTTCTTCAGTTGTCTCTATATCAGAAAACAATAAACTTTTCTTTTTTCTTAGAAAATCTGTGGCAGTATTTTTTGCTATAGTAAAAATCCAAGTTTTAAAACTTGCCTTTTCTTCATTAAATTTATTCAAATTTTTCCAAACTTTTATAAAGACTTCTTGTACTAAATCTGGTGCATAATTTAAATTTGTAAGATAAATAGCAAAATTAAAAAGAGAAGAAGAATATCTTTCAATAAGCATCTTGAAAAGTTCTTCTTCTCCATTCTTGTATCTAGTAATTATTTCTTCATCGGTTTCAACTGCCTGCATAGAATACAATATAGCATAAATCTTTTTTTATTAAATAAAAAAGTTTATTTAATAATATTTTTTAATCTTGATTCTGTTTCAAATCGTTCTATTGAAAGCTCTATTAATCTATCTAAAAGCTTGGTAGTTGATATTCCACTTGCTTCCCATAATTTTGGATACATACTAATAGGAGTAAACCCAGGAATTGTATTTATTTCATTCACTATTATTTCTCCACTTTTTTTAACAAAAAAATCTACTCTTCCCATTCCTTCACAATTTAATACTTTAAATACTTTTATTGCTATATTTTGAACTTTCTTAGTTATTATTTTTGAAAGTCTCGCAGGTATTAAAAGTACTGCACCATCTTGATCTACATATTTTGCTTTATATGAATAAAAATCATTTTTAGGAATGACCTCTCCTAAGGTTGAAGCCATTGGATTTTCATTTCCCAAAATAGAACATTCTATTTCCTGCCCACTTATATTTTCTTCAATCACAATTTTTGAATCATATAAGAATGCCTCCTTAATTGCCTTTTCAAATTCTTTTTTATTATTAACTTTACTAATTCCAATAGAAGAACCCATGTTTGCAGGTTTAATGAATACTGGAAGACCAAGGACTTTTCTAACTTTTTCAAAAGAAATTTTTTCATTAGAATGAACAGTAATGAATTTCCCGATAGGAATACCTGCATCTCTAAAAAGCCTTTTCATGACATCTTTATCCATTCCAAGAGCAGAACCAAGTACACTAGGTCCAACAAAAGGTATCCCAAGAATTTTTAACAATCCTTGCATACTTCCATCTTCTCCAAATGGTCCATGAAGTATTGGAAAAACCAAATCTACTTTTTCAAGAGAAGCTAAATCGAATTCTCCTTCTCTGTTTATTTTTATTGGGTATATTTGATATTTATTTTTATCTAAAGCTTTAATAATATTCTCGGCTGAAACAACAGAAACTTCATATTCTGCTGATTTACCACCAAAAAGCACTCCAATTTTTAATTTCTTTTTTAACATATATTAGGACTATAACATTTCTATAAAATTTACTCAAAATCCATCTTTTCTTCCCCTATACCAGGGATATGGGAAACTTTTATGTTTTAATTCTAATTTCCATAATCTAAATTATATAATACGTCTATTATCTTTTCCATATCAGTAAACCTGCCATCAATACTTGAACCAAGTACTGTAATTGCAATATCGTGTCCATGTTTATTTTTATAAATTATTACTAAATTTCCCTTAGCTAATTCAGTAAATCCCGTCTTAGAAAATAAAATATTAGGAATCTTGTCTAATATTATATTTGTATTTTTTATATTATGATTAAAACCATTTTTAGATTTTATAGATATCTCTGGTAAGATACTTTTACTAAATACTTCTGGATAAGCTTTTGATGCATAAATAGCCATAATATTTACATCACTAGCTGAAGAAAATACACCAGGGGTCGTCTCATTAATATCTAACCCCGTAAAATTAAAAAATAAAGTATTATCCATACCTATTTTTTTTGCTTTTTCATTTATTTTTTCTAGAAAATTAGTTTTATTCTCAGCAAAAGCATATGCACCATCATTAGATGAACCTATTAAAGTAAATTTTGCTAAATCTATAATATTAAATTTTTCATAAACAAAAAACTGATAATCACCTTCTTGTCTAATAGCATCAAGTGTAATAGACACTAGATCACTTGATTTAGAATTATTTAAAGCTGAAACTACTGTCATGATCTTCGCAATTGAAGCAATTGGCATCTTTGTTTCATCATTCTTACTATAAATCTTCCTACTAATAGTCACATCATAGACAGACACTGCTTCTGCTTCTATCAAAACTCCATCAAGTATTTTTTGTATTTCTAAAAATTTATTTTCTTGTCGTATGTATTCATTATTTAATCTATTATTTTCGGTAGAAAAGAAAATACCTAATAATAAAAAAATAAATAAAATAAAATACAAAAGATTATTATCTTTATTAGAAAAATCAAATTTATTAAAAATTTTCATCATTTTGCAATTCACTTTTCAAATTCTCTTCTGTACTTTCAATAGATTTATTTACTAATTCATAATCCGGCAATTCTTCAACAGATTTAACACCCATAAAAGAAAGCAACTGGAATGTAGGTTTATATATATAACGCCTACTATCTTCTTTATCAATACTCTTTTCTACCAATCCCCTTATAGATAGTGCTCTTAATGTAAAACTAGAATTTACTCCTCGTATATAATCAATTAAAGATCGACTTACACCATTTTTATAAAGAACAATTGATAATGTTTCCAAGCTTGCTTTTGAAAGTTCTTTATTTAATTCTTCTTTTTGTAATTTTTCTATAATATCTGAAAGCTCAGGAGACGTGCCTAAAGTAATCTCATTTTCTTTTTCTTGTAACACTACTCCTCTATCTTTTAAACTTTCTTTTAATTTTTCTATACTTTCATTTATTTCAATTTGACCAACTTCTAAAAATTCAGAAAGCTTCTTCCTCGATATTGATTCTCCTTTGAAAAAAAGTATTGCTTCTATTTTTTGTTCTAAATTCATATTTTTTTAACTCATTTTAAAAATCATAATCATTAATTTGTAATTAATTCCTGCTTCTCTATCATGATATCCTCAAAATTATTTTCTTGCACTGCGTGTAGTATACCTTGCCTTATAAGCTCTAGCATAGCAAGAAAACCAACGATTACAACTACCTTTTCTTCTCGTGTCTTTATTGCACCAGAAAAATCTTTAAAGCTCATTTTGAGTGCTCCTTCTATTCTTTCAGTCAATTTATCTATCATTTCTTCTATGCTCATCACTTTTTTTACTTCAACTTTAGGTAAAAAAACTTTTTTAGGTATTTTATCTAATACATCATGAGCAAAGGTCATCATGCTTTCTTTTGTAATTTGATCATCTGGTAGGAATATTAATACATCATTTTTTCTTTCAAGTGGTGCAAATATTATTTTTTCACCAAACATATCTTTTACATGACCTCCTAATTTAGTATAAAGTTCGTATAATTTTAACCTGTCTTCTAAGATAGAAATATCACTTTCTTCTTCAGAAGTTAAACTAAGATTAGGTAAAAGTGATTTTGATTTTATTAAGACAAGTGTAGCTGCTACTACTATAAAATTTGAGATTTCAAAAGTCTTTTTATCTCTTAAAAAAGATTCATCTTCTTGTAACTTTTTTAGATAATTTAAATAATCTTCAGTTACCTGAGCTAAAGATAAATCGTTAATAAAAAATTTTCTTTCTTCTATCAAAGAAAGTAATAAATGAAATGGTCCTTCAAAAGATTTGGTTTTAATTTGATATAAATTATCTGCAGTTTCTGTTTCCACCTTTGCATTATAACATATATTAATTAATTTAATTAACTGTAATACTCTCAATAACAATAGGTTCTAGGGGTTTATCGCTACTATCTACCTTAACAGAATTAATTGCTAGAGCTACATCGAGCCCATCAACAACTTTTCCAAATACAGTATGTTTTGTATCTAGAAAATTATTATCAGCTGCATTAATAAAGAATTGACTACCATTTGTATTAGGTCCAGCATTTGCCATCGATATCGTACCTACTTCATTACTATTCTCATCATTTATTTCATCAGCAAATTGATATCCAGGTCCTCCAGTTCCCCAAGAATCTTTCTTTAAATCATCTTTTGAAAGTGGGTCCCCTCCCTGGCTCATAAAATCTTTTATCACTCTATGAAATTTTGTACCATCATAAAAACCTTCTCTTGCAAGTTTAATAAAGTTTTCTACTGTTTTTGGTGTAGAAGGATTAAATTGAATTGTAATATCTCCTTTATTTGTGTGTAATATTGCTTTCATAATTTTTGTATTTTCTATTTGATTATTATTAATTTCTTTATTTACCTCTCCAGCTTGTTCGTTTTGCATTTGATTCTGGTCTACGTTTTCTTTAGAATCATCGCCAAATAAATTTATTTCATCAGTTGGAGAATTTGTTGAGTCTTTTTTGGTTCCGACAGACACCCAATAACCCAAACCAAGCACTATTATTAGTAAAACTATAATTCCATACTTATTCATATTTTTAATTAAAATTATTTATAATATAAGTATTATTATATCACATTCCTAAATTTTTATAATATTTAATCCCAATTAAAATTCCTACCAAAATGTCCCCAATTACAAGTATCAACAAATTTAACTTCATCTAATTTTAAATATTCACGTATTCCATTAGGGCTTAGGTCATAGCCTACAATAGATTCTTCTTTTCCATCTACAGTAGATACAGCCATCACTGGATCACTTTTACCTATAGCATAAGCTAATTTTGTATATACTTCTTTTGCATTATATTTCTTCAACAAATCGACAGCTATCTTGCGTGCTATATATGCTCCAGATCTATCTACTTTTGTATAATCTTTCCCAGAAAAAGAACCACCACCAATATTTATTTCAGGACCATAATTGTCTACTATGAGTTTTCTACCAGAAAGTCCCGTATCTGAATCAAATCCTCCTTGAATCCATTCACCAGCTGGATTAATCAGATATTCGTCAGCTTTTATAATACTTTTTACAAGTTCCAATAATTTATCATTTTTTGTATTTTGGAAACTAGCTACAACAGTAATGACCTTATCTCCATCTATCGTCACTTGTGTTTTTCCATCATAAGGATATACTTTAAAAATTTTTTGACATAAACTTCTTGCCAATTCATATTCAAGAGGCATAAAAGTATTCGTCTCACTTGTAGCATAACCTTTCATTATTCCCTGATCACCTGCTCCACCAGCATCTACTCCATGTGCTATTTCAGGACTTTGTAAAACTATATTAGAAATCACTTTATAATCTTCACCTACTATATCTCGCACAATCTTTTCAATATCTATTTTTATTTTTGAAGTTACCTCACCATTTATTATTATTAAATTATGTCCACCCATTACTTCTATTGCGACTCTACTATTTTTATCACCTTGTAAATATAAATCCAAAAGACTATCTGCAATTAAATCACAAATCTTATCTGGGTGTTTAGGGCTTACAAATTCTGCTGTTTTAATCATATAAAAATAAAAAATCCTCATAAATAAGGAAAGATTTTCTGCGTAGACTAAACACAAACCTATCTTTCCTAGTATTAATTTAATAATACAGGTTGGAATTAGCACCCATTTGTGGGTTGCTGTGGGGTCTTTGAGCCAATTCTCTACCACCACTCTTGATATAACACTATTTAATTATATTTTTATAATACCATATCACTCTTTTTATACTACTTGACAAATTAGACAGAGTATGCTATACTTTCTTTTAGTAGATTGTTCTTTAGGTTCCTCTCCAACCTAAACATGGAATAATCAAGCTATCTAAAAAAGACCCCATATTTTGCTTCGTTAGGATCTCCCAAGGACTAACGAAGCTTTTTTATTTATATCCCCTATTTAATTATCTTAAATTTAAAACCAGATTCCTATTGTGACTATTATGTCTATACCATCATAAAGATTCTCTTCATAACGAATTTGTTTTTTAAGTGGCAAAATATATGTAGGAGAATACCTATCTGGAAAAATAGAAGTCACCCATTCACTTTTTCCTATCTTAGCTTTAGCATAAATAGCACCCCAGCCACGTCGAAGATTCTCTTTTTGCATTTTCTTAATCTCAGCCGACATTTTTTCTGGAACTCGAGCAAACCGCCAAGCTCCACTATCATCTTCTTTTTCTATTCCATTTTTCCAAACAATAACCCTACTTTTAAATTTAAAAGTTTTTAGTATCTTCTCAACTTTAATTTCTTTTTTTGTTTTTGTTTTTAAATTCTTTTTCACTTATTTAAAAACTTATTTATCTTGCAGGTTATTTACAATATGAATCTTTTGCATATTACTTTAAAATAGATTAAGGAAGTTATCTTTTTATCGAGCAAAACTAGTATCTTTTATAACTTCAAACTGTTTTTTACTTGCTTTTTTAGCAACATCTAAAAATACCCTCTTTTTTTCTCCAGAAGAAGCATTTCTAAAAAACTTAGAAAAGGTGCTTGATTTATCATCATCTTTTGATTTTTTATCTTTTATTTTTAACATATTTTATTAAAATATAACTAAACAATTAAAGTTTTTAATACATCTTTAGTATACTTTTCCATTATATAATTGTCAATTATATCAACATTCTCTCTATAACTAAAATCAGTACCATCTATATTTTTAACAACAAGATCAACTTTAATAGAATTATCAAATTCTTTCTTTAATTTGTTAACATTTTCTCTAGCCAAAAAATATTCTTCAATAAAAGCATCCTTCGGAACTTTTCTGCCGTCTTTAATTTCTCGAGCCTTTACAAAATTCCATGCTTGTAGAGGTGACTGATAAACATACACAATTTGTACAAATCTTTTTTTATCTAAAGATCTAATTATGTTATTCCTAGAAATATCCAACTTAGATAATGTTCCATCAAATATAAAACTTTGTTTATTCTTTAGTGCAAGGTCTTGAATTTTTTCAACAACAATAGAAGCAGCTCCAATAAAAAGATCCGAATTTGTTCCATTGTATTCTTTAAATTTCGGCCTTAGTTCATCTGGATCAATACGTAAAACGCAATGTTTATCTTTAGTAAGTTTTTCAATAAGATTTTTTGAAGATTCAGTTTTTCCTGCTCCTGGAGAACCTGCCATAAAAACTGATACAGGAAATTCATCTGGAGGAAATATTTTTTGATCAGTTAATTCTTTTGCTATATTTTTTTTATTATCACGAGCAAATTTTTCCGCTTGTTTCTTCACTTCAATTTCTTCCTCTGTCATATAATGATTATAACATACCCATACATTTTAAAACTTTTATTTAATTAATTTGACTAACCCAAAATATTTTTTTATCTTTTAACCACTTTAATATTTGTTTCTTTAATGCAACTGGATAAATCTTTTTCTCTTTCATAAATTCTTCCTTGGTAAATAAAGCAAATTCAAGATGATCTTCTTGTCTTTTACTCTTACCTTGTCTCCCAAGCTTTATCTTTTTCAACTCGAACATTCCTTTCTTTTATTTCCTCTATATCTTTTTTTATTTGTTCTAATTCATTCATTTATTTATTTCTTTTTTAAATTTGCAAAGCCTTCTAATGCATGAAGAGCTTCTATTGGCAACATATAAACAACAGTATTACTCTGATCAGAAGACATGTCATTTATTGATTGAAGAGTTCTTAAATGAAGAGCTCCTGGTGAAGCAGCAAGCATGCGTGCTGCCTTTGATATGTTTTCAGATGCAGCAAGCTCTCCTTCTGAATTAATTATGACTGCTCTTTTCTCTCTTTCAGCTTCTGCTTGTTTACCGATAGTTCTTTCCATATCTGCAGGTAGGCTGACATCTTTAAGTTCAACATTATTTACTTTCAAACCCCAAGCATCTGTTTCTATGTCAACAATTTCTCTGATTCTATCTGCAATTTTTTCTCTACTAGAGAGTAATTCATCCAAGGTGACCTCACCTACAATATTTCTCATAGTCGTCTGAGCATATTGAGATATAGCATATCTAAAATCTTCCACTTCAATGATAGCTTTTTCAGCATCACTAACTTTATAATAAATAACAGCATTGACTTTAACGGTCACATTATCTTTAGTGATAGTATTTTGATCAGGAACATCTACAGCTTTTATTCTAACATCTACTTTTTGATAACTCTGAATAATAGGCCAGACTATTCTCCATCCAGGCTCCATTATCCCAGCAAACTTACCAAAGGTAAATTTAATTCCCCTTTCGTATTGATTTATCTGACGAACACTAGAAAATACTAAAACTAATAAAATAACAAGATAATAATAAAATTGCATAAAATTTTTTGTTAAGCTAATAATATACTCTTCTCATTATAGCACCTTAGAAAAATAACAAGAAACTCATCGCAGGCGTACTTTTTAAAAAGCATTGCACAGGCTGACGAGCCGAGCATAGCAAAAAATCAGCAGATTTTTATGTGTGGTTTTTTAAAAGTTATGCCAAGTAAGAGTTTTTTAAAAAAACCTAAAAAGTAAAATTTTTGTCGGTACAAATTTTTTGAAGCTTAAAAAATTCTGAAGTTTTCACGCCGTCGCGCTCAAAACCCCTTAAAAACTTTCTTTCTAGGTTTTTTTTATTTTCCCAAATCGAGAGTCTCATCTATTCGAATTTTAGCAACAAATTCTGGTAAGTGAGATACAAATATTAATGCACCTTTATATTCATTGATAGCTTCTGCAATAACAGGAATATGTCTAAAATTTATATGATTTGTAGGCTCATCAAGAATGAGTAATCCAGGTCGCTCTAAGACAAGTCTAGCAAAAGAAACAAGTCCTTTTTGACCTTCAGACAAGCTTCCTATTTTTGTACGTATCATTTCTCCTGTAATCAAAAAACTAGCAGCTGTAGCTCTCATACGTTCTTCATTTAAGGGTACTCCTCCAGCAAGCATCGCACTTGCAAGAGATTCATACACAGTATGTTCAAAATTCAAAGTTGAAAAATCTTGTCTATAATAACCAATACGTATACCATCAAGAATCTTCGCACCTTCAGCTGTATTGTTTGCAAGATGTTCTAGTAATGTACTTTTACCGATGCCATTCGGACCTTTCAAAAGTAAATGCTGATTCTTCTTCATTTTTATACTTGCTTTATGTTTTACAATTTTTCCATTCTTTGCATTCATCGTCGTAAAAGAATCTATCGTAATAATATCTCCATTGATATCTTCTTGAACAGGAATAGTAAAATTCTTAATAGTTTTATCTTCCTTTCTTACATCCACCATATCATCTTCAAGTTCCTCTGCTTTTTCACGCATACGTTTTGCTACAAGACGAAGCTGTCCACCCTTGTGTGCAAAAACATTTGCTTGATCTTTTTTTGCCTGAATCTCTTTCGCAAGCTGAGCATTTTTCATATTTTCTTTTTCTACTCGTGCAGTAATATCTTTTAACACATTCTTATAGTTACCTACATATTGTTCAACTTTACGTGTATAAATATCTAAATAAAGAACACCATCCGTAAAAGCATTGAGAAATTCTGCATCGTGGGAAATAACAACAACTGTCTTTTTATATTTTGTTAAAAAATCTGTAAGGTGAGTAATACCTGCATGGTCTAGATTATTTGTCGGCTCATCCAATAAAAGTAAATCTGGATCTTGAATAAGTGCTCCTGCTAGTAGTATACGAGCAAGCTGTCCACCAGAGAATGTTTTTAATATTCTATCATGAAGTTTGGCATGACCTTTTAAATTTACAACTTCTAAAACATCATCAATGCGTGGATCTATATCATAGACTTTTTTAGTAATACCATTTTCAAGAAAAGACTTCTCAAAGAATTCACGGATAGTTAAAGTCAAATCACCTCTTGCCATAACTTGTTTTGCTGTAGCTATGGTTAGCTTATTATTTCTTACTATTGTACCTGATTCAGGATTTAAGATTCCAGTAATAAGTCCAAAAATAGTACTTTTTCCAGCACCATTTTGTCCCATTATTGTTATCTTTGCTCCACGTCGAAGTGGAAAAGAAACATCATCTAAAATTGGTTTATTGTGTCCATATTCAAATGAAACTTTATCAAATCTTAAAATTACTTCATCTTTCGCCATTGAACTATCTAGAATAACCTATTTTTGCTTAAATTGAAAGCTTTCAAGTAAAAAATAAAAAAAATTATGCTAGAGTATATATATGAGAGAAAAAAATAAATTTAATATTTCACCTAAGATAATTATACTATTCACAGTATTTTTAGATGTACTCGGAATAGGACTCATCATACCTATTCTTCCATATTATGTAGAATCATTTGATGTACCAGACATAGTGGTAACTTTACTTTTTGCTGTTTTTTCTCTTTTTGCATTTTTTAGTGCTCCAATACTAGGAATGATCTCTGATAGAAAAGGACGTAGGCCAGTACTTCTTATAAGTTTAATTTCTTCAGCTATTGGTTGGATAATATTTGCTTTTTCAAAAACGATATGGGGTCTTTTCTTAGGAAGAATAATAGATGGTGCTGCTGCTGGAAATATTTCTACTGCCCAAAATTATCTTGTAGATATTTCAAAAGATGACAAAGAAAGATCACACAATCTCGGATTAATAGGTGCCATCTTTGGAATAGCTTTTATAATAGGGCCATTAGTGGGTGGAGTATTGTCTGGTATCAGTATAAAAATGCCTTTTATTATAGTCGGAATACTCGCGACAATAAATACAATATTGGCATATTTCTTTTTACCAGAAACAAATCATAATAAAAATACAACAGATAAAATTTCTCTTAATCCATTTTCACCTATAATGAAAGCATTTAAAAATAAAAAAGTTTTACCATTTTATCTTGCATGGCTTTTCTTTGGTATTGCTGTATCTTTAAATCAATCTATATTCGCTTTGTATATTACAAAAGTATTTTCTTGGACAGTAGTAGCATCTGGTTTTCTTATGACCTTGACTGGAATAATTATTTCTATCAACCAAGCATTTTTTCTTCGAAAAGTATGGCTAAAATATTTTAAAGAATCTTTTTTAATGGTATATCTTTTAGTACCTTTTGCTTTAGGATATTTTGTAATGGCTCTACCTTATAAATTTGCTTTTATGTTCGGACTTATAATCACAGCATTTGGACACTCTACATTAAGAGTAGTTATGAATAGCCAAATAATAGGTTTTTCTGATAAAAACAGACAGGGTGAAATGATGGGAATACTTGCTTCCATAATGTCTTTATCAATGATAATAGGACCACTAGTAGGAGGAGCTGTATATGTAGTATCAGCTAGCTTGCCATATGTATTAGCTGGAATAATAATATCTATAACGTTTATTTTTGTTTCCAAAACATATAAAAATATTACGCCCCATAATCATATAAACATAGAGTCAGTTGAAGCAATATAAAATTATATATTTCTACTATCGTAAGCCCAATGAAGAACAGCTTGGCGCTGAACTCTTCTACAAAATAAATCCTTAGGTCTACAATTTTTTGATATTTGAGCGATGTGACGATTTATGGCTTTCCATCTTTTTATTTGCCTTATGTCTTCTTCGGGAATTCTTCTACCCATATAATATCTACAATACCATTGAAACCAACCCCTTGGATCATGCTTCTTATTTATCCATTCTTTTTTTCTCCAAATAGATAAAGACTGACTAGCATTAACTCTAAAATAATTTAGTTTTGGATCATGTTTTATACTTGAAAGTTTTGCATAAGTAAACCAATCTTTAGGAAATTCTTTCTTGCAATCAGTCATATATTTTCCCCCAAAAACTCCAAGCTTAAGCATTTGCTTTGGAGTTAGGTCTGGCTTAAAGTTTTCCTGAAAATTTTTACCCATAGGTTCTAAAAGTTCATACTTATAGCCTTTCTGCATTTTATCATTTACAGTAATTAATTTATTTTTTGAGACATTTTTTATATTCATAAAAAATAAAATACGAAAATATTTAATTTTTATATCCCTCAATAAATTTATACAAAAGTCTTACGGGCGTACCGAGTGCGCCTGGAGCTAAATATTCGCCAGTCATTGAAGTCATACGTGGTGCCATATCTATATGAGCCCATTTATAACCTTTAATAAATTGATATAAGAAAATAGCTCCATAAGTAGCTCCTCCATATCTCGAATCTTTATTATGAATATTTGTCCAATCACCAAGAATTCCTTTTATTTCATTTTCATATTCTTCCCACATTGGAAGTCTCCAAACATAGTCTCCAGTCTGTTCACCTATTTTTTCGAGTGTCTTTGATAATTCATCATCATTGGTAAAAATAGCTGACGCTCTTTCACCTAGTGCAACACATGCTGCTCCTGTTAGTGTAGCTACATCAATAACAACTTCTGGATTATATTTTTGAGAATAAGTCAAAGCATCTGCCAATATTACTCTTCCCTCAGCATCAGTGTTTAAAATCTCAATTGTTTGTCCTGACATAGAACGTATAACATCTCCTGGACGATAACTTTTACCTGAAACAAAATTCTCAACCGAAGGTATTAGAGCAATAATATTTTTCCTTAATTTCATTTTTGCTGCAAGTGTAAGTACATGTATTACAGCTGCTCCACCCGACATATCCATATTCATACCAGTCATTGAGCCTGATGGCTTTAAATTAAGTCCCCCTGAATCAAAAGTAACTCCTTTACCTACGAGCACAATTGGCTTTTCTCCCTTTTTTCCAGCCATATATTCCATAATAATAAACTTAGATTCTTCATCACTTCCCCTCCCTACAGAAAGTATTGCCTGCATCTTTTGCTTTTCCATTTCTTTTTCTCCTAATACAATAACCTTAACTGGCAAACCTTTGACTGCATCTTTAGCACATTTTGCAAGAATATGCGGTGTCATATCTCCACCTGGTGTATTTGAAAGTGAACGAGTTTTATTTACTTCATCTGTAATAATATGACCTTTTAAGATTGCTTTTTCTATTTCTTTATTAGTTCCTAAAATAATAATCTCTTTAATAAAACCAAATTCTTCTTTCGTTGGAGTTTTGTATTTCACAAATTCATAATTTGCAAAATCAAGTTGTGTACCTATTATTTCTGCTAACTCTACATCTGTTAATTCTATATTTTTAAATTTAAAATCGTTAAAATCAAAAGCAACTTTTTCAGCCTTAGAACTTTTTGCCATTATTATCATTTTACGCACAAGTAAAAAAAGCTTTCTTAAATTCATTTTCTCTAATTCATCACATTTTAAATAGAGAGTCTTTTTACCATTTTCTTTTATAGTTTCGTCTTTATTTTTAGAATCAATAGATACAAAAAGTACGTCCCCTTTTATATCATTATTTTTTTGTTTAAAAGTTATTTTCATATATATACTATATACTTTTTTAAAAAAAATTCAAAAATTACAAAACTGTCTACTTTAGTTGGATAAAGTTATCCACATTTACTACTCTACTTTACTTGACTAAAGTACTTTACTTTACTAAAGTAGATTATATGAAAGAAATCAATTGGGAAACAAAAGAAAAAATACAATTAATAAAAGCTATCTTGGCTTTAAAAAATGCAGATGAAACTAGACGATTTCTACGTGATCTTATGACTGAAAAAGAAATAAAAGAATTTTCTAATAGACTAGAAGCTGCATCCCTTCTCTCTCAAGATGTCCAATATAATACGATTATTGAAGATACAGGTCTTTCTTCTACGACTATTGCAAGAATATCAAAATGGCTCAAAGGTCCACCTGGTGGATATCGTTTAATTTTATCCAGAATATCAAATACTTCTAAAAAATTAAATTCAAATCATCATCACAATTCTTCTAAACTTAAGAAAGGATTGTCTTTGAGTTCGTAATTAATTATTTTTAATTTTCTCAAAATTAATCCCTTGAAAAAACTATTAACAACAGTGCTATAATCAAAGGATGAAAACAATAAACAATAGAACAACAAAATATCCAATAAATGATATATTTTTAAATCGTTTTTCTCCTCGTGCTATGTCTGGAGAAAAAATAATAGAAGAAGAAATTATGACTCTTTTTGAAGCTGCACGTTGGGCTCCTTCTTCTATGAATGCTCAACCTTGGAGATTCATTTATGCATATAAAAATACACCCAATTTTGACAAATTTTTATCTTTTCTTGTAGATTATAATAAAAGTTGGTCTAAAAATGCTTCTGTTCTTGTCGTGGTAATTTCTAAGAAAAATTTTGATAATGGAACTCCATCAAAAAGTCATTCTTTCGATACTGGTTCTGCTTGGGAAAATCTCGCACTACAGGCAACAACCATAGGACTAATCACACATGGTATTGGTGGATTTGATTATTCACTTGCTAAAAATGAACTTTCTATTCCTGATGATTATGAAATAGAAATAATAATAGCAGTCGGAAAACCTGGAAAAATAGAAGACTTACCAGAAGCTTTACAAATACGTGAAAAACCTAGTCATAGAAAAAATATAGAAGAGATAATCTCTGAAGGAAAATTTAATTTTTAATTATTTCCAAGTTTTATACCTAGTTCTTTCAATTGTTTTTCTGATACTTCAGAAGGTGAATTCATCATTAGATCTTTGCCTTCACCATTTTTAGGAAATGCCATCACTTCTCTGATATTTGGTTCATTTTCTAACAACATCATTAATCTATCAAAACCCCAAGCAATACCACCATGTGGAGGAGTGCCTGATCTAAATGCATCAAGCATATAAAATAAAGTCTTTTCTACTTCTTCTTTTTTAACTCCCATAATGTGATAAACAGCCAAAAGTGCTTCTGGCTCATGATTCCTTATAGATCCACCACCTATCTCAAAACCATTCAAAACAATATCATATTGATTCGTAAGAATATTTGGAATATTTCTTTTATTTAATAAATCTTCATGAAATTGTGGCTGTGCTGCAGAAAAAGGATTGTGTGTAAAAGTCCATTCACCTTCTGCTTGTGGATTGTTATCATCACTAGTTTTCTCAAAGAAAGGAAAATCAATAACCCAACAAAAAGCTAACAAATTCTTATTATCTTTATCTTTTCGAAAGTCTGGTCTATCATTACCATATTTTTCTATTGCATCTTTGTAAGTAATTCTTGGAAATGGAATCTCTTGAATTTCTTTTTCTGGATAAAGTTTTTGAATAATTTCTATCAACAAAGCTTCATTTAAATTCATTACATCTTCACGATCAACAAAACTCATTTCCATATCAAGTTGTGTAAATTCTGGTTGACGATCTCCTCGTAAATCTTCATCACGCATACATTTTGCCATTTGAAAATATTTTTCCATTCCTCCAGCCATTAAAAGCTGTTTATATTGTTGTGGAGCTTGAGGAAGTGCATAAAATTTACCTTTATCTAGCCTAGAAGGTACAATAAAATCTCGAGCTCCTTCAGCTGTTGATTTTGAAAGTATTGGAGTTTCTATCTCTGTAAAATTTTCTTTATCTAAATAATCACGAATAAATTTTACAACCTTATGTCTATTACGAATATTTTTCTGCATACGACCTCGACGCAAATCAAGATATCTATATTTTATTCTATGCTCTTCTCCTATTTCATTTCCATCAGTTGATACATCGATAGCTGGTGTTTCTGCTTTATTTAAAATTTCAATATTTATTACCTCAAGTTCAACATCACCATTTAATACATCTAATTTTATATTTTTATCTGGACGCTTATTTACCATACCTGTAAGTTTTAAAACCCATTCAGGACGAATTTCTTTTGCTATTTCTGTGGCTTCTGCGTGACTTGGTAACGACACACACTGTATAAGACCTGTCATATCACGCATATCAAAAAAGACCATCTTACCTTGATCACGTCTAATATTTACCCACCCAGCAATAATCACCTCCTTACCAACACTATCTTTTAAATCTTTTATATATACTCTGTTTTTCATATTTACTTTAGTATTAGAAAAGCAAAAATCGCCTCTCCAAACTTATCTTAATTGATAAATTTGCAGGGGCGATTTTTGTGTCGCGGTACCACCCTACTTTTAACTTAATTAAAACCTTAACGCGGCAAACGGAGAGTTCTAATAACCAAATGGTTTTCTTCTCTCACCTCCCCAGTGTTGGCTGGTTCAAAGGCTATTTTAATATAATATCACAGATCCTTTAACAAACAAACATAAAAAAAGCAGCAAGTAGGAATACCCTACTGCTGCTTATCTATTGTCTGATTAATCCCTTATGAGAATTACTTCAAACCAAAATTTTTACTAAATTTCCAATTAATATCTTGGAAGTTGAGCATCAGCGTCTAAATCAAAAAAGGAACTAGAAACAAGATTACCAAAATCCTTTTTCATATTAGATACCTTTTTAACTTCTTCTAATTCTAACATTGCTTCATTTGCTTCTTCTTCTTTTTTCTTCAATGAAAGAAGTAAATCTTCTTTTTCTTCTTTGCTTAAAGAAGAAGAAAAACTATCTCCACCAAAATGACGATCTTCATCAAATTTTTTCATAATTGAACTCCTTTTTTATTTATAATGAACAAAATCCACCCCCAAAAAAAACATTTATCTAATTTGAGGCTGGTGTATAAGTTTCCAAATTAGCAACACATACATCAGAATCAAATTTTACCTAAAACGCAAAACTGGCTTCGATTTTATTCGGAGCCAGTTTTATTTTTATATTTTTTAATCTTTTTATTTATTATAGATTTTTATACAAAAATAATAGCTCCTTTTTAATAGGGATAATAAGAGAGAAACTATTAATCTTTATATTTCTATAACTTTTCATATTGGGACTTATATTATATCACTTATAGGACAAACAACAATATCACCTGTGGAAAACTCTTAAACACTAACACCTATTTTCTCACGTACTTCTTTCATTTTTTCTTCTGCTATTTTTTTTGCTTTTTCACCACCTGCTTTTAAAATAGCTAAGATTTTAGGAATATCTTTTTCAAACTCTTTTCTTTTTTCTCGAAGTGGTGCGATAAATTTCTCAATATCTTCTATAAGTAATTCTTTCAATTCTTTATATTTACCTTCTTTTTCTTTATAAATATTTTTTAATTCTTCTTCACTTCTAAAAAGTTTATGTATTGCATAAACATTTTTTGGAATTCCTTCACCAGAATCTGTAACGATACTCATCACACATTTTTTAATTTCTTCATATCCTGCAAAAAGAGGAATATGGTTGTTGTAACTTTTAGACATTTTCTTTCCATCCACACCAGGAATAATTGCAACCTCTTCTATTATCTTAGATTCTGGTAATTTAAATGTCTCTCCGAAAATGCGATTAAACTTTTCTGCAGTATCACGAGCTATTTCTACGTGTTGTTTCTGATCAGAGCCTATTGGCACAATATCAGGATTATAGATCAAAATATCTGCAGCCATAAGCATGGGATAATTAAAAGTCCCTATAGATATTTCTTTATTTTTTGCTTCTGCGTCTTTAAATGCATGTGCGCGCATAAGATATGGCATTGTTGTTAGAGTATCAAAAATCCATGCAAGTTCTGTGTGTTCACTAATATCTGATTGTTTAAATAATATTAATTTTTCAGGATCAAGGCCGATAGCCAAATAATCAAGCAAAACACCAATTATATTTTTTTGCATTTCTTCCCTATTTTGAATAAAATTTAATGCATGATAATCAGCAATAAAAATATATCCACAATGATCTTTCTGTAAATCAACAAATTGCTTCATCGCACCAAAATAATTACCAATATGTGGTGCTCCTGTTGGTTTTACGCCTGATAATAGTACCTTTTTAGACATACTATAATATTACCATATTTGTCCCCATTTTAATAACACGTTTAATAACTTTTTTACTTTTACTTTTTTTTTACTATGTTAGAATGACTTTGATGATAAAACAAAATAAAAATAACATACGTATCCCCCCACAAAGTATCCCATCAGAACAAGCAGTATTGGGTTCTATAATGCTTCGCAAGGATGCGATACATGAAGTAGAAGATATTATAAATGCAGATTCTTTCTATGTAGAAAAAAATAAATTAATTTTTCAAGCAATGCTTGATTTATTTCTAAAAAATGAACCAATAGACATGCTCTCACTTTCTACCAAACTAGGTGAACAGAAATTATTAGAAAGAGTAGGAGGAAATCAATATCTAGCAGAAATAGTAAATGTTGTTCCATCTTCAACAAATGTAAAACATTATGCAGATATAGTTCAAAAAAAATACGTATTGAGAAGTTTAATAGAGGCAGCAGACTATGTCTCTGAACTTGCTTTTGAAGAAGGAGATGATCACATGGATGATATTTTAGATATGGCAGAAAAGAAAATATTTAGTGTTGTTTCATCTCCAAAAAGTCAAAAATTTGTAAATTTAAAAGATGCATTACCTGAAGCATGGGAACGTCTCGAAAAATTGCATGAACACAAAGGTTCACTTCGAGGACTACCTACAGGTTTTGCAGATTTAGATAGCATACTTTCTGGTTTACAAAAATCTGATTTAATTATTCTAGCAGCGAGACCTTCTGTAGGTAAGACAACACTAGCACTAGATATTGCTCGTATGTGTTCTGTTACCCATGAAAAATCAGTATTAATTTTTTCGCTAGAAATGTCATCGCAACAATTAGTAGACAGGATGCTTTCTGCGCAATCAAGAGTAAATGCATGGAATCTACGTACTGGACATTTATCTTCTGATAAAGATTTCTCTCAACTTCGTGATTCTTTAGACAAACTTTCAAAAGCTAAAATATACATAGATGACCAACCAGGTAATTCAATAGTACGAATGAAAGCTCTTTCTCGTAGATTGAAAATGGAAAAAGGGCTTGATCTTATTGTAGTTGATTACTTGCAACTTATGACTACCTCAAAAAGTTATGATTCCATGGTCAATCAAGTAACAGAGATTTCAAGATCATTAAAAAGTTTAGCAAAAGAACTCGATGTACCAGTATTGGCACTCTCTCAACTTTCTCGTGCAGTTGAAAGTCGTGGAGGTAAGCCAAGATTGTCAGATCTTCGAGATTCAGGATCTATTGAACAAGACGCCGATGTTGTTATGTTTATTCATAGAGAAGATAAAGGAAAAGATGAATCTGAAAAAACAAATATTGCTGAAATATTAATTGAAAAACACAGAAATGGCCCTACTGGCAAAGTCGATCTTTACTTTGATGAGAAAACTACTACTTTTTTGAGTCTCGAAAAAAGTAGTATAAGTGAATTTTCTCAAGCTAAAGTATTAGGAAGTTTAGATGAGTTTTAAAAAATGAACACGATAGAAAAACTAACTGAAATATTTAAAGAATTCCCTGGTATCGGCGAACGACAAGCAAAACGTTTTGTATATTTTCTAATGTCTAGAAACGGAAGTTATGGAGATATTTTAGCTGACTCCATAAAAAATTTAAAAAAAGAAGTATCGCAATGTCCTGAATGTTTTAAATTTTTCCTTTTAGAAAATAAAAAAAATACAAAATGTGAAATTTGCATAGATGAAAATAAAGATATTTCCTCTTTAATGATACTTGAAAAAGATTCAGACTTAGAAAGTATTCATAAAAGTAAAGTTTATAATGGCAAATATTTTATATTAGGAGGACTTGTACCTATCGTTGAAAAAAATACAAATTCAAAAATACGAATGAAGGAATTAATAAAAAAGATAGAAACTCAAAAAAATAAATTAAAAGAAATAGTCTTGGCATTTTCCTCTACTCCTCAGGGAAATCACACTGATTTTTATTTAAGAAACCAACTTAAAGAAATAATAGAACCTCTAAATATTAAAATATCTTCTCTTGGTAAAGGTCTTTCTACAGGTACCGAACTCGAATACTCAGATAACGATACATTAAAAAATGCTCTTAAAAATCGACAATAAAAAAACTTCTTAATTCAGAAGTTTTTTTATTTTATATCTAAAATCTTTACTTTAAAAAATGGTTGACGATGACCATTACGGCGTAGATAGCGAGATTTCTGTTTGTATTTCATAACTAGAACTTTTCTAGTACGTCCAATTTCTACAATTTCAGCATCTACTTTTGCTTCTAAAATATAAGGTGTTCCTATGGTTGTATTTTTCCCATCATCAACTAATAAAATTTTATCAAAAGAAACCTTATCTCCTACTTTATATTCCCCTTTTATTTTTTCAATAGAAACAAGCTCATCTTTTGAGACTTTATACTGTTTTCCGCCTGTTTTTATAACTGCAAATTTCATATAACTCATATTATACGAAATCAGCCAAAAACGCAAGTATTTTAAAGGATATATAAATATAACAAGAAACTTATTAGTTATGCTATACTTATTATCTAGGTTATAATGATATTTAAGTCGAGATTTTTATAAATTAAATTAAATATGAACATCTTAAGATTTCATATTTTATACATAATGCAAACAAAAATTATTGAAAGGTATTTCTTTTTTCTTATATTATTTATAACTTTCATCGGTAGTTTTCTTATTTTAAGTCCATTTTGGATAGTTCTTGTATTGGGTGCTTCTTTTGCAATAGTTTTACATCCAATACATAAATGGCTAACCCAAAAACATATTCCCAATTGGCTTTCTTCATTTCTTATCGTATTTTTTTTCACAATATTAATATGTGGTCCATTGTTTGGAATAGGAATAATAGTTTTTAATCAATCTCAAGATTTATATATTACTATTACAAATAGTGGAAATGTCGCACCTTTTATTGATTCAATAGATAACTCAATAAATAAAATATTACCTCAAGGGATATCTTTTGACATAAACCAAAAAGTGTCAGATTTTCTTTATTTTTTATCAAACAATATAGCAAAAATATTTAGTACAACTCTTACTACAATGTTATCTTTTTTCCTGATGCTTCTTTCTATTTTTTATTTTTTAAAAGATGGCACAGAATGGAAAAAATCTTTAATTAATTTAAGCCCACTATCGAATACAGATGATCAAAAAATAATCTCAAGACTTTTTTTAACCATAAAAGGAGTAATAACAGGAAGTATTTTTATAGCTATAATACAAGGTATACTAATGGGATTTGGACTTGCTGTCTTTGGTGTTCCCACTCCTGCACTTTGGGGTGTTTTGGCAGCTATTGTATCTCTTGTTCCAACAGTAGGAACTGCATTAATTTCAGTACCATCTGTAATCTTTTTATTTTCTACAGGCCATACATTAGAAGCAATTGGTTTAGCAATATGGTCTACTTTTTTGGTAGCTATGATTGATAATTTATTAGCTCCTTTTATTTTTGGTAAAAAAATAAATATTCCACCATTTTTAATTCTATTCTCTGTATTGGGTGGAATAGCTCTTTTGGGACCAGTAGGCATTCTTATTGGCCCACTTTCTATTAGTTTACTCTATACATTAATTTCAATATATAAAAATGAATTTAATCAAGAAAACAATTCATAATTAATTAAAATATGTCATTAAGATTTTACAACACTCTCACAAGAAAAAAAGAAGATTTCATACCAATTGATTCAAAAGAAATCAAAATGTATTCTTGTGGACCAACTGTTTATAATTATCCTCATATTGGAAATTATAGAGCTTACATTTTTGCAGATATTCTAAAACGTGTTTTACTGTATGAAGGTTTTAATGTAAAACAAATAATGAATATAACAGATATAGATGATAAAACTATTTTAAATTCGCAAAAAGAAGGAAAAACACTTAAAGAATTTACAGAATTTTTCACAGAAGAATTTTTTAAAGACCTAAAAAGTCTAAATCTCCTAGAACCAAGTAAATTCACTAAAGCAACTGATTATATTGATCAAATGGTTAATATAATAAAAAAATTATTAGAAAAAAACTTAGCTTATAAAAGTACAGACAATAGCATTTATTTCGATATAAAAAAATTCAAAAACTATGGTAAATTATCTCACCTTGTTTTAGAAAAACAAAAAGACAATGCGTCTGGAAGAATAAAAACAGATGAATATGAAAAAGACAATATTCAAGATTTTGCACTTTGGAAAGCATGGGACAAAAAAGATGGAGATGTTTTTTGGAAAACTGATTTAGGGAAAGGACGACCTGGCTGGCATATAGAATGCTCTGCTATGTCTATGACAAATCTAGGGGAACAAATAGATATTCATACAGGTGGTGTTGATAATATATTTCCACATCATGAAAATGAAATAGCTCAATCAGAAGGTGCTACAGGAAAACAATTTGTAAAATATTGGATGCATAATGAATGGGTTCTTGTTGATCAGAAAAAAATGTCAAAATCATATAATAATTTCTATATTCTAAAAGATATAAAAGATAAGGGAATAAGCCCAATTTCTTATAGATTCTGGCTTTTAATGGCTAATTATAGAACTAGAATAAACTTTGTATGGGAAGCACTAGAGGGTTCAGATATAGCGTTAAAACGTCTTTATGGGCTCTATATTGACCTTGGAAACGATATTGGTAAAATAAGTAAAGAATACCAGCAAAAGTTTAAAGAATACATAGAAGATGATCTAGATACACCAAGAGCTTTATCTCTTCTGTGGGATTTAGTAAAAGATGCTAATCTTTCCCCTGCTGATAAAAAAGCAACAATTCTTGATTTTGATAAAGTTTTAGGACTTGATTTTGAAAATGTTAAAAAAGAAATAATTCCAGAAGAAATAATAAAATTATCTGAAGAACGAGAAGAGGTTCGTAAAAATAAAGATTTCAAAAAATCAGATGAATTAAGAAATAAAATAAATTCATTAGGATACGAAATAAAAGATTCTTCCGAGGGACCAAAAATTTCTAAAATCTAAATTTTTTGCTAAAGATAAAATTATTTAGTAATATTAAACAAATATGATAGATAAAATAATAAATACAAAAAATGTAGATGAAGCAGACTTAGTAATATTAAGTGCTCCATATGAGCACAGTGTTTCTTTTTTAGGCGGGACGGCAAAAGGTCCAAATAAAATAATAGAATGCTTAGATAACTATTTAGAACTTTTTGACATTGATTTAAAGTGTGAACCAGCAAAAAAAATAAAAACTGCTAAAAAAGAAATATCAGGTTTAAAAAATATAGGTGGAAAAGAAGCTTCAAAAAAAATAAGCACTCAATACGAAAAAATATATAATGATCATAAATTTATAATTATGCTCGGAGGAGAACACACTGTATCTTATGGGGCATTAGAAGCAATTTCAAAAAAAGAAAATCCAAAAGAAATAACAATATTACAAATAGATGCTCATCAAGATTTAAGAGATGACAGTAGTGATTATAGTAACAAAAAAGATAAATTTGCTCATTCGTGTGTAATGCGTAGAGTTCATGAACTCGGCTTCCCTATCGTGCAAGTCGGAATAAGAACATATTCAAAATATGAATATGAATATTGGCAAAATAATAAAAATACAATAACAGTATTTGGCTGTGATGGTAAAGAGACCCCTATAAATAAAATTTTAGAATCAATAAAAACCAAAAAAGTTTATATTACTTTAGATGTTGATGGTTTTGATCCTTCTTTTATGCCAGGCACAGGCACACCAGTACAAGGAGGATTAGATTGGCATTATGGATTAGATTTAATTACTCAAATTATAAACACTAAAAATTTAATAGCAGCTGACATCGTAGAAGTCTCACCACAAAAAGAGTCAGCACTAACAGAATTTGGAGCGGCTTTAATTTGTTATAAAATAATGGCTCATAAATTTAAAAACAAATTAATTTCTTAGAATCTTTTTGTAAAAAATCGCAAATATTATAATAATATTTATTACTATAAAATAAATATTGAAAGAATATATGGAGAAAATCCAGTTTTTTATAATTAATAAAGATACAATATTATTTATGATTCCTCCTAAATAAACCGAACTACTTTCAGTTTCTGGGAATTTCCAAGATTTTATAATTGTTGGTACCGCAGCCAATCCATCACTGATTATCGCAAAAAGAATAGAAATCCAAAGATTGTTCGTAGCTATATAAAGTAATAAAGCTAAAAGAGAGAAAAATCCACAAATTAAATCATATCGTTCTATTTTCCAAAAAGCATTTTTTTTAAACAAAGAAACCATTACAACTAAAAAGGGACCAAAACCAGCCATAAATATACCTAAAACAGAAAATCCCGCTCCAGCCTTAAGTGCCAAGAATGTCCCAACAAATGGTGCCAACATCCAAACAAACCAAGAAATTAAATTTGGCCTAGTTTTTCCATAAATAATACTTTTTATATATAGAATAGAAAATAATAAATTTATTAAAACTCCAAGATAAATTATATTCTCTGGTAACATATTTTTTATATTCCCTCTTTTCTCAGTTGTTCGATAATTTCTCTAGATTTTTTGGAAATTTTTGATGGGAGTTTAATTTTTAATTTAATCAACAAATCCCCACGTCTACTTTTTGAGGAAGGCACACCCTTACCTTTAACACGAAGAATTTCATTTATAGACACACCTTCTGGAATCTTTACACTTATTTGTCCATCTAGAGTTTCTATAGGATATTCCGTACTTAATAATGCATCGGAAAGTTTCAAATCTAAATCCATTGCTAGATCATTACCTTCTCTTTTAAACACTGCATGTGAAGCAACATTTATTTTAATATATAAATCACCTGCTGTTCCTTTTGAAATAGCTTCACCACCACCTGTCATCCTAATCATCTCTCCATCTCTTATCCCTTCTGGTATATTTATAGAAATTTCTTCTTCGCGACGCAACACTCCTTTTCCCTTACAATTTTCACATTTTTCTTTTGGTACTTCGCCAGAGCCTAGACATTCTTCACAAATTTTTGTACTTGAAATAGTACCTAAAATAGTTCTTTTGTCTTCTCGAACTTTTCCTTGTCCATTACAATATTTACAAGTTTCCATCTTAGTTCCAGATTTTGCACCAGAACCACTACAAGTAGCACAGTTTGAAGTCTTAGTAATTAAAATTTTTCTATTAGTCCCAAAAATTGACTCAGAAAAAGAAATCTGTATTTCGGTAGAAATATCTCGCCCACGTCTAGCTTGTGTTCTTCCTCCTCTTCCTCCACCTGTAAAAAAATCACTAAAGATATCATTCAAATTCCCAAAATCAAAATCTGAAGCTCCATTCTGGAATCCCCCAGAAAAATTACTAAAATCAAATCCTTCGAAACCACCTTGTGATGCTCCACTATATCCTCCTTGTCCCATATTTTCAAAACCAGACCCAAATTGATCATATTTTGAACGTTTCGAATCATCAGAAAGAATCTGATAAGCCTCATTCACTTGTTTGAATTTTTTTTCATCTCCCTCTTTTTTATCAGGGTGATATTTATGGGCTAATTTATAAAAAGCCTTTTTGATTTCATCTTTTGAAGCCCCTTTATTTACCCCCAAAATTTCATAATAATCTTTACTCATAAGGGTATTATATCATAGGTTCAGCTTCTTGAGAACTACTAATTTTTTCTTCTTTTTCTTCCTCTTCGCCTTCTTCATCTGGTTTTTTCTTTCCTTTTCCTTCAATTATAGCTTTTTCTTCTGTACTTCTTATAATAGTTGCTTCTTCTTCCATAATAAGTTTTTGTGCATCATCTTTAGATATTGAGAACTTTCTACGAGATGCTTCAATTATTTCACTTCTATATGATCTATGGGTAGGTGGCAAAACCCTCAAAGTCTCAGCTGAAAATGGATCATAGGATTCACCGTCAATAGTCATTTTAACAAATATTTCTCCTACAGCTAAGTTAATCATATCTTTCACTTCGAATATTGGAGCAAATTCTGGCTTCATTTTTACTGCATCTTCTCCTCCAACACGAAAAGTAATAATACTACCGCAATTACCAAGTACAGCTTGGTGAACTTTCGGTAAAATTTGTCCTACATATTGATGGGCGATGGTTAAATTTAATCCATATTTTCTAGCTTCTGATAAAATATTCTCAAATGTTTGTGTAACTACGTTTTGAAACTCATCAACATAAAGATAAAAATCTGTACGATCTTTTTCAGGGATACTTGCTCTTTCCATTCCAGCTTGTTTTATTTTAGTCAAAAACATAGAACCAAGAAAAGAAGAATTCTCCTCTCCAAGACGCCCCTTTGAAAGATTAATAAGAATTATTTTACCTTCATTCATAAGCTTACCCATATCTATTTTATTTTGCTTCTGTCCAAAAATATTTCGTAGTAATGGATCAGACAAGAATTGTCCTAATTTGTTTACAAGTGGAATAATAGCATCTGTATCAAATTTCTCAGACCAATCTGCGAATTCAATAGCGAAGAATCTTTTCACCATATCATCAGTAATATACTCGATTACTTTCTGTCTATAATTTCTATCAGTCAACATAGAAATCATCCCTCTCATTGTGGCATGAGGATAATCAAGTAATGCAAGACAAGTAAAACGAAAAACGTGCTCTAGACGTGGTGTCCAATTTGCTCCGAATTGTTTTTGAAATACCTCTATGAGACCCTGGGTTAACTGAAATTTAAACATTGGATCAACATTAGCTAAAGGATTAAAAGAAACAGGAAAGTCAACATCAGAAGGATCAATTATACAAACATCTTCAATACGTTCTTTTGGAATATAATCAAGTATCGAATCAACAACATCTCCATGCGGGTCAATAAGGCACAAACCATGATTATAAGTAATATCTTGTCTTAAAAAAAGTTCTATTAATTTTGTTTTTCCTACACCAGATTTACCAATTATATAAAGATGTCGCCTGCGATCTATACGTTTAATACCAAAAATAAATTTCTTCTCTTCAAGAGAGGCCACATAATTTGTACGTCCAATAAAAGAAACCTCTTCAGGTCTGACTTTTCCGAATACAGGTAATTCAGGTGGGGGTGGACCATATTTTATTATTTGAACCCTATTTGGCTTTGACATTTTTATGATTTATTTTATTATTTCTTTTAATAAGTTAAACTTAGAATTTTTATGTCTTATTCCAAGATTTTTCTCAAAACATCTTCTGGGACTTCTTTAACTTTATTTATTGAATCTATCTTCTTAATTGATTCTTCTTTTTTTTCTGGTTCAGTTGCTGTTATTTGTACTGGTTCTAGTATTGGAGCTTGAATTGGTGTTAGGGTTTCAGTCAAAGGCTGATCAGCCTTTGTCTGAGGAGTTGAAGTTTCAACTTCTATAGGTACTATTTTATCTGAGATAAAATCTTTCAATTTATTCATT
Source organism: Candidatus Nomurabacteria bacterium GW2011_GWE1_32_28 (assembly GCA_000989515.1). Lineage (GTDB taxonomy): Bacteria > Patescibacteriota > Minisyncoccia > Phycocordibacterales > UBA9973 > UBA9973. The sequence continues at coordinate 102,811 of LBOM01000001.1, read as the reverse complement.
TCTTCTGAACTAGCTGATCTATCATTCAATTTAATTTTTAATTCAGGTTTTTGATTTTTTAACTCATTAAGAGAAATAGTGGGTTCTACTTTTTTTTCTTTTACTTCTTTCTCTTTTTCATCTAAAATTTTATTTTCTGAAAGAGTTTTATTAAGAATTTCTTTAAGAGCTAAATTCTCTTTTTGAATAGGCTTAGCTTTAGTAAAAACTTTTTTAATTGAAGAAAATATCTTTGGTTTTAAAATTGGAGTATTTTTAGAAAAAACTTTTTTGACTAAGTGATCTTCTATTGGTTTATCAATTCTTTCTGGATACCTTTCAATGTTCACATTTCCATTTCCATTTTTTTGTTTAAATTCTATACCTAAATCAGCTAGAGGTTGAAAAAACTTAGATTCATCTTCCTTGATCTGATGCATAGATCCTTTTATGGGCTTAACTTCACCTGATTTTATCTTTGCTATACAATCTTTACAATACACAGGTCTACCAGCTTCTGGTTTAAATGGCACAGTTGTCTCTTTTTTACAAAGAGAACATCTTGCAGGAAATTTCTCAACACCATTGTTATTATCATCACCGATAGACATACCACTCCAATCGTTTATTTCTCTTTCTACTTCTTCTTTTGATTTACAATAAAGATCACGAGAAGACTTAATGACTTCTTCTTCAATTTCTTTATTGCCAGATTTTACCATTGGTGAAAGAGTTTTTGCTGAAAATGGACGAGAAGATACACCATCTATCATTAATTTCAAATATATTTTAAAATTTGGCAGACTTACAATATCTTGAGGGGTAAACTCTGGTTCAAATTCTTTTTCTAAAAATTCTGCATCATCTGCTCCTACTCTAAAAACCATCATAGTACCAACGTTACCAAAGATAGCATCTCTTACGCTTGAATTTTTGTCTGAAATAAGCTGAGCAGTATATTGATGAGCAACAGTAAGATTTAATCTATACTTTCTAGCCTCAGATAGAATACCAGCAAAAGCTTCAGTAACGAAATTCTGAAATTCGTCTACGTAAAGATAAAAATCTTTTCTTTCATCTTCAGGAATACGTACACGTTCCATTGCAGCAAGTTGAATTTTGGTAATGATCATACCTCCCAAAAGTGACGAGTTGTCTTCACCAATACGTCCTTTAGAAACATTCACAAGAAAAATTTTTCCTTCATTCATTATGTCAAAAATATTTATAGTGCTCACAGATTGACCTACAATATTTCGAATAATAGAAGTAGAGAGGAATTGTCCGACTTTATTTTGAATAGGTGCTATGGCTTCATTTCTAAATTTATCTTGCCAAGCCTCGTATTCATGTACCCAAAAAGCTTTAATAACTGGATCTTTTAAATTGGTAATTATTTTCTGACGATAATCTTTATCTACAAGCATTCTTGGTATACCTAAAAGCGTAGAACCAGGAGTGTCAAGTAATGCTAAGATTGCATTATTTAAAATGTATTCCATACGAGCACTCCATGCATTTGCCCAAATTTTAGTAAAAATCCCCATCAATCCAGAAGCCACTAGATGTTTATATTTTGGATCAATGAGTTCTAAAACATTAAATCCAATATGAAAATCAGCATCAGCAGGATTAAAGTAAACAACATCTTTCATGCGATGAGGAGGAATAGCAGAAAGAATATCTTCAACATTTTCCCCATGTGGATCAACCATACAGACACCATCTCCATTTTCTATATTCTGAATAATCATATTAAACATCAATGCAGATTTACCTGTACCTGACTTTCCAAGAATATAAACATGTTGACGCCTATCTTTGCGTTTTATTCCAAAAAGAACATTTTTATCCCTATAAGAAGTATTACCAATATATGTAATTTCTTTATTTTTTGGTATTTCGTGCAAATCCATACAGGTAAATTATACCAGAAATTGACAAAACTAAAAAGCCCCTCGATAGAGGCTTTTTAGTTTTGTCTTGAAATCAAGTTCGCTAAAAAATTATACTTTTGGATCTTCTTCTTCAGTTTTCTCTCCTTCTTTAAATTCAGCATCACGAACTTCTTGGTTTTGTTCTTCTGGTGCACCTCCCTGAGGAGTCTCAGCTCCAGCTTTACTCATAGCTTCACCAATTTTAGACATTTCAGCAGATAATTCTTCTGTAGCTTTTTTAATAGCATCTGCATCTGCACCATCTTTTACTCCACGCAATGCAGTAATCTTTGCATTCACATTATCTTTAATATCAGATGGAATTTTTGCTTCATTATCCTTCAATGATTTTTCTGCAGTATAAATAACTATCTCAGCTGTATTTTTTATATCAACGATTTCTCTTTTCTTTTTATCTTCATCTGCATGAAGTTCAGCATCTTCTTGCATTTTTTTAATTTCTTCTTCTTTTAATCCTGAACTTGCTTCTATTTTTATTGATTGAGCTTTACCAGAAGCTTTATCTTTAGCTGTAACATTTAATATTCCATTTACATCAATATCAAAGGTCACTTCCACTTGTGGCATACCTCGAGGTGCTGGTGGAATTCCGTCCAAAATAAAACGTCCGAGAGATTTATTATCAGTTGCCATAGGACGTTCTCCTTGTACTATGTGAATCTCAACAGAAGTTTGATTATCAGCAGCAGTCGAAAATACTTGAGATTTAGAAGCCGGAATAGTTGTATTTCTTTCAATTAATTTTGTACCAACTCCTCCTAGTGTCTCAATACCAAGAGAAAGAGGTATAACATCCAATAATAATACATCACGAACATCTCCAGCAAGCACTCCTGCTTGCACAGCAGCACCTAAAGCCACAACTTCATCAGGATTAATGGACATATTTGGAGTTTTCCCAAAAAGATTCTTAACTGCTTCCACTATTGCTGGCATTCTAGTTTGTCCACCAACCATTATAATTTCATTTATCTCATTCATTTTAAATGGAGATGCTTCAAGAGCTCTTTTCGTTATTTCGATAGAACGATCTATATATTCTTTCGCTAAAGATTCAAGAGTTGCGCGAGACATTTTTAAAAGTAAATGTTTTGGACCACTTGCATCAGAAGTAATAAATGGAATATTTATTTCTGTTTCAATCGTTGTAGAAAGCTCATGTTTTGCTTTTTCAGCTGCTTCTTTTAATCTTTGATGAGCAAGTGGATCTTTTCTTACATCAACGCCTGATTCTTTTTTATATTCTTCCGCAATCCAAGCAATAACTTTTCGATCAATGTCACCTCCACCCATATGACTATCACCATCAGTGGATTTAACTTCAATAACATCATCACCAATTTCAAGAACAGAAACATCAAAAGTTCCTCCACCAAAATCGTACACAACTATTTTTTCATTTTTCTTTTTATTAAATCCATAAGCAAGAGCAGCAGCAGTCGGTTCATTTATAATACGTTTTACATCAAGACCTGCTATCTGTCCTGCATCTTTTGTTGCTTTTCTTTGTGCATCATTAAAATATGCTGGAACAGTAATAACTGCTTCTGTTATTTTTTCTCCTAATTTAGCTTCAACATCAGCTTTTATTTTTTGTAGAAGCATTGCAGAAATTTCTTCTGGACGAAAAAATTTATCTGACATTTTTACTTTTACTCCTCCATCTTCTCCAGCTTCAATTTTAAAAGGAGCTGTTGGTTTATCTTTTTGTACTTCTGGATCATCAAATCTATGACCCATGTAACGTTTTATTTCAGAAATTGTATTTTCAGGATTTGTAACAGCTTGTCTTTTTCCAAGAAGACCAACAATACGATCACCATTTTTTGCTGTTGCAACAACAGAAGGCGTTGTACGATTACCTTCGACATTTTCTATTATTTTTGGCACACCACCTTCAATAAAAGCGACTGCAGAATTCGTAGTACCTAAATCTATTCCTATTATTTTTGACATATATTTCTTAGTTAAATTTATAATAATTATTAATTATATTAATATAATATACCTTAATTAAATATTTTGCAAGTATTTCGTGACCGCAAAATACTTGTCAAACGACAGTATATATTATAATATATAAGTATGTCAAGAAAAATTGAATATTCTAATAAAATACTTAAAATTTTAGCTGAAAAACCAGCTATTTCATTAGAATCTATAAAGGATACTGAAGATCCTAAAATAACTTATGCTTTAACACGTTCAATAAAAAACTTGATAGAATCTGGTTGTATAGAAATACTTAAATCTGATAATAAAGATTATTTAAAACTTACAAAAAAAGGAAAAAACAAATTAAACTCGATTAGACTAGAAGGAGGTAGTGCTCTTGTCTCTACAAATTGGGATGGATTATGGAGAATTATAATTATAGATATTCCAGAAGAAAGAAAAAATGAACGTGAAGCATTACGTTATCTTTTAAAGAAAGCAAATTTTACTTGTATAAAAAATACAGTATGGATTTCTCCCCTACCCTATGAACATCTTTTTACTAATATTAAAAAGGATTTAAAATTGGGAACAGAACTAATAATAATCGTCACAGACAAAATTGATGAGGAAACAAAACTAGCTTTTTTAGAAAGTATAAAAAAATATTAAATTTAAAAGATTTCTAAGCCTTCGCACTCGGAGTCCGTGAAGACAGGGAACAAACACGACTCTTAAAATCTTTTAAATTTAATATTTTTAAAGAAAAAGTTAATATAAAAGTTTTCGCCTGCGGGCACTGGCTTCGTTTTGTCCGCCAGAAAATTTTTGATATTCAATTTTTCTCAGATTATATTTTTAAAACCTCCAGCCTGAAGATCCCAAAGTTTTTTATAAAGACCACTTTTTTTATTTAAAAGTTCTTCGTGTGTTCCATCTTCAATAATTTTTCCTTTTTCAAGAACTATAATTCTATCCATTTGTCTTATTGTAGAAAGTCTATGAGCAATTACTATTGTTGTCTTCCCTCCTATAAGTTTTATAAGTGCATCTTGAATTAAAGATTCTGAATGTGAATCTAGGGAAGATGTCGCTTCATCTAGAATAAGAATCGGTGCATTTTTAAGTATAGCTCGAGCTATAGCTACACGTTGTCTTTCTCCACCTGAAAGTTTTACACCTCTTTCCCCTACATATGTATTATAGCCTTGAGGTAATTGATCTATAAAATCGTCACAGTGGGCTAAATGAGCAGCCATCAAGACTTCCTCATCTGTAGCATCTCTTCTACCATAACGAATATTATCTATCAGGGTACGATGAAAAAGCACAGGATCTTGTGGAACAAAAGCTATATGCTCACGAAGATTTTGTTGAGTAATTTTACTAATGTCTATTTTATCAATTAAAATCTTTCCTGAGGTTAAATCAAATAATCTCATCATAAGACGAACAAATGTTGTCTTTCCTGCTCCAGAAGAACCAACAATTGCGATTTTCTGTCCAGGTGATATTGTTAAAGAAAAATTATCTAATACTTTTGTATTATTATTTTTGTAAACATAAGTCACATCATCAAAAATAACTTCTCCTTTTATGTCTTTTATAGATTCTTGGTTATTATCTATAATTTCATAAGGCGTATCTAAAATAAGAGCCATCTCTTGAGCATCAGCAAATCCATCATAAAATGCACGTATAATTCCAGCAAAACTCCACAAATTATCAATCAAACGAATTATGTAACTCTGAAGTAAAACGATAAAAGGTAAAGCAATAATAGACAAACTCCAATCCTTTATGGCAACCCAAAAAATAATAAATTCTATAGCAACAGAATAAACTGCTTGTATAGAACTAAGTCCTTCCCATAAATACCAGTTGAAAACTGTAGCTTTTTTTTGTTCTTGTATTGTTTCACTAACCCTTTCTTTTTCATAAGAATGACCAGTAAAAATCTGAATAGAAGAATGATTACTTATTGAATCAGACAAAACTCCTGTAGTTTTAGTATCGGCTAGTGCAGCTATAACATCATATTTAATTTTATATCTCGTATAAATAAGGGCAGTAAACAAAAATATTATAGAAAATACTCCTAATATATAAGCATATTTAGGAAGTAATGTATAAACAGCGACAAATACACCTAGTCCCCTTACTAGTAATGGTAATCCATCAGAAGCCATCCTGTCTGTTAATCTTTCAAAAGATTTTGCATATTTATTTATTTTTTGAGTTAATGATCCTGTAAAATTATTTACAAAAAATGAATAAGAGTGATTGCTCATATAAGAAAAAGCTTGTTCACGAAGTCCTGCCATAACTCCAGACTCAAAATAAGCAAGAGAAAATCCTGAAACTCTACGTATGGCCCAACCAATTATTTTTAAAAATAAAATAAAAATAATTATAGATTTTGCAGATTCAATAAAAGCAAAATCATTATTGCTTAAAACATTCCATAATTTTAAATATTGAAGAGGTATGTATATATCTAATGCTGAAAAAATTATTGTAAAAATAACAACAGTAAAAAAAGACAATTTAAAATGCCTAATTACTTGCCAATAATATTTTAACACCAACCTAAGGTGTAAATTTGAATAATCTTTTTTCATAAAAAAAAGGCATTTCTGCCTTATTTTTACTATACCACAAAAATCTAAATCTCCAAATTCCCCACAAATTCAACTTGTGGGGGCTAATTTTTTATCTTATACCATAATACTTTAACTCTAAATTTAATAGTCTGCCAAAGTATTGGTAAAACTTGTTTTAAATATTCTATTTTATTTTTTATCTTTTTCATTTTATTATACAAATTCAGCTTGATAACACTTTTCGCAATATACTATTTCTTTTCTCTCTGGATCTATTGCTGTCTCAAATTCATTCTGGCAAGGTTTATCTCCGTGTGTATGTTTTATAGTATTTTTATATTCCTTATTACTTGATTGTACTCCATTACACATACATTTTCTATGCCATAATCTCAAAGGATTTTTCTTTTTTATACGTTGTCCATAACGACAGCTTGGACACAAGCGAGGTAGTGTTATATTCATCTGCCTATAAAACTGTAATTCATTAGATAATATCCTAAAAGCACCTGTGCATTGTTGATTGCAATTTTTATTATTATGTTCACATTCTATTACTTGATTTAATATTGAATCAGACACATCTTTTATGTGAATTGGTATATTTTCTGTTTTCATTGTTATTTTATAATTTCTATCTTTTTCATCATACCAATTAAAACCTTCATACAAAACCTCTTCTTTGGTTAAAGGAAAATATTTATGTGCCCATGTTTCATTATATGCAAAAAGAGATAACTCTGTAGGGAAAAATTCACCATATTTATAAATTCTTTCTTTTTTATCTACATATGGCATATCATTCATGTGTTTTATAATTTTCGGTAATAATTCTTTATACTCTTCTTTTGTATATTGTTTATTTAAAATACAATATTTTTTATTCCTTAATTTTGAACAACCAAAAATATAAGAACAATTATATATTTTATCCGAATATTGTACATCATTAGAATGATGACAAGCTCTACTAAACATGCATTTTTGAGATTGCATACCTCCAGATTTTTCATAAAAAATTTCTGAATTATCTCCACCAAAAGTAACATCATAACTATCTTTCAATAATAAGCCGCTCAAAAATATATACTTACAATTTTCTATACCATTTCTTGTAGCAAAACAAGTCTTACAATTCTTTGTATTTTTTATATCATCGCCTATTACATTAGAAGAATTTGTTATCAAAGAAAAACGTCTTGGAATTTTATAATAAAGCTCTAAAAATTTTTCTTCTGCTTTCTTTAAAATTTTATAATCTCCTAAATCCCATTTTTCTATTTCTTTTTTATATTCTTCTTTTGTGTATTTCTTATTAAAGATACAATATTTTTGATTCCTTAAATTAACACACCCAAAACAATCTATACATCCAATGCAATTAAAGATAAAAGAACAATCAAGGCATTCATCTGAAAAATAAGCAAATTTAGTATTATAAACACCAGTTGAATTTAATGTCTCATATACATGATCTGCATTAACAACTATATCAGAATCAAAAGAATCTCTTGAAAAAAGAGGTGTCTGGCAGTTATAACAATTTATGGATTGAAAACCATCAAAAGTAAGGGTGCAATTTTTACAACGAATATTATTATTAGAATAAGAACAATCCGTTGAGTTTTTTGAACCAGTAGCTTGGTTTGGTACAATTTTTTGCAATTCATGGAACTGTTCAAAAAATGAACGAGAAAAATCATAATCCCTACCATATTCTATTCCATCCCAACTATCACCATACCAACAAGTTGGACAATAAGCTTTAATTGAACTGTCTGGTCTAAAGATACTTATTATATTTTCATTACAATTATCACAAATACGTTTATATAAATTTCTATCTTCTCTGTAAGCTAAACGACGAATAAGTCTACATTCCGGACACCAAGTAGGAGGAGGGACTTTTATCTTTTCATAAAAATTAAAATCTTCCTTTTCTAGGATAAACTCGTTTTTACAATTTTGACATGTTTTAGTTTCCATAATTTTTTTACAACCTGTTCCGTAGGAAGCTTTGCTTTCCTTCGGGATTCTGACACCCCAGTACTAAATTTTTAAACTCTTTATTCATATTTTATCAACATTTATCTAGTTTAATTATATTAACCATTATATTACTTAAATAAAAAATTAGTACGGGGTAAATATTTTTTATTTCATCTTTGTATTCCATATATCATTCAAGGTAGCAAACTCTGCTATAGCAGAGTTTGCTACCTTTTTAATTTATATTTTGTTTATAACACTCTTCACAAGCAATTTTTTGATAATTCCATTCTGGTAAATAATAGGCTTCCACCTCTTTCTCACAATAAAAACACTTATATGAATATGCTTGTAAAACTGTTAAATATTTTAAACGATTTTTTGTTCGTACATCAAAATGATATCTCGGAAGTGGAATATTATTCTCTTTATAAAAAGAAAGCTCATTTTGGGCTATATTAAAACGCCAGCCAGTCAGAGAACAGATTAATGCTTGAGTTATGATAGAATCTTTCACATCTTTTATGTCATCAGGCAATTCACTAGTAGGCACTCCCTCTATATCACTTTCATTAACATCTTCCCAATAGCCACCAAGTTTTAAAATATCTTCTTTTTTAGTTTCAGGAAAATATAAAAAACTATTAGAAAAATTAAACGGCCCAGCACTCATAGAATATGGTAAAAATTGACCATATTCTCCATTATTTTTCATATCTTCAACGATCTTTGCCTTGAGTTTCTCGAAGGATTCTTTTTCATATTGTTTATTTAAAATACAATATTTTTTCTTTTTTAAACCAACACAACCAAAACAATATTCACATTCAATACATAAATCTAAATATTCAGAATATCGAGAAGATGACCAGGCACAATATTTTTCTGCATAAGCATCTATGCAACTAGCACAATTGCCTAATAATTCAGAATTCCAACAACCATTTGCGTCAATATTAGATTTATGACTAATTCCCCTAACACAATTATAACTATCTTCGGATTCACTGATTGTATTACAATTATGACAGTTCTTACAATTTAATAAATAATCACCATAAGAATTATATGTTTTGAAATTAAAATTTGGTCTATGAACTACTTCTTTTTGAACTATTTCCTCAAAATACTTTTTATAATTTTGTATTGATTTATATGAACCAAGATTAAATGACTTTAATTTTTCTAAATATTCTTCTCTAGAATATTGAATATTTTCTATACAATATGATTTACCACGTAAATTCCAACAGATAAAACAATCCTGACAATTTTTACAATCATATAAAAAGAATGAATCTATACAATCACGAGAATGTTTAGAATAAAAAAGTTTATATGAATGATGACATTCTCCAGCGTCATAGCACTTTTCACTATTAAAACAAACATCTACATCAATAGAATTTTTAACAAAATAGTTTCTATAGGAATAAAATAATTGCTCACAACCTACCATCGAACGTGCTAAATAACAATTCTTAGAGTTCCAAACATCATCACACCAATCACAATTAGTGTTTTTAACTCCAGTTTGGTGAGGATGAGGAACTTTTTCTTGAAGTTCTTGTAATTGTTCAAAAAAAGATCTATTTCCATCATAGTCTTGACCATAATCCATAGCCTCCCATTTATCACTATACCATTCGGAAGATGTATAAATAGGATATCTATTCTTCTCTGGTAATACTGTAATTAAACTATTTCTCGAAAGATCTGATTTACCTTTACGAAATTTTCCAAACATCCAAAAAGACAAGTGTAATTTAATGCGACAAAAATTACAAATAGTCGGCAATTCTATACCAACTTTTTCATACAAAGAAAGCTCACCATCATTAATGGTAAATTCATTTTTACAATGTTCACATGTTTTACTCTGTGTTTTCATTATATTCAAAAACATTAACTCGGGCAGCTCGAATTACTCTGTCGCCCAATTTGTAACCTTTCTGAATAACTTCTGATACTTTATGATTATCTTCTTTTTTTTCTGTTTTTGTCATATCTATAGACTGATGAATATTTGGATCAAAATTTTCTCCCACCATGCCAATTTCTTTTACATCGTATTCTTCAAATACAGTATTTAATTGAGCATATATATATTCTACTCCCTTGCGCCAATTCTCATCAACTTTATTCCAAGACTCTTTGTTTGCAAAAGCCATATTAAAACTATCCAACACACTCAAGAAACGTGTAAGGATGCGTTCACGTACTGCCTCTGAAAAATTATTTTTCCTGTCATCTTCTTGTTTACGATAATTAGCAAAATCAGCACGCTCTTTCTGCCAGCCATTTAGATATTCTTCTTTCTGAAGTTTACATTCTTTCAAATCAGCCCTAAATTTCTTTAAAGTTTTCTTTAAATCTTCTTCACCATCAACATTCCATTCAAATTCTAGAACTTCAGAATCATCTGACGAAACAGAATTTTCTTCAATATTTTCAACAGATTCATTTAAATTATCTTCTTTTTCTTCTTTATCTTTCATATATTCATACTAACAAAAAATACCCCTATTTTCAAGGGGTATTTTAGAAAGATAAATTTTAACGCTTAGACCATTGAGGAGCTTTACGAGCTTTCTTAAGTCCGAATTTTCTACGTTCTTTTGCTCTAGGATCTCGTTTAAGATATCCCAATGTCTTCATCTTTCCACGTAGTTCTATATCAGATAAAACTAAGGCGCGAGCTAATCCATGACGTACTGCTTCAGCTTGAGAATGGGCTCCTCCACCTGAAACTTTTACTTCAACCTTCCATTTATGATCAATTTTTTCTTCACCGGTCAAACCTTTAATTATAGGATCTGCAATTAAACGACGTTCTTCTTCTGTTTTAAAATATTCTTTTGCATCTCTTTCATTAATAATAAAAATATGTTTTACTGATTTCCAAATACGCACTCTAGCAGTTGAAGTTTTTCTTCTTCCTACTGCCTCAATATATTTTTCTTTTATTGTTTTATTTTCCATAAAAATTATTCCTCAACTACTAAATTTTTCATCATCTCTCTTCTTAATTTATTACCTGGCAACATATGATACACTGCAAGTTTTACCAACTCACTCATACCCTTTTTCTCTTTGGTCTCTGTTCCTTTTAATATTCTAAGTCCACCTCTGTATCCAGAATATCTAGTATGATAAATTTCATCTAATTTTTTCTCGGTAATCTTTATTTTTGATGCATTGATTACTTTTACAGGACCACCAGAATATACATGCCTCTCAAATGAAGCACTAGTCTTTCCCATAAGTGAAGATGCTATTTCAGTAGAAACTCTACCCAACGTTCTTCCTTCTGCATTTATTATTTTTTCTTTAATTTTATTATCTTGTTTTTTCATTTTTTTAAAATACCTAATTTATTATACAAATTCTATTAAAGCCATCTCTGCTCCATCTGATTTCCTAGCTCCAAGTTTTAAAACTCTAGTATATCCACCCTTCTGATCTAAATATTTAGGTGCAATAATTTCGAAAAGTTTTTTAACCTCCTTGCTACGATTAGAAAGTTTAGAAATAACGATTCTTCGTGTTGCCATATCACCCTTTTTTGCTTTAGTTACAAGTTTTTCAATAAATGGACGAAGCTCTTTTGCCTTAGGTTCTGTCGTCTTTATTTTTCCACGCACAATCAAATTAAGTGCCAAGGAATTTAATAAAGCCTTTTTTTGATTCTTATCTCTTCCAAATTTTCTTTTATTATTACTATGTCTCATATTTTTTTAATTCGTAATTCGTAATTGCTAATTCGTAATTGATTTATTATTCTTTCAAATTAAGCCCAAATTTACTAAGTATTTTTTTAATTTCAGTTATTCCTTTTTCTCCAATACCTTCAACCTCAAGCAAATCTTCGCGCTTTTTTCTTGCAAGACCACCAAGTGTCCTAATATTTGCAGTATTAAGAGCATTTAATGTTCTAGTTGAAAGATCAAGACTGTCTATACGAGTTTTCAAAACATCGATAAAATCATCAGACTTCTTTTCGCTTTCGACTTCTTCTTTTTTATCTATAAAAGAAGCAGACTTCTTTTCTTCTTTTATTTCTTCTTCTGGTTCTTTAAAATCAATAATAGATTTTAATTGATTTATCATTATCTCTATAGATTTCAAAAATGCTTCACGAGGAGTAAGTGTTCCGTCTGTTTCTATCGATACTCTTAATAAATTATAATTTGTATTGTCTCCAACACGCATATTTTCAACATCATAAGAAACACGACGAATTGGAGTAAATATACCATCAACGGTAATTGTACCAATATCTACTTTTTCTTTTTGTAAAATTTCTTTTGAAACAAAACCCAATCCTTTCTCAATCTTCATCTCAATATCTAGATTAACCTTACCTGTAACTTCTACGATATGAAGTTCTGGATTTAATATTTCTACTTGTCCTCCAACTTTTATATCATTTGCAGTAACTTCTTTTGGTCCTTTTATAGAAAGAGTAACAACCTGTGGTTCATCAGATATCATTTTAAAACGAATCTTTTTTAAATTCAAAATCATTACAATTACATCTTCTTTGATTCCATCCATTGTTTGAAATTCATGAGAAACACCATCTATCTTTATAGAAGTAATACTAGCACCTGGTAAAGAAGAAAGAATAATTCTTCTTAAGGAATTACCCAATGTATGACCATAACCGGGATACAAACCATCTATCTCAAATACTCCCTTATTATCTTCTTCTAAAACAATACGAGGCTTAGAAGGCATTATTATTTTATATTCAGGCATAATTTTTATTTTTATTCACCCATAATCATGAGTGGAAAAAGTTACTTTTAAACTTTAATAATACTTGTCCGCTTATAGCGGAGATCAATAATAAAATTAACGACTATAAAACTCAAGCACAGCATTTAAATCAAGAAAAGTCTCTGTATTTTTGGGTTTAGCTATGATATTCCCCTCCATTTTTGATACATTAAACAAAATCCAAGAAGGTGTATTATAATCTTTTAATCTTTCTGTTAAATTATCAAAAATCTTTTTTACCTTAGATCCTTCACGAATCTTTATTATATCTCCAACTTTTACTTCATAAGATGGTATTGTTACTTTATGAATATTTACAATAAAATGTCCATGAGAAACCATCTGTCTAGCAGCACGCCTACTTGGTGCAAGACCCATTCTATAAACTATATTATCAAGACGAGTTTCAAGATTTTCATAAAATTTTTCTACAGCACCTGAACCTTTTACAAGAGAAGCTTTTTTAACATAATTTGAAAGTTGACGCTCAGTAATACCATAAGAAAAACGAACTTTTTGTTTTTCAATAAGTTGAGCACCATATTCTGATAATGCCTTTGGACGACGTGCACCAGGACCAGCAAACTTACCAGAAGAAGCTGAAAACTTTGCAGTTTGACATTTATCGTAAACCCCAGCTCCTAATCTTCTTCCTATTTTAAATTTTGGTTTGCTTATCATATCTTAAATCTATAATTCATAATTGATAATTCTTATACTCTTCGTGGTTTTTTTGGTTTTGGACCATTATGTGGTACTGGTGTAGCATCTTTTATAAAAGTTATCTCTATACCATGAGCCATAAATGATCTTATTACTGGTTCACGTCCAGATCCAACACCTCTTACAACCACACCTGAATCCTTAACTCCAAGATTAGCAGCTTTTTCACCAATCAAATCTCCTACCTTAGAAGCTGCAAATGGAGTTCCCTTCTTTGCTCCTCTAAAACCCAAACTCCCAGCACTTGACCAAAATAGTGTATTTCCTAACTTATCTCCAAATAAAACTTTCGTATTATTAAAGGTTGCATCAATAAACAAAATACCAGAAGTTATTTTCTTCTTAGGTGTTTTGATTGTAGATGTTTTTGCTTCTACTTTTGTTTCTTTTAAAGCTTCATCAGTTGGTTTAATTGTAGTTTTTGTCTTTCCCATAAATTATTTAAGTTTTACTCTCTTTTCTTTTACCGGAAGCCATCGTTCTTCTAACGTTTCCTCTAACTGTCCTAGAATTAGTTTTTGTTCTTTGACCTCTAACTGGTAATCTTTTTATATGTCTAATACCTCTATGCGTTTTAATATCCTTTAATCTTTTTATATTTCCTGAAATTTCTCTTTTTAGATTTCCTTCTATTTTCATAGCTTCGATTATTCCACGAATCTTATTTTCCTCATCAGGAGTTAAATCTTTTGTTTTTTTACCTACATCAATATCAACTTGTTTTAAAATTTTTCTTGCAGTTGATATACCAACACCAAAAAGACATGTCAGTGCAATTTCAAGTCTCTTTTCATCTGGTACTGTTATTCCAAGTATTCTCATAAATTATTGTTTTTGTTTATGTTTAGGATTAGAACAAATTACACGTAAATGTCTCTGACGTTTAACCATCTTACATTTACTACATATTTTTTTAACTGTTGATCTAATTCGCATAAAAATAAATTAAACTTTATTAAAACATACAAAAATAAGGGAAAAAACCCTTATTTCTTAACACTAAAAACTTTTCATAAACTATATTTAGTATAATACACCATTATAAAAAAAATTACAACCTTTTAATTATTCTTCCTTTTCCACCATAAGGATCCAGTACAACTTCAACCGAATCTCCTATTAAAACTTTTATTCTATGCATACGCATTTTACCTCCAAGATATGCCAAAATTTCTTTATCATCTTCTATCTTTACTCTAAACAAAGTAGAGGGTAATGATTCAGTAATAATTCCTCTCACTGTTAGAATTTTTTCATTTTTTGGGTCACTCATTAAGTTAATATATCATACTAAATTTATAAACAAAGGTCAATATTATATATGTTAATAAACTTTTTTATTGAACTTACTTAGGATAATTTACTATCAACTCTATACTTTTGCTTTTTTCAGGAAAAGAAGATTTCCAAAAAGGACGGATGACCAATTCTGCAGAGTCTATACTAGAATATTGTAGTAAAATTTTATTAAAATCTTTTTTATTTTTATTTAAAATATCTGAAATGAATTTTGTCTCATCAATTTTCCAAATAATTTTAGGAATTCCTTTTAGATTGAAACTTATATTTTTTACATCAGTAAATTCAATATCTTTACTATTATCTAATGAAAAAACTAAATCTCGTATATTTGGTATATAAACCTCTCCTCCATCATATTCATCTATAACACCTTCAGCTATTTTTTTTATTATTTTATCTTCACTAAAAAGAAAACCATAAAGAGTGCCCTTAACATTTACAGATACCATATTATCTTCATTGGTCGTAAAACTAATATTTTTATCATCAATTTCTAAAACTGCTGCATCTTTAAATAGAATGAAACCACTAGGAATTTGATCCATTGCCTTCTTTAGAAGCTTTTCTTCTAATGCGACTTTTAATTCACTTACTATGTTCACTTTATCAAGAGAAGAAACTACGGGTGTTTTCCCTATAAATCCACCAATTATATTTCCCTCTGACCTAGCATAAAATTTAGAATATTTTTCTGTTCCCTTAAAACCAAAAATCTTAAAATCTATCGGCGTACTATTATATTCTTCACCAACTTCTGATGCATAAATATCAACTTTAATACTTCCTGGTTTATCTTTTATCATTCCAGGTATTTTTATTTTCTTACTAGTTTTATAAATTTTTCCATTTGATCCTTCTAGTCTGGTATCAACATCAAGCGTCTGTGAAAGAGAACTAAAAGAATTATAAAGTATAACAGTCCCTCTCGCCACTACAGCTACTTCTTTTTCTTCCCCACCTTGTATTGTTTTATCTTCTTCTCCAGAAACAACTACAAGATCAAAAGATAAGCCTGATGTATTTAAATTTTTTATAGCAGATAAATTTTCATTGATAGATATTTCCTTTATCTTAGGAGAAATTGTTATTTTTGCTCCTGAAAATAAAAAAGAAAGTGCGAAAAGTAGAAATACAACAGAGATAAATGCAATAAAATAAAATCTATATTTTGATTTTTTATTATTTTTATTTATTTTATTAAAAACGATTTCTTTTTCTTTATTTTTATCAAAAAAAATCTCAATATCATCAGTAGACTTTTGTTTTATAAGTCTTTGAGGAGTTTTAACTTTTACCATATCTTGAAGTAAGTTTCTTGCCATAAATGTATTCTAACAAATAAAACGATTAATATAAATAGCTTCAATCGCAATAAATGGATCACGGTATATTTTATCTTTAAAAACAATTATATCGTTAAGGGTTTGGGTTCCCAAAAAAATAATTTTAAATTCTGACTCAGATAATGTGTACTGATTAAATTGTTCAGTTTTAATAATTTTAGAAAAAAAATCTGCTAAATCTTGGTCAACTGTTATAAAAATTGTCGCTGGTATGGAAATATCACTTGAAATATTAACTAATGATTCTTGAAATCCTTTCAACCATTCCATTTTTAATTTACCAATAATAGGTTCAAGTTTTTTTTGAGTAGATTCTTCTGCGTGATCATCTCTATAAAGAGAGATTAAAGATTTTGCTTCGTCTAAAGTGCTGTTTAAACTGTCTGCTATTCTACGTATAATAAAATTATATCCTAAAGGATATGAAATAGAATAATTTAATATATTTTTTTTAATCATTGAAATATCTGTTACTTCTCCGCCAATGTCAACCAAAAGAAAGCTATCTTGATCTATAAACATATCACGTGCTACAACAAAAGAAGCCATAGCAAAAGAAGAAAATTTTACATCACTATAATGAAAATGCCTAAATATTGTTTCTTCTATTTTTTTTAATATCTGATCGCCTGCAATAGAAATAAAAATAATCATCTCGAGTTTCTTTGTTTTTTTATTAAACGGGTCAGAAGTTTGATACCCATTTAATAAAGTTTTCATATTTTTAAATTCAATAAGACGAGTTTTGTTATTAGTATCGGAAAAATTTTTTATATGTTCTTCTTCAAAAATACTAATCTCTTTTTTTATTAGTTCATTGGCTAATTTAGAAGTAAACACAAAAGGTGTGTTCTTTTCAAGCTTTATGGTTCTGGTTTGAGAAGCATACCAAGGTGATGAAAGAATACAAAAAACTTTTTTGGGTCTACTTGTACTCATAATAGACACCTTACTAGCTACAATCTCAAGTGCTTTTATAGTTAAAAATAAAAAATTATCAATATTAATTTCACTTTGAAATACTATAGGCTCACGAATAGATAGAATTATCTTAGGAACTCCCATCTTTTGTACTTCAAAAATAGCAGCTCCAACAGAAGAAGACCTAATATCAAAAATTAGTACCAACTCTTTTTCATCTTTTCGTTTAAAAAAGATTCCCATATATATAATTATATCATAAATAAAATCAAAAAAATTAAAATAGTACAGCTTTTATTCTTCGAACACCAGCTGAGACAGCTTCCTCTTTTAAAATTTTGAATTCTCCTAATTCTGCAGTATTTTTGACATGAGGTCCTCCGCAAAATTCTTTAGAATAAGAACTTTCTAATGTCTCTCCTACGTAATAAATACTAACCTCTTCTCCATATTTATCACCAAAAATATGAACGGCTCCTGTTTTTTCAGCTTCTTCTTTTTTCATAACTATTCTTTGTACAGGAAGTTTAAGTTGTATTTTTTCATTTACAATATCTGCTACTTTATTCTTTTCTTCATCAGTCATTTTTCGTGAAAAAGAAAAATCAAATCGTAATCTCTCAGCTGTAATATTACTTCCCTTTTGAACTATTTTTTCTCCTAAAACATCTTCCAATGCTTGACGCATAAGATGAGTGGCTGTATGTAATCTCTTTGTTTCTTCTCCTGCATCTGCTAACCCACCCTTAAACATACCAACAGAAGAAGTTTGAGAAAGTTTCTGATGCTCTACCATTTTTTTATTAAAATCTTCAAGATTAATTGCACTCCCCCTTTCATTTGAAAGTTCAATAGTTAATTCAATTGGAAATCCATAGGTAGTAAAAAGTATAAAAGGATCAATTCCTTTTTCAAATTCCTTCATTCCATCTTGAAGTGTTTTTAAAAATTTTTCTTCTTCAGTATTAAAAACAGAATTAATATCTACTTTTTTTAACTGCTCATATGTATCTGAATAAGTATTAATAAAATAATTAATAATTTCAACACCAACTAAAGAATTTAGCATTAAGCTTTTCATTTTAAAAACAGCACGACGAATTAACCTGCGAAGAACATAACCCTGATCTTTATTCGAAGGTTTAACACCATCAGAAATTAAAAAGATTGCACTTCTTATGTGATCAGCAATAATCCTTGCAGATTTTTCATTATAATTTATAGAATTTTTCTTTATTAAATCCATAACCGATACAAAAACATCAGTTTCATAAATATTACTTTTTCCTTGTATAACTGTAGTAATACGTTCAAGTCCTGCGCCAGTATCAACATTTTTATTTGGAAGTTCGCCAGAAACTTTTCCATCTTCTTGTTTATACACCATAAAAACATCATTCCAGATTTCTACAACTTTTTGTTCATCTTCAGCTGTTTCAAATTGTTCTTGATTCATATCACCAAGATTTCCAATTAAATCATAAAACATCTCAGTAGAAGGACCAGCTGGAGAATTTAATCCAGCACTCCACCAATTTGATTTAGAATTTTTAAAATAAATACGACTTTCAGGAATACCAACAGATTTCCATATTTCTACTGATTCAGTATCACATGGAATATCATCATTTCCACTAAAAACAGTTATATATAAACGATTTAAATCAAGACCAATACCTTCTTCTTTGTTTGTCAAAAATTCGTAACTCCATTTTATTGCATCTTCTTTAAAATAATCTCCAAGAGACCAATTCCCCATCATCTCAAAAAATGTTAAATGAGTGGCATCTCCTACTTCATCTAAATCAATAGTTCGAATACATTTTTGAATATTAACTAAACGTTTACCTTCTGGGTGTTTTTCTCCTAAGAGATATTTCATGAGAGGCTGCATGCCAGCAATATTAAAAAGCACAGAAGGGTCATTTTCTGGCACTAAGGAAGAAGAAGGAATTATTTTATGTCCGCGAGTTTCAAAAAATTTTAAAAATCTTGATCTAATTTCACTTGATTCCATATAAAATAACTATTTTGCTTCTTCTTTTATTAAGAAATTTTCTTCTGAAATTTTTCTAATTGGTTTTTCAAAAATATTCATAACTATAAAAATAAAGAGTACTAAAATAGTCGAAATAATTGCAAGATTAAAAAGTCCAAACCCTGCAGCCATACCTATACCAGATGTCACCCAAAGTCCACCAGCTGTTGTAAGACCCAAAAGATGAGAATCTCTAAACATTATAATACCAGCACCAAGAAAACCAATACCTACAATAATATTAGAAGCCATCATTATGGGATTAAAACCTGATAAATTTATATATTTTTCTGCCATTGTTTCAGAAATAATTATAAAAATAGCTGCACCCATAGAAACAAGAGCATGAGTTTTCATACCAGCTTCTTTGTGTACAAAAAGACGTTCAGCACCGATAAACATACCCAACAAAACAGCTACTGTTAATTTTAAAATAAAATCACCATTTTCTATAAAAAATTGTTCCATATAAATATTATACATCGCAATAAGTAAAAAACAAAATAGTACTTTTTTCGACATACGCTACTAAAAGATAATTAATGACGTCAGGTTCGTGTGCGAGTGGTGAAAAAGTACTATTCTGTTTTTTACTTTTATAAAACCACACCACCACCCAAACAAATATCTTTATCATAAATTACACAAGATTGACCAGATGCAACCAAAACAGGTTTTTTAAAAATTATTTGTGTTATATCTGATTTTTCATATTTTATTTTACAATCTAAAAATTCTCCATGATAACGAATCTGAGCTGTGTAATCTTTGTCTTCTTTTGGAATTTCAGAAATCCAGTTTATATCTTTAATTTTAAAATAAAAAATTTCTAAATTCTTAAGGTCGGCCCTTTTTGAAGATTTTAAGGCCGACCTTTGAAAATTTTTATCTTGTGACACATATAAAATATTTTTCTTTAAATCTTTATCAATTACATAATAAGCTCCATCTTTTGAACCTTTTTTAGTAATAACAAAACCATGTCTTTCCCCTAATGTATGAAAGACTACACCATCATGATAGCCTATTTCTTCTCCATCTTGATTTAAAACTTTTCCTTTTTTTTCTTTAATATAATGTTTCAAAAAATCTTTTAAATCTACAGCACCTAAAAAACAAATACCCTGACTATCTTTTTTCTCTGCAACAGGTAGATTAAATTTCTTAGCAAATTTTCTAACTTCAGTCTTTTTTAAATGACCAATTGGAAATAAAATTCTATTTAGTTGATTTTGTTTTAATGTCCAAAGAAAATAACTTTGATCTTTAGAAGTATCTACTCCTTTAAATAAAAAAGTTCCTTCAATATTTTTTATCAAGTCCTCGGTTCCCCGGGGCCCCGAACCCCGGCCAGACTGTGAAAAAAACATTAAGGAAGCTTTTTTACCAGAATTTTTCATAAAAAAATTCTGTGCATAATGTCCTGTAGCAACATAATCAGCACCCATAGAAATAGCTTTTTTAAGAAAAGCTCCAAATTTCACTTCTTTATTACACATAACATCAGGATTTGGCGTCTTGCCTGCCTTGTATTCAGATATCATATAATCTGCAACTTCTTTCTTGTACACATCAGATAAATCAAAAGTTAAAAATGGAATATCTAAATGTGCTGCGACACGCATCGCATCAAGTCTTTCTTCTTCTTCGTTGCATTCTAAAAAATCTGGATGCCATGTGCGTATAAAAACTCCAATGACAACATAACCTTGTTCTTTCAATAATGCAGCCGAAACAGCACTATCTACTCCTCCCGATATTCCTACAAATACTGTTTTCTTTTTCATAATTATTAAAAATACAAAGTAGTGCTTTTTTCGGTATACGCTACTGTAAGATAGACAATGAAATCAGGTTGGAGTGCGAGCCGTGAAAAGTAGCTACTTTATATTTTAAATTTTAATTCTACAAACTCATTAGCTTCTTGTAAAGCTCATATGTAGCATATGCATCCGATAAGGCACTATGCGGACGTTCATTTTTTATATCAAAATATTTACATAATTCACGTAAAGAAAGATGAGTAATATATGATTTATTATGTAATTTAGACCATGCGATAGAAATAGTATCTAATTTATGATAATGCATAGTATTTTTTAATCCAATTTTTAAAAAGTTATATTCCAAAAATCCTGAATCAAAGGACACATTTTGTCCAACCATAATGGAATCTTCAACTTTTTTAGAAAGAATTTTCATAGCATCTAATAAAGAATGAGAATGCTTCCAATCTTCCTCTTTATAGTGATTGATCTTTAAAGCTACTGGATCAGCATTTTCTATATGTTCTGGTTTTATTTTTAATTCAAATTTCTCAATCACTCTTAATCTTGGTGTTGTTATGACACAACCAATTTCAATTATCTCATGATTTATTACATCAAGTCCTGTTGTTTCTATATCTATAAAAGCTAAATTATGTTTTTTCATATAAATTTTTATAAAAAACTTAAAATAGTACTTTTCTCGACATACGCTACTGCAAGATACACAATGACGCCAGATTAGAGTGCGAGTCGTGAAAAAGTAGCTATTTTATATTTTTTATTTTTTATTTCAAATACCTTTGCTTGTTTAACTTATGTTCTTCAAAAGTCCTAGCATAATGAATATTACCATTTTTGTCGTGTAAATAATAAAGATAATTTGAAGATTCTGGATATATCGCAGCTTCTATTGCTTTTATTCCAGGATTAGAAATCGGATTTAGTGGTAAACCTTTAACTTTATATGTGTTAGGTTCTGCGTCTACTTGAAGAGGCATGCCTATAGAAATTCTCTTCCACAAAATTCCAGAAATAATTTTTCTATCTACATCCCCCTTAGATTCTTCTTCTATTAATGAAGCCATAACTATAATTTCTTTTTCTGATTTGCCAGATGTTGCTATTGATGATTGAAAAGTCACTATTCTTTTTTTAAAATTATTACTCATAAGTAATAATACATCTTCTTCATTGTCTGTTGTGAGAAAGAAATAAGTATCTGGAAAAAGATAACCTTCTTGAGGGCCTGCTTCTAACAAAAATTTCTCTTTATTAAAATTAGGTAATTTAGAAACAAAAAGTTTAGAAATATCAGATATATTAAAACCTTCTGGTATTGTCACCTTGACTGGTGCTATATGGCGTTCTCCTTTTACTATACGTCTAGCAACTTTAAAAACAGATAATTTATTTTCAAAAAAATAATCTCCTGATGTTATATATTTTTCACCTCCTAAAATTATTACAATAGTTTCAAAAACAACCCTTGAACGAATTATATTAATTTCTTGTAAATATTTAGACGTATATCTTAAACTTGAATTTTCCTTAATATTTAAAACATAATTTATCGGAAAATTACTTGGTATAGAAAAAAACAAAAAATATATAAATACAAATAATGTAATTAAAAAAACAAGAAAATAATAAAACTTTTTCTTAAAAGAACTAAATTTAAAAATATTATTATCTGTAGAAACAGAATCATTTAATGATGATAAATCTTCCATATGCTATATAGGTAAATTAGTAGGAGGAGATGCTTCTTTTGATTCTATGCGTTCTAATGTAGGAACTTTTAATATTTGACCAGGGAAATGCCATAATGTTGCTATCTCTTCAGTATTCAAGACATTTATGTGATGATGAAAAAAATTAGGAAACAAAACAGGAGAAATAGGCCAAGGTAGGTGTATTTTATGTCTCATTGGTGGATGGAAAAATTCTCTTTCTCTGTATTCTTCAAGCATTCTGTCTGCTAAACGCATAACTTTTTTATTAGATAATGGAAAAAAGGTAGCAAGAAAATTTGTCCCAAAAGCATCAGCCTGAGTAGAATTGATACGTTCAAGCTGATTTATGTAAGGTTGAGCATATTGTCGAAAGATAAGACGAATATTTCTTCTGTTGCTCATATCAAAAACCTCCTTCTTTGCGACATAACAAACCCTAATCCCAGTATCAAAACCTACTTTCATCATTTTTCTATTTATAGCATCAATAAGTGGCCTTACTGAATCAGGAGTACGTCCTGATTTTTGAATAGAACCATCGGGAAAATGTTCAATCTTTGTATATGGTTTTGCTATTTTATCTAATTCCATTTCTGCTTGTTTTACCCAATCATGAGTTTTAGTAAAGATACCTGCATGTACAGGATATTCTTTTTTTGAAGGTGTTACAACAATCTGCATCCACATTTGTTCACCTTTTCCGATAGAACCAAAAAGTTCTATAACCGGAGCAATAGGATCAATTTTATATTCTTCTTTGGGATCTTTATCTAACCCAAAATCAACATAAGTCTTTATAGGAAAAGAATCAGGTTTTAGCAAAGAAAATTCACATCCCCAAAGATTCCATTTACTTTCAGGACTTATCTTATCAACAGCCAAAGTATAATCTTCTACTACTTTCACTTGAGCTTGTGGAAATTGGGCATATATTTGAGTTTCTAATAATCCCTTAGTACGTGTAGGAGTACGAACATAAAAATGAACCTGACCATCAATAGATGCTATTTCTAAAGAAAACCAAAACCAAACTGCTCCTTGCCAATATAATTCAAGTCCACTTTTCATACTAGTATGATAAAGAGCATTTGTAATAAAAAGTTCCATAGCTTTTGGTGATCTTTCTACATCTCTTGGGGGAACTATTTCAAGTAAAACCCAATCAATACCAGAAATAAAATTAGCTCTAATGTAATGAAGCCAAAAAAAATAAGTAATTATACCCAAAGTTATTGTTATAACGATAGGCAAAAGTCCTAAAAATATTTTATATACCCAAAAAGCTACAATATCAAATTGTAAAACAAAATAACCAAGAATCAAAAAAGCAAGTACCAACCAAAACTCTTTCATTTCTTTTATTAGAATATTCATATCATACATATTTTAATATAAAATATGTATAAAGTAAATAAAAAAGACATATCTATTAAAGATATGTCTTTTGAGAAAGTATTAAACTATAGTATAAAGACCATTCTTATTCTTTTTAAAGAATTTAAGATTCACAAGATTAACTAAAATAGTATTTTTTTTAAAATACCTCTCTTTCATAACTTTTTCAACGATGTCTTCCTTTGAAAGTGGCCCCTCTCTTTTTAAAATATCTCTTATAACCTCTCTAGCAATCCCTGTCTTGTATCCCCATTCAGATAATGCATAAAGACCACGCCCAACTAAGACAAATCTGGAATCTTTTATAAGTTCATTGTGACAAGTAGCATAATGAGTCTTACGTCCAAAAGTTTTAGAAATAGAGTCTGCAACTTCCTTAAAATGCATAGGAGAACCATGCTTTCTCATTACAAGAAAAGCATAATCTTTAACTCCACGCGTGCGTACATTTGGTGAGCTTGTTTTTCCCCATTCACCTAATGGATTCTTTGAAATAGTTTTAGACATAGAAAGCCATCTTCGAGCAATCTCTTCGTTTTTGTAATGTTCAGTAACATCTTTCATTTCATCAAAAAACTTCTTTATCATTTCAGTTTCTAAAACAAGATCTTCATCATTTAAACTTAAATAAAGTTTTTTAAGAGAATCATGTACTTTGTCAACAATTTCATCATCAACACTCCATCGAGTCTTAAAATGATTATCTTCTCTATGTTTTTTAAACAAATCTCCTAATTCTAAATAAAAATGAATATGATTTTGCGTATTTTTATCTTTTGAAATATGAGACAACAAATCATGCTCAGCAACAATTGATCCTAAAGAATATATTAATTGTTTAAGTTCTTCAAATATTGCTTGTTCTTCTTTGTATGCAGAAGACTTTTTTATTAAATTCAAAGCAACGTCTTCAATCTGACGAACACGTTCTCTTGTAATGTTATATTTTTTACCAATCTCCTCAAGAGTTTTACTTTTTGAATCAGGTGTCAATCCAAAACGATTCATCACCACATCACGTGTACGATCCTGAAGATGTGATGTAATTCTTTTTGTAACTTGTTTTGGTTTAAAAGATATTGTTGACATAATTATTTTTAAAAATATTAAATATTATACTCTATATATAATACACTTAGTTGACTTAATGTCAAATAAAAGAATTATTTTTTTCTTTGTGATTTTACTCTATCAAGCTCTGTTAAATATCTTTTACGAATTCTGACTGATTTTGGAGTGATTTCTAAATATTCATCACCATTCATAACCTCCAAACCTCGTTCTATGCTCAATATAAAAGCTGGATTAAGATAAACTGTTTCATCTGTACCTGATGCTCTCATATTAGTAAGCTGTTTACCTTTTATAGGATTTACAGACATATCTTCTCCTTTTAGTACATTACCTACAACCATACCTTCGTATACTTCCGTACCATGTTCAATATACATTGAACCACGTTCTTGTAGATTTGCAAGTGAAAAAGAAACTGCCTTTCCTGCTACCATAGAAACCATAGAACCATACTCTCTTTTTTTTATCTCATTTGCATATTTTTCAAAACCTGTAACCCTAGAAGACATTATGCCTTCCCCTTTTGTGTCTATAATAAATTCACCACGATATCCTAATAAACCACGTGTTGGTATATTAAATACAATTCTTACAATACCTTGTTTCTCCATCATATCTATCATAAGACCTCTTCTCTTATTTATTTTTTCTATAACTGCACCAGAAAATTCAACGGGAACATCAATTACTAATTCCTCATAAGGCTCTGTTTTAACTCCATCTTTTTCTTTAATGATTACTTCCGGTTGGGAAACTTGTATTTCAAATCCTTCTCGTCTCATATTTTCTAATAAAATAGCAATATGAAGCTCTCCTCTTCCATAAACTTTGAAAAAACTAGGACCCATCTTATCTCCTTGATCAGGAGAAAAATCAACCTTTAACCCTACATTTATCTCAAGTTCTTTTTCTAGTCTTTCTTTAATTTGTCTAGAAGTAAGAAACTTACCTTCTCGTCCAGCAAATGGAGAATCGTTTACTAAAAAGTTTAATGACAAAGTAGGTTCATCAATAGCAATATGAGGAAGTTGTTCTATACTTTCATCTATACAAATAGTTTCTCCAATATAGATATCTGGTATTCCAGCCAAAAGCACAATATCTCCTGATGTTGCTTCTCTTACTTCTTTTCTATTTATTCCTTCAAAACCAAATAATTTAGTTATTTTTCCTATTCGTGTTCCATTTTCTCCTTTAATAAAAACCTGACTAGGAGATGTCATCTTTCCAGAATAAATCCTCGCGACAGCCATACGGCCTAAAAAATTATCATATCCTAAATTAAAAACCTGCGCGGACATCTTTCCATCTTCGTCTAAAGAAGCTGGAGGAACTTTCTCTAATATTCTATCCAAAAGTGGAGACAAATCTTCTGACTTATCATCTAGATTTTTAAATGCTTTTCCTTCACGTCCTATTGCATATACAGTTTCAAAATCTGCTTGTTCTTCATTTGCACCTAATTCAAAAAATAATTCTAAAATTTCTTCATGAACTCGATGAGGATCAGAGGCTGGTTTATCTATCTTGTTTATAACGACGATAGGTTTTAATCCCAATTCAAGAGATTTCTTAAGAACAAACCTTGTTTGTGGCATTGGGCCCTCTACAGCATCCACCAAAAGAAGCACAGAATCAACGGCACGTAATACACGTTCTACTTCAGAACCGAAATCAGCATGGCCAGGAGTATCTACAATATTTATCTTAGTACCTTTATACATGATAGAGGTATTCTTTGAATAAATAGTAATACCACGCTCTTTTTCTAGAGCATTTGAATCCATTGATATGTTTTCATCTTGCAAACCACCATTTTGCTTCATTAAAGCATCAGTAAGAGTCGTCTTACCATGGTCAACGTGTGCGATGATTGCTATGTTTCTAATTTCCATAATTTTAATATAATTTATCTATTTAAATAAAAAAAGCCTTTAGGCCTGATTTCAATTAAAATAATAATAGCATAGATTTTATAAAATAACAAATAAAATAGCCATTTTCTTAATAAAAAGAAAATGGCTAGAAAAAAATTAAGATAATTTGGGTAAAATAAAAAAAAGTAATAATAAAAGAATAAATATACATCCAAAAAACAAATAATTATTCTTATTTCTTATACTTTTTTCAAGGTTTTTTTCATACCTTGTTTTACCTTTATTTTTATTTTTAGAAAAATTACTAAAAAATGTAATAAACATAAATACCTCCTTTTTGTTATTTAAAAAATAAAGAACTAAATATAAAAATATAATAGCATACTTAAATAAAAAAGTAAAGTATTAAAATTAAAGACTATTGGAAATTAAATCGAAACTATTTTTAAAAATAAACAAAAAACCTACCAACAACTCATATTTTTTGTTGTTAATAGATATTAAATTAAAACCTAATACCCTTTTGGATGCAAAATAAAAAGATTCTCTGGCACCTCTGTCCAATCATTATATTTAATTACTTCACCACCCTTAAAAATTGATTCTGTATAAGAATAAACACCATAATCTTTATCACCATATTGACCATATAAATTATTCCATTTAATTTCGTCAAATGGAAAATCATTAAAAATCTCTAAACTAGAAAAATCCATAGCATTATCTTCATAACATTTATATTGAACAACAGAAGCAAGTGCTATATGCCCATCTTCAAAATTAATAAACATTCTATTGTTTCCAATAAACTGATAGTAATTTGGTTTTCCCCATATGGTAGAGCCTAATACTGGACGTTGTACTACTTTTTTTTCAAATTCTGACCAACCATCAATAAATGTATCGATTATATTAATTCGAGTGTCCTTATCAAAATCACATCCAATTTTAGTTGGTTCTTGTATTATTGGATTATCATTCACAGGTGCATCCACTTTTTTAGTTAAAATTAAATACGTAGTTATACTAGCAAGCATAACTGCTAAAATAAGAAATATAATATTAAAAAATCCCTTTTGTTTCATATTACTATTATAACACAAATATACATTTTAAATTTAACATCCTTAATAAGATGCAAAAAAAATTATTTTATGTTATTTTGTATAAATGCGTCGGTGGTAGAGCGGTCAATTACAACAGACTGTAAATCTGTCGCCTTCGGGCTACGTAGGTTCGAATCCTACCCGGCGCACAAAATTAAAAAGCTGAGCTTCTGCTCAAGCTTTTTAATTTATGTCTCGCCGAGTGGAAGCAACTGCTTGCTTCCATGTAGGATTCGAAAAGCTTTTACCTATATTCTGAAAGAATATGTAAAAGGTATACTGCTCCTGTAAAGAGAGAAATTCCTACCCGGCGCACAAAATTTTGAGCCTTAGTTATTAAGGATTATTTTTGCTGGTGCTTAATGGGTTGGAACTGATATAATACTTTTATGTATTTAAAAAATTCTTTAATACAAATAGCCAGTTTAAACAATGACTATAGTGATAAGAGTATCTTATTTTTATCTGGAGGAGGTTCGGAGAGTGTTACCCAAATCATAGATACTTTTTTCCTAGAACATGTTTTACTAAATAAAGATCGAATTAAAATTTTATATATTCCAATCGCCAAGAGCGGAGATATGAATGTCTACAAAAAATCATTAAAATGGTTAAAAGATAAATTTTTAAAAATTGATAAAAATAATAAATTAGATTTTATTTTATGCACAAAATTGGAAAATATTGAATCTCTTTCTGATTACGACGCTTTGTATATAGGCGGAGGTAATACTTACAGATTATTACATTTATTTAATAAAGCTAACTTTACTGAAAAGCTTATCCAGTATTTAAAGCTAGGAGGAATTGTTTATGGTGCTAGTGCTGGTGCTGTTTTGTTTGGTCAAAAGATTTCTACTTTTATTGAAGATAAATATTTACCAGAGAATAAAAAACATAAATATATTGAAGAGTTTGGTCTCTCTATTTTAAATAGTTCTTCTTTTTTGACACATTTTGAAGATGGTGATGAATTAAAGGTGTTTGAATTTCTAAGTGAGAGTAATGATAGTAATGTTGTTTGTATTCCTCCAGGAGTAGCTCTTATTGTTAAAAATAATTCTTTTGAGGTCATTGGTCCAAAAAGTATTTATTTATATAACCCAAATGGAATAATTAGTGAATTTAATTAGATTTAACTACTCTTTTGTATATCTTTTGTTATAATAAAACTATGGATTTATCAATCAAATTAGAAAACACTACTCTTTATATTAGGGTCGCAGCATTAATAAAAGGTCTTAATGGTTATTTGTTTGAAAAAAGCAGTAAGGGTTATATTTTTACTGTTGGAGGCAAGGTTAAGCTTAATGAGTCTTCTTTAGAAGCAGTAATTCGTGAAGTTGAAGAAGAACTCGGATTCACACCAAAGGATTTGAAATTAAGAGCAACTTTAGAAAACTTTTATTCAAACAATGGAGAAAATGTTCATGAAATATGTTTTGTTTACGAAGTCGGTGATTCTTATCAACTGGCTATACCTGAAAATTTCATAGAAGTTTCTGTAGAAGATATAAATAATCATGATGTAAGACCAAAACCCATTATTGAATTAATACAAAATACCGATACTTCGTTTAAAAGTATCATTGTGAAATAAATCTATGGAAAGTAGAAGTGATAAAAAAATTATATTCGCTGGTCATTTAGAAGAATATGATGATCTTGAAAAATGGAAAAGAGATGCTCCTTTAGATATTGAAAATCCCGACAATCAGGAGGCTCTTATTAAGATTGTGAATGCTCTTGTTGAAAAAATAAAAACAAATGGTAAAAAGGCTGTTTTGTTTATCTCTTCCTCTAAATTAAGATCTAAACAAACATCAAAATTAATAGCAAAAGAACTAAAAAATAAATTAGGTAATGACATAAAAATTATATTTAACATAGAGGGTAACTTGGATGGAAATGACCAAGGAGAGTTTATTCTTCCTGATGAGTATGTAGTAGGTCAAGTATTTGAAGGATTAAAATTAGCTGGAAAAATTTACTTGAGCGAATTTTCTATAAATAAAAATTTGGATTATAGATTTGGTGACCCATTTTTATTAGAAAATGGTGACTATAAATACCCAGAGTTAGTATCGTTTTTTAATAAAAGTGGAGAAAGCTACAAAGAGCCATTATTAAGAATGTTTAATTCTGTTTTGGATATGAGCAACAAAACAGAAAAGTTTGAAAAAAATACTGAAATAGTAATTGTCGCACATGGTTTAACTTATCATGTGCTTAAAGGTCTAACTATTGTTGCAGATAATATTTTAAATAAAAATTATATTATCCAAAAAGGAGAATTACCTTTCAAAATTTGGGAGGAATATTTAAAAACTGGGATAGAATTAAAAGGCGAAGCTTATGGGTTTATAGATATTTCTAATTTAGAAAACCCAGAGTTGATTAAAATGTTACAGGAAGAAGTTCAATATCTTAACAATAAATAAAATGAAAAAAGATTTTTCAAATTTAAAAAAAGAAATTAGAAATTTAAAAGATAAGAAGAAGATTTTATCTGTTATAATCTATGGCTCTGCAATTTCAAATAAAAAGAAAGTTAATGATTTGGATGGAATTATTGTAGTCAAAGAGGTAAATTCGTCTCTTTTGCCTTTCTTTAATCTATTAAATACTAAATACGAAAAGTTAGATTTTAATATCTACACATACGAGGAATTAATAAAAAAAATTTCATTTTATACAAGAGAATTTAAATTAGAATATTTAGCCAAAGGCAATTGCATTTATGGTGAGAATCTACTTAAAAAGGAATTTTCAAAAATTAGTAAGTTTGAGTATAGACACAGTTTGTTGATTAGAACAATTGAGCATCTTCAAATGGTACGTCATAAATTTTTTACTTCTAAAATTGATGATGATCAAAAAAGAGTATACTTGGAAAAGTATTTTTGGAGAATTTCTAGGAATCTTTTGTTGTTTAAGGGTGAGCACAATCATACTTCTGTTAATAAATTAAGCCAAAAGGACATTCTAAAGAAATTGTATACACTTAAACTTTATGATTATGTTCCTAAAATTAATTCACAACTTACATTGGATGAATTTTTTGATTGTTTTGTGTTAATTAGTAAAGCAATTATTGAATGCAGAAAAGAAATTTCGTAATAATATATTATATATAAATAATATGCAAAACTATAAACAATATTTAAATGGCAACTTTGTTGATGAAAAAGAGTTACTTATTTCTCCGAGAGACTTGGGATACTCAAGAGGATACGGTGTGTTTGAATACATAAGAACTTACAAAGGAAGGGCTTTCAAGTTAAAAGAACACATAGATAGACTTATGGAATCTACTAAATTAATAGAACTTAGGCATAATTTTTCTTTTTCAGAAATTGAACAAGCAGTAAATAAATTATTAGAATTAAATAATGATGGTAAAGAAAAAAGCATAAGGATTCATATTTCTGGTGGAGTTTCTGATTCTATGTATCAAAAAAGTGAACCAACTATTATTATATTCATGGATACATTTAAAGTAAAAGATCCTACAATCTACAGTGAGGGTGTTATATTAAATACTATAAAATATAAAAGAGATGTGCCTAAAGCAAAGAATTTTAATTACATAGAAGGAATTAAACAAGCACATCTTAATAAAGAAAAGGGTATATTTGAACCTCTATATTATTCAGAAGAACAAGTGTTTGAAACATCTAATAGTAATATTTTTGTTATCAAAGACGGTAAAATTTATACACCTAAAAATAATGTTTTTTATGGTTCAGCAAGAGGTGTTATTGTAAATAATCTCAAGGACGATTTTGAGGTAATTGAGAAAGATTTTAACTTAGATTTTTTATTAGAAGCAGATGAAGTTTTTCTTGCAAGTAGCGGTAAAGAAGTAGCCCCTGTTGTACAAGTAGATAATAGTTTTATTGGAAACGGCAAAGTAGGTAAAGTAACCTTACTAGTATTAAAAACCTTTAAAGAATATGTTGGATCCGGAGATTGGTATAAGTAATCTTTACTAAGTACCTATCAAAGAGTCATCGATATTGATCTTTCCTCACATCTATGCCCCTCAAACATATAGTATACAAGGGTGTGGGGTAAAATCACATTTGTCTTTCTGCCCACATAGAAAGGTTGGGGATATACAACTCACCCCTATAATTCATTAATTCAGTTCTAACATTCTCGAGTACAGCGCACCATATTAAAAATACCAAGAGTTTCCTCTTGGTATTTTTAATATTGATCTAAATTTTACTTGAAAGCTTAGAATCTATATTTATTGAGCTTTTTATTTTATTTATCTGTCCTTTGGTATGACCTTTTTTTGTTTCAATAATAAGTTCATTATTTTTTAAAGAAACAAAAATTGTATCTCCACCTTTTGCACTATTAGAAATAATATAATTTGCTACAGGATTCAAAATCTTATTCTGAACTAAACGATTAAGTGGTCTTGCACCATAATGT
Organism: Candidatus Nomurabacteria bacterium GW2011_GWE1_32_28; assembly: GCA_000989515.1. Lineage (GTDB taxonomy): Bacteria > Patescibacteriota > Minisyncoccia > Phycocordibacterales > UBA9973 > UBA9973. Next base: position 69,838 of record LBOM01000001.1, on the reverse strand, counting down.
GGGTTATATCCTTCTTTTGCTAAGTAAGACAAAGCATCATCAGAAATTTTAAAATCTATATTCTTGGCAAGGAGTCTTTCTTTTACAACCTTTATCCTTAAATTAACTATCTCTTTGATGGCTTCTTCTGTTAAAATATCAAATATAATTATTTCATCTAATCGATTTATAAATTCTGGTCGAAAATGATCCTTCATGGCTTCCATTACTTTTTCTTTCATGTTGCTATAATTCTCTTTATCAGAATTATTAGAAAATCCAATTGATTCCATTTTCTCAACAAATTGGGAACCAATATTTGAAGTAAGAATAATAATAGTATTCTTAAAATTAACTACTCTACCTTTTCCATCTGTTAATCTTCCTTCATCTATTACTTGAAGCAACATATTAAAAATTTCAGGATGAGCTTTTTCAATCTCATCAAAAAGAATCACAGAATATGGACGATGTCTAACAGATTCAGTAAGTTGTCCTGATTCATCATAGCCAACATACCCAGGAGGTGAACCAATCAATTTTGATATTGAATGTTTCTCCATATACTCAGACATATCTACTCTTATAAGAGCACTATCATCATTAAACATAAATTGAGCAAGAGCTTTTGTAAGTTCTGTTTTACCAACACCAGTAGGACCCAAGAATATAAATGATCCACTTGGTCTCTCTGGATCTCCTATTCCTGCACGAGAACGACGAATTACGTCACTAACACGTTTTATTGCTTCATCTTGACCTACTACCCTCTTTTTTAATTCTTCTTCTATTCTCTGAAGTTTTTCACGATCTTCTTCTAACATTTTAGTAAGAGGAATACCAGTCCAACGTGCGACGACTTCTGCAATATCTTCTTCAGTAACTTCTTCTTTTAAAATCCTTCGTGATTTTTGAAGTTTTTTCAAACGCAAAAGTTTTGTTTCTAATTCTTTTTTAAGAGTAGGAACTTTTCCATAACGTATTTCTGCAGCACGAGACAAATCAGCCTTCATTTCTGCATCTTCAGCAGATAAACGTAAAGTATCTAATTCTTTTTTAATCAAACGAATTTCAATCACAATATCTTTTTCATTCTGCCATTTTAATTCAAGCTCTTTTGTTTTTTCACTAAAATTTGCAATTTCTTTATCTATTTCTTTTATTCTATTTTTTGTACTTTTACTATCTTCTGATTTATTTTCAATCTCTTTTTTAAGTGCCTCCTTTTCAATCTCTAAACGCATTATTTTTCTATGTGTATCTTCTAAAATAGGTGGCTTATTTTCAAGTGCAATTTTTAAAGAAGAAGAAGCCTCATCAATTAAATCCACTGCTTTATCTGGTAAGAATCTATTTGTGACATAACGAGTAGAAAGATTTACTGACGAAATTATTGCATTATCAGTAATTCGTACTCCATGAAAAAGTTCATATTTCTCTTTAAGTCCACGAAGAATAGTAATAGCATCTTCAACATTTGGTTCATCAATATAGACAGGCTGAAAACGACGAGCTAATGCCGGATCCTTTTCAATATATTTTTGATATTCTTTTAATGTAGTTGCACCTATTGCTCTCAACTCTCCACGAGAAAGCGCAGGCTTCAACATATTTGAAGCATCCATCGTACCTTCTGATCCTCCAGCACCTACAATAGTATGAATCTCGTCAATAAAAAGAATAACTTTTCCTTCAGCTCTTTCTATCTCTTTCATTATACCCTTTAATCTTTCTTCAAACTCTCCTCGATATTTTGTACCTGCTATAAGAGAACCTAGATCAAGAGAAACAAGTTCTTTGTCTTTTAAAGATTCCGGAACATTATTTTTTGCAATACGCTCAGCTAAGCCCTCTACTACTGCCGTCTTTCCAGTTCCAGCCTCTCCTATTAAAATAGGATTATTCTTTGTCCTACGAGAAAGAATTTGTATAATACGCATTATTTCATTATCACGGCCTATAACCGGATCTAATTTATCTTCTTTTGCTAGTTTTGTTAAGTTGCGAGTATATTTTAAAAGTAATCTAAATTTTTTAGGTTCTGATACATCAGTAATATTTTGACTACGAAGCTCTTCTAATACTTTCATGACAGGCTCTTTGAGAATTCTAAAACGTGCCAAAACTTCTCGTGCTTCTCCAGTAATTTCTAGCATAGCAATAAAAAGATGTTCAGTTGAAACAAAATCATCTTTCATATATTCTGATAATTTTACTGAATGTTCTATCACTTGTGCTAAATCAGGATTAAGATAAATCTGATATGCAGGAGAAAGAGTACTATGAGATTCTGGAGTTTCAATGGCTTCTAAAATAGAATCAGTTAAAAACATAGTATCTATTTCTAATCTATCTAAAATAGAATTTACCATACTTTCTTCTTGTAATAAAAGCGCGGCAAGTAAATGCAAAGAAGATACATGGTTTTGTCCACGCTCAATAGCTAGTTCATGAGCTTTTTTGATTGCATCTTTTGATTTAGTTGTAAATTTATTAAGTGGTGGCATATATATTTAATTCTCAATTTCAAATTATTAATTTCAAATTTTAATTCGTAATTCGTAATTTTTAATTCGTAATTACTTATTTTATGGTGTTTTTATTTCAGTATTTAGTGTAGCGTCTTTAGATTTTAGAGCTTCTCTAATAGAATCAATTGAACTAAAAGACAAAGTATCACCAGATAATGCTATTCCTATAGCTTCACCATCTAGATTAAGGACTAATCCACCAGAATTTGATTTTGTAACATTTATATTAATATCTCTATCACCTTCAAACATAAAAGATGATATCACATTACCTAAAATCAAAACCTTCTGCCCTGCTTTCATTTTACTTAAATCACCAAAGACTGGAACAGAAAAAGCAATTTTGTTTTTTTCATCAAGTGGAGCACCTATCTTAAGAAATGAGAATCCACTTGCATCAGATAAAACAAAATCTGCTTTAAACTTTCCACTATTGTTTTTAACATAATAAACTTGTCCTTCTGAAACAAGAGCATTGTCAGCTACAATTATTCCATCATCAGAAACTACAAATCCTCTTCCAGATCCGACTTCAGTAGTTTTACCATCTAAGTCTAAGATCTCTTTTGTTATAGAAAAAACTGCTGATTGATTTTTAGAAATAGCATCCACAACTAAATCTTCCTCTTTTATAATGATTGTGTTTGTAATAGTATTGCCTTCTTGTGGAACTATCTTTTCAACCGTCTCCCTAACTACACGATTTATAGGTACAGTAACAGATGCTGGTGCTTGTTGCATTAAAGTTACTGTGACTATTCCTGTTGCAATAGAAGTTATGAAAGAAAGCAATATCGCAAGCATTATTAATTGTGATTTATTTAATTCTTTTACATCCATTTTAAGATTATATCACAAGTGTTAAGTATTTTTCCAGTAGTAAAATTATTTATACCACTTTTTTAATTTTTCTAAAATTTTAAACAAAACTTTGATTGTATAATCAATATCAGCTTTATTTGTTTTTTTACCTAAGGAGAAACGTACTCCACCTATTTCTTTATCTAATTCAGAATTAATAGACTCTATGACATAAGAACCCCCTTTTTGAGAACTACTACAAGCACTTTTTGAAGAAACCATAATCCCCTTTGCAGAAAGTTCTATAACCAATAAATCACTAGGAATTTTTAAAAAAGTGATATTTATATTATTTGGCAATCTTTCTTCTAAATCTCCATTAAGAATAATATTTGAAAAACTTTTTAATAATTTTTTAATAAAATAATCTCTGAGTTTACTTAATCTTTCATTTTCTTTATCTTTATTTTTTTGTAAAAATTTTAATGCATTAGAAAATTTTAAAATTTCTTTTAAATTCTCTGTTCCTGGACGTAGCCCCATCTCTTGATCTCCTCCACCAAATATTGCCGAAATTTTAACAGAATTCTTTTTATATAAAACACCAACTCTTCCTGCATCTTCTATTTTTGTCCCAGAAAGTGAAAGCAAATCTACACCGAGTTTTTCTACATTTAAATCTAAATAATTTACTGCTTGTACGGCATCAGTATGAAATAATGGAAAAATAGAAAGATTTTTTTTATATTTTTTATAATACCTAATCTCCTTTGCAATTTCTTTTATTGGTTGAATAGTACCAATTTCGTTATTTGCATACATAACAGATATAAGTATAGTATTGTTTTTTATTTCTTTTTTTATTTTTTTAGGATCAACTATTCCACTTTTTTCAACTGAGACAAAAGAAACTTCTACTAATTTTCTTTTTTTAAGTATTTTAAAAGTTTCCAAAACAGAAGGATGTTCTATGTTTGTCGTAATAATATGTGGAATAAATTTAAAGTCTAATTCAAAAAATTTATTAATTACTCCTTGTATTGCAAGATTATTAGATTCTGTTCCTCCACTTGTAAAGATTATTTCTTGAGGTCTAGCTTTTAAAAAACTAGCAACTTCTATTCGAGCATTTTGAAGTTTTAATTTAGCTTCTATTCCTAAAATATGTAGAGAACTCGGATTTGCTGATATAGATGCAGCATAATCTAAATATATTTTCTTTAATTTTTGGTTTGATTTTACCATTAAAATAGTATATATTGAAACGATATGAATATAAAGCTCGAAACAATTTTATTTATCTTTTTTGGAATTACTACCTTCTTAAATTTTGCTTGGATAATAAAGACAGAAAAACGTTTAAAAAGATTTTTTGCTGGCAAAAAAGCTAAAGACTTAGAAGAAAATATAGAAACATTAGAAGAAAACATCTCAAAATTAAAATTAGCAAAAGAAAAAATAGAAAAAGATATCGTCGACATAAATCAAAAACTTAAAAAAAGTATCAGAGGTTTAGAAACAATACGATTCAATCCTTTTCCTGATCAAGGCAGCAATCAGAGTTTTGCTGTTGGTATGGTAAATGAAGATGGTGATGGAGTGGTATTTTCAAGTCTATATTCAAGAGAAAGAATGAGTATATTTGCAAAACCAATCAAAAATGGAACTTCAGAATATGAACTAACCACAGAAGAAAAAGAAGTTTTAAATAAAGCAAAAATATAATGGAAAAAATAAATGAAAATAAAAACATAGAACGATCACCAGTAGTTGTAATAATGGGGCATATTGACCATGGTAAATCTACACTTTTGGATTATATTAGAGAAACAAACATAGTAGAGAAAGAAATAGGTGGGATAACTCAAAATACCTCTGCTTATGAAGTTATACATACACAAACAGACACAAAACAAAAAAAGAAAATAACTTTCATTGACACCCCAGGACATGAATCTTTTTCAAAAATGCGCGAACGAGGGTGTCAGATTGCTGATATTGCTATTTTAATTGTTTCTGCTGAAGATGGTGTAAAAACACAAACAATTGAAGCTTGGAAAACTATAGTTGAAAATAAAATACCATGTATAGTTGCAATAAATAAAATAGATAAAGAAAATGCAAATATTGAAAAAACAAAAACAGAATTAGCAGAAAATGAAATATATCTTGAAAATTATGGTGGCAAAATACCATTTGTTGAAATCTCTGCTAAAACAGGAAAAGGAATAGATGATCTATTATCTTTAATAAATATTCTTGCTGAAATGGAAAATTTTGTTGGAGATAGAGAAGAAAATGCTTCTGGTTTTATACTTGAAGCAAATCTTGATCCCAAGCGTGGAATAGTAGCAACTATTATCATTAAAAATGGAACCCTGCTCAAAGGAATGACTATTGTAGTAGAAGATAGTACTTGCTCTACAAATATTATGGAAAACTTTTTAGGAGAAAAAATATCTGAAGCAAGTTTCTCTTCTCCTGCGCGTCTTATCGGCTTCTCGAAAATTCCCAAAATAGGTGCAGAATTTAAATCTTTTAAAAACAAAAAAGATGTAGAAAAATATATTAATGATTGGGAAAAAGATAAAATTTCTAACAACAAACAAGATAAACAAAAACAAGATAATTCATTTTTACAAACAGATACAAAAATAATTCCAATAATATTAAAAGCTGATATTTCAGGTTCACTAGAAGCGATAGAAAAAGAAATAAATAAAATAAACTACGAATTTAACGCTACTGTAAGTAAAAATGCTAAATTTAAGATTATACAAAAAGGAGTAGGACCTATAGGAGAATCAGATATAAAAACAATAAGTGGATCTGAAAATATATTAGTAATCGGATTTAACGTCAAGATAGACAAAAGTGCAATTGAATTAGCAGAAAAAAGAGGAATAACTATTTCTTTTTTTGATATTATATACAAAATGACAGAATGGCTTGAAGCTGAAATGGAAGAAAGAAGACCTAAAATAGAAACAGTTGAAACAATTGGAAAAGCAAAGATTCTTAGAGTTTTTAATAAAAGCAAGGAACGTCAAATACTAGGTGGAAAAACAATAGAAGGACGTATAGTATTAAACAAAACAGTAAAAATAATGCGAAGAGAATTTGAAATTGGACGTGGTAAAATAGTAAATCTAGAAAAAAGTAAAGTAAAAGTAAAAGAAGTTGAAGAAGGTGCAGAATTCGGAATGATGATCGAATCAAAAATGGAAATTGTAGAAGGAGATATTATAGAATCATTTAATGTAACACAAAAATAATGGAAAGAAATGAAAAAGTAGGAAACTTTATAAAAGAATTAAGTGCTCAATTTTTAGGACGTGAAAATAATCATACGTCTCTGATTACAGTAACCTATTCTGATGTTTCTCCTGATCTAAAACGTGCAACTATCTTTATAACAGTTCTTCCAAACGAAAAAGAACACGATGCCTTAGATTTTGCAAAACGAAAAAGAGGAGAATTGCGCACTTTCTTAAAGAAAAATATGCAAATAAAAACAATCCCTTTTATAGATATACAAATTGATCGTGGAGAAAAAAACAGACAAAAAATTGACGAATTACTCAGAAATGGTTAGACTTCATAAACTTAAGGCCTGGTAGCCAAGTGGTAAGGCAGAGATCTGCAAAATCTCTATGCGGCGGTTCAATTCCGCCCCAGGCCTCAATTGTAATTTGAAAATAAAAATATATAATAGATAAGTTGGTTTTATAATTGCCCGAGTGGCGGAACTGGTATACGCGCACGACTTAAAATCGTGTCTCGCAAGGGATGTGGGTTCGATTCCCACCTCGGGCACAATCAATTAGTGATTTATAATTGATAATTATTTTTACCGCCCATAACTCAGCTGGTAGAGTAGCTCCCTCTTAAGGAGAATGTCCCAGGTTCGATCCCTGGTGGGCGGACAAGTTAAAATTTTTAACTTGAGTTTTTTAAATCATATTGCTGGAGTGGCGGAATTGGTATACGCGCTAGTCTTAGGAACTAGTACCGCAAGGTTTGAGGGTTCGAGTCCCTCCTCCAGCACTTGACTTTTGTATTAATAAGTGCTATACTTATTAGTATGAGTAATATAAATAATAAAATAATAACAAATAAAATACTTTTAACCTTAGAAATATTGGCTATTTCAGTTTTTAGTATAATAGTTTTTTTACCAACAGAAACTAAGGCTTATATAGAATCTAGTCTATATCCTCCTTATATTATTAGTAAAAAAACAAACTATAATCCATCACCAACTATTTCATCCATAGAACCAAATTCTATAGATGAAATAAGAAACAAAACAACTATCATTATTACCGGAAGTGGCTTTACTCCAAATTCAGTAATTAGAAAAAATAATTCTGACCGTGTGACTATTTTTATAGATTCTAATCATCTTATGGTAGATATTTATCCTAGTGATGTATACAACCAAGATAAATTCTTTTTAACTGTTTTTAATGGTGAACCAGGTGGAGGATATTCAAATGCTTCTATCTTCACTATAAAAAATAACACTGTTATTTCTACAACTAATAAAACAATAAACAACAATACTACTGATATAATCAATACAAATACTATAGAAACAAACAACACAGTATCTACAAATAATATAGATGAAAATTATGGTAGCTTGACTGCAAATGCATTACTCGGATCAAATAGCTTTATGCCAAATGGTATCGTCCAATGGATATTTTTTGTAATACTAATAGTGGCAATAATATTCTTATGGAGATATGTTCATCGTTCAGAAGAAGTATATATGTCAGAACCAATGAAACACGCTTAAGTATCAAAAATTTATATAAAAACATAAAAGCCAGCTTATAAGCTGGCTTTTATGTTTTTATATTTAGCTACAAACCATTAATCTAATTAATCAAACTGAACAGTTCCCTGTTCTGGATCTATTCCTTCTATGTTGAAAGTCTTCATAATAACACCTAAAATAGTAAATACTCCCATCATTATGACTATCCCAACAATCCCCCACATTATGTGATTCTTGCCTTTCGTCTTTGCTTCTTCATTTTCTTGATTAGAAATAAACTGAAAGAGACCATACAAAAAATAAAACACTGCCAAAGCAAAAAGAAATACTATAATAGGATTTATAATAACCCTATTAATATTTTGAACAAAAGAATCAACACTTGCATAAGCTGTATTTGTAAATAATAAATCCATTAACATATTATGTTATTGATTTTATTGATCAAAAGTAGGAACAAGATCAACATTCGGTGCATAAGAACTATCTATACCAAAAGTTCTTTGAACAATACCTACAAGCCCCCACATAGCAACAATAACAACCAAACCAATAATACCATAAATCATACTATTCCTTCCTTTTGTTTTTGCTTCCTCATCACTTGCAATAACAAACATAACAACACCATACACAAAATAAAGTACACCCAAAATAATTAATACTGGAATTGCAGTATTTAATATACTACCAATAGTAGCAACCATACTTTGGATTGTAGTTTGTGCCGATGCTATAAATGGCATAAAACTTAAAACTGAACTCCCTAATACAATTAATTTTTTCTTCATATTTTTTTAATAACTTCCGCCTAAGGCGGATCAGCCTATGGCTGAAATTAAATTAAACGACCTTATAATACTAATAATATATCTATATTATATCACAGAAAAAAGAAAAATAATACAATTCCTATTATTGTGACTGTTTTAACTGTGGAACAACATATTCTATGTTAAAAGTATCTCCTACTATTCTAACTAAACCCCAGACAGAAACCATAACAGTCAAAGCAAGAATACCCCATATCATAAATTCTTTACCTTTTTCTCTTTTTGCTTCCTCTTCAGTATTTATAACATATTGAACTACTCCCCAAATAAAAATAACTATAGCCAAAGAAAAAATAAGAGGAATTACTGACTTACTAATAATACAACCCACATAAGACAAAAGATCTTGAAATAAGGGACTAGGAGCTAATGTACACATCATATAAAATATTTTTATTAAAATTGCTTATAATGCTTTAACAGTATCTGCTATAAGCTGTGCGATAGCCCACGACCCTAAAAGTATCGCTGCACCTATCAAGGTATATACAAGAGAACGTTTTGCCTCACTTAATTTTTCTGAATTACCCTGAGCTGCTACAAAAAGGAAACCTGAATAAATGACAGCAAGAACTATTATAGGCATACCAATCTTTATTAATCCTTCTAAAATAGTTTTTATTAAATCAATCAATGTTTCTGATTGTATAGGATTTTCAACCCTTATTTCTTCACCTTCAGCAAAAGAAACTACAGGCAAGATAAACATAAGAACTATTAAATTAAATTTGTCTAAATTTTTCTTTATATATTTCATACACTATATTATAATACCTACAATCCTAAAATCAAAACTCAACTTTGCCAAGACGACATATCTGTATAACCCACTATCGACAATATTGATTGTATTATTAAATAAGCTGCTACTACAATAATTAGTCCGATAGCAACATCTGTAAATATTTTTTTTGCCTTTGACTTCTTTTCAGTTGAACCTCCTGAAGTCACAAGTTCAAATCCAGCATAAGCAAACATAATAGCAGATAATGGCAAAACAATATTCTTCAAGAGAAAATCAATTACTAAGTCAATCATATCTAATATATCCTGAAAACCACACGGATTACTAACCATTCCACCTACATCTTTTCCATCTATTGTCATACCTTTTGGGTATCGTTGTGTACCGCATTTTACTAAACCACTAGTAAAATCTGTAGAATCTGAGCTTGGATTAAATGTTGGATCAGAATCAGGATTAGGATTAGGATCTATAACCTTATCTTTACAAAGATTATCAACTAACTCTTGAGTAGTAAAATCACATGCGGGTTCATTTTTTTCTTTACAAGTACCATCAGTAAAAATCTGCGTAACCTTACACTTAGATGCATCACCATTCTGAATATCATTACTTGTATTAATATCAAAACTATAAGGATAACTATATCCATAAGGGACAGTACCAGTACTAAGACTCAACACATTTCCATAAAACTTTTGATCCGGATAATCATTAAAATAACCAACTCCCCTAAAATAATAAGTAGAAAAAAGATTAAGTTCTGGACTAGTAAAAAACACATCAGCTTCATCTACAGTCGTTTTAGATGTAGAAGGACGCACTATTTTGATTGTTTCTTCCCTGTCATTACTATCATCTAAGTCTGGAATATCTTTTAAAAATGAATCTTGTTTTTTAAATTGAAAATAAGTAGTAAATCCTTTTTTTTCAAAATTACCAGAATAATCTCCAGTAAAAACAAAAATATCAGGACTCAACACAGAATATCCTGTAGTTGTTACAATAATCTCATCTTCTGTTTGAGCTATTACTTTTGTATTAGAAATAAAAAATAAAGAAAAAACTCCAGTTAAAACAAATGCAATAATTAAAAATATTTTCAAATTTATTTTTCTCATAATTTTACTTAATTAATAAAAGTTGAAGCTTAGCACTAGCATCTCTTATTGCTTCTTTTGTTGTCATACTATTTGAAAGTACTTTTTCAACCATATTTTTAAAAATATCATTGGTATCCTTAGATGATGGATCAGTCCAACTTTTCGCAAAAAAAGCTGAAGTATAAAAAGTAGATAGATATGCATCTGTTGGTACAACTTTAAGTAACTCTCTACGTACTGGAGCTATTCCGAGAGAATTAGCAAAATCAGAAGCAAAATTGCCATTTGACATTAAATTAGCAACAATAAAAGCAGTGTTAAGATTCTTAGAAAAGGAAGAAATAGCGATACCTGTGGTATGACCAGATGTTAATTTTAAAGTACTATTTCTTATCTGAGGCATAGGTGCAACTAAAAAATTCTGATTAGGGTTTTTATTAATTAATGATTTAAGTTCACTAGCAAATCCAAAATAAAATGCTAGATTTTCTTCACTAAATGCATCACGTGAATTAGAAAAAGATTTATTCCAAGAATAAACATCTTTCAAAGGATCAGCGAAATCTGTATAAAATTTTAAGATTAAACCTAAATCATATTTTTTGTTATCATTACCCAATGTAGAAAGAAAAACTCCATCTTTTTCAGAAATAATTGAATTCTCTGCTTGCATAAAAAAAGTAGACAATATTTCTTTAGCATATAAAATATTAGAAAATTGCCCCATAGCAACAGTACTTTTTTGGAGGGCCCCATTATCATCTTTCTTGGTCAAAATTGGAACCAAGTTATTAAATTCATCCCAATAAACTGGAGGATAAGCAATACTATTTGCATCAAGAATAGTTCTATTGTAATACATCATCATTGGATCAACAGCAAGAGGAAAAGCCAAGACTCCATTTGAAGTCAAAAATACTTCAGCAGCACCAATAAAATTATTCTTAAAGATATTAAGAGGTAGACTGCTATATGGAATAGTAAAAATTTTATTACTATATTTTAATATTAAATCATCAGTAATAAAAAATATATCTGGACCCGCTCCTGCTGCTAGTGCTTCTAATAGATCATTATCAAAAGTATCAACTGACTTTTCTTCATACTTTACAATAAAAGTATTATTATTACGATTAAATTCTTGGATTAATGGATTTAAAATTTGAGATTTTACAGTACCCCATAATACAACAGTCCCCTGTCCTCCTGTATTAGTATTCTTACCAATAGGTATTGCACCAGAAAAGACAAAAACACCAAGAACAGCTGCTGCAATAAATATAATTAAAACTATAATTTGAAAATTTCCTTTCATGAATTAATTTACATTTTACTTTATAAACTTTCTACTTTATGACTTGATTAATATTATACCATAATGATGTTCACCTGCATCGATATCACGTTCTTTTTTAAAACCCTTTTTTTCAAACATTTCCTGTACTTTATTTTTTGAAATAATATCATTTAAACTAGAACCAATAATATGAGAACTTTGAGACCAGTCAATTAAAAGTAATTTACCATTAGGTTTTAATATTCTTTTTGTTTCATTTATAAATTTATCTTTGTTTTCTATTTGAAAAAAAATGTTAGAAGCAATAACCGCATCCACAATATTATCTTTCAATTTTGTACCACCTATCTTTTCAACGTCACCTAAAAGACACTCAATATTTTTAATGTGGTCTTCTTTTATCTTATTTATAAGAGTTGTTAAATAATCTTTTTGTATTTCAATAGCATAAACTTTTCCCATTGAAACTATTTTAGAAAGAGGTAAGGAATAATATCCAGAACCAGCACCCAAATCTGCAACTATCATGTTTTCTCTTAAACCAAGAGCCTTCAAATTTTTTACTGGATCAGTAAACATAGATATATTATAGTATAAAAAATATATTATGCATATACTATGCACAGACAAGAGATGCAATACTATCTCCAGTGCGAAGACGCATGATAGTCACACCTTGAGTTTGTCTACCAAGAGATGAGATATCTTTTAAGGCTGTTCTTATGACTTGTCCCTTTTTTGACATAGCTATCAATTCTTCCTCTTCTCCTGTTAATACTTTAGCAACTATGAGTTTACCTGTCTTAGGTGTTATTTTTGCAGTCTTAATACCAGAGCCTCCTCTTTTTTGAATCTTATATTCTTTAAGAGAAGTTTTCTTTCCAAATCCGTTAGCACTCATAGTTAGGAATGAACCATCTTTGTTTTCTTTTCTAACAACATCAACACCTATTACTTCATCACCCTTACCAAGCTTTATACCACGAACACCTCCTGCTGTTCTACCCATCTCTCTTATGTCTGATTCTTTAAATTTAATAGATTGTCCTCCTGTCGTAGCAAGCATCACATCATCACCTTTATTTGTTAGAAGAGCAGAAACAAGACTGTCTCCTTTGTCTAAACGAATAGAAATAATTCCACTTCTACGAACATCTTTAAAACTAGCACTAGACATTTTTTTAGCTGAACCATTTTTAGTTATAAGCATTAATGAAGATCCATTTTTTTCAAAATCTTTTGGCATTGGTAAAATAGAAGTAACTTTTTCTTCACTATTAAGTGCTATAAAATTCATTATTGATTTACCACGAGTAGCACGACGGCCTTCTGGTATATCATACATTTTCATTTGATAAGCCTTACCTAGATTTGTAAAGAAAAGCAAATCACTATGAGTAGAACCAGAAACAAGCATCGTCACAAAATCTTCTTCTTTTATTTCAAGATCGACAACTCCTACTCCACCTCTTTTTTGTGAATGATACTCTATCGGATCAGTTCTTTTTACATACCCACCAGCAGAAAAAACTAACATAGTTTCTTTATCTGGAATTAAATCTTCATCAGAAATTTCTTTATTACCTCCTTTAACTATTTTTGTTCTACGTTCATCTGCATATTTTTCACGAATCTCTTTTAATTCACTTGCTATAACTGAAAGTATTTTCTTTGATGAAGCTAAAAGATCTTTTATTTCCTTGATAAATTTCTGTTTTTCCAAAAGTTCATTTTCAACAGCCTTTCTCTCAAGTCCAGCAAGTTTTTGTAATTTCATTTCTAAAATTGCTATAGTTTGCAACTCTGAAAATTTAAATTCTTTCATTAAATTTAATTTAGCAATCTGACTATCTTTTGAAGAACGTATTACTGTAATTACACGATCTATCTTGTCAAGTGCTTTTTTCAAACCAAGTAAAATGTGTTCACGTTCTTGTGCTTTTCTTAAATCATATTCTCCTCTTCTTTTTACAACTTCTTTTCTATGTTCAATAAACAAAGAAAGTATTGATTTTAGAGAAAGAGTTTGAGGAACACCATCAACTAATGCTACAACGTTAAAATTAAAATTTGATTCAAGCTGTGTATTTTTATAAATATAATTTAATACTTTTTCAGCGACAGCTGTATTTTTTAAATCAATAACGATTCTTATGTCCTTTGTAGATTCATCCCTAAGCCCTTTTACACCATCAAGTTTTTTTTCTTGAACTAGCTCTGCAATAGCCATTATTAAATTTGATTTATTTACTCTATAAGGAATTGACGTAATAATAATCTGAAAATTTCCTCCTTTTTGTTCTATTATTTCAGCCTCTCCTCTGCACACTACACCACCTCTACCTGTACTATATGCATGAAGCATGTCTTTGTAATTATAAGCAATACCACCAGTAGGAAAATCTGGACCTTTCACAAATTTCATTAAATCTTCAGTCGTAGCTTCTTCGTTTTCAATTAAATAAGTCGTTGCATCTAAAACTTCAGCTAAGTTGTGTGGTGGAATATTCGTCGCCATACCTACAGCAATACCAAGAGTTCCGTTTAAGAGCAAAGCCGGCACTGCTGTAGGAAGTACTATCGGCTCTTTACGAGTTTGATCATAATTTGAGCGAAAATCGACTGTTTCTTTTTCTAGATCTCGTAAAAGCTCATTAGATATTTTAGTCATTTTTGCTTCTGTATAACGCATAGCAGCAGCACTATCTCCATCAATAGAACCAAAGTTTCCCTGCCCCCAAACTAAAGGATAACGATAAGAAAATTCTTGTGCCATTCCAACCATAGTGTCATAAACTGCGGTATCTCCATGTGGATGATATTTTCCAAGAACATCTCCTACTATTGCTGCAGATTTTCTGAAACGTGCTGTAGAAGTAAGACCCATTTCATTCATTCCAAATAAAATTCTTCGATGAACTGGTTTTAAACCATCTCTTACGTCTGGTAATGCGCGTGAAGTTATGACAGTCATAGCGTATGCCAAATAAGATTCTTGCATTTCTTTTATAACATCAACTTCTATGATTTTATCTTTTGGCTCTTCTATTTTTTCTATAATTTTTTTTACCATAAATATTACTCTGTTTCAGGAGAGTCAGTTTCTGAAGTACTTTTATATCCATCAACTATATTATCTTTTAAAACTGTAAATGGCTTCAAATCTTCTTTCATTTTTACTTGTGTATCAACACTTGTTAAATTTGTCCCCAAGCTAAAAACCCAAAATATTATCATAATAATAGCAACAACAAATATAAGAATATGTAAAATATGTCTTCTGGTTTCCTCTGGCTGTCTTCTTAAATGATTAATAAATTTTTTCATATAAATCAAGTTTTTTATATTGCTTTTAAGACTACCACTTCTCCTTCTTTGCCGTCTAAATCTTTAAGTTTTAATGTTAATTTATCTACTTCAAGAGCTTTTTCTTCTCCTATTTCTTTCAAAAATACTTTCAATGTCTCATCATTATAGCTCATAGGTATTATCAATTTGGGATCAAACAATAAAGCAAACTTAGCTGCTGATTTAGCACTGAGAACACTTGCTTCTTTTGATGCACTATCTCCACCAATTGGAATAAAGATAATATCTGGACTGTTAATAGATTCTTGTGTCTCTTTTGAAATTTCAGGATTTGATAATGCACCAAAAAATGCAACTTTTATATTATCTAAGGTAAAAGAATAAATTGTATTAATATAATTTTTATTAGAAACAAGAGCATCAGACATTACACCTTTTACAAAAATATCTTTAATTTCATAATCCCCAGGACCATTAATGACAAAAGGCATACGATCACCATGAGAAAGTTGTTCTACTCCATTATATAAAGGATGATTTGTAGTAACAAAAGCTATATCCGCACCAAAATGAGCTGATATGTTTGATTTAGCAGCTTTGCTTACAGGGTTAAAAGCAAGAACCATTTCTCCTTGACCTATCTTAAAAAATTGCTCACCAAAATATGTGATTATCATCAAATATATTATAACAAAAAATAAAATAAAAAACATCTTTTCTTTTTTAAAAAGAAACATTTACAAATAATAAAAACTTGCTTTTTTACTAAACTATAGTAATATAAATTATATTATCAGCTGATAGCTGATCCGTCTTAGACGGAAAAGCATGGATTTAGGGTAACCCTGATCGAGACGCAAGATCTCAATTAGAACCTAAGTCTTATGTCCGCTTTATTGCGGATGTTTTTGTTTAAATTAATTATTATCATGAATAAAGAAAAAGAAGAAGTAATACAAGAAAATTTAGTATTAAAATCTATAGTTGATAGAAGTCTTTCAAGACCTGAAGCTGATTCTCTAATAGAAGGTAAGGTTATTTTAGTAGAAAAATCATCAGTTTTTGTAGATTTGTCACCATTTGGAACAGGTATCATATATGGACGTGAATTCATTAATGCTAAAGATATAATAAAAAAAATAAGGATTGGTGATACTATCAAAACTAAGGTCGTTGAAAAAGAAAATGAAAATGGATACACTGAGCTTTCTCTTAAAGAAGCAAAACAAGCACTTACTTGGAATGATGCTGAAAAAGCAATAAAAGCAAAGACTATCTTAGAATTAGAAATAAAAGATGCAAACAAAGGAGGATTAATTCTAGAATGGCAAGGTATACAAGGATTTTTACCTGCTTCTCAATTAAAATCTGAACATTATCCACATGTTTTAGATTCTGATAAAGATAAAATATTAAAAGAGCTAAAGAAATTAGTAGGTGAAAAAATTTCAGTAATGATTATTTCGACACTTCCAAAAGAGGGTAAATTAATCTTTTCTGAAAAAGACAATAACCCTGAAGAAAAAAAGGAAATTTTAAGTAAATACAATATAGGTGATGAATTAGAATGTACTGTTGCAGGACTTGTTGATTTCGGAGTATTCTTAAAACTAGAAGATGGACTAGAGGGCCTTGTTCACATATCAGAACTTGATTGGGGTCTTGTCGAAGATCCTCGTACAATATTTAAGGTTGGAGACACTGTTAAGGCTAAGGTTATAGAGAAAAAAGATGGAAAAATTTCACTTTCAATCAAAGCATTAAAAGAAAATCCTTGGACAGAATTTGAAGAAAAATTAAAAAAAGGAGATATCATCAAAGGTGTTGTTATAAAATACAATAAACATGGAGCATTGGTTTCAATAAAAGAAGGAGTAGCTGGACTTGTCCACAATTCTACTTTTGGAACAGAAACAAAGCTTCGTGAAAAATTAGAACTTGGAAAGAACTATAATTTCCAAATTACACTATTTGAACCAAAAGAACATAAAATGACTTTAATTCATTTAGAATAAGATAAATTTTAAAACCCCCACAAGTTCAACTTACGAAAACTAAAAATCCTAATTATAAAACTTTTTGCCTGCGGACACTGGCTTCGTTTTGTTCGCCAGAAAAGTTTTAATAATTAGGTTTTTTTGATTATTATTTTTTATGAATTAGCTTCTTCTCCTAGTATTGGATTTTCATCTCCTATAGATTCCATTATAGAAATAACTTGATGTGCATAACGAGCCACTATTGAAGGTGGATTATATGCTTGTAGAATACCTTTTATGTCTTTATCTGCATAATATCTTTCTGTTTTAGGATTATTACCTCCTAAGTTTCTAGCAACAGTTTCTATAGCTTCTTCATTGGAGTCAAAACCAATTTTACAAGAACCCCAACCAAAAGCATTATTTTTAACTTTTTTACATTCAAACTTTCCTCCAGTAGATTCCCTCACAGCGATAGCAGGCAAAAGACGCCAATCAAGATCATTTTTGAGAGCTTCTTCTACCATTTTCATACCCATACCTGAAAGTGGCATATTATAAGATTTAAAATAATTATCAATAGCTTCCGCTTTTTTTACTTTTAAATCATTAGCTTTCTGGTCAAAAACCTGGTTAAAGGCCAATATACCACTAGCTTCAATATTTTGTTTTTGGATAAATACATTTTGAAAAGTCTCTGCAGTAGGATTGTTAGTAATATCTCCCAAAGGCATCGTTCCTGTCATAAAAGGCAAGAAAATTAAAGACTGAGCAAATCGTATTAAGTTATTTTTATTCATATTTGAGCGGTTTATGCTCCGCCAACTCTTGGATGGTTTTATTCAACTTTAACCGAAATAATTACTACAAAAAGACTTAATAATCTATTTATAATAATATTTGTATATCTTAGCATACTAGATACTAAAAGTCAATAGTTAAACAATGATTTTGGTATATGTCAAATAGAAAATACCTTGTTAAATAAGGTTATTTTACATAAGACTACTTGACAAAAAAGATTAAAATAAGGATAATTTAAGTCTTGTGGACAAAAGAATCACTAAACCTCTCTATGTTTTGAAGAAAATCGATCATTCTTTTAGAATTTAAAAATTTTTTCAGCTACTTTATAAGCCTCTCCTGCTCCCATAGTGACAAAAACATCGTTTTCTCCTAGTTCCAACTCTTTTATAGATATCTCAGCTGAAGAAAAATCAGGAAAAGCCTTTGCCCTATCCCCTGCGAGAACTATCGCTGAAGCTAATTTTTCACTAGAAATACTTTCATCTTTGGTTTCTCTAGCAAAAAATATAGGTAAGAGGTAAATATTATCTGCTCCTTTAAAACATTTCGCAAAATCATTAAAAAGGGCCTTTGTTCTACTATAAAGATGCGGTTGAAACAAAATAGTTATCTTTTTCTCTCCTTTGGGGTAAAGCTCACGCAAAGCTTCAATGCTTGCCTTTATCTCTGTGGGATGATGCGCATAATCATCGTATATGATAGTTCCAGCACTAGTCTTCCCTCTATTTTCTAATCTTCTCCATGTACCAGAAAAATTAGCCATAGAATTCATAGCATCTTCTTCTTTTATATTAAAAATATTGGACACAGCCAAGGCTGCGGCGGCATTCAAACGATTGTGAATCCCTGGAACACACAATTTCGGAACTTTGTCTAAATAATCTGCATAATTAATTACTTTTGCTTTGTATTTCTTTTTTAAAATATTATTTACTGATACTTGATTCAAATTGCAAACGATATAGCTATCTGTCTCTTCTACTAATTGAGAAAAAGCATTTTCTATATCATTCAAATCTTTGTAATAATCTAAATGATCTTCCTCTATGTTTGTTATTACTAAAATTTTTGGTTTTAAATTTAAAAAAGATCTTTCATATTCGCAAGCTTCGACTACAAAAGCACTACTATTACCTATAACCAAATTAGAATTAGTCTCCTTTAATAAAGAACCTACTATCACAGATGGATCTTTGTGATTATCAATTAAAATTTTTGCTATCATGGCTGTGGTCGTAGTTTTCCCGTGAGTCCCAGACACAGCTATCGTATATTTATGTTTAGTCACGACACCCAACATCTCTGGATAAGACTTACTTTCGATTTTGCCATTTTTTATTTTCGCAAAAAAATCTGAATCATAAGTGACAATAGCAGTAGTATAAACTATCAATTCAGTATCTTTTGGCATGTTTTCATATGATTGACCTATCGTCACCAAGGCTCCAAGCTTACGGAGACTTTCTACTACGATTCCTTCTTGCATGTCTTGTCCTGTCACAATCTTTTTCTCATGAAGCATCATACGAGCGATAGCCGAGATACCTATCCCACCTATTCCTACAAAATGAACATGTTTAATTTTTGATAAATCTAAATCCATATTATTTTAATTTTTTTAACCAATTATTAAAAATAATTTTCAGCTGATTTAAGTGCTCTAAATCATGGAAAGTATGAGGAGCTTCTTTGATAATATAAAATTCTTTCTCTGTATTTTTAGGCAACAAATCGTAAAATTTTCTTTGATCATCAGGTGGACAGCTCGTATCATTTTCTCCAACAACAAATAATATAGGCATGGTAATCTCTCCTGCTTTTGTTTTTAAATTATGTTTTAATCTCTCCTCTATGTGTGACCATGGTAACTTCATTTCTGTTCCTGGTTTTGAGTTACTTTTTCTATGTGTCCACCCTGTTTCTTTCCATTTATTTATTTCTTCTGATCTTAATCTATAAGAAGTTTTGACATTATCTTCTCCAGAAAAAACTGCAGCATACGGAAATAAAGCTTTTACTTCTTTTGGATATTCTTCTGCATATTTTGCAACAGCAAACCCACCTAAACTGTGCCCAGCTATAATAAAAGGTTCTTTGTACCATTCTTGTTTCTTTGCCCAACTTATTACATCAAACAAATCTTCATAATGATTCTGCATAGTTGTATTTTCATATTTTCCCTCACTTTCTCCTATTGAGTTTGTAGCATCAAAATTTATTACAATATAGTTATTCTCAAAAAGAACACTCTCAAGAGCTTTTATATGATCTTGTTCTTTAAATCCCCCAAGTCCATGAAGCAAAAAAGAAATACCTTTTGATACTTCTGGAACACTTACATTTATAACAATATTCAAACCTTTTCTATTTTTTATTTCAAATTTTTGCATATATTATTTCAATTTCTTAATTATTTTTACAAATAAATCATTACGTTCATATTCATTATTAAACTGACCAAAAGATGCAAAAGCTGGAGAAAAAAGGATAACATCCCCTCTTTTTGAAATTTTTATAGCTTCTTTTATAGCATCTTTTAAATTTTTTACTTTTTTATTCGTAATTCGTAATTTGTAATTTTTAATTAATCTTTCTGTCCCACTTCCTGGTATCAGGACCATTACTTTACAAAAAGTATTTACAACATTAATGAAAAGACTCAAATCAAGGTTTTTATCTGCTCCACCAGAAATTAAAATTATCTTCTCTTCTTTTCCTTCTTGGTAAAGAGCTTTGATTCCAGCAATGGTTGCTTCTGGAGTAGTTGCATTATTATCATTATAAATTCTTATTCCTTTAATTGTTTTTAAATATTGCAATCGTCCTTCTAATCCTTTAAATTTAGCAACAATATTTTTTATTTTTATCTTAGGAATTTTGAAAAGCTCAGCTACTTCTACTGCACAAGCCAGGTTTTCTTTCTGATGTTCTCCAGGTACAATAAAATCAAAATCATTCACTTTTTCTAAATCTGCTACAATTAATTTAGATTTTATTTTTTTCTTAATAATTTTTTTAATATGCGGACGAACAATCAAAACATCATTATCTTTTTGATATTTAAAAATATTTGCTTTATCTCCAAAATATCTTTCCATAGAATTACCATAATAATTCATATGATCCGGCATAAAAGAAGTAAAAACAGAAATATGAGGAGACATTTTAGCATCTCCAAAACCTTGTAATTGCCAAGAATCAAGTTCACAAACTAAAATATCTCCGTCTTTTACTTTTTTAAGAAGAGGAAGAGTGGCTACCCCTCTTACATTTCCCCCAATATAAACTTTACGCTTCAAGAATTTCTCATTTTGTTTAAGAATCTCATAAATAAGTGCTGTGGTCATAGATTTACCTCTGGTACCTGTCACTCCTATCAACATCACTTCAGGCACACATTTTGCAAACAAAGAAACGTCCATTTCTACAGGAATATTATTTTTCTCTGCTTCTTTTATATAAATAGAATCAAGCGGTACACCGGCAGCCTTGATAATCATATCTCTATCTTTAAAATCCTCTAGCCTGTGTTCACCTAAAACAAATTTTATTTTCTTTTTATTTTTAATTCGTAATTCGTAATTCGTAATTGCTTCTACTGAAGCCTTGAGTTGTTCTTTTGTTTTTAGATCAGTCACTATCAAATCAGCTCCGCATTCTGCCAAGAATTTAGTATAACCAATCCCCCTACCCAAAAGCCCCAGTCCCATAACTGTAATCTTCTTGCCCTTAAAATGTTGTTTGTAGTTTTGCATTTTGTTTAAATAACTTTTCGAAATTCTTCTATATCATCAAAATGCTTTTTTTCTCCTTTTATTTCTTGGTAATTTTCATGTCCCTTTCCTGCACAAAGAATAATGTCTCCCTTTATTGCTAATCTTACTGATTCTTCTATAGCCAAACGACGATCTGCAATAGTTACAACTTTTTGATTTTCTTCATGTGTTAAATCATTTTTCATGTTATCAATAATTTTTTCCGGATTTTCATTTCTTGGATTATCTGAAGTAAAAATAGCAATATCAGATAAACTTGCTCCTATCTTTCCCATTTTAGATCGTTTTAATGGATCACGATCTCCCCCACAACCAAATACAGATATAATCCTTCCATTATCAGGTTTAATTTCTTTTATAGTTAAAAGAACTTTTTCCAATGCATCTGGTGTATGTGCATAGTCTATGATAACAATAATTCCATCCTTAGATAAAAAATGTTCAAAGCGCCCACGAGGTGGTTCTATTTTTTCTATAATTTTATTTACCTTAGTCATATCAAAATTAAGAAGCTTACTAGCACTCCATACAGAAAGTAAATTATAGGCATTAAACTTTCCTAAAAGTTTAGAACTTATTATTTCTCCATTAAAATCTAATTTTAAACCAGAAAAATCTAAATTCAAAATTCTGCCATAAAAATCTATCGTCGGGTGTCCAACACCCGACAGGTCTTCAAACCCATAGAAGAATTTATTAGCTTTAATCTTATCCAAAATTGCATTACCGTGTTCTTCGTCCATATTAGAAAGAGCAAAAGCAGTATTAGGAAGCATTTCAAAAAATTTCTTTTTAGCTAAAAAATAATTTTGAAAATTTTTATGATAATCTAAGTGATCATGTGTTAAATTTGTAAAAATTCCTCCAGTAAAATTTATCCCATTAACTCTTCCTTGATCTAATGCATGAGAAGAAACTTCCATAAAAACATATTCGCAACCAGCATCTACCATCTTTTTAAAAAGTTTAGTTAAGGAAATAGAATCAGGTGTAGTGCTAGGAGATTTTTCATCATGTGGTAAAACTTCTAAATCTATAATATTTTCCACAGTTCCAATAAGTCCTGTTTTGTATCCTAATTCAGTTGAAATTTTATATAAAAGTGTAGCTGTAGTTGTCTTACCATTTGTGCCAGTCACTCCTATTATCTTTAATTTCTTTGATGGATTGCTATAATAAATTCTAGTAAAAAAAAGTTTAAGAGCCCACCATGATTTTTTAAAAAAGTTTTTCATATTTTTTTAAATCTTTTTACTTTCTGACCATTAAATTCAACTTCTTCAAGAAACATTTTGATTGGTCGTACCCATAGATCATTGTCACCATATAAAGCTTGATATACAACTAATTCTTCTAGTGTTTCACTGTGTTTAGCTATTCCTATTACTTTATATTCTCCCCCCTTATAATGTTTATAAATTCCCACAATTTCTAATTGTTGCATAAATAAAAATTAATTTATTAATGATTTACGATGTTGGGGTACATTTATTAATCCACATTTTTTATATTTATAAACTTCCCCAGTAGATGGATTAATAGATCCACATGGACAAGGATCATTTCTACCGACTTCCCCACTACCAACAGATAATTCCTTTTTTGTATCAGAAAACAGAGAAGCCTCTTCATGACTAGGTATTAAAGTCTGTTTTGGTGTTTCAGTCTGCTCACGACTTCGTTCAGCACCTTCAATGTTTATAGTTTCAACAAGAGAAAGAACTTGTTCTTTAAAAACTTCTTCCATTTCTTTAAACATTTGCAAACCTTCCTTTTTATATTCAACAATAGGCTCTCTTTGACCATAAGCTCTCAAATTAACAGAACTACGTAAATAATCCATAGCCTCTAAATGCTCCATCCAAAGAGTATCTGTAGTATAAAGTGCGATTCTTCTTACTGTTTCTAAGAATGATTCCTCCCCTAATTTATTTCTTTTTTCTTCAATTATGGTTTTTATTTTTTCTTTTTCTTCTCTTTTTTCAATAACTCCATTTAATAACTCTTCAATCTCTTCCTTTTTAGAACGCATCATTTTTTGTCGTCTCTCATAAATAATTTTACGTTGATGATTCATAACATCATCATATTCAAGAGTATTTTTACGAGCATCAAAATGAAAACCTTCTATCTTAGCTTGGGCACCCTCTAGTGATCTATTTATAAAACGATTTTCAATAGGCATATCATCAGGGATACCAAAACGTCCCATCATTGTCTTTATTCTTTCGGATCCGAATACTCGCATCAAATCATCTTCAAGTGATACATAAAATTGAGTCTCTCCAGGATCTCCTTGTCTACCAGAACGTCCTCGTAGCTGATTGTCTATTCTTCTAGCTTCATGACGTTCAGTACCTAGCACAAATAAACCACCAGCACTTTTTACAAATTCATATTCTTCCTTTACTAAAGGATTACCTCCGAGTTTAATATCTATTCCACGTCCCGCCATATTTGTAGCGATAGTAACTGCATTTCTACGACCTGCTTGTGCTATTATTTCTCCTTCTTTTTCATGATTCTTTGCATTTAAAATTATATGAGCGACACCTTCTTGTTTTAAATAAACAGATAAAAGTTCATTTTTTTCAATTGAAATAGTACCAATTAAAACTGGTTGACCTTTTTGATTTAATTCTTTAATTTTTTTAGCAATTGCTTGAAATTTACCCTTTTCACTTTGAAAAATTAAATCAGTATGATCTTTTCTTATTACAAGACGATTGGTAGGTATTATTATTACATCTAAATTATAAACTTTCAAAAATTCTTCTGACGAAGTATTCGCTGTACCTGTCATACCAGATAATTTTTTATAAAATCTAAAATAATTTTGAAAAGTAATAGAACCAGACGAACGAGTTTCTTTTTCAATCTTTACTCCTTCCTTCGCTTCTATGGCTTGATGAATTCCCTCGGACCACCTTCTTCCTGGCTGAAGACGCCCCGTAAATGGATCTACTATTATTACTTCTCCTTCTTTTACAACATAATCTCTGTCGCGCTCAAAAATAGCTTGCGCTTTTACTGCGGTTTCTAAATGATGAACATATTTAATACCTTTTTCAGTATAAATATTGTCTACTCCAAGTAAATTTTCTGCTTTATTTATACCTTCATCGGTCAAAGCGACAGCTTTCAACTTCTCATCTACTTCATAATCAGTATCTCTTTTTAATTGTTTTGCAATTTGATAAAATTTGATATAAAAATCTTCAGAGTCACCAGAAGCAGAGGAAATAATTAATGGTGTACGAGCTTCATCTATTAATATAGAATCAACTTCATCAACTATTGCAAAATAATGTCCTCTTTGAACAAGGTCATTCATTGATGTAGCTAAATTATCTCTAAGATAATCAAAACCATATTCATGGTTTGTGCCATAAGTTATATCTGCAGCATAAGCGTCTTTTCGCCCACATGGTTTTAAAAAATCATAAATAATTTTAAATTCTCCAATTTTATCTCTCTCTTTGTCTTCTTCAAAATGTTTTGAATCATAAAGATACGAAACATTTTGTGAATTAATAACACCTACAGTTAACCCTAAAAAATTATAAACCTGACCCATCAATACAGCATCTCTACGTGCAAGATAGTCATTAACAGTAACAAGATGCGCACCATTTCCAACTATAGCATTCAAATAAAGTGGCAATGTAGCAACATTTGTTTTTCCTTCTCCGGTTTTCATTTCAGCTATCTTGCCTTCATGTAATGCTATGCCACCAACAAGTTGAACATCGTAAAGCCTAATACCCAATGTTCGCTTTTGTGCCTCTCTGACTAACGCAAATGCTTCTGGTAAAATATCATTTAAATTTTCACCTTTTGTTAACCTATCTTTTAATTCCTGTGTTTTTTTAGGAAAATCTTCATCTTTCAACTTTAAAATATCTGCCTCAAGAGCATTTATTTTATCTATTGTTTTTTTTGTTGTTTTAATAAATTTAGAACTTGTATCTCCAAAAATTTTACTATATAAACTCATAATTAATATATTACCATAAAACTAAAAAACTTCCGACTTTCGTCGGAAGTTTTTTAGAAGTAGGAAAAAGATTATGCTCTCTTTTTTGTTGTCTTTTTTGCTACTTTCTTTACTACTTTCTTTGCTTTCTTTTTTGCTGCCATTTTTTTAGTCGCTTGCGCGAAATTATTTTTTTAATTTAGTCTACAATAATACGACCTTAAAAATATTTTTCAAATAAAAAATAAAATAAAAAATATTTTTAAATAATTATTGCTGAACAGTTTAATTATCTCGCATATTAAAAAAGAATACAATACTTTTTTAATAAAACTGTGGATAACTTTCTTATTTTTTTAAAAAAATAAAAAAATAATTTTAGAAAATAAAAAATTGTTTTCATTTATAGCGGGTGATGGCGAAACTCCAACATATGTGCCTATGTGAGTGCGATCACCCGCTACAGATAAAAACAATTTTATAAATAAATTATATCACAAAATATAAATTAAATTAATTTTAAAAAAATATTAAATTTTTAAAGCTTTTTCTAAAAAATAATCCAAGATATGATGCATTTCAGCACCAACATAATCACAAGATTGTTTAAGATGAGAATCGACTCTAAAATCAGGAGAAAAATCAATGTTTGTTAAGAAAAATCCCAACTTAGGATGTAAAATAAAATCAGATTTTAAGTAATATTTCACTCCTAAATGAATATGTAAATTTTTAGCTAAAGAAATTATTTTATCTTTTTCACTAACTGAAAAATTAATAGGAGGAAGAACATATATATCTTCACCACGAAAACCAGAAATAGAATGAACAGAAGAAACTTTACCTAAAATAAATTCTTCTACTAAAATACTTTTATCGTGAGCAACTCCATCTTTTACAACATCTACTAATTCCCCAAAAGTTTTAGCCAAATGTATGCTCGTATTAGAATCCAATGTAAAAGATTTTACTATCCAAGGTGCAGGAAATTTATTCATAACTTCTTTTGCTTTTTTAATAGCATATTTTTCTATTGGTCCATCAAAATCTTTTTGATACGTGGAAAAAACTATAGATCTAGGAATTTTAACTTCAATATTTTTTACGTGATTTTCTAAGATTTCTTTACTTTCGAGAATTTTTAAGAAATGACCAACTCCAATATTTGGAATAGATAAATCTTTAAGAATCTTAGAATAATTTGAATGTGATGTATTCCAAACAACATCTATTTTATACATTAAGTCACTAGGCTTTATTGGCAATCCATTTAGATGCCAAACGTCATCTTTATCAACCAAAATATCAACTACCTTATATTTTTCAGATAAATTTTCAAAAATATTAGAAATAATATCTCCACCCTTGAGTAAAGAAGATCTATAATCTTTACTTATGCCACCTCTCAATACTCCAACTCGTATTTTGTTTCTTTCTTTCTTTTCTATCATATAAAAATTATACCAAAAACACCCCGCTTGCGCGAGGTGTTTTTAAAATTTGCTGTTCTATGTTTTGTTTCGTTCTTTAAACTTTTTTATTTATTTGTCTTTCCAAATTGTCTTAGATTTTTAAGTTATCTTAAACTTCATTTTTTTAGCTTGTCATGATCAAGCATTGTGTCGTCAATTGAGCGACACAATACCGACTCAATAAGTCCGATCAAACCTTGATCTAGATCCCACTTTTGGTGGGATCTGTAATTCTCCAAAGAAGAATTAGGACGATTTTCAAATTGAATTATTCCACGACCAGCTTCCGCTAGCCGTGCCTTGTTACGACTTAGTCCCTGTCACCGAGCTTGCCTTAGGCCCTACTTATGTAGAGACTTCGGGTACTCCCGGCTCCCTTGACTTGACGGGCGGTGAGTACAAGACTTGAGAACGTATTCACCACAGTTTAGCTGACCTGTGATTACTAGCAATTCCAACTTCATGGAGTCGAGTTGCAGACTCCAATCCGAACTGGGGCCACTTTTGGACGATTAGCTCAGAGTCGCCTCGTCGCTGCGCGTTGTAGTGGCCATTGTATTATGTGTGTAGCCCAAGGTATCAAGGGACATGCTGACCTGGCGTCATCCTCTCCTTCCTCCCCCGCCGAAAAAAACAATTAAAAATTACGAATTACGAATTACGAATTTAAACACATTTTTTATTTGTATTTTCATTCGTAATTCGTAATTGATAATTGATAATTATGTTCTTTGGCGGGGGCAGTATCGTGTGACACTTGTAACACACAACGAGGGTTGCGTTCGTTACCCCACTTAAGGGAACAATTCAAACCACGAACTGACGACGGCCATGCATCACCTGTCCTAGAGTCTTGCGAGGCCTCGCGTTTCTGCGAGCTTGGTAAGGTTCTTCGTTTACCATCGAATTAAACCACATAATCCACTGCTTGTGCAAGTCCCCGTCTATTCCTTTGAGTTTTAGCCTTGCGGCCGTACTTCCCAGGCGGATCTCTTAACGCGTTAGCTAAGCCACTCAGAGGGTCGATACTCCGAATAGCGAGAGATCATCGTTTAGGGCGTGGACTACTGGGGTATCTAATCCCATTCGCTACCCACGCTTTCGTGTTTCAGTGTCAAATATGCGCTAGTGTACTGCTTTCGCTTTTGGTGTTCCCCATGATATCAACGGATTTCACCCCTACACCATGAGTTCCGTACACCTCTCGCACTTTCTAGTTTTGCCGTATCTTTCGCCCTCCCCAAGTTAAGCTCGGGACTTTAACAAAAGACTAACAAAACCACCTACACACCCTTTACGCCCAATAATTCCGGATAACGCTCGAGGCTCTCGTATTACCGCTCCTGCTGGCACGAGATTAGGAGCCTCTTATTCATGAGGTACAGTCAATAAACTTCTTCCCTCATAAAAGATCTTTACGTCCCAAAGGGACTTCATCAATCACGCGGCGTCGCTCCATCAGACTTTCGTCCATTGTGGAAGATTCTCGACTGCAGCCACCCGTAGGTGTATGGTCCGTGTCTCAGTACCATCGGTGGGGGTCAGGCTCTCACCTCCCCTAGACGTCATAGCCTTGGTAGTCCATTACACTACCAACTAGCTGATATCGCATAGGCCTTTCTCAAAGCGTTAAAACTTTACCCCTGAGGGACTATCGTGTATTAGTCCGTCTTTCGACGAATTATTCACGACTTTGAGGGAAGTTCCTATGTATTACTACCTCGTTCGCCACTAACTTCAAACGACCTTTGACTTGATATAATCGCATCTCTGGAAAAATGAAGTCCGTTCGACTTGCATGCCTTATCCACGCCGCCAGCGTTCATCCTGAGCTAGGATCAAACTCTAACTAAAAGTTTCTCCGACCGAAGTCGGAGTTTAGAACGAAACAAAACAAAAAACAGCAATGTTTTTGATTTTTGTATTCAATCCTAGCTCGAAAATTATTACTCTTAAAAATAAACATTCAATAAAAATTTATTGTGAGACTTGCTCCTCCCCGATCTATATTAGGGAGGGTTCTCAATTTATTCAGTTATCAAAGAATACTTAAATAAAAACGCCATATCTAAAAAGATAGACGTCTAAGGAAGAGTATATATGAAGCAACGTCTAGTGTCAAGTAGAAATTAAATTAAAAACACCCTTTATTTAGAAGGATGTTTTTGATAACTCAGAATATTTAATTATAAGTCAAAAAGTCAGGTTTTATTGTTGTGCAACAACTTTCAAGGCCTTACGAGAATTAAGTCCAAATATTCCATCTGCTTCTAATTTCTGACTTTCTTGAAATTTCTTAAAAGCATCTAAGGTAGCAGAACCAAAGTAATATGAAATAAAGATTTTTAGATTTTTGACTCTATCTTTTGAACTCTTCTAACTAAAGATAAAAATTCATCATAGTCAACTTTTTTCTTTAATTCTTTTTTAACAATTTGCATATCTTCTTTAAGAATTGCAGTATCTTCCATTAAAACACCTATCATTTCAGTATGTGAATTTAGGGTTTTTGTAACATTATCTATTTTTCTATTTACAACAATAAACCCTTCTTTGATACCTTTAAGATGTTCATTGTGTGTTTCAGAAAGTGCACCTAAATACCGCTTCATTTCTGACGAAGAATAAACAATACTTTTTGAGAGATTGGTTTTTATCTTTTTACCTTTTTTCTCCATATTTTATAATTATATACTATTTTCCACTTAAAACATATCTATCTAAAATAGCTTCAAACATCAAAGGCACGACGATAGTCGCATCTGATTCAATAACAAACATAGGAGTATGCTTTGTAAGTTTATCCCAAGTTATTTTTTCATTTGGGGTAGCTCCTGAATATGAACCATAAGAAGTAGTAGAGTCTGAAATCTGACAGAAATATCCCCAAGGTCTTACTTCTTTTTTCAAATCATATTTAATAGAAGGCACTACACATATAGGGAAATCTCCAGAGATACCTCCACCTATTTGATAAAATCCAAGACCAGGACCTCCTTCCGAAAGCTCTGTGTATTTATCATAAAGATACATCATATATTCCACACCAGTCTTCATGACAGTAGGGCTCACCTCTCCTGCTTTACAATAACCAGCAAAAATATTTCCTAATGTAGAATCTTCCCAACCAGGAACAACAATAGGTAGATTCTTCTTTGCAGCTTCAAGAAGCCAACAGTGCTCAGGATTACCTTCATATTTATCTTTTAATTCATCTGACAATAAAATCTGATAAAAATATTCGTGCGGAAAAAAACGCTCACCGTTTTTTTCCGCTTCTTTCCATCTTTTTAAAATTATTGGTTCTACTACTCTAAAAGCTTCCTCCTCTGGAATAGATGTATCCGTAACTCTTCGCTCTCCTTTATTTAAAATCTTTTCATCATCTTCTTTAGTAAAATATCTATAATCAGGATAATCTTTATAACTATTATGAGCAACAAGTCTAAAGACAGATTCTTCTAAGTTTGCACCAGTACATGATATTGCATGTATTTTTCCCTCTTTTATCATGGGTGCAAGCGTTATACCGATCTGAGCAGACGACATAGCCCCCCCCATAGCTACAAGCATCTTTCCCCCATCATCTAAATGTTTCTTGAAAGCCAAAGTCGCATCCTTAAAGGCACGAGCATTAAAATTATGGAATAATGTTTGAAATAAACCCAACATTGTAGTTTCTTTTTTCATTTTTTTATTATAATACTACTTAAATTTCTTTACAAGTGACCTTGCTACCGTAAAAATTATCTATAGTCCATATGCCATCTTTAGGTGTATTCATTGCTATTCCAAAGAGTAAAGCCATTTCAAAACTAACTCCTTTACTAATTTTTTTTTCTTCCTCTGAAGAAATATTCTCAGGATCACTATATATAGCTTTAAAGAATACACTTGGAAGAATTTTAGGATAAGAACAATCGTAGGTTTTTTTATCTCCAGCCATCTTAAAATTCAAATAACATAAATCACCTTTTGAAGAAACAGAAACAGAATCTTTATCTTTTTCTAACATAGAGAAAGTACCATTTTCACAAAATTCTATAATTGAAGAAAAACACTTAAAAGCATTCACAGATTTTATGCTCATAGAATTTAGATTATTTTCTAAATTATTGGCTTTTATATCATAATTTGCTTCCCCACAATCTGTAAAACTTGTTTTATTTAAAACTGGTTGAACAGTATCATTTTGAACAACTGGTGCAACTTTTGTTGTTAAATCAGTAATAATATTAAATCTTCCTTCTCCACTATCAAATAAACTTATAGTCTCGTCAACGCCATTTAAAGTATTTGTATAAAACGCATAAATTTTATACTGACCAAGAGGTATGTCAACTGGAAAAGTATATTGCATAGAACCTGATGTATCTGGATTATTTTGAGGTTTAGCCATAGTAGAATAAGAATTATCACTCTTATAGAAATTAATATAAGTTAAACCTGGAGTGCCTGGAGTCCAATTAATTGTTATAGTTTGCCCGGCAATATAAGTTTCTCCTGCAATAGGACTAAGAATCTTAAAAGAACCGTTAACGTATGGCATCTCAATATTTGATTGTTGATTAAAATCATTTATGAAAAAAATATCTTTAATAATCGGTAAATTAATCAGATCTTTCTTTAAATCATTTCTAAAATAATAAATAGAAGCTCCACAAATTAATAAAAATAAAATCAATACAATAAATAATATCTTTTTACCTAAGTGGTGTTTTGATTTAATGGGTGTTTCTTGTATCGATTGTGTTTGGGTGGATTCTCTAATGATTGGTTGTTCTAAAAAGTATGAAGAAAACTGCTCTTCTTTCCATCCAATACTGAGTAAAGAATTTTTAATTACCTCAACCGATGTTCCCTTCGCTTGTTCATTACTTATATATCTCACAAGATCATTATTTTTATCCATAAAATCTTTTCGTTTTTTAAATTAATAATATTTTTAAAACTCCTCTAATTATATACCTTGATATTAAAATCACCTAATATATCATTCTTGAAGATTGCATTTTTGACTAAATTATGCGATACTAGCCTCTATGGAATTAGTGACTACAATATTGCCTTATGCGCAAATCATACTTTCTGTAATATTAGTTACAGCAATCCTACTGCAACAATCAGCAGCAGGTCTTGGTGGTGCATTAGGAGGAAGTGATGGTGATGCATTTCATCATACTCGAAGAGGTTTTGAATATTTTCTATTTATCTTATCTATTATTTGTGGGGTTCTATTTACTCTATCTGCGCTACTAGCGATAATGATAAAAGCAGCATAATTCTTCTAGATTTAATTCTAAAAAAATAATTTTAAATTTTCTGTCTTATGAAAAATTTTTATAATTTTATACTTAATTTATTACCTCCTAAAAATGAAATCAAAAAAGCTATATCTCATTTTTCAAAAAGAGAGTATTTTGTTTTTTTAAGTCTTGTAGTTGTTTTTATTATAAGTACGTTAATGATACTCGAAAATTTAAATAAATCTTTTATGGTAAGTGTCGCAATGAAAGGAGGATCTATCTCTGAAGGAATAGTCGGTACTCCACGTTTTATAAATCCAATACTTGCAAGTTCTATCGCTGACCAAGATCTAGTATCTTTGATTTACTCTGGCTTAATGAGAAAAAGTCCTGATGGTAGTCTTGTCCCAGACTTAGCTCTAAAATATGAAGTATCAGAAGACAATTTAATATATACATTTACATTAAAAGATAATCTATATTTTCATGATGAAAAATCTATCTCTAGTGATGATATTATTTTTACTATTAATAAAATAAAAGACCCAATCATAAAAAGCCCCAAAAAAGGAAGTTGGGAAGGTGTAAGTGTTGAAAAAATAGATGAAAAAACTATCAAATTTACATTAAAACAACCATATGCATCTTTTTTAGAAAATACAACACTTGGAATAATGCCATCACATTTATGGGATGCCTCTCCTCTAGAATTAAACGAAGCAAATACTCAACCAATTGGATCAGGACCATATAAAGTAAGTAAAGTAAGTAAACAATCAACAGGGATAATAGATTATTATGATCTAGTATCTTTTAAAGAATTCAATTTAAATGAACCATATATAAAAAACATGACTTTGCATTTCTATCCCAATGAAGAGGATCAAATATCTGCTCTCATAAAAGGAGAAGTCGATCAAATAAGTTCTATTACACCAGCAAATGCAAAAATATTAGAAGAAAAAGGTTATCGTATAGAATCTTTAACACTTCCAAGAATATTTGGATTATTTTTTAACCAAAACCAAAATCAAATTTTTACTGATAAAAATATAATAAAAGCAATCGATCTTGTAATCAATAAAGATAATATCGTTAAAGATGTTCTCTTAGAATATGGTGTTGTTATAAATGATCCTATACCACCAAATATGATTGATTATCAAACATTGAGCAATGAGGATACTACTACGTATCAAGAGAAAATAAAAAAAGCAGAAGATATTTTAAATAAAGATGGTTGGAAAAAGGATGATAATGGATTCTTACACAAAACAATAATTGAAAAAAATAAAAAAAAGACAATAGATTTAGAATTTTCCATATCAACAGGCAATGCACCAGAACTTTCAAAATCTGCAGAATTGATAAAAGAAAATTTGGAAAAAATTGGAATGAAAATTACTATAAAAACTTTTGAAATTGGAAACTTAAATCAATCAGTAATTCGTCCACGCAGATATGATGCCTTACTATTTGGACAAATTATTAATCATGAATCTGATCTATTTGCATTTTGGCACTCTTCACAAAGAAAAGATCCAGGACTTAATGTAGCAATGTATACAAACGCAAGAGTAGACAAGATACTAGAAGATGCATTTATTACAATAAATGAACAATCAAGAGTTAAAAAGTATGCTCAATTTGAAGATGAAATTAAAAAAGATATACCAGCAGTATTCATTTATAGTCCTAACTTTATATATATAGTATCGAAGGATCTTGAAGGATTTTCTAAAAATCATATCATCACACCTAGTGATAGATTTTTAAATTCATATTTATGGTATACTAAAACAGATAATGTTTGGAAAATATTTTCCGAATATCAACTATAAACTTATCTACCTCTCGTAAAAAGGTAACTATTATTAACAAAAAAATAAGAAACAAAAACAATGAAAAAAACTAGACTATCTTTTAGTGCTATCAGCATCGAAGAAAAGAAAGAAAATAAAACAATAAGTAATCCCCTATTACAAAAAACAGAAACTCAAAATAAAAATCCTGAAAGAAAAAAACTTATAAAAAGTTCTACTTATCAGTATACTAAAAAAAATTATAGACCATCTAGAAATGGAAATCGTCCATTCGATAATAAAAATAAATATAAAAATATAAGTGAAAATAAAATTCCTTCTCCGTTAGAAGGAGTAGTTCGTATTATACCACTAGGTGGTGTTGAAGAAATAGGGAAAAATATGACGGCGATAGAAATAGGAGAAGATATTATCTTAGTAGATGCAGGTATGCATTTTTCCAATGAAGATACACCAGGAGTTGATTATGTTATACCAAATACGACATATTTAGAAGAGCATAAAGACAAAATACGAGGGCTTTTTATAACTCATGGACATTTAGATCACATAGGAGGAGTACCACTTGTACTTTCACGTATAGGCAATCCTCCAGTATATTCTCGTAATCTTTCTATGCTTCTAATGAAAAAAAGGCAAGCTGAATTCCCACAATTTGCAGCAATAAAAGAACACGTGGTGGAAAAAGATGAAGTAGTAACATGTGGAAAAATAAAAGTTAGATTTTTTGGAGTAACACACACTATTCCAGATTCAATGGGTGTAATAATAGAAACTAAAAATGGTTGGATAGTTACCCCTGGAGATTATAAGCTAGACCAAGTAGATGGAATAGTATCAGACCAAGAAGAAAAAGAATATTCTATTTTTGATAAAGCAAAAGTTCTTTTATTGATGACAGATTCTACAAACATAGAAAATGAGGGTTTTTCATTGCCTGAAATAAAAGTACATCAAGGGTTAGAAAATTTAATAAAAAAGGTAAATGGACGTATAATAATTGCTGCTTTTGCATCACACATCACTCGACTAACTCATGTTGTAAAAGTGGCTGAGAATTTAGGGAAAAAAATAGCTATTGATGGACGTTCTATGAAAACAAATATAGATGTAGCAATAGAAGCTGGATACTTTAAGCCCAAAAAAGATACATTGATACCTATTGAAGATGCTGATAAATATCCTCCTAACAAGGTTGTAATACTTATGACAGGATCTCAAGGTGAAGAATTTGCAGCACTTTCGCGTGCTGCAAACAAATCTCACACTAAATTTTCAATCAAAAAAGGAGACACTATTATACTTTCATCTTCTGTGGTTCCTGGAAATGAAATAAAAGTTCAACGTATTAAAGATAATCTTTCACGACAAGGTGTCAAAATAATAAGTTATCGAACAGCTGGAGAAGACTTCATTCATGCTACAGGACATGGAAACAAAGAAGATATAAGATGGCTTCATAAAAAAGTACATCCAAAATTTTTTATTCCAATTCATGGCAATCATTTCATGTTAGAGCTCCACAAAGAACTAGCGATAGAGGCAGGAATGTCAGAAGAAAGAATAGTAGTACCAGACAATGGTTCTATTATTGAAATATCTAATGATGGAGAAAAAATTATTTTACGAAAAGAAAAAGCACCATCTGCTCCAATGATGGTAGACGGACTTGCAATCAGTGATGTACAAGATGTAGTTATCAGAGATAGACAAATGCTTGCGCAAGATGGAATGTTTGTAATAATAGCATTAATAGATCTTAAGACTCGTAAATTAAAAAAATCACCAGATCTAATATCACGTGGGTTTGTATATCTTAAAGAAAATCAAGAACTTTTACGACAGGTACGAATTATAATCAAAAAAGGAGTAGATGACATAGCTATAAAAAATAATGAAATTGACCTAGATCACATAAAATCTAATATTGGTGAAACTGTTTCAAAATTCTTATTTCAAAAAACTGCAAAAAGACCATTAGTTATACCTGTAATATTAAGTATTTAAAAAATTTGTAAAAATGAAGGAAAAACACAACAGAAAAATAATATATTTAGCAGGTTTTCTGTTCTCTATACCAATTGCTCTTGTTTCTTATATAAATTCAAGTTTCCTTGGAACATTTTTAGATTCAAAATACATAAGTATTATTTATATAATTGCTTCAATATTAACTATATTGGGTCTATTAAAAATGCCTAAAATACTTAAACGTCTAGGTAATCGTATTACTATATTACTATCCTTATTTATAATATTTATATCCTTGACTCTTCTTGCATTAGAAAATAATGTTTTTACGATAATTATTGCTTTTATTCTTTATTTTATATCACTTAATTATATACTCTCTTCTTTGGATGTATTTTTAGAAGATTTTTCGCCAAAAACCTCGACGGGGTCTCTTAGGGGTTTTTATCTAATGATAATAAATTTTGCTTGGATTATTGCACAAATTATTTCAAGTTCTATTATAAATAAAAATAATTTTTCAAATATCTATCTTTTGGGTGCAGGATTTATAATACTAGTAGCTATTATTTTTATTTTCTTCCTACGTGATTTCAAAGACCCTGAATATAAAAAATTCTATATATTAAAAACTATTAAATCTTTTTCACAAAATAAAAATATATTAAAAATATATTTTTCTAATTTTATTTTACAATTTTTTTATGTTTGGATGATAATATATACACCAATATATTTAAATCAATATATAAATTTCAGTTGGGAAAAAATTGGTATTATTTTTTCAATAATGCTCTTACCATTTATATTATTAGATTTTCCACTAGGAAAACTTTCAGACAAAATCGGAGAAAAAAAGATGTTAATTATTGGTTTTTCTATAATAACATTATCTGTTATAGCTATACCTCTAATAAAAGAATCCATATTCTGGCTTTGGGCAACGATACTTTTTGCGACACGAGTAGGAGCTGCAACTATTGAAACAATGAATGAAAGTTATTTTTTCAAAGAAATTACAAAAGAAAATGCTGATGAGATTATCTTCTTTCGCAATGCTTCTTCTCTTTCTTATGTATTGGCCCCCTTATTGGCAATACCTATTCTTGTTCTAGTACCATCTTTTGAATATTTATTTTTTGTTTTAGCTGTAATATTATTAATCGGATTTTTAATATCTCTAAAAATAAAAGATGTTAAATAGATTATCATTTCATTTAATAAGTAGTCTTCATATATTTTAAAAATTAAAAGTTATAAAATTCTACTTGTTGTAAATTTTTTGTATCCAAATTAAATATATGAAAATAAAAGGAAAATATAAAATAACAATAATAATAATTACTCTTTTGGTAATACTATTTTTAAATAAAAAAATACAAATAGTAAAACAATCTGAAATAGATATAAATAGTAAGACATATGAAGAAATTCCAAAAATAATAATAAATAAAGCAGTATTAGAAGTAAACGGAATTAAATACGAGACTGAAATTAATCAAGAAGTAAATATCTATGATTTCATGGTTAAATTAAAAGAAGAAGGAAAAATAAATTTTAAAGATAAAACTTATTCTGGAATCGGAAAATTCATAGAAGAAATAAATGGAATAAAATCAAGTAACGAAAAATACTGGCTTTATTATGTAAATAATAAAAAAGCAGACATAGGTATATCAGATTATAAAATAAAACCTGGAGATATAATATCTTGGAAATTAGAAAAAATATAGATTAAAAATAAAAACAAAAAGATATTTAAGATGTACTTTCTATAAAGAAATCTTTATTTTTTAAAATTCTACAATTTTACCAGCTTTTATTTCTATTTTATCTGCTTTTTTAAGATTTCTAAAAACAATCTTAGGAGCTATATCGTAATGTTTTATTTTATCTAACTCTTGATCTATTCCCCAAAGATTATCTTCTTCTATCTCCCACCCTTTTTCAAAAATATTCAAGTTAAGAGGTATAGAATAACTCCGTAAGGTTTTTAAACCATTGTCTAAAAAATATTCGTGAAAATAAGACATTACTAATTCATGTATATTTTTGTAAATTGGTTCTCTGTATCGTAAAACTGAATGATTGGTTTTAGATAATGCACCCCAAAAACCATATTGTCTAAATGGTGCAATAACATGATCGAAGTCTCCTTTTACTGTCTTTAGATGTAAAATATAGGGCTTAAAACCATGCAAAGAGAGTATATAAGCACCTAAAATAGCACCTTCAGTACAATGAGCATTTCCCATACGCAATACTTTTATCGGAGATTTTAAAGTATCTTTTCCATCTTTTTCAAGATTAAATTTTAAGCTATTTAAAAAATCTTGCACCTTTGCTGGTGTATTTAATTTATTCATTAAAACTATTTCTTTGTGTGTAAAATTTAACATATTTTAATATTTTAGAAACATACAATTCTTTAATTTTTATCAATTATCAAAAGTTTTGTAGAACTACGATGTCCATTTACAATACGAACTTTATTTTTAAAAACATTAAAATGATTTGAAAAAATTTCAACAATCCTGTCATTGGCAAGATTACGTTCTGCTTTTTCTTTTACAGAAATTTCAAAATGATCCTCATTTATCTGTTTAAATATTTCTTTTTTTGCAGAAGGATTTACCTTTACTCTAATATACATAATTTTTATATCTAACTATAAATCCTCAATTTTTAATTGAGGATTTATAGTTATTTCTTCTTTGCCTTCTTTGCCTTTTTTACTTCTTTTTTATGTGTAATTCCTTTTGCCATAAAATAAAAATGTTATTCTAATAATCAAACACTTCAAAATTGAATAATTTAAATACCCAAACTGTCTAAAGAACTTGCATAATTACTCAAAAAAGATGGTAAAACAAAAAATAATCCTATTACTGGTATTATGAGGGTTAAAACTGTAACCCAAATAATCATTAAAAAATATTTTCTTGTTTTTTCTACAGATTTATATATCGCATCAATCTTAATTCCCTGTTCTTCTATTTTTTTATTTAATTCCTGATCCATAGTTTAATTATATCATAAATTTAATTAATGAATATCATTATTACTAATTTTAAAAAATCTTAGGTAAAAAAATAATCAAACCAATTATTATTGCAGTAAAAACAGACAACAAAACTGCTGCTGCTGCAACGTCTTTGGTGTCTCTAGCAAAAGGGTGATATTCTGGAGAAGTTAAATCTATATCTATTTCTATTGCTGTGTTAAACGCTTCAGAAACTAAAACAAAACCAATACAAAAAATCAAAATAATCCATTCAAAATTTGAAATATTAAAACAAAAACCCAAAAATATTACAAGCAATGCTGTACTTATATGAAAATATAGATTCCTTGTTGTTTTTCCAAAAACATATAAACCACGAAAAGCATTCATAAACTTTTCACTTTTTTTAACTTCACGCCAAGCTTTTATTTCTTTTTTAGAATCTATCATAGATTTATAAATCTATTTATTCTTACGAAAAAAATCAATAAGAAAAAAAGTATACTTAGTACTCTTGTTTAATAAATTAAATAAAATCGCAAGTGTAAATAACACTATCGCAATATTGGTACTTAAAAAAGATATAAATATTGCGATAAATGCTGCACCGACAGGAAACAATATATGCATATTCGCATGCTCATTTTCTCTTTTTGTAAATATCGCATTTTCAATAGTTTTAGAATTAATAACATATTGACGCATCACAAACAATGAAAAACCTATTAAAATTATATTTAATGCAAAAAATATAGTAGCGGTATAAGAATAACTATACTTACCAAGAATATGAGAAGAAAATGGAACTAGAGCTACAAAGAAAAAAAAGATAGCATTTAAATTAGAAAAATGTGTATCAATATTTTTAGCAAGTATTGATTCAATAAAATGATGAGATCTCCAATAAGTAAAAAGAAGAGAAAAACTTAAAAGATAACTTAGAAAAACAGGATAAAGATTTAATAATGAATCCAAAAGTGTCTGATCACTTACTACACCAACATATTCAGGAATACGTATTTCAAAAACTAAAATAGTCATAACTATAGCAAATATACCGTCTGCCAATTGATCTAATCGTCCTTGTTTCATATATATAATTATATACTATTCAGTTGGTAATATACAACTACTTATTTCTGATAATTTTTCTAAACCCTGTTCTCCTACATATTTCGTACCATTCCCATCTATCCAAGTTGGATAACCTTCTATGCCTTTTTCAATACATAGGTCTGGAGTTTCTGTACATTCAACATAAGGAACATATTTAAAAGAATCTTCAAAGCGTTGTTTCTCCGCATTACAATGTGAACACCAAACAGCACCATACATAGTTAAATTCTTTTCAGCTAAACATTGTGCGAAACTATCATATTTTGTAGATACTGGGCTATCACCTTTTTTAAGTAAAACAGTAGCTACGGTACCTAACACTAAAAGACCTATTATTAAAAAGAAAATACTTTTTTGATTCATATTTTTATTCTTTACAACAATCCACAAGCTTACCCATGATGTCATCAAATGTCATAGGCTTCTCAGCTTCTAGATTATTTTTTATATCTGGTATATTAATAATTTTTAATCTAAGCCCAAAGAAAAGATTATAAACCTTGTATGCAAAAGTAAACATTTGTTTTGCATCTTCTGTTTTGCCATCTCCTTGTAGCTTAGTTCCGACTTCCATAAGTCTCATCGTAGTCGCTAATAAATGCTTAGAAATACACCAACTCTCAGCTTCTGTTTTGTCTATCATGCGAGCGAGTAATACTTTCCTCATTTCTCTAACTTCCATCAACATATTGTAATATTCATCTTTGCCTGTCTTTGCTCCAGAAAAAAAGAAATGCTCTTCTAAACTAATTAAATTCATCACGGCTATACTCAAATCCTCTTCTGTAGACAAATCTACACCTCTGTCTTCTTTTAATATGGCAATCTTCTTTTGTAATTCTTCGAAACTTAATAATTTTAAATCTTGTGACATATATTTAGGAAGATTATTAAAACTAACTTTTTATAAGGTCCTCGGTTCTCCGGGGCCCCGAACCCCGGCCAGACCATTCTAAAAAGTAGATTTTAATAATCTTTTTATTAATTATAATGAAAATATTAAAATACCAAAACCAATAAGAATTAATAATAAAATAACACGCGCTTTCTTTGTTTCCAATTTACGTAATTTGTCTATTTTTTCTGCCATAACTTTATTTGTAGTAAATAACAGTATAATAATAAGTGGTAAAACAAAAATAAAATTATACAAAATCAAATACCAGAAACCTTTCCAAAAGTTTGCATAATCATGCAGTAGAGATAATACAAAAAGATAAGGACCACCAGTACAAGGAAATTCGAACATAGCTACAAGTGCTCCCAATAACAAGAAAGCTGGAATAGAACCCTTAGTCATCACTTTGGCTATGGTGGCGTGAGTACTTTCTGGCATTTTTAATTTGATTGGAAATTTAGGAAAAAATTCATTTATCAAACTTATGATGCTGTAAAGTAATAATATAGAAGAACCCACCTTCGCCATTACATTGGGAACATTAAAAAACGTAAGCGCTTTCAATGCACCTAATCCTATAAAAGTATATACAGTGGCTATAGCAAATATATATACACCACCAGAAATCAAAACAAATTTTCTATTTTTTCCTAAACTAAATAGAAAAGTAATAGTTAAAAACAATACTGATATAGCACAAGGATTAATACTATCTATCAATGCAGAAAGCATTATTACAGGCAAAAATCCATGTGAACTTGTAGTTAAAAAACTTGAAAACATATCTAAATAGTATCATGTAAAAAACAAATATACTAGCTTGAAAAAGATCTATTGATATTGTATATAACTAGGCTTTGGATTAAGCTTCAAGAGCTCTTCTGGAGAAAGTAAAACACTACCTGGTGTAAATAAATCATTTTTATAGAATAATTTAAAACCAGTAAATTGTACGGGTTCTTTATAAATAAATTGTTTATATGTACCTATCTTTTTTGCCTTCTCTCCCCAACCATCCATATGCATTACAATCTGAACTTCAGATAATGGTTTTATTTCTTTATAATTAGTCACCATCTTTTGTGTATAACGATGTACTACTAAAATCTTAGGCGTAATATTATTTTCTTTAACAACTCTCGACAAATAATTCACTGTAAAATTTATATCACTTGCATCAAGTGTGCCGACAATCTTACCAGGACGAATAGTGCCCTTCATGGAAAATTCAGGATCAACACCTAAATGCACTTGTGACATTTTAAGATATTTTTCGAATTTTGGTACTTCTTCTTGTAAAGTACTAAAACCAACTTGAATATCTAAAAAAACAATAGCATTTATTTTCTTTGCAATCTCAACAACTTTATCTATCTCTGAATCTGGCATACGAGTTCTGTATTTACCATCAGCACCAGCACTTCCTTGTGCTACTACTGCAATATAATGAAGTGCCGGAATAACAGGAGTTGTCGGATCTGCACTTTCCCATTTTTCTACTTCAGTTTTGAGTCTTTGCAACATATCATTTTCTTCGTATTCTCCAAGTACTCCCATTTTTTTTGAATACAAATTACCATAATATGCGATTATTCTATTAAAAGGCAAGATGGCTCCCTTGTTTGGATATGGAGCTTTTACTGGCCAAAGATGAGAAACTACTGGCTTAGGATCAAGTGGAACTTTTTCTGTCTTGATTATATCTTTACCATTTTTGTCTTTTCCTGTAATAGTTTTAATAGTTTTATAAACTATAGGATCTATAGGATTATTTGCCAACTCTTCCATCTTTTCATCATAAGCTTCTTTGTCAAATGGTAAGACGTCAATTATGTTTTCTTCTTCTCTTGTGATAGCTTCTTCTTTTAAAGATTTTTCATTATAAACTTTACTACTAAAAAATTCTGGAATTACAAAAAATAAAACTAAAACAATACCTACCAAAAACAAAAAAAGGTAGCAACCTTTGCTATCGCAAGAAATGGTACTTTTTATCTTACCAACAAACTTATTTTTCATTAAGAATATTATACCAGAACTACGATCCTTCAGCACTTATTCATTTTAAAATTTCTTCAATCATACTACCTTTTTTATAAATTATTAAATTATCTTCGTTTTTTTGCCAATATTTTTGCAAATTATCCAAAATTCGCCATGTTTCAAGTATTTCTCCACTAGAGATAAACAAATCTCGCTTACCTTCTATTGTAGATTTGATGACCCTTTCATAAGCATCAGATTCATGCTCAATATTAAAAACTTTTTTATTTCCATTTTTGTATTTTATTATTATTTGTGTCAATTTTTCTGACAAAGCCTTTCCTGTAGTCAAGATGATAGATACTCCATTCCAAATCTTGTCATTAGATATCATATTGATAGAGACGAATGTCTCTGTCATACTTTTAGGATTGCTCACTTCTTCGCGATATCCCAAGTATTGTCCTCTTTTTACACATCGATGTTCTTTAATATCACAAACAATCTGCAAATTCTTCAATGCATTGTAACGATCATCCATTTTAAAAGATTGAGACAACACGACAGCTGCCATTTCCAA
Organism: Candidatus Nomurabacteria bacterium GW2011_GWE1_32_28; assembly: GCA_000989515.1. Lineage (GTDB taxonomy): Bacteria > Patescibacteriota > Minisyncoccia > Phycocordibacterales > UBA9973 > UBA9973. The sequence goes on along the minus strand of LBOM01000001.1, from coordinate 25,823 downwards.
AAGATGACTTTGTACAAAATCTTTCAATGCGCCTGTCTGTTCATAAAAAGCGACCCTACCTTCTATGTCTATCTTTTCACTAGCTATGATCTCTATTTCAGAAATATCATTTTTATCCCATTTTTCATTTACCACATTTTGCATCGATTGTTTTGCCAAATAATGATCTATTCTATAAATCTGATGCTCTGAAAAATATTGGTCTACATGTTCTACAAGACTTTGAGCAGATTCCAAATCTCTACCAAAAGGCTTCTCCAACATTATTTTCACATTATCTTTACCAAAATCATTATAAATTAGTTTGACAACATCGGTCACCGCTTCTGGTGGTATAGCTAAATGAAAAATTTTCTCTCCTTCACTTTTTATTAAATTTTTCAAATTGCCATAATCTTTACGAGAAACAGGGATTACTGAATCTACATAATTTATATTTTGCATATTTTTAAGCGCAGGCAATAAATACCTTTTTGATAAATCACCAGAAGCACCAAAAATTATATAAGTTGTTTTTTTATTTTCCATTTATTTTATGTCCCCCAAAAGCATTCCGCATTAAACAAAGCAATTTTGTAGTGAAATTAACATTACCTTTTTGAGAAGCTAATCTTACATCAAAAGAAGCTTGGATGGAAGGTGTTTCTATATTAAATTCTTTTGCTGTCTCTAATGCAAAACGTGTCTCTCCAGATTCTACGACTACTCCATCTACTCCCTCTGCCTTAACATTTTCTTTCAAAGCATTTAAAGTAAGTTCATTCAACCAAGAAGTGATGACGCTTCTATGTTGCCACACTTCTCCTGCTTTTATCAAATCAATATTTTTGTATGGACCTTCTTTTAAAAGTCTGTAACCCTCAGCAATACTTTCCATCATTCCATATTCTATAGCATTGTGAGTCATTTTTACATAATGTCCTGAACCTGCTTCTCCAAAATATTCATGAGCACCATTTGGTTTCTCAAGTATTTGCAAAATAGGTTTAATAATTTCAAAAATCGAAGAATCCCCTCCTGTCATCATAGAAAATCCATTTTCATAACCCCAAATTCCACCACTTGTACCGACATCCATTAATACAGAACCATTTTCTGAAACGAGAATAGCTCTCTTTTTTGTGAGACGATAATCAGAATTACCACCATCAATCAAAATACTATTCTTAGGTATTATTTTTATCCATTCTTCTATCTCGCTATCTACGACATCGGCTGGAACCATCATCCATATCATCACCCTATCTCCGTTAAAAGAATCAATAACTTCGTTTTTTGAATAAGCTCCTTTCATACCGAGAGCCACCATCTCATCTACTTTTTCTTTACTTCTATTATGGGCAATGACGTCCACACTACTTTCATAAAGTTTTTTGGCTATCTGTGCTCCCATTTTTCCTAAACCTGATATTGCTATTTTCATATAATTACTAATTAAAAATTATAAAGATAAAAATTTTAAGAGTCGTGGGTCCCCTGTCCTTATGACTCCGAGGGCGAAGACTCAGAAATTTTTGATTTTTATAATTTCCAACTACAGTTTTTTAAATATTATTAATAATGGCACTTTCTTCAAAATTTGCGCTGGTTGTTTTCTATCGTCTATATCTCTTTCTTGTAAATCTTTTATTACTGCGTCCTTCTCTATCCCTTGTGTAAATACTATCACTTCATCTAATTTTTTTATAGCTTTGCCTGTCATAGTAATGCGTCTAAAAGTTGGAGTATCATAATGACAAGCCAGTTTATCTGAATCTACACCAATACTCTCAGGCAAAATTCCAGCCGTATGTCCATCTGTACCTATACCAAACAAACCTATTTTGTAATTAGCTGAGGAAAATTCTTGTTCTAAATTTTTATCAAATTCTTCTGTGACAATATCTATATCTTCTCCTGTTAAAATAGGAATTACCTTCGCATATCCAAAATCAAAACCTTTTTCTTTAATCTGAAAGTAATTTGAATTAAAATGATCTATCTCTCCATATCTTTCGTCTGTCAAAGTAACAACTAAATTCTTTAAAGAATTATTTTTTAAAATTTCTCCCACTTTTATAGCTACAATAATAGCAGAACCACCAGGGATAAAAAATAAAACTTTTTTATTTAAATTTAATTGTTTTAAAATAGAAAAAGCAATAAAATTAGCTACATCTTCAACATTTTTTATATTCCTTAAAGCAATATTCATAAGTATATTATATCAAATATATAATATATCAGCACTTTTACTTATAATCAATGAAATCCTTCAATAAAATAATTGCAGTCACTAGGATTCATTAATTTAATCTTCTCCACTAAATCATTACAAGCTTTTTCTTTTCCACATACATAAACATCAGAATTGTTAAAATCAAATTCATTTATATAATCCTGAATATATCCTTTCTTGATAGTTGATCCTTCTCTTGTTCTAGAAACAATATGATCTACAAAAACATTCCCAGAACCAAGAGACAAACTATTAAAATAGTCTTTATATAATATTTCATCCTCACTTTTACTCCCAGTAAGTATTGTGAGACTTTTAATATTTTTTTGATTAAAAAAATAACTAGCAATTGATTTGACCACTCCAGCACCGACACCAAATGCGAATAAATATATTTTATCTTGTTTCATTTTGTCGACTGTATTTAATCCTAAAGGGCCCATCATTTCTATATCTTCTCCTATCATGTCTTTCTTCCAAAAAAGTGGAGTTAAAAGTCCAACTGGGCTCAATCGTATTGTAAAAGTAATATTTTTATTTTCTAAAGAAGATGAAGATATAGAATAAGCACGTCTCACCTTTTCACCATTAATATCTATAAAAACATTCATAAAACTACCAGAAATAAAATCAATTGGCTCTGATAGATTAATACTTATTTCTTTTGCAGTCTTAGATAAATCCACTACATTATTTATTTTTCCAGTAATTTTTTTTATATTCATATAACATTTTCTTTATTTTTTATTAATCTTTTTTCATTTTTTATAGAAGCTACAAATATTAAAGCAGTCGTAATCAATAACATAATCAATAAATCAATATCCTTATAAGAAAGATATACATATAATACGCTTCCATAAAAATATACATATGAAAGTTTTTGAACTTTTTTCCACCAATCTCCTAATATTCTTTTAGAAAAATTATTTGAAGTGACTATAAGTATTATTGCTGAAAGATCTGCAATGTGTGCTAACACTACATAATTTACCATAGACCAATATTTCAAAGTTCCAATACTTGTAAAATAAGCGACAGGATCAATGATTAATTTTGCCAATATAAAAGAAATAATAATAGATGCAGACAATACACCAGCACCCTTTCTTAATATTACCAATGGTCGTATCCATTTAACATTAATGAAAATATCTGCCAATGGTCGTATCATCATAACAAAAAAAAGAAATACATGTGATATAAAATAAAGTTTTGAAACAACTGTATTTGAAACAAAATATGGATAAAAAACAATCATAATAGGAAGAACCATCATTGTTATAATAGAAATAAAAAGAAAAATCTTTTGCAAATATTTTATTGTTTTTAAATATGTTCTCATATTATATTTTTAAATACTTTTCCATCTTTTTTTATAATTACAAACGAAATATCTTTTTCTCCCAATAACCCTAGTGCATTTTTGTAATCCATAGATAAAAATACTTTTGTATATGCTTCAGCTTTTGCTCCATCATTATGTATCACACTTATGGATACAATGTCACTTTCTGGATTTTGTTTACCAGTAATATCTAATATATGATGCATTTTTTTATTAAAACAAGACCATGATCTTTTATAAGTGCCACTCGTAGCAAGACCTTGATTATATAAGGTCACAAACACATCATCTTTAGAAATTGGATTATAAATATTAAATATAAATTTATTTCCATTTTTATCTAACCCTTGTGTGTATATATCACCACCAATATTGATGATAATACCAACAATATCTGAAAAACTAGATTTTATATTTTTTACAATAATCTCTGCTAAATATCCTTTCAAAAATCCACCATAATCAAGTTTTTGTCCTTCATTCAAACATATAAGTGATTTATTTGGATTTATAAATACAGAAGAGAAATCAATATCATAAATACTTTCATCATTAATATTAATATCATCTTTTATATCTAAAAAGTTACTATCATAGCCAAGTCTAGATATTTGTACAAGTGGATTAAATATCCCTCTAGTACGAGTAAAAAGTCGATATGCTTTCATTGTCACGTTTAGAAATAAATCAGAAACAATCATTTCTTTTTTTTCATTCAATATTGAAAGCTCACTTGTAGGTATAAATCTAGAAAATAATGATTCATATTGTTCTATATCATTCTTTGCAATATTATATATATTATCTGCAATACCTTTCGAATTACAAACAATCGAAATAAAATATTCCGTTCCCATTGCTTTGCCGTTATATTCAAATTCTTCTAACATAATTTCATAATAAAAGAAAAAAATGAATAAAAGATGAATAGGTGTATTATATATATATGAGAATATTAATAGTAGAAGACAATGAAAAATTAGCTAAGTATACAAAACAAATGCTTGAAGAAGAAGGCTATGCTGTCGATTCTTCTTATGACGGAGAAGCTGGAGAACGTATGGCAAGATCAGGAAGTCATGATCTCGTTATATTAGACATAATGTTACCTAAAAAAGACGGCATATCACTATGTAAAAGCTTGCGTGATGATAATATAAATTTACCTATAATAATGATCACAGCAAAAGAAGGATTAGATGATAAGATTTTAGGATTAGATAGTGGTGCCGATGATTATTTGATAAAACCATTTGATATGGAAGAATTATTGGCAAGAGTAAGAGCACTACTTCGTAGACCAAAAGAAAAAGTGATACTTAAATTAGAAGTCCAAAATATTGTATTAGATAATAGTAAACATATAGCTACTCAAAAAGGTATATTATTAAACTTAACTTTAAAAGAATATTCTATATTAGAATATTTAATGTTAAATGCTGATCAAGTAGTTACAAGAGAACAACTACTTGAACATTGTTGGGATTTTGCGTATAGTGCATTTAGTAATATAACAGATGTTTATATAAAACAATTACGAAAAAAATTAAAAGATACAAATGAAAAATATATTAAAACAATTAGAGGAGTGGGCTACACTTTCAAATCTAAGTGAATTCAAAAAAGCGACAATACTTTTGACCACATATTACACTGTTGGCGTTTTTATCATTTTAGTAATTTTTAATATTCTTGTTTATAGTTTATTCACAAATAGTATCTATTCTACAAATGAAAATATTAAAGAACAATCTTCAGAAGAAAATGAAAAAAGAGATAGCAAGCTCGAAGAAAATAAAATTCACGAAATACAAGAAAATCTAGCAGGAATTCTCATCACTTCCGACATAGCCATACTTATATTCACATTGATGATAGCCTACGTTTTGTCTAAACGTACTCTGAGACCAATAGAAGAAGCATATAAAAAACAATCAATATTCGTAGCAAATGCAGCACATGAACTTCGCACTCCACTAGCTGTCATCAAAGCTGGGTCAGAAGTCATATTAAGAAATGACAGAAAACAAGAAGAATATATAAAATATACTAAAGAATCTTTAGAAGAGATAGAAAGATTAATAACACTTTCAAATGATTTACTTTTCCTAGCTCAAAGTAATAAAAAGAAAGTAAATTTAAATTCTAAAGTAAATTTTTCAGAAATATGCAAGAAACAAATAAATACAATAGAAGCATATGCTCTCATACATAAAATCACAATAAAAGATGAAGTAGAAAATAATTTAAATACATTAGGCAACAAGAATAATTTGACACGTCTTGTCATAAATCTTCTAAAAAATGCAATCGATTATAATAAAAAAGAAGGTAGTGTGACAATATCTTTAAAAAAGAAAAGTAATAAAATTATTCTGTCTGTGATAGACACTGGCATAGGTATTAAAAAAGAAAATCTTATAAATATATATGATAGATTTTATAAAGTGGATGATTCTCGTACACAAAATTCTTCTAGTGCAGGACTAGGGCTTGCTATAGTAAAAGAAATAGTTGAAGAACACCATGGGTCAATAAATATAAACAGCTCTTATGGCAATGGTACTAGTTTTGAGGTTATCTTAAGGTGTGTATAATAAAATACTCATTCATTTAATTTTCATAATTATACTTTATAGTAACTATATTAATAGTAATAATAAATAAAGAATAAAATTATGTCTCAATATGTTTGTTTAGAATGTGGGTGGATATATGATGAAGCTAAAGGACTACCTGAAAGAGGTATAGCTCCAGGCACAAAATGGGAAGAACTTCCTATGGATTTTAAATGTGCAGAATGTTCTATTAGAAAAAGTGATACTCATATGTGGCAAAAATTAGATTAAATAATATATGAAAGAGGATTTTAAAAATGTAATAATAACTTTTGGACTTATAGCATTTATATTTATGCAAGGTTCTTCTCTATATCAAAATAAAATACAAAGAAATTCTATTTTAGCTTTACAACAAGAAAAACTACAAATACAAAAGAAAAATCAAGCACAATTATCAATACAAAATAAAACAAATCAAATTGTATATAAGCAAATTAATACAAATACGACAAATCAGGTTCCAGTACTAGTACAACAGAAAACTCAACCAAATACAAAAGTACAAACACAAAAAGCAACACAAGCACCAGCACAGATAATACAAATACAATATCCTGTAACATCAAGCAGGCAATCAAAAGCAAGTTAAAAACATATTAAATATTATGAAAAATTATATAATCTCAATAATAAGTGGTGCACTATTTGTAAGTTTTGTCACATATGCGACAGTACAAACTAATCAAATAGAAGACCAAAAAACATTAGCTACTGAAAATATAAATATTCCATCGACAGAAACACCAAATACAAATGTCGTTTCTTTAAACGAAAACATTTTAGAAACTACGACTAAAGAAAAAAATATTACACCTACAATAGATAATTATAAAAAGGAAAAAGAAACTGACAAAAAATATGAAAAAAATAAAGATAATTATAAATATTACGAAGATGATAAACATGAAGAAAATGATAAATATGAAAAAGATGATGAGTAAAAAGATTTAAAATACAATATAGATATCATCTAAAGATTTTCATTTTAAAAGTAAAAGCCAATTTCAATCTTGAAATTGGCTTTTTTTATTAAAACATTGGAAACATTGGAATCTTGATTGTAAACCTGGTTACTCCCTCAAGGGGCTCATAATATAAATCTCCAAGATGAGCTTTAATTATGAGCATTGAAGAAAAAAGACCAATTCCCGTTCCATTTTTCTTTCCAGAAGTAAACTTCTGGAAAAGCTTACTCCTGATTTCCTCTGGAATCTCACCAGGATTAGAAAATGATAAAAATAAATATCTACTTTCTTCATAAATATTTATTATTATTTTATTATCAATTTCTTGATCAGCTTCAATAGCATTTCCGATCAGATTATTAAGAACAGATGAAAATAAATTTTCATTTATCATAACCTTCTTTTGAAGAAGGTCAAAATTAGAATTCTCAATTTCATGTTTCTTGAATAAGATCTGTATCTTTTTTTTACTTTTGAAATTAGAAAAAATACTTTTTAATTCTCCAAGAAGTTCAGATATAACTTTCGGCGCTTTTTCTATCTGCTTACCATTTTCAAGAGCCTCTAGTAGTAAATAATCCTCCATCATATGGAGCATTTTTCTACCAATCTTATTGAGAGTTAAAACAAATTCTTTGGTATCTTCTAAAGAAAAATCTTTATTTTCTAGCTCTTCTAAAAGAAAAGAAGAAATACTTATTAATGATGATAAAGGACTCCTGACATCATGACTAAATGTCCTCTGAAAATTTAAAAAGTCTTCTCTTAATTTTTTACACTCAGTTATATCTCTTATTATAGATATAACAAAAAAAGTATCATCATCCTCAAAAATAAAAAAAATTTGTTCAACAAAAACTATTGAACAATCTTCTCTTCTAATTGAAAATTCCTGAAGTCTTCCCTCAAGATTGGTAACAAATTTTTTAAAAACATCTGATGTCCACAAAGATTCTAAATTAAAATCTTTCAAATATTCAGAAATGTTTTCTTTAGAAAACAACAATTCTTCTAAGTTTTTTAAATTCTTACCCAGAATTTCTTCTTTTTTAAAGCCAATAATCTTTTCTAATGAATCATTTAGAAAAATTACTTTTCCGGAATAATCACTAATGAAAACTCCATCATATGACTTTTCAAAAACTCGAAATACTTTTTCCATTTTTTCCTCCTTTTTTATTGACTATTTTAATGTACTATTATATAAAAATATTATATCATAATAATTTAAATTATACAAATAATAATTTCACAAAATTTTTCTATATATAATAGTAGAAATCATTGATAAAAGAGCATTTTTATACTATTCTTCTATTGTAATGCGGGATCGTCTAATGGTAGGACACCTCCCTCTGGAGGAGGTTATCTTGGTTCGAGTCCAGGTCCCGCAGCATTTAGACAAATACTTAGTTAAAGTATAAAAAAATTATGAAAATAATATCAGCTAAATTTATAAAAGGAGTCATAGGAGAAGATAAAGTTTTTACTGATGGTATTCCACAAATTGCTTTTCTTGGTCGTTCCAATGTTGGAAAATCAAGTTTAATAAATGGATTGACTCATAGTAGCATCTCTCGAAAAAGTGCTTTTCCGGGTAGTACTCAAGAAATAAATATATTTCTAATTAACAAATCTATTTATTTTGTAGATCTACCAGGATATGGATTTACTCGTGTTTCAGGAATTGGAAAAGAAAAAATCGGTAACTTAATCACAGAATACATATTCAACCCTAATTTTAATCAGAAAAAAATTCTATTAATAATAGATGCAAAAACGGGTATGACTGAACAAGATATCGAAGTATTTGAAGAATTAGAAAAACATGAAAAAGACTTTATCATCATACTCAATAAAATAGACAAAATAAATCAATCAGATTTTCATCATAGATTAGTTGAAACCAAAAAATTTGCAGGAGAATATCTTGTCTTCCCTTGTTCTTCAAAAACAAAAAAAGGATTAGACCCTATATTAAACTATATTTTAAAGAAATAAACATTTTCAACAATACTTTTTTATATAAACTTTGAAATAATAAGAATTTTTAGTACAATATATTTATGATAGATAAATTAAAATTTATATTGTTTTTCATTGTTGTTTTAGTATTAGTTGGACTTATCGGCTATTGGTCTGTCATCACAATACAATCAGGTAGTGAATTTAAAACAAATCAAAAAATAGAACAGCTTGAACAAGAAAAAGAAGATCTTGAAAAACAAGTAGAAGATCTTTCAGACGAGCTAATCACCCTTCAATCTCAAATAGTAGTAGAAAAACCAGTTGAAGAACAAAAAGAACCTACACCAGAACCAACTGAATCAACTACATACAAAAACCAAAAATTAATAAATGAATTACAAAAGCTAATTACTGATAATGTTTACATGAAATTAAAATCTAGTGGAACAAGAGTAGGAACAGTACAAAATTTCTTAAATGTTTACAATAAAACATCAAATAAAATTGACAATTCTTATGGTGTAAGCACACAGAAAGCAGTAGCAAGTTTTCAAAAAGATCAAGGACTTACAGCAGATGGACAAGCTGGATCTAGTACTTTTACCAAAATGATTACTTGGCTTAAAAAACAAGGTTAATCTAGAAAAACTTTAACAGTGTTATAATTATTAAATGTTTCTTATAGAAAAAACTAGAAATTGGTACGGTCGCTTTGAACGACCTATTTCTTCTTTATCTCTTATCTCCGGATTTATTTTTGATGCTCTTACATTAAAAAGACTAGATACATTATGGGAAAATTTTTGGATACTAGGTCATATAATAATAGTAGGTTTTTTTATGGCACTTATTCATATAAAAGAAGGTGAAATTGGTGACGAAGCAAATCCTCAAAAAAAACATTTCTGGTATGTAAACATAATACAATTTTTCTTTGGTGGTCTTTTGTCTGCTTATATAGTTTTTTATTTTAGAAGTACGGATATATTTACTATGTGGCCTTTTCTTCTACTTCTTCTTGTTGCTTTTATTGCAAATGAATCTCTCAAACGTCACTACATAAGATTTAGTTTTCAAATAAGTTTATTATTCCTTTCTATATATTCATTCGCAATATATTTAATACCGATACTTACACATAAGATAGGACCACAAATATTTTTACTATCCGGGCTCTCAAGTATTATTACTATAACGCTTTTTATTTTAACAATATTTCACTTTAAAAAAAATAAGTTTAAAGAAAGCAAAAAAATTATTATATTTTTAGTTACAAGCATCACCATCTTTATCAATTTTCTTTATTTTACAAATTTAATTCCCCCTATCCCACTTTCTCTTAAAGATACTGGAGTTTATTATTCTATACAAAAAAACAAAGATAATAACTATGAAGTTACATATGAAGATAGTAACTGGAAAAATTATTTTAAACTATATCAGGATTTCAAAAAAGAACCTGAGTCTCCTGTATACGTGTATAGTGCTATTTTTTCTCCCAAAAATCTCAACCTCACAGTAAGCCATGAATGGCAATACTACAATGAAATACAAAATAAATGGATAATAAAAACTATAGTAAGCCTACCTGTTATTGGTGGAAGAGATGGTGGTTTTCGTACATATTCCAAAAGTTCAAATTTAGAATATGGAAAATGGAGAGTAAATGTAAAAACTCTATCTGGGCAAATAATAGGACGTATACGATTTAATCTCATACCAGTAGATATAGCACCAATACTTACAAACGAAATAAAAAAATAAATATGTCCAAATACACTAAAATAATTAAATATATTTTTGCTGGAGGATTTGCCACAATTTCAAATTTAATTATTCTTTTTATTTGTGTCCAATATTTTCACTTGTGGTATTTGTTTGGAGTAATTATTTCTTTCAGTTTCGCGGTAATAATAAGCTATACACTTCAAAAATTTTTTGTGTTTAATGATTATTCAAAAGAAAATATACATAAACAATTCTTAAAATTTTTAATTTTTAACATATTTATGCTTGGTATAAATACCACACTAATGTATACCTTCGTTGACACAATAGGTCTTTGGTATCTTTTAGCACAAGCCCTATCTTCTGCAATTTGTGCATTTATAAATTATATATTTTTTAATAAAGTCGTATTCAAATAAATTTAACCATATGTATAAAAAACCAAAAGTAATAGTAGTTCTTCCTGCTCTTAATGCTGAAAAAACCCTAGAAAAAACTATTTCAGATATATCAAGAGACATAGTTAGTGAAATCATTTTAGTAGATGATGGTAGCAAAGATGAAACAGTCGCCATAGCTCGTAAGCTTAATTTGACTGTATATGCTCATAACGAAAATAGAGGTTATGGAGCAAATCAAAAAACATGTTATACGATTGCACTAGAAAGAGGTGCAGATATAATCGTGATGATTCATCCTGATTATCAATATGATCCAAAAGTAATAAAATATTTAGTAGGATTTATAGATGAAGGATACTGTGATGTAATGCTAGGATCTCGTATAAGATCCAGAAAAGAAACTCTTGATGGCGGTATGCCTATTTATAAATATTTTGCCAATCGTTTTCTCACTTTTTGTGAAAATATATTAAGTGGTTATAACTTATCTGAATGGCATACTGGATTACGTGCTTATAAAAGAGAAGTATTAGAAAATATTGATTTCATGAGCAATTCCAATGATTTTGTCTTCGATACAGAAGTCTTATTTCAAATAGTAGAGAAAAAATATAGTATAGGTGACATACCAATACCTGCAAAATATACCGCTGAAACTTCTTCTATCAATTTTAGAAGGAGTTTAGAATATGGGATACTCACTCTATATACTGCATTTAAATTCTTTTTTAAAGATTGTATAAGAAAAATTCTAAAGAAAAATTAATCGTGTATTAAAATGATCTGCCAAAATAAAAATTACAAAACAATCTTAGAAACAAAAGGCTATAAACTTTATAAATGTTTATTGTGTGATCTGATTTTTAGTCATAAAGACAAAGAAAAAGAAAATCCAAAAGAAATATATAGTAATTATTACAAAAAAGAAGCTGCAAGTAGATTTGGCAATATAGTAGAATCTGTAGTCAAAATATTTCGTTTTATGCGTGCATATAAAATACATAATCTAAATCCAAAATTTAAAAGCATTTTAGATATTGGTAGCGGAAGAGGCTGGATACTTTTTTTCTTAAAAAAATATTTTAAATACGATACAACAGTAGGCACTCAAATCTCAGAAAACGCATATAAATTCTCAAAAGATAAATTAAATTTAGAAATATATAATAAAGACTTACTACAATTATCTTTTGACAATAAATTTGATGTCATATCCATACTACATGTATTAGAGCATGTAGAAAATGTAGAATTATATGTAGAAAAAATTTATGAATTACTTAATACAAAAGGTATACTATTTATTGAAGTTCCCAATTTTAACTCTTGGGCAAGAATTCTCACAGGGAAACATTGGCTATCATTAGACTTGAAACATCATTTAGCTTTTTTTACACCATCATCTTTGGTTAAATTACTTAAAAAGTATAATTTGGAAACAAAAAAAATCAGGACATTTTCTTTAGAATATTCCACTTTTACATCTACTCAAAGTGTAGTAAACCTAATAACTAACTCAGATTCTTACTTTTTTGAATGGTTACAAGACCAAAATAGAATCTTTAATTTAAAAATCATATGGCACACATTTCTTTTCACTATTTTATTTTTACCATGTTTCCTAATTAATTTTTGTTTATATTTTAGTAAAAATGGAGAAGTAATAACCATCGTCGCACAAAAAAATGACTAATAATAATGAAAACAAATTTTATAAAATATTTCTAGAATCATGGCATCCATTTTCTTGGATTGCTTTAGCAATATTTTTTGTTTATGGAGCTACTCTCCTCTTTAATATTGTTTATTTAGATGATAATGTTTTAGTAACAGGACAATATCAATTTAATAAAAACTTATCAAATATACCTCAAGCATTCAATGAGGACATCTTTAGAACGCCACAAAATGGAGGAACTTTTTATCGTCCAGTAGAACGACTGACATTTATGTTGGATGCTCAATTTGGAGAAAATTCTGTTATTTTTATGTCTCATTTTAGTAATATTTTACTACATTTTTTAGCGATTTCACTACTTTTTCTTTTTCTACTTAAATTAAACATAAAAAAAGAAATAGCATTTTTGTTTTCATTATTTTTTAGTATTCATCCACTAACAGCTCAAACAGTAGCCTTCATCTCAGGTAGAAATGATTCATTGCTTGCTATACCAATTTTTTTATCACTAATTTTATTTATAAATTTTTTAGAAACAAAAAATAATAAATACATAATATGGCATTATATTTTGTTTACTATAGCTCTTTTTACAAAAGAAACAGCTATAGTTTTACCAGTTATTTCTATTTTTTATCTTCTAATTTTTATGGGATGGAAAAAAATAATAATAGATTATAAAACTTATATAAAAATTGGATCTATATGGATATTTATTGTAGCTTTTTGGTTCTTGGTCCGTATGTCGGTTTTACACAATTTTATTGGCAATGCTAATTATAATTTATTTACTTCTATCTATAAAAACCTACCTTCATTAATTCCTGCAATTGGTAAAATATTTCTACCTTTTGATTTATCCGTCTTCCCTATTATGGATGATATGTTAATAATTTATGGAATAATTTCTTTAATTTTCTTAACGATTTGGTTTTTTTTAAGTGAAAAAAGAAATCTAAAGTTTATTTTCTTTGGTTCTATCTGGTTTTTTATTTTTATCTTTTTAACACTAATAAAACCGATAGACACAGTACCAGAATTTTCAGAAAATAGAATTTATATACCAATGTTTGGATTCATTTTTATAATATTGGGATTAGGTAAAATTAAACTCTCATATTTTATAAAAGAAAAAATAAATTCTAAAAAAATTGTAATATTTACCAGTTTATTACTAATAATAATTTTTTCTTTTATAACAATATATCGTAACAAATATTACAAAAACAGATTAAACTTCTGGAAAAATGCCACAGAAACTTCTCCAAGTTTTGCTTTTAATCATAAAAATCTAGGGGCTATGGAATACCTAGATGGTAATATGGAAAATGCAGAAAAAGAATATAAAATTGCATTAGAACTAAACCCTAAAGAAGTAATGGTTCATAATAATTTAGGCCTTATATATGCTAGTAAAAACAATCTGATAGAAGCTGAAAAAGAATATAAAAAAGAATTAGAAATAAATCCTAATTATGATAATGCATATTTTAATTTAGGATTACTTTATTGGCAAGAAAAAAAATATGATGAAGCAAAAACTAGTTGGGAAAAAACTTTAACAATTAACCCCGATTATATAGATGCTTTTAATGCTCTAATGATATACAACTATGAACAAAAAAAATATAAAGAAATGAGCATTTATGCAAACGAACTTTATAAAAGAGGGATACAAATTCCAACTGAAATAATTCAAATTATACAAAATCAAAATTAAAAATATTGTTTTGTATTTTTTATTTTTTATTATTAATACAAGCTTTTATAAAAGCTGAAAAAAGAGGGTGTGGTGTCAAAGGATGAGCTAAAAATTCCGGATGATATTGTGTACCCAAGAAAAATGGGTGTTTACTCTTTGGAAGTTCAGCTATCTCCATTAAATGGCCATCAGGAGATCTGCCAGAGAAGACAAGACCTTTTGCTTCAAGATCACCAACAAAAGCAGGATTTACTTCATATCGATGACGATGTCTTTCCAATATTTCTTTTGTTTTATAGGCTTCTTTTGCAATAGTACCATCACGCAATATTGCCTTATATTCTCCTAAACGCATTGATCCACCATAAGAATTATTTTTCAAAATTTCTTTTTGAGATTCCATAATATCTATAACCATAGATTTCGCATTTGAATTGATTTCTTTTGTATTAGCATCTTTTAGTCCCAAAACATTTCGTGCATATTCTATTACTATCATCTGCATACCATAACAAAGACCAAAATAAGGAATCTTATTTTCACGAACAAATTTTACAACATTTAAATTCCCTTCTACTCCACGCGAACCAAAACCACCAGGAATAATTACACCATCATATTTTTTTAATTCTTTTAATTTTGTAGGATTTTTTTCAAAATCAGAAGAATTAAGCCATGTCATGATTGGTTTCCTGTCTTGCATATAACTAGAATATTTTATAGCTTCAATGACAGATAAATAAGAATCAGATAAAATAAAATCCCCTGTTTCAAAATATTTTCCTATCATTGCTATTTTTACTGTTTCTTTACCATTATGAGAACGCTTCGCAAAATTCTTCCATTTTCCCCAAGCCTTTGTATCTATTTTTTTAGTAGAAAGATCTAAAATCTCACAAAGCTTATCTGAGAGTTTTTCTTTTTCAAAATTAAGTGGAATATCATAAATACTATCAACATCGGGAGCCGATATAACTCTGTCGGCTGATATATTACAAAAAAGTGACAACTTCTCTTTTCTCTTTTTATCAAGAGGAAGATCAGCTCGTGCTATTAAAATATCTGGTTGGATACCTGAGCCATTTAGTGTCCTAACAGCATGCTGAGTAGGCTTAGTTTTCATTTCACCAACTTTTTGTGGTGTTGGTAAAAAAGAAACCATAACAAAAAGAACATCCTTTGGAGAAGATAATTTCATCATTCTAGCAGCTTCCAAAAATAACATATTTTGATATTCACCAATAGTTCCTCCAATTTCAATAATAACAATATCAGCATTTACTTTTTCTCCTGCTTCCTTAATACGTCCAATAACTTCAAGTGGTATATGTGGAACGACTTCCACACATTTACCTTTATATTCTAAATTACGTTCTTTTTCTATAACTGTCTTATAGACACGACCAGTAGTCATATAATTTATTCGTGTTAAATTTATATCAAGAAATCTTTCATAATTACCCATGTCTTGATCTGTTTCATCACCATCTTTTAATACAAAGACCTCTCCGTGTTCTGTCGGATTCATAGTTCCAGCATCAACATTTATATATGGATCAATTTTTATAGAAGTAACTTTTAATCCACGATTTTTTAA
This sequence comes from Candidatus Nomurabacteria bacterium GW2011_GWE1_32_28, assembly GCA_000989515.1. Taxonomy (GTDB): domain Bacteria; phylum Patescibacteriota; class Minisyncoccia; order Phycocordibacterales; family UBA9973; genus UBA9973. Next base: position 9,597 of record LBOM01000001.1, on the reverse strand, counting down.
AATAAGCCCAAGCGATGAAGAAGTGATACCCTTTCCTACTCCAGAAATAACTCCACCTACTACAAATATATATTTTGTTTTATTTTTTAACATATCTTATTTATAAAATAAATTACAAAATTCAAAAAATTTTAAAGCCTTCACACAGGGAGCCGTAAGGATAGAAAACCAACACGACTTTTAAAATTTTTTAATTTCTGTAATTTGTTTTTACTTATTTAAATATTTTCTAATTGCAAAGAAACTAGAAATCACACCCAAAAATACACCTGATAATAAAATAATTACTAAAATTTGAAATAAATTAGAAATATAATAATCATACATATTGATTCCTAAAAAACTTGTCATATTTTTACCAAAATAAATAGTTAAAGGTAAAAAAAGAACTAATGTTATTATAGTAGAAAGAACACCATATATAGCGCCTTCTATCATAAAAGGTCCACGAACACGCATTTTACTCGCTCCGACTAGACGCATAACACCTATCTCTTCCTTAGAAATAAATATAGCTAAACGAATAGTATTGAAAGTAATAATTATAGAAATTATTATTAAAATTAATGTTATTAAAAAACCTAATTTTTGTGCTCCTGATATTATATTATTTAATCTATCTATTACTATTTTATTTTGGTGATAATTTACTTTATCTATTATTGAAACAGAACCTAAAACAAGTGCATTATCACTCTTAAGGAAATTAGAAATGCTCTCATATTGAGAAACTTCTTTAGCTTTAACATTTAAATATCCACCTAATGGATTAGTACTTATCTCATCCAAGGCAGCTATGGTTGGATAGTCATTGCTGTGACGTTCACGAAACAACTTCAATGCTTCTGAATCACTAATATAAGACACTCTTTCTACTTCTGGTAACTTTTCTAAAGATTCTTTAAAAGAAAGAATCTTATTTTCATCAGCATTAACATTAAAATAAATTGTTACGTCTACTTTATCTTTGATTTGATCTAAGGAAAAATGAAGTACAGCTTGTAATAATATAATTGCAGTAATTACAGAAAGAGTAATAGTAACAACAAGAACAGCAGCCCAAGAAATGACCCCACTTCTAGTAAAATTTACAAACCCATTTTTAATAATTCTTTTTAATTCAATCATCAACATATATTTATAACTATATTATACCTTATTTAATTATATTTTATATTTACCGTTATTGTCATCTCTGATAATCTTACCTTTTTCCATTGTAATAACTCTCTTATTGATAGAATCAACCACTCCACGATTGTGTGTTGTTAAAATAACAGTAGTACCTAAGTCGTTTATCTTTTTTAAAATCTGCACTATTTCATAAGTATTGATAGCATCCAGATTTCCAGTCGGTTCATCTGCAATTATAAGTTCGGGTTGATTTATTATTGCACGTGCAATAGCAAGACGTTGTTGCTCACCACCAGACATTTGACTAGGAAAACGAAACATTTTATCTCCTAAGTCAACGAGCTCTAAAACATGCGGAACGTCACTTTCAATCTCTTGATTAGTCTTACCTACGGCTTCCATAGCAAAAGCAATATTTTCATATGCAGTTTTATTAGAGAGTAATTTAAAATCTTGAAAAACGACGCCTATCCTTCTTCTTAATTTAGTTAGTTCATTATCTTTCAACTTAAAAATATTGATAGATTCAAAAAATACTGTTCCTTCATCTGGAACATCATCAGCTAAAATCATTTTAACAAGAGTCGTTTTACCAGCACCAGAATGTCCCACAATAGAAACAAACTCTCCTGATGTAATAGTCAAAGTTACATCATTCAAAACTACGGAATCTTTATTATAAACTTTTGAAACATTATTAAAATAAATCACCTTCCTATTTTAACACAAAAAGAAAAACGCTCAAAATAATTACATAATACTTGTTTTTTTTATAAAAAGTTGTAATCTAAAAATCAGAAAAAGAACAAATACGAGGTGAACCTTGAAAAAATTAAACCCTTATATAACAATAATATTAGCACTATTTGTGGCTTTGGGTACTGAATTATTTCGAATTTCATCTATATGTTTAATAAGTGGATCAATTACTTTATTTATAGCAATATTAAAAAAAGACAAACTTGGTATTATCTATTCATCAAGGGCTCTTTTTTTAATAATAATAATATTGCTACTTATATTTCGAGCAAATTATTAAAGTCATTTTCTACACAAATTAAAGGAGGCTATCTAGCTTCCTTTTTTATTTACATCTACAAACCTAGCGATAGCAATGTTTGTAGACAATGCTAATCTTTGTCTTTATATGACTTTGCTAATTTAAAAGTTTTTACACAGATCTTAAGTTTTATCTCTTTTAAATAATCTAAAAAATCACCAGGAAGTGGAGAAGGTCCAACCCAGACACTTCTCTGTATCATTAAATATCCAAATTTTTTTAAATGAAAACGAAACCATTCTCTTTCTGCTTTTTTACTTTCAGGAATATCAAACATAACAATAAGATCTTTTTTTTCTGATTTAAAATTTTTAGATTCAAACAAAGAAAGGCTTTCTTGTTTTCTTTTTACATATTCTTTACCCTTCAAGGTTACATGTAAAAAATGACCTTCTTTTTTAATAAATTCTTTTTGTTTCAAACGATAAATTTGTTTTGATAATTTAACTCTATTAAATTTTTTATTATCTAAAACAGGGAATCCTAGTAAATTAACAGGCATACCTTTATATCTAAATCTAGGCTGTAAAAATTCTTTCAATATAACAGCCGCAAAAGTATTTTTCATATATACATGATAACATGTCTACAAACCTAGCGATAGCAGTGTTTGTAGATAGAGATAATTCTTTTATAGATTTTTTATATATATTTTTATATATATTTATTTATATATTTATAGATTTTTTTCTGCCTCAATAAATAAGTCTATGTCGCCATCTAAAATCTCATCTACTCTTGAAGTCTCCGCTTCTGTACGATGATCTTTTACCATTTTATATGGATGCAATACATAAGAACGTATCTGACTTCCCCACTCTATGTCAGTACCATAATTTTTGTTATAAATTTCCTCTATGCTTTTCTGTTCTTCTTCTGCTTTTTTAAATATTTTTGCCAAAAGAATAGCCATTGCTCTTTCTTTGTTTTGTTCTTGAGATCTTTCTTCTGATGAATGAGATGAAATATTGGTAGGTATATGTACTAAACGAACTGCTGTCTCTCTCTTATTTACATTTTGTCCACCAGGCCCACCAGAACGACTATATTCTATCTTTATATCTGCGAGTGAAATATTAAAATCTTTTTCTTCTAATTTTGAAAATTTTGGCAACACTTCTATGAGAGAAAAAGAGGTATGTCTCAACTTTTTGGAATTAAATGGAGAAATGCGTACTAAGCGATGCACACCAGATTCATTCTTTAGCATTCCATAAGCATTTTTACCTTTTACTTCGAAAGAAACATTCCTATAACCACCATGATCATTTTTGTGTTCGTGAATAAAAAATATTTCCCATCCATTCTTGCTAGCATATTTCATATACATATTTAAAAGCATCGAAGAAAAATCTTCAGCATCATCACCACCAGCACCAGACACTATGGTAATGATCGCATTACCTTTGTCATATTTTTTTGCACCAACAAGTTTATCTTTTAATTCTGAAATCTCTTTCAAAATTTCTTGTGCTTTATTTTTATCACTCCAAAAAGATATATCTTGTGTTTGAGCTTCTAATTCTTTTATTTCTTTTTCTATGTTTTCTTTTTCCATGAGCCACCCCCGAGGATCGAACTCGGGACCCCGTCTTTACGAAAGACGTGCTCTACCAACTGAGCTAGGGTGGCCACCATTCTAGAGCCGTTGCGCAGGATTGAACTGCGGACCTCGATATTACCAATATCGTGCTCTACCAACTGAGCTACAACGGCATAATAAACAAAAAAAATAAATTACCACATTATCTTAGTTTATTTTTATCTATTTTGCAAAAAATTTTTCAAAAGAAAAACAAGAAATTCTTATAACTGTGGAAAGTGTGAATAAGGTGGATAAAAGCACTTTGCTTAAATAAAAAAAATCTTTATACTTAAGAAAGCAAATTAGTATTTTAATTTAATTTTTAAAAAATGAAAACAAAAATTTATTTAAATAAAAAAATTGTAGTCGGTATTTTTACTCTCTTCTCTTTTTTTATTGTTCAATTTTATTCAATTATAAAAACTGCAATTGCAGCTACAGATACTGACGATGTCATCGTGACACTTGATGTCACTTCTGGCATCACTATCTCAGATGGTGCAGCTGTCACGATGGCTCCTGCTCTAGGAATATCTGCAGACTCCTCTATCGGATCTTCTTCTTGGCTTGTAAAAACAAATTCAGCTCTCGGATATACTTTAGCAGTAAAAGCATCTGCTTCTCCTGCATTAGTAAGTGGAGCAAATTCATTTGCTGATTATACTGAAGCAGTTCCTGGAACTCCAGACATATGGTCAATAGCAAGTGGTACTAAAGAATTTGGATATTCAGCATACGGTACAGATACACCTACAGCTACATGGGGAACATCTGCTTCTTGTGGAGCTGCTGGTGTACCTGCTGCTGCTCAAAAATATGATGGTTTTACGACATCAGACAATACTATTGCCACAAGAGCCACTGTCACTCCTACTACTGGGATAACGACAACAATATGTTTTGCAGCTGCACAAAATACAGTATATGCACCTTCTGGAACTTATACTGCAACGATCACAGCGACAGCTACAACTCTTTAAGTTTTTATCCTTTTTATGAAAAAGATTTTTTATATAATAATCATATCCATCATTTTTGGTAGTATAATTACACCAGAGTATTTATTTGCTTTTGAAAAAAGTAAAATAGAGATGATTCCCCAAAACGATTTCGTAGTAGAACCAGGAAAAACAGAAATACTTTTAAATCCTGGAGATAACATAGTCAAAAATATTACTATCACTAATCGCATAGATAAAGCTGTCAAATTTAGACTCAGTACAGAAGATTTTATAGGTACCAATGATCCGAAGCAACCAGTAGTACTTTTAGGAGATAACCATAGTCCATATTCTTTAAAAGATTTAATCATTCCAGAGATTGAAGAATTTACTCTTGAATTTGGAGAAAAAATAGTCATTCCTGTAACAATATCTATCCCAAAAAATGCAGAACCAAGAGGATATTATGGAGCGCTCATTATTTCTAATGATCCTGATAAATTAGATAATGAAAATTCATTAGAAGTACAAGGAAAAACACGAATCATTTCTAGAATTGGTTCGTTATTTTTACTTAAAATAAATGGCGAAGGAAAAGAAGAAGGATCAATTGAAGATTTTAAATTACTTGGACCGACACAGTTATTTTACAGCAAAAGACCAACAGGATTTGAAATTGCATTTAAAAATAATGGTAATGTACACCTCGTACCATACGGAACAATAAAAATAAAAAATATGTTTGGTCAAACTGTAGATACATTACCCGTAGATGCATATTTTGTTCTTCCAGATTCTATAAGATATAGAGAAATAAATTGGAGTAATGGTTTTAGTGTTGGTCGTTATACAGCAAATCTATCTTTAAATAAAGGCTATAACGAAGAGTACACAGAAGACAAGATAGTTTTTTGGGTAATACCATGGAAGATATTGATTCCTATATTTGCAGGCATTATACTCATTGTTTTATTCTTGTATTATTTCTTTACACGTTTTGAACTAAAGAAGAAATAAAAAAATAAAAATGAATATATCTTTTTTAAAAAAAATAAGAGTAGAAATTTTATTATTTATTTTAATTATTATTATAATAAATATAATATCTTCTAATACGCTTTTTGCACAAGTAATGCAAAGCAATACCTATAAAATGATGTCTGATAGCATAAATGCTGGAGGAGAAGATTCTTCAAATTCTTCTAATTATATGCTCGGTGATACATTAGGAGAAATAGGTACTGGGGATTCCAATAGTAATAATTACTTTTTACACGCAGGATTTTGGCAAATGCAAAAAAGTTATATAGCCATCACATCTCCTGCCGATCTAGAATTATCTTCTATCGGCGGGATAACGGGTGAAGCAAGTGAAGGTACATTAGTTTGGCAAGTAACAACAGATAATTTTGCCGGATATAGTATGAATATAAAATCAGCCTCAACACCAGCTTTGACTTCACTGGAAGATTCTTTTGATGATTATACACCAACAGGATCTGACCCAGATTATAATTTCTCTATAGCTTCGACTACATCAGCATTCGGATTTTCACCAGAAGGGATTGATACATCTACTCGTTTTTTAGACAATGGTTCTATCTGTAATTCAGGATCAGGAGAAACTAGCTCCAAGTGCTGGGATGGTCTTTCTACTACATCAAAAACAATATTCCAAAGAAATACTAGCAACCACGAAGGAGGAAGCACTGCTACTGTTCGTTTTCGTGCAGAATCTGGAGCAGACCACATACAGACCTCTGGTGCATATTCTGCCCCTATTATTGTCACAGCCATAACACTATAATCAGTTACGAAGTTAAAAAGTTTTTTAATTATAAAAAATATGTCAGGAGTACCTAAAAGACAAAACAAGATATTAAGATTATTTGTTTCATTCGGCATACTATTTTCGATAAATATTTACATTCCAGTAATAAATGCACAAACAAATTCTATACAAGTAGATCTAGGTGTGAGTGGTTGTAATAATAATGGAATATGTGAATCAGATGAATCGTTGCTTAGTTGTCCTTCAGATTGTACACCACCACCTCCTCCTCCTAACGATGGTGTCCCTGGTATTATATATCCAGACATATCAATAATAGACCTAAAGATAGAACCAGATTTTACTAAAGCTACCATTAGTTGGAAAAGCTCTATTGGTACAAGAAGTACAATAAAATGGGGAGAAACTGCAGAATTAAAAGAAGGCACATTGAGTAGTATTGTTTTTGACATAAACCATAAAGCAGAATTAATAAACTTAAAATCAGGCACTCTTTATTATTTTAGTATTGAAAGTCAGAGTGCTAATGGAAAGATTAATATTTACCCAACAAATTATTTCTTTACAAAATTCCTAAAAGATACATCACTCCCCTTGAGTCCTCGTAATGTAAAAACATCAGCTGATATTTCTGGAATCAATATTACTTGGGAAAATCCACCAGATGAAAATTTCTTATATGTTCGTATCATGAGACATGAAGACCGATTAAGAGGAGACCCAACCTTAGGTAAATTAATCTATGAAGGCACTAAAGAGAAATTCTTGGACAAAAACGTTATAGCCGGTAAAAAATATTATTATGTTTTATTTGCTAGAGATAATCAAAAAAGATTTTCTGGAGGTGTCGGAGTTTCTCAAATTGCATATTCAGATAAAGAAATTGATGAAGAAACAAAAAAAGAAGAGCTAGAAGAAACTACAACAGAAACGTTAGAGACAGAAATAAAAACAACAGAAAACTTTTTTGTACATCAATACAATCAAATTGTAGAATTACTCACAGATATAAAAAGTATAACAATAGATAAAAATAAAAATACAGTAATTGATACAAATGTAAAAACATTCTCTGATGACTTAATAATAGTTACAAATGAAAAAGGTGAAGTTATCGGACAATATTTATTCTCATTCAATTCAGACAGTGGACGCTACGAAGGCGTCATTCCCCCACTAGAAAAATCAGAAACTTATACTATAAAAATTTACAGATACAAAGAAAATATTTTAACAAAAATTAATGAGGGATCACTTTTTGTTGAAGAAAAAACAACACAAGAAAATCAAAATCCTCCTCAAAAAATCACCGGTATTTTATATAAAAACTACATATATATATTAATTCTACTTCTAACACTTTTGTTATTGCTTGTCTACCTTAAGAAAAAGCACAAAAATCAATAAAAATAAGGCTAAAAAGGACCTATTAAAAAATACTTTTTAATAGGTCCTTTTTGTATTAGAAATGTGGATAACTAGTGGATATGCTGTGTACAATACACTATAATATAAGGGTATAAAAAAATATCGTTTGTACGAGATACATCTTTTTTGAATATCGTCTATCCGACAAACTATTATATATCTTTATAAAAATGGAAAATCTTAAAAAAATTATATCACTAAATCAAGCATCAAAGATTACTGGATACCATTCAGACTATTTAAGCTCTCTAATACGAAAAAAGGAGATAAAAGGAAGAAAAATAGGAGGTAATTGGTTTACCACTGAAGAAGAAATAAATAATTACATTTTTAAACAAAAAATTCGTCACAACAAGCTCGCTGTTGGAGATTTCTTATCACAAAAGAAAACAAAAAAAATTTTTGTAATAACAGGGATACTTCTTGTGTGTTCCCTTTTCTTTGGCATATATCTTTATGGAAAAAATAAGAAAATAATTTCAGAAGAAGTTAAAAAGACACTTTCTTCTGATATAGAAATAATTGAGTAAAGAAAATTACGAATTAACAATTACGAATTACGAATTTTAAAAAATGCAAATACAAAACAAAATTCTTTACCTCACCAACAAAGAAGTTTAAAAATAAAAAAATAATCTGACGTTCAATAAAATTGAAGATAAAAAAAATGTTAAATCCCAAATTACAAATTAAAATAAAAAATTTTTATAAATCAAAAAAGAATTTCTTTATTTTGTTTTTAATTTTATTTTTTCTACTCTCCCCTTTTTCTACATCACATGCTGCTATAAATAAACAAATCAACTATCAAGGTAAACTCACAAACGCAAGTGGAGTAGCTGTAGCTGATGGTATTTATAATATGGAATTTGTACTTTACGATGTGAGTACTGGAGGAGTGGCTTTATGGACAGAAACGAGAACGACAACAAATAGAGTACAAGTAACAAGCGGACTTTTTAGCGTTCTTCTCGGAGAAGTGACAGCATTAACCTCAGTAGATTTTAATCAAACTCTTTACTTGGGTGTAAATATCGGAGGAGTAGATTTGACTCCTGTTTGGGATGGAGAAATGACTCCTCGTAAAAAACTCGGCTCTGTTCCAAGTGCAGTAGTGGCTGAAAATGCAATAAATATTATTGGCGGTTCTGCTGGATATGTTCCCTTCCAAACAGCTGCGAATACTACTTCATTCTCTTCAAATTTCTTTTGGGATAATAGCAACGCAAGACTCGGCATCGGGACGACGAGTCCATTACAACAGTTACAAGTAGGTACTGGTGCTGGACAACACGTAGTTACTATTGGTGATGCTAGAATTGCTATTGGAACTAATTCTTCTTCTGAGTCCAGAATTCAAACTGGTAGTGGTAAGAATCTAACTTTTGCTGTAAATAGTGATACATGGAATTTAGGAACTACTGCTATGACTATATTAACAACTGGCAACGTCGGGATCGGGACGACGGGGCCAGCTCAAAAACTTACATTGATAGGTGATGCAAGATTTGAAAATAATAATAGAAATTATTTTAAAGTTACTACATCTAATGGAGCAAATGTGGTAAATATTGGTGATGACATGGATGGTGGGAACGCCTATTTAAATATTAATTCTGATACAAGCTACTCAATATTAAATTCAAGAAATATTGTT